>DASXVQ010000193.1:0-28894 GCA_036504155.1 Myxococcales bacterium
GCGGGGGGGGGGCCCGGCTCCGCTCGACTCGACCCCCTGCGGAGCTCACGGCACACGACGTCCAAGCCCGGACGAAGGTTTCTGCACGAGTTCGCGCGTGGCGGTGCTAGGAGCTCCTACCGCGTCGTCGACGGCAACGAACGGCTCCCCCTCCAGCTCCGCTGGAGGGGGTCGGGGGGTGGTTTCTAGAACGGGAACCCCACCCCGCCGTAGCTCCCGCCGGCCACCGGCCCGGGACGGTACTGCGTGTAGGCGGGCTTCCACTGCGCCCGCTTGATCTGCGCGTAGAGCTCGTCGTCCGACAGCCGCCGCCCGAGGCCGTCGTCGCGCGCCTGCCGGGCCACGGCCAGCGCCACCCGCGCGCTCACCTCGCGGATGTCGTCCATGTCCGGCAGCAGCAGGCCCAGCGCCTCGTGCTCGGAGCTCACCAGCCGGCTGAGCTCCTTGGAGGCCGCCAGGAACATCCGGTCGGTGATCTTGAGCGACTTGGCCACCAGCGCGCCCAGCCCCATGCCCGGGAAGACGTAGAGGTTGTTGCACTGCGAGCTGGCGAAGGTGCGCCCGTTCCACTCGGACCGCGGGAACGGGCTGCCGGTGGCGATGAGCCCCTTGCCGTCGGTGGCGCGCACGACGTCCATCGGCGTGCACTCCGACTTCGAGGTCGGGTTGGACAGCGCCATCACCACCGGCCGCTCGGAGTTCTTGGCCAGCGCGGTGAGGATCTCGGTGTTGAACAGGTTGGCCTTCGCGGTCACGCCGATGAGCACCGTCGCGCCGCCGTTCTTGACCACGTCCATCAGGCCGATGCGCCCCGGCGACTCCAGCTTCCAGCCGGCGATCGCCGCGCGCCGCTGCGCGAAGGGCTGCTGCGGGCCCTCGAGGCCGGGGGTGTCCTCCAGCAGGAGGCCCGGCATGTCGATGGAGAAGATGCGCGCGCGCACCTCCTCCTCGCCGCAGCCTTCCTCGCGCAGCACGGTCGCGATGTTGCGCGCGATGCCCGTGCCCGCCTGCCCCATGCCCACGATGACGAAGCGCTCGTCCTTGAACGGCCGCTTCTTGATGCGGCTGGCCGTCAGCAGCGCCGAGAGCGCCGTGGCGCCGGTGCCCTCGATGTCGTCGTCGAAGGAGAGGATGCGCTCGCGGTAGCGCTCGAGCAGCGTGAAGGCGGTGTGCTTGGCGAAGTCCTCCCACTGCAGGAGCGCGTTGGGGAAGTTGCGCTTGACGCCCAGCACGAAGCGCTCGACGAAGTCGTAGTAGGCCTGCCCGGTCAGGCGCGGCTGCTTGACGCCCAGGTAGAGCGGGTCCTTCTGCAGCCGCTCGCAGTTGGTGCCCACGTCCAGGCACACCGGCAGGCAGACGCCGGGGTGGATGCCGCCCGCGGCGACGTAGAGGTTGATCTTGCCGACCGGGATGCCCATGCCGTCCGAGCCCAGGTCGCCCAGGCCGAGGATGCGCTCGCCGTCGGTGACCACGATGAGCGAGATCTCCGGGCGCCCCAGGCTCTGGAAGATCTGGTCGATCTGCCCGATGTTGCTCGGGTCCAGCGTCACGCCGCGGTAATTGCGGGTGATGTGCGACATCGACAGGCACGCCTCGCCGACGGTGGGCGTGTAGACGATGGGCAGCATCTCCTTCAGGTGATCGGTGAGCACCCGGTAGAAGAGCGTCTCGTTGCGGTCGAGCAGCGAGGTCAGGTGGATGTAGCGCTCCAGGTCGGCGTGCTTGCGCTCGTAGTTCTCCATCACCCGGGCCACCTGCTGCTCCATGGTGTTGGTCGCCGGCCGCAAGAGGCCCTGCAGCTCGAAGGCGTTGCGCTCCTCCACGGTGAAGGCCGAACCCTTGTTCAGGAGCACGTCGCTCAGGAGCGCCCCGCCCCGGAGGTAGACCTCGTAGAACTGCTCCCCGGTGAGCGGGTCGGTCCGCAAGCTCCAGGTCTTCATGGCGTCTCCTCGGATGTCCCCGCCCGGTGTGCCTCGCCGCTCCCCTGGCGAGGCGCGAGCGAGGATACAAACCGTCTCGGTCGCCAGGTCAAGGCGCCACTCGGGTGGGGCCGCCTGCGGGCCGGCGCACGGCCGCTCGCGCGCCCCTCCAGCCTTCCCAGCGTTCGCGAACGGTGGTATGCCTTTCCGGCTTCGTCTCCCACCCAGTTTCCAAAGGGAGATCAAGAACTTCCGAAACCCTCTGCGGGTTCACCAAGGAGGCAACATCCATGCAGCGCGAGCGCATTCTGATTCTCGGAGCCGCCGGCCGAGACTTCCACAACTTCAACGTCTACTTCCGTGACAACGAGGCCTTCGAGGTCGTCGGCTTCACGGCCACCCAGATCCCCAACATCGACGGCCGGCAGTACCCGGCGGTGCTGGCGGGCAAGCTCTACCCCAAGGGCCTGCCCATCTTCCCCGAGCAGGACATGGAGAAGATCATCAAGGACCACAAGGTGGACCGGGTGATCATGGCCTACTCGGACACCTCGCACGACACCGTGATGCACCTCGGTTCGCGCGTCATCGCCGCCGGCGCTGACTACACGCTGATGGGCACCAAGCGCACCATGGTGGCCTCCAGCAAGCCGGTCATCGCCGTCTGCGCCGTGCGCACCGGCTGCGGCAAGAGCCAGACCAGCCGCTACATCACCCGCCTCTTGCAGAAGGCCGGCAAGAAGGTCGTGGCGGTGCGGCACCCGATGCCCTACGGCGACCTCGCCAAGCAGGCCGTGCAGCGCTTCGCCACCTACGAGGAGCTGGCCAAGGCCGAGTGCACCATCGAGGAGCGCGAGGAGTACGAGTCGCACATCAAGAACGGCACCGTGGTCTACGCCGGCGTCGACTACGCGGCCATCCTGCGCCAGGCGGAGAAGGAAGCCGACGTCGTCATCTGGGACGGCGGCAACAACGACGTGCCGTTCTTCAAGCCCGACCTGTGGATCACCGTCGCCGACCCGCTGCGCCCCGGCCACGAGATGAGCTTCCACCCCGGCGAGGCGAACTTCCGCGCCGCCGACGTCATCGTCGTCAACAAGGCCAACACCGCCAAGGCCGAGGACATCGAGAAGGTGGTCGCCAACGCCAGCGCGGTGAACCACAACGCGCTCATCGTCCGCGGCGCCTCCGAGGTCGTCTGCGAGAAGCCCGAGCTCATCCACGGCAAGAAGGTGCTCGTGGTCGAGGACGGCCCCACCATCACCCACGGCGGCATGCCCTACGGCGCCGGCAAGGTGGCGGCGGACAAGTACGGCGCCCAGTGCCTCATCGACGGGCGGCCCACCGCGGTCGGGTCGATCCTCGAGACCTACAAGAAGTACCCGCACATCGGCACGCTGCTGCCGGCGATGGGCTACTACCCCGAGCAGATCCGCGAGCTCGAGGAGACCATCAACAACTCCAAGGCCGAGGTGGTGCTCATCGGCACCCCGTTCGACCTGGCGCGGCTCATCAAGATCAACAAGCCGACCGTGTACGTCAGCTACGAGCTGGTCGACATGGGCAAGCCGACGCTCGCCGACGCGATGTCGAAGTTCCTGAACAAGTAGCGCCCTTCCGAGCCCGCCTTGACGAGCGGGCGAGCCGAAACCGGAGCCCTCTGCGATCAGCCGCAGAGGGCTCCTTCTTTCTAACCCCTCCCCTCCCCCTTCGGAGCCGACCATGCCGATCAACCTTCGCGGCCGCAGCCTGCTGACCCTCAAGGACTTCTCCCCGCTGGAGATCCGCTACCTGCTGGACCTCTCGCGCGACTACAAGAACCTCAAGCGCGCGGGCATCTTCCCCAAGAAGCTCGCCAACAAGAACATCGCCCTCATCTTCGAGAAGGGCTCCACGCGCACCCGCTGCGCGTTCGTCGTCGCCTGCGTCGACGAGGGCGCCCACCCCGAGTACCTGGGCAAGAACGACATCCAGATGGGCAAGAAGGAGTCCATCCCCGACACCGCGCGCGTGCTCGGCCGCATGTTCGACGGCATCGAGTTCCGCGGCTTCGACCAGAAGGTGGTCGAGGACCTGGCCAAGTGGTCGGGCGTGCCGGTGTGGAACGGCCTGACCGACGACGACCACCCGACCCAGGCGCTGGCCGACCTGCTCACCATCGAGGAGCACCTGGGCGACGTGAGGGGCAAGAAGCTGGTGTACGTGGGCGACGGCCGCAACAACGTGGCCAACGCGCTGCTCATCGCCGCGATGAAGATGGGGATGCACTTCACCATCGGCGCGCCGGAGAGCCTGTTCACCACCCCCGCGCTGCAGGACTGGGCCAAGAAGGTCGCCAAGGAGACCGGGGCGGTCCTCGAGCTGGAGAAGGACCCGCACAAGGCGGTCAAGAACGCCGACGCCGTCTACACCGACGTCTGGGTGTCGATGGGCGAGGAGGACAAGCCAGGCATCAAGGAGCGCGTCGAGGCGCTGCGCCCCTACCAGGTCAACGCCAAGCTGATGGCGTCCACCGGCAAGTCGAGCACGATCTTCCTGCACTGCCTGCCCGCGCATCACACCAACGGCGTGCACGACATGGAGGTCACCGAAGAGGTGATCGAGTCGAGCGCCTCGAAGGTCTGGGACGAGGCCGAGAACCGGCTGCACACCATCAAGGCCGTGATGGTGGCGACGCTGACGTAAGGCTCGCAGCGTTCCTGAAGGACTGAGCGGAGGCGGCCCGCGAGGGTTGCCTCCGCTCTTCCTTTTCGAAAGTTTCCAGAGGCCGTCAGGGCGCGGTGAGCGCCAGGAACTCGAGCGAGTAGTGGCAGCTCTCCGCCGCCTGGATGGCCTCGCAGCGCTCGCCCTTCACCTCGACGTAGTCGTACTGCCTGTCGTCGGCGAAGTCCCAGTCGGTGCCGCGGACCAGCAGCTCGGCGCCAGCGGTCTCCTGGTCGGTCATGAGGATCTGCAGCTGCTCGGGGTCCCTCGGCCTGGGCGAGAGCTCATAGATGCACGGCTGCAGGTGGTTCCCGATGGTCGAGAGGATGGTCTCCAGCTCGGCCGCGCTGCCCGCCTGGTAGTACCTGCGCTCGCCCTCCAGCGCCCTGCCGCCTGCGACCGCGGCGGCGTCGAGGACCGTGGCGGCTTCGAGTGACGCCATGGCCGCGCCGAAGCCGACCACGAAGGTGTCGATGCCCCGCGAATTGAGGATCGAGACCGAGGACACCAGCGCCTGGTCGTCGAGGCAGTTGCGGACGTCTCCGCACATCCTCGTCGGGTCGCCGCCGTTGGTGCAGGCCTGGCAAGCCGAGTTGGACGCGTTGCAGTTGGGCAGGCCATCGGTCACGAGCACCACGTAGCGGCTCGCGTCGGCCTTGCCGAAGCTGGAGTCGAAGGTGAGCTCGCGCAGCGTGGCCGCCGAGGGCGTGCCGCCGCCAGGGACGGCGCTCTGCAGGGTGGAGGCGATGGCGCTGCTGCTCTGGCCGGGCGCGCTGGGGATCGGGACCTCGACGCGGCCGACCCCGCAAGCGTCTCCGAGGTTCGCCGCCGGGAAGACGACCAGGCCGAACCGCGCCTGCGCCGCGCCCTGCTCCAGCATTCCCCCGGGGCCGGCGACCAGTTCCTTGAGCTGGTTCCACTTGCAGGAGCCGGCCGGGTCGTAGCCGTTGCCCGAGGCGTCGACGGCGCAGCCCCACTGCTGGTCGCTCTCGGGCGTGGTCTTCATCGAGCCCGAGCGGTCCAGCGCCAGCATCACCTTCGCCGGCTGGGCGGAGGCATCCACGACCTTGCCGCAGCGCCCGACCTTGGTGCACACGTCGTCGCCATCGCACGGGGCGCACGTGCAGGCGCTTCCGGTGGATCCCGTGGCGGTCGCGCGCTTCGCACAGTCCGACAACGAAGGCTGCGTCGTGGCGGTCTGCCTCTGGTCCGCCGGCTCGAGGCAGGAGGCGAGCACCGAGCAAGCGAGGGCGAGGGCGAGGAGGAGGGCGTTGCGTCGCATGGACGGCTCCTGGAAGGGGTTCTGTTCCCTTGAACGAGCCAGCCCTGCGCTTTGGACGAACGCCGCGCAACCCGTCGCACGGACTCGGCTATCCGGGGCTACCTCCGGACGTCGATGAGAATCTCGTTGGTGCGCAGGAACCACGGCTTGAAGGGCGGGTCGTAGCGCGCCCAGACAGGCTCGCCGGCCGCTTCCAGCCCTTCCTTCACCATCGCGGAGCGCAGCTTCTCCAGCTGCTCCTGGTACCGGCTCTCGGACCACGTCCCCGAGTAGCGGATGGCGGCGACGCGGCGCGCAGGGATCTGCCGGAAGCGGATGCTCTCGTCGAGAGGCTTGGGCAGATCTTCGAGCCGGTACTGCGACGGCATCATGAACTGGATGACGAATTTGCCTTCGCCGGCGGGGGCTTCGCTCACCGGCGCGGTCATGGCGATCTTCGTGCCCGCCTTGGACTGCGCGACGGGCGCGGTCATGGCGATCTCCTGGGAGCCGCTGTTCTTGCCGAAGATGTAGCCGGCGAGCCGCCGGAAGCCCGCGTTGCCGGCATCCTGGCGGTTGCCCTCCACCTCGGTCTCGGCCACGAGGTAGGGCGCGTACTCGCGCACCTCGAAGGCGTCGTACTTCGCGACCACCTGGTACTTGGGCTGCTCGGTCGCCATGGCGTTCCTCCCCCAGACTGCCGCAGCGAGGAATGCCGCCACTTTCGCCGTCAGCGCCACCCGTTTCGTCCCGGGCATGGAGTCCTCCTCCCACTTCATTCAGGAGGATTGGGATGCCGGGATGTGGCCCACCGTTTCAGCGGTGGACTACAGCGGAGTCTTCTCCTGGAAGCTCAGTTGGTAGCGACCTTCGGTCGCGGTCTGGATGAACAAGCACTTGTCGCCGTTGATGGCGACCGTTGTGTGCGTCTCGTCGGCGTACTCCCAGTCGGTTCCTCTGACCCAGCTCTCGCTCACGGGCGGCTCGAGGCTCGAGTCAGTCAGGAGCACCTCCATCTTCTCGGGGTCGACCGGCGCCCGATCCAGGCTGAAGAGGCACGTGCCGATGGCGGGGACGATCTTGTCGAGGATGGCCTTGAGGCTCTCCGTGTTCGAGGCGAAGTAGAACATCGTGTCGGCGCCGTTCTGGGGCATGCCACCGGCGAGGGCAGCCTCGTTGAGCACGTCCTTCGCCCCCGGGTTCACGAACGCCGAGCCGAAGCCGATGACCAGCGTGAAGATCTCCTTGGCGCGCAGGGTCTTCACCGCCGCGATCAGAGCATCGTGGTCCAGGCAGTTGCGGACGTCGCCGCACATCCTGGTCGGGTCCCCGCCGTTGGTGCACTCGCTGCAGTCCGCGAGCGAGGAATTGCAGTTGGGCATCCCGTCGGTGATCAGGATGACGAAGTTGGAGGTGGCCTCCTCCTTCTTCGTGAAGGTCGCGTCGGCCGCGACATTGCGGAGCGTCGGCGCAGAGGGAGTCCCGCCCGACGGAGTGAGCGAGTTGAGCTTGCTCTGCATCTCGGCCCTGGACGCCCCTGGGCTGTCCGGAACCGGGACGAGGACCGTACCGGCGGCGCACGAATCAGAGCTGCTCGGGTCGGAGAAGATCGCCATCCCAATCCGAGCCCGCGTCCCCGCCTGGTCCACGAAGCCGCCATCGTCGGCCAGCAGGCGCTTGAGCGTGTTCCACTTGCAGTCGCCCGATGGGCTGTAGCCGTTTCCAGAGCCGTCGTTGGCGCAGCCCCACTGAGTGTCCGAGGTGGCCAGCGTCTTCATCGAACCGGACTTGTCCAGTACCAGCATCACCTTGGAGGGCCGCGTGGCGCCGACGTAGATACCGCAGCGCTTCACTGGCGTGCACACCTCGTCCTCGTGGCAGGTCTTCCCGTTGCAGGCGCAGGCGCCGCACGAGGTACCGCACTCGTTGGGGCCGCATTTGCCGCCGCTACAGTCGGGGATGCAGGACGGGGTCGGGCAGCTTTCGCCCTTGGCGATGCAGACGTTCGCGATGGGGCAACACTGCCAGCCGTCCCCGCAGGGACACGGATAGTTCTCGGCCGGCAGCGTCTTGACGCAACCGAGCAGGCCGAGCAGCGCGGCGACCAGGATGGAAAGGGCCCGGTTCATGGCTCTAGAACCTCCCGGAGATGCTGACAGCGGCGCCCTTGTCGGTCGGCGCGACGAGGATCTTGGGCTGGTCCTCCGGCCAGAACACCAGCACGGTGCCCGCCACGAGGGCCGCCCCGCCGATGGCGAAGGCGGCGGCCGCGGTGGCGTTGCCGCGCTCGATGCGCTGGTTGCGCACGACGACCTCGTAGTTCGTGCGTGGGTTCGGCTGGCTATCGCGGACCTGGCCGGTGGAGACCACGGTCCAGGCTCCGCCGACGGCACCCGCGAGCCCCACGCCGTAGGCGACGATCGCCGCGATCTTCATCGGCTTGAGCAGCGGCGGCGCCTCCACCCTCAGGCCGACTCCCGACGCCGGCAGGCTGAAGCCGGCGACCACCGTCTGGTCGAACGGCAGCTCGAAGAGTTTCTGGAACGAGTCGTGCGCCGCTCCGCGCCCGTGCACGCGCGGCTCGGCCGCCTCCAGGCTCGAGAGCGCCACCACGTCGTCCTCCGTCCCGCCGATGGCGTACTCCTTCTCGTCACTCAGCCGCCGCAGGTAGAGCGGGCCCGGCATGGACATGGGCCGCACCAGCTTGAGCGCCTGCCCCTGAGCGTTGTGGAAGTCCGCGAGCCTCACGCCGCGCGGGTCCTCCAGCAGGTAGCGCGCGGCGTGCTCGCCGTCGATCTCCACGCGCCGCCGCAGCCCGTGGCGCAGGTCGGCCAGCTCGTCGGTGCCCTGCGGCGGCTTGGCCCAGACGTCGGGCCGGAACCGCTCGTTGGGGATGGAGGCGTTGGCCCGCTGCACGAACGCGGCGATCTCCCGGTAGCCGACCACCCCGTCGCCGTCCGCGTCCGCCGCGCCGTAGAGCCCGGAGCGCACCTCGTGGCTGAAGACGCCGCCCTGGAAGCCTTCCCACTCGTGGCTCTCGCGCGCCGAGGAGGTCGAGAGCAACAGCCCCACCCGCTCGTCCGCGGCCAGCCCGATCGACCGGCTGAAGCCCCCTTCGATCTCCCTACGCTCGCCGCCGGGCCCGCGCCCGTAGGCCAGCAGGTAGGAGTGGCAGGCGTCGACGATCAGGTGGATGCGCGTCGCCGGCACCTTCTCCAGCAGCGCCGAGGAGAGCTCCTTGCCGGTGAGCCGCGCGTCCTCCAGGCAGAGGTAGGCCTGGCCGTCCTTGACGTTGCCGTGGCCGGCGAAGACGAAGAAGACCTCGGTGCGCAGCCCCTGGGCCTTGGCCTTCTCGACGTCCGCGGCGAGCGCCGCGACCGCCTGGTCGAACTCCGCGCGCCGGGGCGCCGCGGCCTCGGCCAGGGCCTGGGGGTGCAGCCGCGCGGTGTTCTCGTCCAGCCGCGCCAGCAGGTAGGTGCGCGCGCCCAGCGCCCGGAACAGATCGAGATTGCGGGCCGCGTCGTCGTCGGCGTAGTGCAGAGTGGGCAGCTCCGGGTCCACCGCCTGGTTGACGCCCAGGATCAGCGCGAAGGTCGCCTTCCCCTCCTCCGCAGCGGCTCGAGCCGGCGCGGCGAAGAGGAGCACCGCGGCGAGCGGCAGCAGGGCAGGCCTCATGGCCCGCCTCCGCGCACCACCGAGAGCGACAGCGACTTCTCCTGCGACCCCGGAGAGACCGGCTCGCCCGCCTTCAGCCGCCGCTCCACTTCCCGAACCGTCACCGCCTCGTCCGTGAAGACCGCCCTCAGGGTCAGCCTCTCGCCTCCGAAGCGGTGCCTGACCGCCTCCTTCAGCTCGCGCGGGGCGTCGGCCCGCTCGATGGCGATCGCCTGGGGATTCGTGGCCGGGTCCTGCCAGGCGGGGAAGAACCAGTAGATCTGCTGCCGCTCGTCCACCGCGAAGACCAGGAGCCGCGCGCGGCCGGCGCGGTTCTCGTACGAGAACGCCAGCTCGCTCCCGTCGGTGACGCGGTCCGTCACGGGCTCGGCCTTGCCGCCCACGACCTCGAAGACCCGCAGCTCCACCGGCGGCTGCGCCAGAGTCCCGCCGCCGCGCGGAGTGAAGCCGTCGTCGTCGAGGCCCGTCCCCAGCCGCGGAGCCACCGCCACCAGGACCGCCGCGGCCGCCAGCACCAGCGCCCCGCCCGCCCACCAGTTCGGCTTGGGCAGCGTCACGCCCAACCCGCGCGCCAGCCGATCCTTCGGACCCAGCGCCTTGGGGTCGAGCCCGGCCAGCAGCAGGTGCCGCTCGTAGTAGCCGTGGCAGTCCGCGCACGTGCCCAGGTGCTCGCGCATCGTCCGCTCCGCCGCCGGGCCGAGCGTCCCCTCGAAGTGGCGATCGACGCTCTCGCGCATCGCACATGCAGCCTTCTCCGGGGTCATGGTGCGCCCCCTTTCAGCAGGAACTTCCTGAGCAGCGACCGGATGCGCAGCTCCTGGTACGCCAGCGTCGTGCGCGCCATCCCCAGCTGCCTGGCGGCGTCGCGCTGGTCCCGCTGCTCGATGAACCTCGCCTGGAAGACCCCCGCCCACTTCGCCGGCAGCACCTCGGCGCGAAACCGGTCGATGAGCATGCGCGCCTCGGCCGCCTCGACCCCGCCGTCCGCCGCCGTCGTCTCCGGCAGCTCGCCCGCCTCCTCCAGCGAGACGCCGCGGTGGCGCTGCTGGGCCCGCAGGTGGTCCGTCGCCAGGTTGCGCGCCACCGTCCCCAGCCACGCGCCCAGGCTCCCGCCGTGGAACGCCTGCCGGAACCGGGCGTCCGACACGACCCGGTAGAAGACCTCGTGCACCACCGTCTCGCGGTCCGCCCCGCGCAGCAGCCGCCCGACCGCGCCGTCCACCACCTCGTACTGCTCCCGGTAACACTCCTCCAGCGCCTCGGCCTCGCCGGCGTGGAATCGCCTCAGCCAGCCGTCTTCCTGCGCTGGCACTCCCAGGGCCTCGCTCATCGGGGCTTGATGATAGGCGTACACCCGGTGCAACGAACAGCGGGCGCCCGTTGGACGAAGCCTTTGCACCCGAACCGGACAAGGCGCCGGATTGGTTCGGATTTTCGGCGCCCTGCTCCGCGGGCCGGCCGGGACGCTCTAGGGGCCGCGGCGATTGCCGGAGCCGCCGCCGTGGCTGCCCGGCCCAGCCCCGGGGCCGCCGCCCCGTCCGCCGCCGCGATCCTCGGAGCGCATCGTCTCGTACTGGGTGTACTGCTCGGCGCTGAGCATCGCCTTGGCGGTGGCGTCCGTGGTCTGGCGCAGGGTCCGCATCTGCTCGCGAGCCTGCTGGCCGGAGGCCACCGGTTCGCCGGCCGCGCCCGCGCCCGCGCCATTCGCCGCACGGCGCGCGTCCGACCAGGCCTTGCGCTGCGCCGACTCGTCGTCGAGCAGCTTGCTCAGGTCCTGGGCCTGGGTGGACGAGAGCCGCGCCTCCTCAATGAACTTCTTGAGCCGGTCGGAGCGCTCCTGGTCCCGCTGGATCTCCCGCTGCTGCGCCCGGTCGGCGAACATCTCGTCCTGGACCGCCCGCACCACGTCCTTGAGACGCTTGCGCCCTTCCTCGGTGCCCAGCGGCTCGCCGGTGAGCAGCGCGTCCACTTCGGTGCGCAGCGCCTGGAGCTGCTTGGCCTGCTGCTCGGTCGTCATGGCCGTCGCCGGCTCGCCCGGCCGGGTGACGCCCGCCCGCTCCAAGGCGTCGACCCGCCTCATCAGCCGCGAGATCTCCAGCTCCAACTGGCTCAGCCGCCCGTCATCCTGGCCGCCACCCTCCGCCCTGGCCGCCCGGTCCACAGGCGGCGGAGACGCCGCGCCTTCGGGGGCGGGCGGGCCCCCGCCGCGCGTCAGCGACACGCCCAGAGCGACCACCGACAGCGCCAGCGCCGCGATCCCCAGGAGCTTGGTCATGGCTGAAACCTCCGAGCCGCGCATTCTACGGCGTAGACTCGGTCAGGCCGACCGGAGATTAAAAAGTGCGAACCTACGTCCTTGCCCCAGCCATCGCCCTCGCCCTCAGCGCGGCCCTCGCCCCGGCGATCGTCCACGCCCAGGCCGACGCCGGCGCCGCGACCTGCGTCGTCCGCGTGGTCTCGCCCGCCGACGGCCTGACCAACGTGCGCAGCGACCTCACGCTCGAGTTCGAGGTCTCCAAGGCCTGCCCGGACCCGCTGCCCACCCCGGCCCCGACGCTGCGCGACCCCAACGGCGCGCTGGTGTCCCTGGAGCTCGCCCGCGACGGCACCAAGCTCACCGCGCGGCCGCTGGGCTTCCTCATCGACGGACTCTTCGAGGTCGACCCGGGCAGCCGGACCGACGAGTGCGTCTCCAAGCCCGCGCGGGCGACCACCTTCCGCGTCGGCGCGGGCCCCGACGTCCGGGCCGTCGTCTTCACGCCGCACGACAAGTACACCACCGGCTCCGAGCTCGACTCCGTCGAGATCTTCCTGAGCGAGCCGCTCAGGTCGGGCAGCGAGGCCGACATCCCCAAATACGTCTCCGTTTCGGGCCTCGACCCCAGCGACATCTACTACCTGCCCGACACCGCCTCCATCCTCTGGAGCTGGAAGACCGCCGCCAGCGGCATCCCACCCACCACCACCGAGAGGGTCACCGTCCGCGTGCTGCGGGGGCTCACCTTCGACTCGGGCAAGGCGATGGCCACCGACTTCGAGATCTCGGTGCGCCCGAAGGACTTCCTGGTCCACGGGTGGTGGCCCGGCGCCAAGGCCTGCGCCGAGCCCACCAACCCCGATCCCGATCCCGGAACCACGGACCCGGGCAAGGGCATCGCCTGCGGCTCGGCAGGCTCGCCGTTGGGCCTGGCCGCGGCGTTCCTGCTCGCCCCGCTCCTCGCGCGGCTGGCGCTGCGGCGGCGCGCCCGGAGCTAGAGAAAGCCCCAAGGGAAACCGCTTTGGCTACGATGGTCCCTCCACCGGAGGGAGCCGTCGTGACCGAGACCTTCAAGAACTACGTGGCCGGGCAGTGGGTCGAGAGCCGCTCGAAGAAGACCTTCGAGAACCGCAACCCGGCCAACACCGACGAGCTGATCGGCAGGTTCCAGGCCTCCGAGGCCGCCGACGTGCACGCCGCCTGCGACGCCGCGGAGCGCGCCTTCCCGCAGTGGTCGACGCTGCCGGCGCCCAAGCGCGGCGAGGTCCTCTACCGGGCCGCCGAGCTGCTCGAGCAGCGGCTCCCGAAGCTGGCCGAGGAGATGACGCGCGAGGAGGGCAAGACCCTGCCCGAGGCCAAGGGCGAGGTGAAGCGCGCGGTGAGCATCTTCCGCTACTACGCCGGCGAGGGCGCGCGGATGTTCAACCAGCAGATCCCTTCCGAGCGCGAGAACGTGATGGCCTACACCCTGCGCAAGCCGCTGGGCGTCTACGGCCTGGTCACGCCCTGGAACTTCCCCAGCGCCATCCCCGCCTGGAAGCTCGCGCCCGCGCTCGTCGCCGGCGACACCGTGGTGCTCAAGCCCGCTTCCCAGGCGCCGCTCTCGGCCTGGCGGCTGGTCGAGGCGCTGCACGAGGCCGGCGCGCCGGCGGGCGTGGTGAACCTGGTCACCGGGTCGGGCACCGCGGCGGGCAACGCGCTGGCGGATCACCCGGCGGTCCGCGGCATCTCGTTCACCGGCTCGAACGCGGTGGGCAACAAGCTCTACGACAAGGTCTCGGCCAAGCGGCTGCGCATCCAGCTGGAGATGGGCGGGAAGAACCCGACCATCGTGCTCAAGGACGCCGACGTGGACGCGGCGGTGGAGATCCTGGTCAACGGCGCCTTCTTCTCCACCGGGCAGAAGTGCACCTCCTGCAGCCGGGCCATCATCGAGCAGCCCCTCTACGACAAGGTGATGGAGAAGCTGGTCGCGCGCACCAAGAAGCTGCGGGTGGGCAACGGGCTCGAGTCCAACGTGGACGTCGGCCCGGCGGTGAGCAGGCACCAGCTCGAGACCGACCTCGAGTACGTCGACATCGCCCAGAAGGAAGGGGCGGAGCTGCTCTGCGGCGGCCGGCGCATCACCGGCGGGCTGTACGACAAGGGCTTCTTCTTCGAGCCGACGATCTTCGCGGGCGTGAAGCCGGAGATGCGCATCGCCCAGGAGGAGGTCTTCGGCCCGGTGCTGGCGGTGCTGCAGGCCGCCGACTTCCAGGACGCGATGCGGCTGGCGAACAAGGCCAAGTTCGGGCTCGCGGCGTCCATCGTCAGCAAGGACCTCAGCCGCGTGCACGAGTTCATCAACACCATCGAGGCCGGGCTCATCGTGGTGAACCTGCCGACGGCGGGCGTCGAGTACCAGCTGCCCTTCGGCGGGACCAAGGCCTCGAGCTTCGGCCTGCGCGAGCAGGGGCACACCGCCCTCGACTTCTACACGGAGACGCGCACGGTGTACCTGCGGTACTGAGGCCATGGCCGAACCGAACCCTGAACTCGGCCGCGAGCCGGAGCGGCGAGAGGCGTTCAAGGCCGCAGCGGTCTGGTTGCTGGTCCCGCTCCTGTACGTCCTGAGCTTCGGGCCCGTGGCGGCAGCAATGAAGCGGGCGTACCAGGCCGACCTCATCGGCCGCCGTTTCGTCGACGTCCTCGAAGTCGCCTACTTCCCGCTGGTCAAGGCCGCCGATAAGAACAAGACCGTCCGCAAGGTCGTCGTCCGGTACCTCGAACTTTGGGAAGCCCCGTTCCCGTCTACCGCCCGGAGACCTTGAGCGCCGAGGAGTAGACCTCGGCCAGCTTCGCCGCGCGGGCCTTGGGCGTGAACTCCGCGGCGCGCTCCAGAGCCGAGCGCCCCAGGGCCTTGCGCACCTTGGGATCGGTCAGCTTGCGCAGCGCCTCGGCGACCGCTTCGTCGGTGGCCTTGACCACGTACCCGTCCACGCCGTCTCGGACCAACTCCGCCATCGCACCCGAGTCGCCGGCAACGATCGGCACGCCGCAGGCCATGGCCTCCAGCACCGCGCGGCAGGTGCCGTCGTTGCCTTCGGCGAGCCAGATCTTGGCGTCGAGCGCGCTGTACGAGACGGCCAGCTCCTCGCCCGTCGGGTAGCCCGCGAAGATCACCCGGCCCTCCAGCCCGAGCCCGGTCGCCATCTCGCGCACCGCCCGCTCGTGCTCGCCGCGGCCGATGATGGCGAGCTTGGCCTTGGGCATCTCCAGCGCCACCCGCGCGAACGAGCGCAGCACCACATCGTGCAGCCGGTCCGGCTTGATGCGCGCGACGATCCCGAAGACCACCTCGTTGGGCGCGACGCCCCAGGCCTTGCGCATGTCCGCCGCCTCATGCGGGTTCCAGCGACGGACGTCGACGCGGCCGGGGACGACGTGCACCTTCCCGGCCGGCAGCTTGAAGGTGCCGCGGATGTGCTGCTGGTACCGCTGGCAGGAGACGATCACCGCATCACAGGCCCGGAAGGCGACCCCGCGCAGCAGCCCCGACCGCATCGAATTCGCGGTCTCGGCGGTGCGGACCAGGGCCGGGCGCGCCTTCAGCCGCTGCATCGCCGCCAGCGCCACCGTGTGGTCGTGCGAGAAGCGGCAGTGCACGAGGTCCACGTTCCCCAGCCGCTTGCGCAGCCGCGCGACGTCCCGCGCGAACTCCATCGGCGTGGGTTTGCGGCAGAGCGTCAGCTCCTCCATCACCTCGTAGCCCACCGCCTTGATGGCCTGCGCGTAGTTGCCGGCCCGCTTGGTGTCGAGCCCGAAGACCACCGTGTGACCGGCCTTCTTCAGGCCCTTGGCGTCGTCGAGGCACAGCTCGGCCGGCCCGGTGACCGACGAGGTGGACAGGAGCATGAGGATGCGCACGAGGCCATCCTGCCGCCCGCAGACAGGGAGGGCAATGCCTACTCGCGCCGCGTCTCGAGGTCCCTGAGCTTGGCGTACTTGAGGAAGTCGTAGGTCGCGCCGAGCCAGGCCTGCACCAGTCCGTCCCAGCCGTCGAGCACGCCCAGCCAGAGCACGTAGCGCTTGAAGAAGCCCCAGGGCGCGCGCAACAGCGACAGGTAGGAGAAGCGCTTGCCCTTCTTGGAGCGCTCGATCGCCCCGAGCGTGCTGTAGCGGTTGAGCTTCTCCACCAGCTCGTCGAGCGTGCGCACCGTGTGGTGGAGGATCGGCGCGTCGACCTTGGCGAGCTGGCCCTGGACCTCCGCGCTCTCGTGGATCTCGCGCGCCGGGAAGCTCGCCCTCTCGCGCCGGAACAGCCGCAGGTGCCGCTCCGACCAGCGGCCGCCGAAGCGCTGGCGCCGCCCGAAGGCCCAGGTGTGAAAGCGCACGAGGTAGCCGTCGACCCCGGAGGCGGCGAGGAGCTCGGGGATGGCCGCCTGCAGCTCCTCGGAGCAGCGCTCGTCGGCGTCCAGCGACAGCACCCAGTCGCCGCTGGCCTGCGAGAGCGCGAACGCCTTCTGCGCCGCGTGGCCCGGCCAGGGCCGGACGACGACCTTGGCCCCGGCGGCCTGCGCCAGCTCGCGGGTGCGGTCGGTGCTCTCGGCGTCGACGACGACGATCTCGTCGGCGAACTTCACCGAGGCCAGGCAGTCGGGCAGGTCCCGCTCCTCGTCCCAGGCGATGACGATGACCGAGAGCCGCGGCACCTTCGGCTACCCCTGCCCTTTCTTGAGCTTGTCGAGCAGCGCGGTCGAGGAGTGGTCCTTGGGGTCTCCGGCGATGGCCACCCGGCCGCCGTAGGCGAGCACCTCGTCGCGCTCGGGCACGGTCTCCTCGGTGTAGTCGCTGCCCTTGACGTGGACGTCGGGCCTGAGCGCGTGGAGCAGGGCCCGCACGTCGGGCTGGTCGAAGACGACCACGTGGTCCACGCACGCCAGCGCCGCCACCAGCTCCGCCCGCTCCGCCTCGGGCACCACCGGGCGGCCGGGACCCTTGTAGGCGCGGGTCGAGGCGTCGCTGTTGACGGCCACCACCAGGACGTCGGCCAGGTGCCGGGCGCCCTGCAGGTAGCGCACGTGCCCGACGTGCAGGAGGTCGAACACGCCGTTGGCCAGGGCGATGGTCTTGCCCGCGCGCCGGGCCTGGGCGACCCAGGCGACGACCTCGTCGAGCGATCGGATCTTCTCGGTGGTCATCTCGCCTCGGCCCGCGCGATCTCCGCGGCCAGCTCCTGCACGGACACGGTGGCGGTGCCCGACTTCTGCACCTTGAGCGCGCCGGCCACGTTGGCCACCCGCGCCGCGGTCTCGACGTTGGCCCCGGCGGCCATCGCCAGCACCAGCGCCGCGCCGACGGTGTCGCCGGCGCCGGTGACGTCCACGATCTCCCGGCCGCCGTGCGCGGGGATCAGCTGCAGGTGCGAACCCTCGGCGACGGCGATGCCGTTGCGGCCCCGGGTGACGACCCAGGCGCGGTTGGGCAGCAGCTTCTGCGCCCGCTTGATGGCGCGCACCAGCTGCTCCTCGTCGTCGGTCCGCAGCCCGGTGAGCGCGCCCAGCTCCGGCTCGTTGGGCTTGAGCACCGTCGCCCCGTCGAAGGCGGCCAGGTTGTAGCGGCTGTCGGCGACCACCGGCATGCCCGCCCTGGCGGCGGCCTGCACCTCGGCGATCACCTTCTCGCAGAGCACCCCGGCGCCGTAGTCGGAGACGAGCATCGCCTCGGCGTCCTGCGCCAGCGAGCCGACGAGCTTGGCCAGCTCAGCCTCCAGCTCCGGCGGCAGCTTGCCCTGGTTGCCGCGGTCCAGCCGCAGCATCTGCTGGCGCCGGGTGTTGAGCCCCCCGGCCAGGATGCGGGTCTTCGACTCGGTGGGCACGCGCACGGCCTTGGGGGTCGCCAGGCGGATGCCCTGCTCGCGGCAGAGCGCGCGCACCTGCGTCCCCAGCTCGTCACGGCCCAGCGAGCCGACGAGGGTCACCTTGGCGCCCAGGGCCTTCAGGTTGGCCGCCGCGTTGCCGGCGGCGCCCAGCTTCACCTCGCCCGACTCGTAGCGGACGATGGCGACCGGGGCCTCGCGCGAGATGCGGTCGGTCTCCCCGTAGATGTACTGGTCAGCCACCAGGTCGCCCACCACCAGGACCTTGCGGCCGGGGAAGCGGGCGAGCACGGGCAACAGGCTGGCGTTCTCGAGGGGTCGGGGCGTGCGCACGCGGCCATTTAAGGAGGGCGGCCCCCCGTTCTGCAAGCTCCTGGAGCCTCGGACCAGCGACAGGCACGCAGGCCTGTCGCCGCGGGCTCGTTGCGCAGGGTGCGGACCCGCTCCTGCGGTGTTAGCCTTCTGGCCCTGGTGAACCGATGGTGAATCGACCCGAGACCGCCGACCTGCCGGGCCCCAACGAGCACTGCTGGTGCGGCAGCGGCAAGAAGTACAAGCGCTGCCACCTGAACGCCGACAAGGAGGCGCCCCCGGCGCCGGCCCTGGCGGTGCGCCGCGTCAGGCCCGGGCGGGTGGGCCCCCGCCGCGCCGTGCCCGCGCACATCCCCCGGCCCGAGTACGCCGAGACCGGCCGCCCTTCCGAGAAGGCGATCGACGAGGTGCTGGCCGGCGAGCGGCTCGAGCGCATGCGCCGGTCCTGCCGCGCGGCCGCCGAGGTGCTGCAGGTCATCGGCCAGCTGGTCCGCCCGGGCATCACCACCGACGAGATCGACGCGGTCTGCCACGAGGAGTACCTCAGGCGCGGCGGCTACCCCTCGACGCTCAACTACCAGGGCTACCCCAAGAGCCTGTGCACCTCGGTCAACGAGGTCATCTGCCACGGCATCCCCGACGACCGGAAGCTCGAGGACGGCGACATCGTCAACCTCGACGTGACCATCTTCCTGGAGGGCATGCACGGCGACTGCTCGGCGACCTACCTGGTGGGCGAGGCGGACGCCGACAGCAAGCAGCTGGTGCGCGTCACCCACGAGTGCCTGCTGCGCGGCATCCAGGCGGTCAAGCCCGGCCGGCCCATCAGCGACATCGGCAAGGCCATCGAGGCGCACGCCACCAAGTTCGGGTACGGCGTGGTGCGGGCCTACTGCGGCCACGGAGTCTGCGAGCGGTTCCACACCCCGCTGCAGATCCCCCACTACTTCGAGCCCTCCTCGACCCGGAAGATGCTGCCCGGGATGACCTTCACCATCGAGCCCATGATCAACCAGGGCACCTGGGACCACCGCACCTGGGACGACGGCTGGACGGCGGTGACCGCGGACCTGAAGCGCTCGGCGCAGTTCGAGCACACGGTCCTGGTCACCGACTCGGGCGCGGAGATCCTGACCGTGGTCCCCGGGCAGGAGCCCTAGCCAGGGCCGGCCGGCTTTTCGACGGCGGCCTGCGGGAGCCCCTAGAATGCAGCAGCCTTTCTGGACGGAGGTTCGCCGTTGAAGCTCGCGATTGCCCTCTTGGCGCTAGCCGCCGCGGCCGCCCCCGCGACGGGCCCGGCGCCCGTCCCCATCACCTCGACGGCCCTCGAGGCCCCGCCGCCGCAGGAAGCGAGCCTCGCCGCGCACGGCGCCTACCTGGCCAAGCTCCGGGCGAAGGCGGAGAAGACCTTCGCCTCCGGCGACACCGTCAGCGCCTGCGTCCTCGCCGAGAAGGTCGCCGAGCTGGCGCCGGACGACGCGAGCGCGCAGCTCGACCTGGGCTTCTGCCGCTTCAAGCAGGACGAGCGCAAGGAGGCCCTGGAGGCCACCTTCAAGGCCATCGCCCTGGGCAACGACAAGGTCCGCCGCGACGCCTACTACAACCTCGGCGTCTTCAAGGAGGCGCCCGAGCTCACCGACGTGATGGGCGGGCCCACCGCCAGCAGCTCCTGCGGCCAGTACGTGCCGTCCGACCGCTGCTCCGTGCCGCTGCGCTGGTGCACGGTGTCCTGGCAAAACGGCGGCAAGAGCCTGGAGGAGAGCACCGACGAGATCGTCCTCTCCACCTCGCGGACGGAGGCCATCGAGTGCGCGGAGCAGGTCGACCGGGCCAGTGGCATGGCGGTGGCCGGCCGCGGCTCGCAGCGACCCGACCTCCCCTGCGCGACGGTGACCGAGAGCTCGACCGTCATCCGCCGCAGCCCCGACGGCACCAGCGCCGTCATCCCCTCGGAGACCTGCAAGATCGTCTACACCAACGCCTGCAGCGGACGCATCGGCCTGTCCTGCAAGCGCTGGGATTCCGTGCGACTGCGCTACTACTTCGCGGGCGAGGAGCGCAGCGTCGCTCCGGCGCGGGAGTAGGCCCCCGCCGTCCGCCGAGGATTCATCTTCCGGCGGGCTCCGGATGCTCTTCCGGTGGCCGAGTCTTCCACCTGCGGTGCAGCCAGAACCACTGCTCCGGGCGCTCGCGGACCAGCTTCTCGAAGCGCTCGTTGAGCATCGCCGTGAACTCCAGGACGTCCTTCTCGCGGTCCTCGCTCTTGCGCTCGAAGGTGTAGGGCCCTTCGGCATGCACGCGGTAGCGCCCCTCGGAGACCTTCACCAGCACGGTCAGGAGCACCGGGGCGCCGGTGCGCTCGGCGATCACCGCCGGCGCCGGGGTCGTGGCCGCCGCGGTTCCGAAGAAGGGCGCGAACACGGCGCGCTTGGGCAGCATGTTCTGGTCGATGAGCAGCGCCAGCGTCTCGCCGGACGTGACCGCGGCGACCAGGTTGTCCATGCCCTTGTGGATCTCCCTGATGCCCGCCAGCGCCCGCGTCCCCACCCAGCGCGCGTTCGCCCCGCCCTTCAGCGGCCGGGTCAGGATGGTCAGCGGCACGCCGTTGCGCGCCGCGTACACGCCGAAGAGCTCGAAGTTGCCGAAGTGCCCGGTGCAGCCGACGAAGCCCTGCCTCACGCCGGCGTAGCGCTGCACCAGCGCGAAGTCGCCGGGGTCGACCATCGCGCGCAGCTCGCCGTCGCTGAGCCAGGGGCTGCGCAGGAAGTCGGCCGCGCACTCGCCGACGTGCAGATAGTTGGCCTTGGCCAGCGCCCGCCGCTCGGCCTGCGTCTTCTCCGGGAAGGCTCGCGCCAGGTTCTCCAGCGCGACGCGGCGGCGGATGCCGAGGTGGAACGCGACGCTCGCGAGCAGGCGCAGGAAGGCCCGCGCCCGCGGCGCGGAGAGCTTCCGGAGGATGAAGAGCAAGAGTCCCATCAGAGAGCCTGGAGCACCCTGGCCAGCTCGGCCTCGCCGTCCCCGACCCGCTCGACCTCGACCTCGACCCGCACCACCGCGAACGGCCCCCGGCGCGCCGAGTCGGGCAGCCGCACCGCATCCTTTTCGGTCAGGGCGATCGCGTCCAGGCCCATTTCGCGCACCGCCAGCTTGGCCTGGTCGACGTCCATCGGCCGCGGCCAGCCGTGGTCCGGCAGGAGCCGATGCGCGGCGACCGTCGCGCCCATCGCCTCCAGCGTCTTGGCGAAGGAGAGCGGGCGCGCCAGGCCCGCCAGCATCAGGACCTTCTTCCCCACCAGCGCCCGCGGGCCGAGGCTCGCGCCGGTGTCGTCGAGGACATCCACCACCCGGTAGCCGGACTTCACGATCGGCGCCTTCGTCCAGCGCCGCACGTCAGCCTCCAGCCTGGCGATCTCGCGCTCCGCGGCCTGGTCGACCTTCGACAGCCAGACGAGCCCCGCGCTCGCGAGCGCCTCCTTGGGCTCGCGCAGCGGACCTCTGGGAAGCAGATGGCCGTTGCCGAACGGGTTCGAGGCGTCGAGCACCACCACGTCGAGGTCGCGCGCGAGCCCGAGGTGCTGGAAGCCGTCGTCCAGGACCAGCGTCCGGGCCCCGAAGCGCTCGATCGCGATTTGGGCCACCGCCGCGCGGTTCGGCCCGACCAGGACCGGGACGCCGGGGCAGCTGCGGGCGACGAGCATGGGCTCGTCCCCCGAGGCGCGCACGTCGGCGAGGACGGCCTTGCCGTCGGAGACCACGACGTTCTGGCCGGGACGGTCGCGGCCCCAGCCGCGCGAGAGCACGGCCGGGCTCCGGCCCTCGGCGGCGAGCCGGCGCGCGAGGTGGATGGCGATCGGCGTCTTGCCGGCGCCGCCGACGGTCAGCCCGCCGACCGAGACGACCTTCGCCGCGACGCGGGTGGCCTTCGACCTCCAGGCCTTCCGGCGCCTGCGGACGATGGCCCTGAACGCGAAGGAGAGGAGCCAGAGCCCGAAGAGCAGGAACTTGGCGAGCGGGCCCTCGTCGCGGCGAAACAGCGGGTGCTCGAGGTCGCGGGCCATGGCTCCTCAGGCGCTCACGCGCTCGACGGCGGCGAGGACCGCGTCGGCGGAGAGGCTCTTCAGGCACTCGTGGTGCCCCAGCGGGCAGGCCGCGCTTCCGTGGTTGCTGCAGGGACTGCACGCGAGCGGCAGCCGCACCACCGCGGATCGCGCGCAGAGCGGCCGCCAGCGCTCCGGGCTGGTGGGGCCGAAGATCGCGACGACTGGGACGCCCAGCGCGGAGGCGAGGTGGACCGGGCCCGAGTCGTTGGAGACGACCAACGCGCAGCGCTCGATTGCGGCAGCGAGGCCGCCCACTCCGAGCGAGACCGTGTCCGCCAAGGGATCAGGCAGTGCGGCGCGGACGGCGGCGAGCACCTCGGCATCGGCGGGGCCGCCCAGCAGCAGCGGCGTGAACCCGCGCGCGGCGAGGGCGCGGACGACCTCTGCGAATCGCCCCGGCGGCCAGCGCTTGCTCGCCCAGCGCGCCCCGGGGGCGATCGCCGCCACGCGCCCGGGCGGGACGACCTTCGCGGCGGCCTCTTGGTGCTCGGCCGCGACTCGCAGATCGAGGCGGCGGTCCCCGTCCGGCTTCAGGCCGAGCGGCCGGAGCGCCTCGAAGTAAAGGTCCACGGCATGCGCGCGGGTGAGCGGCTTCTCCGGCCCGACCAGCGAGAGCAGCGCCTGGGCCGGGGTGCGCTTGTGCCAGGCCAGGCACTCCGGCGCCAGCGAGTGGAAGAGCCGGGTCTTGGGCTTGTCCTGCAGGTCGACGACCAGGTCGTAGCGCTCCGCGGCGAGCTGGCGGCGCAGCGCGAGCAGCCCGCGGACCCCGGCGTGCCTCCCCTTCTTCTCGTAGGCGACGGCGCGGGCGTGGGGACTGGCCTCGACGAGCGGCAGGTACGCCTCCTCGACGAGCCAGTCGACCCGGGCGCCCGGGAACCGCCGGGCCAGCGCGCGCACCGCCGGCGTCGCCAGGAGCACGTCGCCCAGGGCGGAGAGGCGGACCACGAGGATGCGCTTGGGATCGGTCACGAGCCCTTCGCCGCTCCTTCCCCCGAGGGAGCGCTGGTCGGCGACGGCCGCGGCTCGAGCAGCTGCGCCATCAGCGTGACGTTGCGCGCCGAGGCGCCGCGGACGTTGGAGACCGCCGTGCGCGCCAGCTCGCCGACCTCCTTCATCTTCTCCGGCCGCGCCAGCAGCTCGTGCGCCACGCGGTACAGGTGGTCGCCGTCGTTGACCTGGATGCCGCCGCGGCCCACGAGCACCTGCACGCTGTCGTGGAAGTTCTCCATGTGCGGCCCGAAGAGCACCGGCTTGCCCTGCGCGGCGGGCTCGAGGATGTTCTGCCCGCCCCGGGTGGTGAACGAGCCGCCGACGAAGACCAGCGTCGCCAGCCGGTAGGCGATGGACAGCTCCCCGATGGTGTCCAGCACGCACACCCGGGGCGGCGTCGCCGGGGCCGGCTTCTCGGTGCGCAGCCGCGCGGCGAGCCCGGCCTCCTGGGCCAGCGCCTTCACCTTCGCCGCCCGCTCCACGTAGCGCGGGGCGATGGCCAGCCGCAGGTCCGGGTGCTCGGCGAGCAGCCGCTGGTAGACCGCGAGCAGCACGCCCTCCTCGCCCTCGTGCGTCGAGCCGCAGATGAAGACCGGGGCGCCGGCGGGGAAGCCGAAGGCCTTGCGCAGCTCCTCGTCGCCGGGGAGCGGGTCCTTGGCGGGCACCAGCGCGTCGAACTTGGTGTTGCCGGTCACCCAGACGCGGTCCAGCGGCGCGCCCAGCCGAAGCACCCGCTCGGCCTCGTCGTCCTCGCGCATCAGGAAGAGGTCGATGACCTGCAGCGGGTTGCCGATGAGCGAGAAGAGCAGCCGGTAGGAGCGCAGGTTGCGGGGCGAGAAGCGGCCGTTGGTCACCGCCACCCGCGCGCCGTGCCGCTTGGCGGCCCAGATGAGGTTGGGCCAGATCTCGGCGTACTCGAGCACCAGCAGGTCGGGGTCGATCGCGGCCACCGCGCGGCGCGTCGCCCCCGGCAGGTCCCAGGGCACGAAGGTGATGGCGTCGGCGTCGCGGATGCGCTCCTGGCCCATGGCGAACCCGGAGTTGGTCAGGGTCGAGAGCACCACCGTGCAGTCGGGGAAGCGCGCCTTCAACTCCTTGATCATCGGCGAGAGCGCGAGCAGGTCGCCCGCCGAGGCGCCGTGCAGCCAGACCCGGGGGCGCCCCTTCCCGGGGAACGCGCCGCGCGGGTAGAGCCCGAACCGCCGCGCCCAGCCCGCACGCGTCTTCTTGTGCAGGGCGAGCACCGGGAAGGCGAGCGCGAAGAGGAAGAGGATCGCGATGGTGTAGACGAAGGGCATGGGCCGCGGGGGAAGGTAGCAGGCTCGGGACCCCCGGCTCCAGGCTTTGGACCTGGGCCTGGGCGCGCGCGCCCCGGGAACGCGAAACGCCTCGGGGGTCCGAGGCGTCTCGCGGCCGCGACTGCGTCCGGGCTCGCGGGCCGTTCCCGAGGCCCCGAGCCCGTCCTGCGCGCCTTCCCCTACCGGCGGGTCGGCGTGCTCGCCTGGCGGGTGGCGGCGCTCGTGTACGGCTTGAGGGTGGCCTTCTCGTTCAGGACCCAGCCCTGCTGGCCCGCATACTGCCGCTCGTCGGTGAACTGGATGTTGTTGGGGTCGGTGTAGTCGAAGCTGAGCCGCTGCTTCTGGGACTGGCCCATCATCATCACCGGGGCGGTCGTCGTCAGCGTGAACTTCTTGCCGGTCAGGGTGCCGTCCAGCGTCTCCAGGCCGGTGCCCATGTTGTCGATCATGACGCCCTTGTAGCTGTTGGCGGTGGCGTCGTAGCCGACGACCATGTGGCCCATCCAGTTGGACGCGTTGGTCCCGCTGCCCATCTTGTCGTTGACCTCGCAGGTGTACCAGGCGCCCTGGAGGATCGGGCTGCAGTTGGCCGTCCCCTGGCTGGTCGTGGCCGGTGCGTTGGGCCCCATCACGCCCGCGGGGACCTCGCCGCGCCAGGCCACCGGGTTGGAGAAGATCGGAGCGATGGCCTGGGCCTGCGTCAGCGCGTTCTGCAGGTTCTTCTGCGCCTGCATCTGCGCCGGGCCCATCGGCTGCTGCCCCATCGTCGGTTGCTGTCCGCCCGGCTGCGGACTTTGCGCCTGCGCGGTGTGCAGCGCGGCCACGAGCGCCGAGACCGCCAGCGCGCCCAGGAAGAGCTTCTTCGCCATGTCGTTCGTCCCCCTCCCCGGCGCACGAGCGGCGCCGAGGCCCAGATTCTCGCGAGAATCTCCGGCGCGCTCCCGGCCGCGGCAACGGAGGGGCTGTCGGCGGCCCGCCCGCGGCGCGGCTATCGCGGCGAGGGCTGCGCCGCCTGCTCGACCTTGGCCTCGATGGTCCGCGCGCCGCCGGGGCAGTTGCCGCTGACGACCTCGGCGTCCACCGCCGGGTCGCCGATGCCGCGGAAGCGCGCGGGGACGGACTGGCCGGCCCACGCCGGGCTCTCGCGCTGCAGCTGGAAGTGCAGGTGCGAGCCGCAGGAGAAGCCGGTGCGGCCGACCTCGCCCAGCGCCTGGCCCTTCACCACCTGCTCGCCCTGGGCGACGAAGACCTTGGAGAAGTGCAGGTACTGCGTCTCCAGCCCCTTGCCGTTGCTGAGGATGACGTAGTTGGCGTCGGGGCCGAACGAGCGGTCGCAGCCGCCGCGCACCGAGTCGGAGCGGACCAGGCGCACCACCCCGTCGTGCGCGGCGAGGATGGGCGTGCCCTCGGGGACGCGGAAGTCCCAGGCCCAGCGGTCGGTGCCGACGTGGCTGAAGGTGCCGTGCGCCTGGGAGATGACGACCTTGGCGCCGCAGGCGAAGGGGACCTCCAGGTCGACGGGCGCCGCGGGCTCCGCCAGCCGGGCGGCGTCCGGGCCGGCGATGGGCAAGCCGGTCTGTGGCTGGGCGTGCAGCGAAAGCGCGACGAGTGCGAGGGTGGCGAGGTGCTCCATTCACACGCTCCTTGGCAGGGGTCTGACCGCGCCTGAACAGCCCGGGGGTCGGGGCATTCCGACGGGGCGGTGCGCCGCAAGCAGGGGGTTGCCGTCACGCAGCGGAGGCGGCTGCCTTTGCGCAGCGACGAACGTGGAGGGAACCATGTCACTGCGTCACATCGGAGTCGCGCTGCTCGCCGCCTCGCTGCTCGCCATCGCGCCCGCTTGCAAGGGCTACAACCAGAGCAAGAGCGGCACGGGCGGATCGGGACAGGGCCAGGGCACGCAGCAGGGCCAGCAGGAGCAGATGGGCCAGCAGCCACCGGGCAGCGAAGCGACCGGCGGCGAGGCGGGCCAGGGCTCGCAGGGCGCGGGCTCGACCTACGGCGGCGGCGAGGGCTCGAAGACGGGCACCGAGGGCTCGAAGACGCCCGGCGGCACGGAGCCGGGCACGGGCGGGTCCGGCGCCGCCAAGGCCGCGCCGGACGCGGGGGCCGCCAAGAAGTAGCCGGCCTCCTCGAGAGGGAATCCAGAGCCCGGTCCGCCTCGGACCGGGCTCGCGGTTCGCTGGAGGGCTGGCCTCCGGCTCGGTCTCGAGCCCGGGTCAGCCGGCGACGTGCTCGCCGCCGTCGACCCCGAGGACGTTGCCGGTCATCCAGCAGGTCTCGGGCCGGGCCATCGCCGCGACCCAGCGCGCGACGTCGAGCGGGGTCGTGAGCCGGCCGCGCGGGTTGCGCTTCTTGCACAGCGCCTGCAGCTCGTCGAAGGCGGGGATCTTCCGGGCGGCCGGGGTGTCGGCGACGCCGGCGCGGATGGCGTTGACCGCGATCTCCCGCGGCGCGAGCTCGACCGCCAGCTGGCGCACGTGGGCCTCGAGCGCCGCCTTGGCCGCCGAGACGGCGCCGTAGCCCTTCCACACCACCGAGGAGCCCGCGCTGGTCATGGCCAGCACGTGGGCGCCGCGGGCGAACAGGTCGCGCGAGACCAGGTCCTGCGTCCAGAACAGCAGCGAGTTCGCCATCACGTCGAGCGTCATCTCCAGCTGGGAGCGGGTCAGGCAGTCGGGGCCCACTGCGTTCTTGAGCGTGCCGAAGGCCAGGGAGTGGAAGAGGACGGCGATGCGCCCGCCTCCCCGCTCGGCCAGGATGGCGGCGGCGCGGTCCAGGACCTCGCGGCGCTTGTCGTCGTCGGCGGCGTTGACGTTGAACAGGTGCGCCTCGCGGCCCTGCTCGCGGATGAAGCGCGCCAGCTCGTCGGCCTGCGGCTGGGTGGCCTTGCGGTCCAGGTGCACGCCCAGGATGTGGTGGCCGGCGCGCGCCAGCTCGAGCGCCGTGGCCGCGCCGAAGCCGCTGGAGGCCCCCAGGACCAGCGCCCATCTTCCCGGTTCACTCATCGTCTGGACGACCTCCGGGCTCGCCGCCCGGTTGGAGAGGGCGGCGATGCTAGCGGCGCGAAGCGCTTGGCGCAAAGCCGCGGTCGGCTACTATGGGGCCCAATCGTGCGCCGCTCGCTCTCCAGGTCCGTGCTGCTCCTCTCCGGCGCCGCCGCCCTGTGCGGGTTCGCCCCGGCCCTGGCGGCGCTCCTGCTGCGCGGGTCCTTGCCCCTCTGGGCCGCGGTCGCTCTCGCGCTCGCCGGACTCCCGCTCGGGGCGCTGGTCGGCTTCCTGCTCTCCCGGCGGGACTTGGACCGCACCGTGCGGCTCATCGACGGGTCGATGGAGCTCACCCGCGGCAAGCTCGGCCACCAGGTGGACGTCACCGGCGAGGACGCCATCGGCATGCTGGGGCAGATCCTCAACTACGCCTCGCAGCAGCTGATGGCCTACGACGGCGAGAACCGTCGCCTCTACCAGAACCTGGAGAACGGGACGCTGGAGACGATGGTGCTCATCGCCAACATCATCGACTCCAAGGACAGCCTCACCCACGGCCACTCGCAGCGCGTGGGCGACTGGGCCACGGAGATCGGCCGCGAGCTGGGGCTGACCCCCATGGAGGTCCGCCACCTGCTCTACGGCGGGCTGCTCCACGACATCGGCAAGATCGGCGTCATCGAGCCCATCCTCGGCAAGAAGGGGGCGCTCACCGACGAGGAGATGGGGGCGATGCGAGCCCACCCGCAGATCGGCATGTCGATCATCGGCACCGTCAGCTTCCTCAAGCCCATCCTCCCCATGGTGCGCCACCACCACGAGCGCTGGGACGGCAAGGGCTACCCCGACAAGCTCGCCGGCGAGTCGATCCCCTTCGTGGCGCGCATCGTGGCGGTGGCCGACACCTGGGACGCACTCACCTCCAAGCGCCCCTACCAGGACCCGATGACCAGCGAGCAGGCCCTGAAGGTGATGGAGAACCTGAAGAGCAAGGCGCTCGACCCGAAGATCGTCGATGCGCTCTCGCAGGTCGTGCGGCGCAAGCGCGAGCGCGGCGACCGGGTCTCTCTGGCCGACCCCCACGCCGCCCCCCTTCCCGGCACCAGCACCGGGGGCTGGGGCGCCTGATCCGCCGCCCCGACGGGCGATCGGCTGGCTGCCACACCGCTGCGTTCCTATGGTCGCGGTGGCTCTTCATGCAGGGAGGCGTCCACGTCATGACTCACATCGTCGCCGAGCCGTGCATCAAGTGCCGCTACACCGAATGCGTCACCGTGTGCCCGGTCGACTGCTTCTACGAGGGCGCGAACATGCTGGCCATCCGCCCCGAGGACTGCATCGACTGCGGGGCGTGCATCCCCATGTGCCCCGTGCACGCCATCTACCCGGAGGACGACCTGCCCGAGAAGTGGGAGGCCTACCGGGAGCTCAACGACACCTTCTCCCACGTCTGGCCCAAGCTGACCCAGTCGCGGGGGCCGCTCTTCGACGCCGAGAAATACAAGGCGGTGACGAACAAGCGCGAGCTGCTCGAC
>DASXVQ010000194.1:0-86328 GCA_036504155.1 Myxococcales bacterium
TCGGTCCACTCGCGCACCAGCGGCCGCAGGAGCATCACCGAGTGCAGGCCCCGGTCGTGGCAGTCCTCCAGGAGCTGCAGCCGCGGCGCGACCGGCGTCACCGCCGGGACGCGTCCGGTGGCATCGCCCAGGCTGACGAAGACCGAAACGCGCAGCGAGAGCGATCCCAGCCAGTCCAGCCACCGCTGGCCCGGGTGCAGCCGCGAGGTCAGCAGCACGACCTGGCCGGGCAGCCGGTCCTGGAGCCCTTCCAAGAGCTCGCGCAGGACCGGGAGCACCGTCGGGTCGAACGGGTCGCAGAAGTCCATGACCGACAGGCGGAGCTGGCGAACGAGGTCCGCGCGATCCGCCAGCGTCCGGACGAGCTCGCCGACCGGCGCCAGCACCCGGCGCTCGCGCCCGATGCCGTCGGACAGGTTGAGGCAGTACGGGCAGCCCAGGCTGCAGCCGCAGATCGGGTTCACCGACAGGTGGCCCTTGCCTTCGTTGTAGGAGAGCGGCGGCGGATAGACCGCGAGGGAACCCCGCGGTTCGACGAACGGAAGGACGGACATCGGGCGCCTCCGGAACGGGTCGGGCTCCGGTGTTTCACCAAGCGTGCCGCCCGGCCCGCCGCTCTGAGAGCGGGGGCGCCCAGACCGCCGGTGCTGCACAAAAGCTGTGCAGCGTGTGCAATGTCCGTCCCCCGCGCTACCCTGGTAGGCATGCCACGCACACGCGCTGTGGGAAGCGTCGGATCGGTGGGCGAAGCCTTCGAGCGGCACGACTGGGAGGCGGTGGAGCGGCTCACCCGCAAGTCGCCGGACCCGGCGACGGTGCTGATGCGGGTCCGCGCGCTCGATCGTCTGGGGAAGGTGAAGCAGGCCGTCGAGGCCGCGGAGCAGGCGGGGCGCGGGAAGGCCTCGGCCGAGCTTTCGCTCGAGCACGCGTCGCTGCTGGTCCACGCCTCGCGGTTCAGGTCGGCGCTGGAGGTCGTCTCCAGGGCCGAGCGGGGCGTCCGCCCGCCGCTCTCGCGCCAATTCCAGATCCTGCGCGCGGCGGCGCTCTCGGGGCTGCACGCCCAGGCCGAGCCGCGTGCCCTGCTCGAAGCGGTGGCCGCGGACGCCCACGCCGACGGCGACGCGCGCGGCGAGGCGGAGTCGACGGCCTGGCTCGTCCTGGTGGCCTTCCGCGCCGCCGACCTGCCCGGCGCCGTCGAGGCGGGCCAGCGCGCGCTGGCGCTGCTCTCCGGCGAGCCGAGCCTGACCCAGGCGCGCGTGCACCGGCACCTGGCCGTCGTCTACGGGGTGCAGCGCCGCTACGTCGACGCGCTGGAGCAGCACCGCCGCGCCATCGCGCTGTACCGGTCGATGGAGGTGAAGCTGGGCGAGGGCCGCGAGTACCTGAGCCTGGGGCTGCACTACCTGGACATGGGCGAGTCGGAGCTGGCCGAGCACTACATCCGCAAGGGGCTGGCCATCGCGGAGAGCAGCGAGGACGAGACGCTGCTGTCGCTGGCGCTCAGCCGCCTGGGGACCCTGGCGCTCTCGCGGGCCCGGCCGGAGCAGGCCCTGAAGGCCTATGAGCGCGACCTGGCGCTGGTGCGGCACACCGAGTCGCCGCGCAACAAGGCCTTCCCGCTGCGCAACGTGGGCCGGGCGCTGGCGGCGCTCGGGCGGATCGAGGAGGCGCTGGTGCACCTGCGCGAGAGCGCGGCGATCTTCGAGGCGCTGGGCGACCGGGTGAACCTGGCGATGACGCTGCTCGACCAGGCCATCGCCGAGGCCTCGCGCCCGGGGAAGGCGGCGGCGACGGCGCTCGAGTCGGCCCGGCGCGGGCGCGCGCTGCTCGAGGAGTCGCGGCGCTCGCAGATGCTGCCGCACGCGGACCTGGCGGAGGCGCACGCGCGGCTGGGGCGGGGCGAGCGCGACGCCGCCGAGGCGCTGTTCTCGACGGCGCTCTCGGTGTGGAGCAACCAGGGCAACGTGGCGCGCGCGGCGGAGGCCTGCCTGCGGTTCGGCTCGGCCCAGGCGCAGGCCGGAGACCGCGAGCGCGCCCGCTCCACGTTCGAGCGCGCCCTGGACCTGACGGTGCGGGGCAGCCAGCCGGAGCTGACGAGCGCGCTGCTCACGCGCATTGACGACCTGGAGCCCGACGTCGCGGTGCTGCGGCCGCTGCGCAGCGACCTGGACCGCGGGGCCGAGGAGACCGCGCCGCCGGCGAGCCCGGAGGAGATCGTCGGGACGAGCCCGGCCATGGTGGAGGTCCGCCGGCTGGTGGGGAAGGTGGCGCCGACGCGGGTGCCGGTGCTCGTCACCGGGGAGAGCGGGGTGGGCAAGGAGCTGGTGGCGCGGGCGATCCACGGGGGCTCGCCGCGGCGGGAGCGCCCGCTGGTGATCGTCAACTGCGGCGCCATCCCGGCCGAGCTCGTCGAGTCCGAGCTGTTCGGGCACGTGCGCGGGGCCTTCACCGGCGCGCTGCGCGACGCCGCCGGCAAGTTCGCCGCGGCGGACGGCGGCACGCTCTTCCTCGACGAGGTGGGCGACCTGCCGCTGGCGGCGCAGGTCAAGCTGCTGCGCTTCCTGCAGTCCGGGGAGATCCAGACGGTGGGCGACGGCGCGGCGCGGCCCCGGCACGTCGACGTCCGGGTGCTGGCGGCCACGCACCGCGACCTCGCCGCGATGGCGGCGGCGGGGGCGTTCCGGCAGGACCTGCTCTTCCGGCTCAACGTCTTCCCGCTGCACGTCCCGGCGCTGCGCGAGCGGCGCGGCGACATCCCGGCGCTGGTGCGCGCCACGCTGAACGACGACCCCACGCTGGCCGAGCTGGGCATCCGGGGGATCTCGAATTCGGCGCTCCTGGCGCTGCGTTCGCACGACTGGCCCGGGAACGTGCGCGAGCTGCAGAGCGCGCTCGTCCGCGCGGCGGTGCTGGCGAGCGGGGGGACCATCGTCGCCCAGGACCTGCCGGACTTCGGCGCCGGCGAGGCCGGGGCGGGGACGGCGAAGTTCAAGACCTTGGCCGAGGTGGAGCGCGAGCACGTCAGGCAGGCGCTGGCGCGGGCGAACGGGAACCAGTCCGTCGCCGCGCAGCTGCTGGGCGTGCACCGCAACACGCTGCGCAAGCGGCTCGCGGACGGGTAGGGGCGGCGGGCCGGCGGGCGAGGCTCAAGGGGCGAAGCATCGCGCCATGGAGCGCAGGACCCCCGGGAGGTCGCGTGCCGCCGGGTAATCCGAGAGCGACTCGACGAAGCGCTCGTCGCCGGCGAGGGCCCCGATGATCTGGCTGGCTCGTCCGGGCGAGCGGGCGACGACCCGGTCGAAGACCGCCATCCAGGACGGGAGGAGCTCGTGCAGCGCCGAGGTCACGAGCTCGAGGTCGTCGTCGGAGGTCCCCAGCAGCTTGAGGAAGCGGTCGGGATACACCCGCTCGGTGCCGTGCTCCCGGATGACGACCGAAGAGTCGCCGCGCGCGTGGGCGTAGGCGTCGAACAGGTCGAGGGAATAGCAGTGCACCGCGGCCTGCAGAGCCGCCTCGAGGAAGAGGTCGACGACCAGCATCTTCGGGTACGGGAAGCGGTTCTTCGCGCCCGCCCAGAGGGTGTCCACGCCGCAATCGCAGAGGTTGATGAGGTAGTGCCCCGAGGACGCCGCCGCAGGGGCCGCCGAAGCGTGGGAAGCCGCGGCCATGGCGGCGACGAAGACATCCAGGTCGGCGCGAAGGTGGCGCCGGACGTACTCGGGCCAGGCAATCGGGCTTCGCGGGAACGGAGCAAGGACAAGCATGGAAGTTCCACCCTCTCTTCCGACGGCTTGCGGCGAAGGGCCTCACCGTGCCGACGCCGGCCAGGCAATGCGCCTATCGCGCGAACTCTAGCCGATTGCCTCGGGCGGGAGCAGAGCGAGAGCGGCCACGGGAGAGTTCGAGCGCGGGTGTCTGGCTAGAGGTGGAAGAGCATCCCTTTATCTCCGCTTATCTCCGCGTGGCGAGATCGCTGCCGCGGCGGAAGTGCGCAGAGCCAGCCGAGTCTTCGCCAGAGAATGTGGCTCCTGTGTGATCGCCAGAGACGCGGCCACACGGCCGATTCCCTACCTGGCCGGCAAACGAGACACGGTCGCGTCGACTCCGGAAGGGTGCGTTCGTGTCCGTGCGGTTGGGTAGGATGCCTCGCTCGATGGACTCGCGCCCCGGCCAGATTCGCGCATTCGCCTACCTGAACGCCGACAAGGCGGAGCTGTATCGAGCCGTTCTCGGCGTGTTCGTGCAGGCCAAGGAGCGCTTCTCGCTTCACCTGCGTCCCGCTGAGCTTCTCCGAGCGGTCGCGTCTGACGGCTCGGCGCTCGACCCCAAAGAAATCGACGCTGCGCTTGCCCAGCTCTGCGACTGGGGAAACCTCGAGGCCCACGCCGACACGGCCGAGGTGGCGACAGTCGAGGACTTCTACCGGCCCCGCTTCCTCTACCAGCTCACCGCGGCGGGAGAGGCAGCCGAGCGGGCCGTGCGGACCTTCCACCAGTGGCTCGTCCAGCCAGGGGAGCTTCAGACGGCGGCGCTCGCCGACATCGTCGCCCTCCTGCGCGAGCTCGAGCAGCAGGCCGCGGAGCCGAACCTCGACGCGAGCAAGGTGGCGCGCATCTTCAAATCGCTGATGAGCTCTCTCGAGGAGCTCACCTCGCGGGCGCAGATCTTCATGCGTAGCCTCCAGCGAACCATCGACCTCCAGGGGGCCACGGTGGAGGCGTTTCTCGCCTACAAGGAGCGGCTCATCGAGTACCTCGAGCGCTTCATCGGCGAGATGGTGGTCTCCGGAAGCGAGATCGCCCTGGCCCTCGAACGGCTCGATGCGCTCGGGGCCGACCGGCTGCTGCGGGCGGCCGCCGATCGCGAGCTGGTGGACGCCGTGGACGCGACCCCCGAGTCCCGGGCTCGCACGCTCGAGGGCTGGCGTGGCCGATGGGCGGGCCTGCGGGCGTGGTTCCTCACCCTCGACGACGTGCCGTCGCAGGCCGAGGTGCTGCGCGCCCGGGCCCGCTCGGCGATCCCCGCGCTGATCAGCGCTGTAGCGAACCTCCACGACCGGCGCCTCACCCGCGCCGACCGCTCGACGGACTGGCGCACGCTCGCGCGCTGGTTCGCCGAGCTCGACTCCGACGACCAGGCCCATCGCCTCTGGCGCGCAGCGACCGGGCTGCCTCCGGCGCGCCACCTGGCGGTCGACGAGGTCAGCCGCGAGCGATGGGAGCTGGACGACGCGGGCCCGCAGACCAGTTGGCTCGAGGCTGCTCCCCTGCGCATCTCGCTTCGCCTGCGCGCCACGGGGCGCTACTCACGCCGCGGCCGCCTCAACGACGTCGTCGACAAGAGCCGTGAGAAGGCGGAGCTCGCGCGCCTGGCGCGCCTCGAGGCCGAGCAGCTCGAGCAGGCTCTGCGGCATCTCGCCACGGGGACGGCCACGCGCTTGTCGCTGCTCGGCGGGCTCGACCCCCTCGAGTTTGGGCTCCTCCTCGACCTGCTGGGCGAGGCACTCGCGGCCAGAACCCAGGCCGACGTGCCCGTCGAGACGACCTCCAGCGACGGCGGGCTCGCGATTCGCATGGAGCCCGTCGTCGAAGAGCCGGGGGCGTGCGCCGTCATCGAGGTGGCGGGGCTTGGAAGGCTCGCGGGGCCGGACTACCTCGTGACGATCCGCCGGCTCACCTCGCGCCCAGCCGGGGACGCCGCATGAGCATTCGCTCCTCGCCCGGCGCCGACACGCTCGACCGGCGTGTTCCGGACGCAGACCTCGAGGACCGGCGCCGCGCGCTGCGGTGCCTGCTCATGCATCCGCTCTTGACGGCCCGCGGCCCCTTCGCCAGCGACCTCGCGCTCGTCCGGCGCCACGCCGCGTGGCTGCGCGACTGGCTGGCGCGCTTTCCCGGCTGGGCGCTGATCGTCGATCCCGAACTCGCGCGGCTGTGCAAGACGCCGGCCGACCTCGACGACCCGACCCGCGGCGCCTGCGACAGCGGCGGGGAACCGTTCTCGCGTCGGCGTTACGTCCTGACTTGCCTCGCGCTCGCCGCGCTGGAGCGCTCCGACCGCCAGACCACGCTCGGCGCCATCGCCGAGGAGATCGAGGTGCTCTGTGGCGCGGAGCCAGCGCTCGCCGAGGCGGGAATCCACTTCGACCTCGCGCTCTACGAGGTGCGCCGAGACATGGTCGAGGTCGTGCGGCTGCTCCTCGCGCTCCAGGTCATCGTTCGCATCCAGGGCGAGGAGCTGCAGTACCTGCAGGACAAGGGGGACGTGCTCTACACCGTGCAGCGCCCGGCGCTCTCGGCCATCCTCCAGGTCCAACACAGCCCCTCGGCGATCGAGCAGGAAGGCTTGGTGGAGCGTCTTCGTGCGCTGGCCGTGCCGCCTGCGCCGGACACCGAGGAGGCGCGCAACAGGACGCTGCGCACCTCGCTCGTGCAGCGGCTGCTCGACGACCCCGTCGTCTACTACCAGGACCTGACGGACGAGGAGCGGGCCTATCTGTCCGGCCAGAGGCACCTGCTGCTCTCCGAGATCGAGAGGGCGACCGGGCTGGTGGCGGAGGTTCGCCGCGAGGGGATCGCGATGGTGGACGAGCGCGGGGACCTGACCGACGCAGGTTTCCCCGACGAGGGCACCGACGGGCACGTGGCGTTGCTCCTCGCGGAGCACCTGGCGGAGCACGCGAACCGCTCGCCGACGGCAGTCGTGCCGCACGCGGAGCTCGAGGCGCTCGTCGTGTCGCTCGCGAAGCAGCACAAGGCTCACTGGCGCAAGGACGCCTCCGAGCCGGGCGCCGAGACGATGCTGACGGCGCGGGCCGTCGAACGGCTGGAGAAGCTGCGCTTGCTGCGGCGAACTGCGGAGGGCGTGGTGCCGCTGCCGGCCATTGCCCGCTTCACGCTCGAGCCCCTCGCCGAGCGCGAGCAGCCGACGCCGCCTGCGCGTGACCAGCTGGGGCTGTTCGAGAGGAAGAAGGACCGATGACCGAGGCCGCGTTGCCCAAGCCGAGCCGCGAGCGCTGGGAGCCACTGCGCAGCGGTCTGCTCAACCTCTACCGCTATGACCACGAGGAGTTCGTCTGGGAGAAGGGGCACCTGCTCCTGCGCGGGAACAACGGCACGGGAAAGTCGCGCGTCATGGCGCTGCAGCTGCCCTTCCTCCTCGACGCGGAGGTGGCGCCCCACCGCTTGGAGCCGGACGGCGACAGCGCCAAGCGCATCGAGTGGAACCTGCTGCTCGACCGCTACAAGGACCGCCTCGGCTACACCTGGCTCGAATTCGGACGGCTCGACGCCGAGGGCGAGCACTTCCTCACGCTGGGCTGCGGGCTGCAGGCGGCGGAGGGCCGCGGCCTCACCAACAAGTGGTTCTTCCTCACGCGGCAGCGGATCGGGCGGTATCTCTTCCTCCAATCCGCGACGGGCCAGGCGCTGACCCGAGAGCGGCTCGAGGAGGCCATCGGCGCCCACGGGGAGGTGTTCAAGACCGCGCTGGCATACCGCAAGGCGGTTGACGCACACCTCTTCAAGCTCGGAGACCAGCGATACGCCTCGCTCGTCGACCTGCTCATCGAACTGCGCAAGCCCCAGCTCTCGCGACACCTGGACGAGAAGGCGCTCTCCGACGCCCTCTCGGAGGCAATGGCCCCGCCGTCGCCGGCGCTGCTGGCCGATGTCGCCGAGGCGTTCCGCGGGCTGGAGACGGACCGCGGCCACCTCACGAGCTTCGAGAAGGCCCGAGCGGCCTCCGACGCGTTCCTCGAACGCTACCAGCGCTACGCGCAGATCGCGGCCCGGCGCCGCGCCGGCACCGTGCGCAAGGCGCACTCCGAGTACGAAGGCCTCCAGCGGGTCCTGCGCGACGCCGAGAGCGCACAGGCCAAGGCCAGCGCGGAACAGCAGGAGGCCGCCCAGGAGCTCGAGCGCCTGAAGATAGAGGAGCAGCGCGTCCTGGCCGAGGTCGACGCGCTGGCGGGAAGCGAGGCGATGCGCTCGGCGGAGGCGCTGGAAGCCGCCCGTGTCGAGGTCGAACGCCGCCGAGGGGCCGCACAGCGGGCCGAGTCGGAGAGAGCGCGCGCCGGCGGCGACTGCGAACGCGCCCGCGGCGACCACCAGCGCGCGGCGGCGAGGGCGGAGCAGGCGCGAACGGGGCTCGTCACCTCGATGGAGGACTGCGCCTCTCGCGCCGAGGGCTGCGCTCTCGGCGAGCCGCACCGGTCGTCGGTGCAGGCGCTCGGGGCGCAACCGATCGACGCTCGCGCAGAGGCGGCGGCTCTTCGGCGGCTCGAGGCCGCGAGCGCGAAGCGGCTCAAGGAGGCCAGGCTCCTCGAGCAGCGCAGCCGAGAGGTGGCCGATGCGGTGTCGGCGCTCGCTCAGGCGAGGGTCGCCCAGACGGCCTCGGAGACCGAGCGGGACCATGCCATCGGGGCGGAACGTGACGCTCGAAGGGCGGGAGAGCAGGCGATCACCGACCTGTCGAGCGCCTACCGCTCGTGGTCGGCAGGGCTCCGAGAGCTGGCCTCGGACCCGGTCGACGGCTTCGAGGAGGAGCTGCGGGCCTGGGGGGAGCGGACCGAGGGACGCAGCCCCGTGAGGTCCGCAATCGAGGCCGCCTTCGTCGCCGCCAGCGACCGCATCGCGGCTGCGCGCTCGACGGCGGTGCAGGAGATCCGAGCGCAGGAGCAGGTCGTCGCCGGGCTGAAGCAGGAAAGGGCGCGGTTGGAGGCGGGGGCACATCGTCCGCCGCCCATCCCCTACACACGCGACCCGGAGAGGCGCGAGGTGCGCGGCGGTGCGCCGCTATGGAACCTCTGCGATTTCGCCCCGGGGTTCGAGGTCGCCCAACGCGCGGGGCTGGAGGCGGCGCTCGAAGCAGCGGGCCTGCTCGATGCATGGGTGACGCCCGACGGCCGGCTCCTGGATGAGGAAAGCGACAGCTTCCTTCTCCCGGAATCGAGCCCGACGCCTCCCGATGGCCACCACCTTGGCAAGGCGCTCGTCCCCGCCGTCGACCGGCGCGAGGGCCGCTCGGCAGGAGTGACGGAAGAGACGGTGCAGGCGGTCCTTCGGCAAATCGGCTTGGGCCCGGGCGCAGGCGCCATTCGGGTCGAGGCCAGTGGGCGTTGGCAGTTGGGGCCGCTGCATGGATCGTGGACGAAGAGCGCTGCCGAGCATATCGGCGAGGGAGCGCGCGAGGCGAGTCGGCGGCAGCGCCTCGCCGCGGTCGAGGCGCAGCTCGCGGAGACCGACGCGAAGCTCGGGGTGATGCTGCGCGCTCTCGAGCAAATCGACTCGCGGGCCGTCCTGGCGCGAGAGGAGGTCGAGCGCGGCCCGGGCGACGAGAAAGCGCTGGCGGCGACCGCGCAGATTGGCGCCGCGGCCCGCGAGGCGGCTCGAGCGAGGGAAAGGCTAGGCGCAGCGGAGCGAGTGGCCGCGGAGCGGCGCCGGGCCCATGAGGAGCTGGTCGCCCGTCGGGATCAGGAGGCCAAGGATCTCGGGCTCGTGGGGTGGATCGACAAGCCCGCCGACCTGGAGGACGCGGTCCACGAGTACCAGCGCGCGCTAGCGCGGCTCGCCGGGAAGCTCGAGAGCAGTCGGGGCGCGTTAGAGCAGGAGGCCGCCGCCCGTCATGCGCTCGACCGGGCGAGCGAATCCGAAGCTCGAGCCCGCGAGGCCAGCCTCGTCTCGCGGGGCGAAGCCGAGGCGGCCGGGCAGCGTTGGCGGACGCTGGAGCAGACGGTCGGGGCCGAAGCGCGCGAAGTCGTCGCCTTGCGGGGCGAGGCGCGTCGCCGGCTCGACGAGGTGCACGAGAGGGAGAAGAAGACGGGCCTCGCGGAGCGCACCGCCTTCGGCCGCAAGGAGCGGGCGGAAGCGGAGGCGGAGAAGGAGCGACAGGCGCTCGGCCGCCAATCAGAGGTGCGCGACGTGGCGCTCCAAGCCCTGATGCGCTTTGCGAAAACCAGGCTGCTGGTGGTGGCGGCGCGCGAGCTGGCGGAGGTCGAGCCCGGCCCCTGGACGCCGACGCGCGGGGTGGAGATCGCCCGCCAGGCGGAGCAGCGGCTCGCCTCGGTCGAGTCCGACGACGCCGCGTGGGACCGCAACCACAGCGAGATCCAGCGCCACGTGCAGCAGCTGATTGCGGAGCTCGGGGCCCAGCAGCTCCGCCCCAGCTTCGAGGTCGTCGATGACGTGCTGGTCGTCGAGGCGGTCTTCCAGGGCCGCAATTGCAGCATGGCCGAGCTCGCCGACGACCTGCGCCGCGAGGTCGGCGACCGCCAGCGGCTCCTCAATGCCCGGGAGCACGAGATCATCGAGAACCACCTCATCGGAGAGGTGGCCTCGCACCTCCACGAGCGCCTGCGCGCCGCCGAGAAGCTGGTCAGCGTGATGAACGCCGAGCTGGAGCGCTGCACCACGAGCACCGGGATGAAGCTGCGCTTCGATTGGGAAGCGCTCGAGGAGTCGAGGCCGGGCCTCGGCGAGGCCCGCAAACGTCTGCTGCGGACCTCGGCTACCTGGTCCGCGAAGGAGCGCGCCGCCGTCGGGGAGTTCCTGCAAGGAGAGATCCGCCGCGTCCGCGCGGAGGATGAAGCGGCGACCTGGCAGGAGCACCTCGCTCTCGCACTCGACTACCGTGGCTGGCACCGCTTCAGCGTCCAGCGTTTCCAGGACGGACACTGGAAGAGACTGACGAAGAGGACGCACGGCACGGGATCGGGCGGAGAAAAGGCAATCGCGTTGACGATCCCGAAGTTCGCGGCGGCCGCCGCGCACTACAAGACCGCCGACCCTCTCGCTCCCCGTCTCATCCTGCTGGACGAGGCTTTCGTGGGCGTCGACAGCGACATGCGCAGCAAGTCGTTCGGCCTGCTGCAGGCGTTCGACCTCGACTTCCTGCTGACGAGCGAGCGGGAGTGGGGCTGTTACCGGACCATCCCCGGCCTGGCCATCTACCAGCTGGCCACCCGACCCGGCATCGACGCGGTCGGAATCACGCGCTGGCTCTGGAACGGTGAGGAGCGGATCCGCGTCGACCACTTCGTGAGCCCGCCTGCGCCCGCCCCCGCGGGTGGGGCGACTCGAGAGAGCGCCTGATGGCTTCCCGAGAGAAGCTCGTGGCTGCCCTCGGGTCACCTGCCCTCGCCTGGCTGGTAGCGCGCATGCGGCGTCGGCTGGAGCTTGGCGACCCGCTGACCGGGTCGGTGAGGCTCGACGACCCCTCGGACGACCAACGGGAGGCCCTGGGAGCGCTCTTCGGAAAGAGGGCCGGGCGCGGTGGGGCCCTCTCCGTCGACCTGCAGAGGCTCGAGCAGGTGCTGGTCGAGGCAGGACTCTGCCGGGACCTCAAGGAGGCCGTCGAAACACTGGTCGGGCCCGTCGAGAACGAGCGCGGAAGGCGGCAGCGAGAGGCTCGAGATTGGGCGAAGGTCTTCGACGATCTCGTCCGGTGCGCCTCGGGCCGGGAGCCGCTTCATGCGGTGATCGAGGAGCTTCGCGAGGCGGGGCTGCTCCGGCGCGTCGCTGAGCAGCGGCTCGACCGTGGGCGACAGCTCGGGGCCGAACTGGTCAACCTCGCTTCCTGGATCCCAGCGCACCAGATGGCGATCGCAGAGCTGGCGGCGACCGTGGCCGGCGATGCCCATGCCCTCGACCCCGGCGAGCCGCTGGGAGCGCTGGCTCTCAGGCTCGTGACCAGAATTTCGGGCTGCGAAATACGCGACTCCGAAACGAGGAGAGACGCGTGGGCGCAGGTCGGGGTGCTCTGTGACGAGCTGAGCGCACCGGTGCTGGTGCTGAACCTCGCGGTGCGTGGCGGTACGACCCTGTGTCGCAGCCTGCGCCTGCACGCCGAGACGGGCGAGCCTTGTCGCATCAGCACCCGCCAGCTCGTACGCGAGCCGCTCGGACCTGAGGAGTGCCCGATGGGGCGCGTGTTCGTCTGTGAGAACCCGAGCGTGGTGATCGCCGCGGCGAACGCGCTGGGGCCGCGCTCCGCGCCCTTGGTCTGCACGGAGGGAATGCCGAGGACGGCGGCGCGGCTCGTCCTCGAGCAGCTCACCGAACGCGGGGCATCGCTGCACTACCACGGCGACTTCGATTGGCCGGGGATCACAATCGCCAATCTCCTAAAGGAGCGGCACGGCGCGGTGCCTTGGCGCATGGCTGCGCGGGACTACCAGGAGGCAGCCGAGGGCGGCACCGACCTCGCAGGAGAACCCGTAGTCGCCCTCTGGGACGAGAGGCTGGAGCCGGCGATGCGTGCGTGGGGAAGGGCGATCCACGAGGAGCGCGTACTCCCGGGGCTTCTATCGGACCTCGCCGGCGCCAATGTCAGCGGAAGTTCGCTCCGATGGTGATCGGCAGCTGAACTTCGACCCTCTCCTTCTCCTCCCCCAGGACCCGTTCGCGCTTGGGGCACCATCACGGTCGCACCGAAGACCCCAGCGGCCTCCAATTCGCGATGCGGACTTAGGGGCGCGCCGTCCCCGTGATCGTGGAGGGGTGAGAGCCTTCAACGCTTCGAAAAAGGGTCCACGGCAAGGCAGCTGGCAACTGGAAGCGCTTCGCCTGGGAGCAGCGCTCTCGCAAGGTCTCCCCTGAACCAGTCGTCTTCGTCGAGTCATTCGCGATGCAGTGGTTCCATGATTTGCCAGCGGCTACCACGGGTTAGGCGGTCTTGCTCCAGAGGACGTGGCGCTAATCGGTCCGCCAGAGACGCATTCCTTCCAGACGCCCAGGTACAAGCGCGGTCACAAGGCGTCTGGATTTCCGAGCCTGATCAACTAGTTGGAGCCAGTTGTAAAAACGCACCGAAATGCGTGCTTCTGGGCGTATTGCGATGCATCTTGGCAAGTCAGGACTTGCGAAACCGAGTAGAAACGCGCACTATTGGCCGAACTTTGATGCCTTTGAGCAAGTCATGACTTCGCGGGACGAGGTAGAAAGCCGACCGGTCTTCACCCACGAGGAACTGGTCGCCGAGTACGTGAGCGCCGGGCGAAGCCGCCGATCGGCCGACAGTCTGCTGCACAAGCACCTGGCCGCTGGTCGTGTGGTTAGGGTCAAGCGAGGGGTCTTTCTTCCGGTCCCCCGAGGGGTCTCAGCCGACGCAGCTCCGTACGACCCGTACCTCGTCGCAACGAAGCTGGCTCCAAACGCTGCGGTCGCCTACCACGCTGCACTTCAGTTCCACGGGAAGAGCTACTCGCAGTCCCGACGATTCCACTTCTTCACGCGAGAGCGTCTGCGCCCGACGAGCTTCCGGGGTACGGAATTCGTGCCGGTTCGCCTTCCAGCGCCGTTCGAGGGCCAGGCGGATATGGGAGGCGGGATTCTCGAACGTCGGCACGCGGGCGGGGTGGTGCGAGTGGCGACGCTCGAGCGGACCCTCGTCGATGTCTTTGACGCTCCTGACCGGGGCGGCGGCTGGGAGGAGATCTGGCGCTCGCTCGAGATGGTGGAGTTCTTCGACCTCGATGCGGTCATCGACTATGTCGGACGTCTGGGGTCGGCAATCGCCTGCGCTCGCGTGGGCTTCTTCCTCGAGCAGCACCGCGAACCACTGATGGTCGAGGAGCGCCATCTCGCCGCGCTGCAGGCTCACGCGCCGAAGGGGCCACGCTACCTCGACCCCAAGCGAGTTCCCGGAAAGTTGGTCGGTCGCTGGAACCTGATCGTGCCGGCGCGGGTCCTCGAGCGCTCTTGGCAGGAGGTCACTTGATGCTCACCCGGGTCGATCTGGAGCGAGCAGCGAGCGCGAGCGGCTTCGTTCCCGAGACGCTGGAGAAAGTCCTCCGGCTGCTCGAGCTGCTCGATGGGATGCGCAGCCATCCCTTCCTGAAGACCAGGATCGACTTGCTCACGAGCGATGCTGGCGTCCAGGAGCTGGTGAGCAAGCATCCGGGGCTGAAGTGGAAGGCCATCAACGTCCGCAAGCACTTCGGGTTGGCGGCCGCCGAGGAGAGTTGAGGCGCGGGATGGCCCGCTGGTGAATGACGACAGCCCCGCAGCCGGCCAGACGATCCCTCACCTGCACGTCCATCTAATCCCCAGAGTCCGGGGAGTCGTTCCCGATCCTCGCGGCGGCGTTCGAAACGTGGTGCCGTCCTCTTCTGCCCTCCCTGACACGCGATCTCGCCCGCGCCAACCCCAGGGGTTCCTGTGGTGCAAGACGCTCTTGCCCCGCAAAAGCGAAGGCCGCAGGCGGTCGGTTTCCCGAACGATCCTGCGGCCTTCTACCTGTCGGGGAAACAGGATTTGAACCTGCGGCCCCTTGGACCCGAACCAAGTGCTCTACCAGGCTGAGCTATTCCCCGATCCGCTCGGCAGACATATTCCCCGTCGAGCGGGCGCTACGTTTAGCCCTTGCTCTTGGCGGTGTCAACAGCGCTGAGACGGGGATTTCCGCCCCTACTCCAGCCGCCGTTTGGCCTGCCGGTGGGCCACCACCGCATACCCCCCGCCCGCCACGGAGAGCGTGAGCAGCGACGCCCCGGCGATCCTCGCCCCGGGATGCGCCGAGGCCAGAATCAAGATCAGCCCGGCGCACGCCACCGGCATCAGCCCCACCGCCAGCGTCCGCGCCGCGTCCCGGAGGTGCTCCACCTCCTCCGAGCGCGACCTCGCCTCCTGCGCCGCCGCGAACGCGAACCTCGGCACCCCGCAGCCCGGGCAGCGCTCCCCCGCGAAGGCCACCTCCGCCCCGCAGGCCCCGCACTGCACCGTCCGCTCCCGCCCGCACCCGCACCGGTCCTGCCCGTGGGCGTTCTGCGCCCCGCACGGGAAGCACACCCAGCTGGTGACGCCCTCGAAGTCGAAGGCGCCGCAGCTCTCGCACACCTGGGCGCCCGTGACGCTCGCGCCGCAGTCGGGACACCGCCGCTCCATGTCTCCCAGGATACGGCCCCGGCCCCCGCGGCCGCACCTGGCGCCCCGGCCCTCGCCCGGCCGCTTGTTGCCTGGCCCGCGAAGGCCCCGCTAGCCTCAGCCACCAAATTGCCGCACCCACCCGCCGCTCCTATACTCCTGGGCACCCTGACGCTCGCTGGACATGCGAGCCGGCGGGCGCCCGGACGCGCTCGAAGCCGGAGAGACTCGACATGCTGCGCCGTGCCGTCGCCGCCGCCCTCTGCCTGCTCGCGGCGGCCCCTGCTCGCGCGGACCTCGCCGCCGACCGGGCCGCGCTGCAGGGGGCGCTCGACGACATCGTCAGGCGCACCGCCCTGTCCAGCGCCCGGGTGGGCGTGCAGGTCGCGCGGCTGTCCGACGGCCAGGTCCTCTACGCCAGGAACGCCGACGACCTGCTCAACCCCGCCTCCAACGTCAAGCTCTTCACCACCGCCACCGCCCTGTCGCGGCTCGGGCCGGGCTGGCGCTTCGAGACCGAGTTCCTGGTCGACCGCCAGCCGGACCAGAAGGGCAAGAACCCGCCCCGCTTCAAGAGCGGCGACATCAAGGGCCCGCTCTACGTGCGCGGCAAGGGCGACCCGTCGCTCAGCGTCGACAAGCTCTACACGCTGGTCAACGAGCTCTGGTACGCCGGGCTGCGCAGCGTCTCCGGCGACCTCGTCCTCGACGACACCGCCTTCGACGAGGACCGCGTGGGGCCGGGCTTCGACCAGGAGAAGTCCGACAAGGGCTACCTGGCGCCGGTCGGCGCGCTCTCGCTGGAGAGCAACGTCGTCTCGGTGCACATCGCCCCCGGCGACACCCTGGGCTCCAAGGCCCTGGTGGAGCTGGATCCCGACAGCGGCTTCTTCGTCGTCGAGAACCGCACCCTGACCGTGCCCGAGCGCGGGCTGCGCCGCCTGTACGTGACCAGCCTGCCGATGGGCGAGAAGCAGAAGGTCATCGTCGCCGGCCGCATCCCCCTGGGGTCCCTGCCCACCACCGCCTGGCGCAAGATCGACCAGCCCACCTTCTTCTTTGGCCACTCGCTCAAGGCGCTGCTCGAGAGGCGCGGCATCAAGGTCAAGGGCCGCGTCCGGCGCGGCGCGGCGCCCAAGGACGCCCAGCCGTACCTCCTGCACCAGGGCGAGACGCTCGACGTGGTGCTCAAGCGGGTGAACAAGAACTCCTCGAACTTCATGGCCGAGCAGTTGGTCAAGACGCTCGGCGCGCAGGCCACCGGATCGCCCGGGACCTGGGCCGACGGCATCTCGGCGATCGAGGACTTCCTCTCCCGCGAGGTCGGCATCCCCCTGGGCACCTTCGTGATGAAGAACGGCTCCGGGCTCAACGACACCAACCGCTTCTCCGCCGCGCAGATCTGCAAGCTGCTGCGCTACATGCACGCCCACTTCCCGCTCGCGCCCGAGTACATCTCGTCCCTGCCGATCGCCGGCAAGGACGGCACCATCCACACGCGGATGGAGGGCACCGACGCCGCGGGCCGGCTGCGCGCCAAGACCGGGACGCTGGAGAACGTCTCGGCGCTCTCGGGCTACGTGGAGACGGTGGGCGGCGAGCCGCTGGTCTTCTCGCTGATGGTCAACGACTTCCAGGGGCGCCTGGGGCCGGTCATCAACGGCATCGACGCGGTGGGCATCGCGGTCGCCGGCTTCGGGCAGCCCGGTGCGCCGGCCAAGGCCTACGCCGCGGCGTTCGGCCCGGCGCGGGTGGCCGGGCCGCTGGAGGAGCTCAAGGCGCGGCTCTCCACCTACGAGACGATGGCCAAGGCCCGCGACCCCCGGAACCTGACCTTCCTGCGGACTGCGCTGCGCGCCGAGAAGGACCCGGCGGTGCGCACCGCGATCGCCGAGGCGATCCTGCGGACCTCCCCGGACGACATCGTCGGCGCGCGGCTGCTGCTCGACAACTTCGACCCCGGGCCGGACGTCTTCGGGCGGCTGCGCCGGGTGGGCAAGGAGCAGGGCACCGGAACTCCGGTCTTGAGCTCGATCCTGAGGCTGGCGGGCGAGGGCAATACCGATGCGCTCGGACGGATCGTGGAGATAGCCGCGCAGGCCAAGGACGACGAGGAGCTGCGGGCCGAGGTCGCCGAACCGTTGATCGAGGTCGCGCGAAACGCCTCGGACGAGCTGATCGTGGCGCTGCACGCGGCGCCGGACGCGGCGGCGCAGGCGACCTTGGACCTGCTCGCAAAGGGCTTGTCGAAGGAGACCGCGGAGCACCCGTTCCCGGCGGCGCTGGCCAAGGCCGAGGCGGCCACCGACGCGGCCCTGGCGCGGTTCGCCAAGGGCCTGGACGAGGGGCTGCAGGCGCGGCTCGCCGCGGAGAAGGCGCCGAAGGACGACGCGGCAGCGCAGCAGACGCCGTGAGGGAGTCCCAGCTCTTCGGTTCCAGGTCGTAGGTTCGCCGGGCCCGGCCAGTCAGTGCTTCGCCAGCAGCTTGACGATGGCGATGAGGATGCCGACTCCCACTGCGATCCAGTGCCAGTTGATCCCCGAGCCGCCGGAAGCGGCTGGCTCCGGAGCGACCTGGACCGCCGGGGCCGGCGAGACCAGCTCGGCGGCCTTCTTCAGCGCCCGCAGCGCCACGCCTGGCTTCACGTCTGCCTGAAGCGCCCAGGAGTTGTGCGGGCGGCCAGGATGCTCGTCGGTGCGGTGCACGCGGCCCGAGTCGAGGTCGATCTTGTTGCCGTCGCCAAGGTCGAGGCCCACACCCAGCCAGGGCCAGGGGCCGAACGCGACTTCGCCGACCTCGCGCTCGAGGTACTCGATGACCGCCACTTGCTCGTGCGTCGAGAAGGCCAGGACCACGACCTTGCGCCCTGCGAGCCGGCAAGCGAGCAGGGTTCCGTCGGGGCTGCAGGCCAGAGACTCGACCTTTTCCTCGGCATAGCGCCGGTAGAGCTCCGCCTCCTTCTTCGGGAGCACGTGGAAGAGGGCGTTGCCCGCAGCCACGAACCAGGCGCCCAACGCGCTGTAGCCCAGGCCCACGACCCGCGACTCGACCCGCGTGGTCCGCAGCAGCTCGCCGCCGGGAAGTTGCAGCAGGCGCACGGCGCCGTCGTCGAACCCCACCGCCAGCGTCTGGTTCGGCCCGAATCCCGCCGCGGTCGCTCCGGCGAACTCGAGGCTGCGCGGGGGCTTGCCGGGCTCGACCAGGTGCAGCGCGCCGTCGGACCAGGCGACGCAGGTGCCGTCCGCAGAGACCGCCAGGCCTTCGGGGATGGCGCCCAGCTCGACGGCCTCGACCGGGACGGGCTCGTTCTTCTTCCACCGCGTCAGCGTCCCGAGCTCGTCCAGGCTGACGATCTCCCGCTCGGTCACCCCCACCGCGAGCACCGGACCGGGAAGGGCCTTGCGCCACAGCGGCCCCTCCGACGGGCCGTCGTAGACCAGCAACTCCGAGCCGTCGGCGCTGACGAGGTGGGCGCCGTCGGGCGAATACGCGAAGGGGTGTGGCATCGCAGGTATGGTTCCACCGCGGAGGCCTTCTTGGGAACCAGATGCGGCGCGCGGAGCAGCTCGAGCATCCTTGGACAGCCACCGAGCGCCAGGGACTAGGATCAGCCCATGGTGCGTCGCTCCATCCTCCTATGCGCTTCGCTGATGGCCTGCGCCTGCAGCGACGGCAGGACCAGGGAGCACACCGAGCCCGATCCTTATTGCGGCGACGGCAAGAAGAACGGCGCCGAGAAGTGCGACGCCAGCGACCTCGGCGGCGAGACGTGCGAGAGCCTGGGCTACCTCTCGGGCACCCTGGTGTGCGCCGAGGACTGCTCCTTCGACGCCATCGGCTGCTCGCGCACCTGCGGCAACGCCGTCATCGACCCTGGCGAGACCTGCGATGGCACCCAGCTCGGCGGCATTGATTGCGCGGCCTGGGGCCGGACGAGCTGCGACGGCGCCTGCAGCCTAGTCCAGAGCTGCCTCGACGCGCCGCTGGTCGAGGCGCAGCGGCAGTCCTTCCGCACGCAACCCTACGCGCACCTGGCACCGCGCGAGCGCGACGGCGTCCGCAGCGTCGAGCTGTTCGTGGTCCTGCCGGGCGACGATCGCATCGCCATCCAGCGCTTCGACAAGGACAAGGGCTTCCTCGACGACCGAGTCATCGCCTTCGAGCCTGGAGCGCTGGACGCCGCCGCGACGCTCGTGGCCGATCTCTCCGGCGACGGCTCGGCGGACGTGGCCCTGGCCGGCGCGTCCGAGGTCCTGTTCAAGGTCTCAGGCGCGACCGGGTTCTCGACGAAGACCGTCCCCGTCTCCTGCGCCGCGAATCCCAGGGTCGCGCGCCTCGCGTCCGGCGAGTTGGTGCTGGTCTGCAGCGACGGCGCCGGCGCGAACTGGCTCGTTCCCTTTCGCTACGAGCAGGGCAGCTTCACGGCCGCGGGAAAGGTGGAGCTCGAGACGGCCTTCTTCCAGTCCGTGGCCGACGTGACGGGCGACGGCAAGGCAGACCTGCTGGTGAGGTCCGCCGCGAATTCCATCAAGGTCCTCGCAGGCGACGGCGCGCTCGGCTTTGCATTCGGTGGCAAGGAATGGGCGAAGGGCCAGGTCACCGGAGCGTTCACGGCCTTCGATGCCAACGGCGACGGGCTGCTGGACCTCCTCCTCGACGGCGGCTCGCTCCTCGAGCAGCAAGCCGACGGATCGTTCCTGGGTTCGACCATCGCCGGCGGCGGAATACCGGCCGACCTCGACGCCGACGGACGCGTCGATCTGCTCGCGGTGGAGCCGACGTCCCTGCGTGCCCGCCGCAACTCCGGCGGCCACGATTTCTCGCGCCTCCAGGAGCTCGACCCGGCATTGGCCTCGGTCGCGCAGATCTCACTCGGCGACGCCCAACTCGACGATGCCCCGGAGGACGTCGTGGTCTCCGGCGCGACGGCCGAAGGCCAGTTCCAGGTCATCTGGTACCGCAACCAGTCGCGCTGACCGCTCTTTAGGGAACGCGTCCGCTGGCTTAGGAGGAGAGCCGCGCGGGATCGAACCCGGCCGGCGCGCGGGCGATCTTCGAGACGTCGAAGCCCGCCACCAGCTCCCGCGGCTCGATCTCCTTCGCGTCCGTCAGCCCGCAGGTGCGCGCCAGCTCCGCCACCAGCCGCTGCGGCTTCACCCCGTGCTCACGCAGCCAGCCCAGGTTGATGTCGCCCTTGCGCTTGGAGAGCCGCTGGCCGTCGGCGCCGACCATCAGCGGCACGTGGAAGTAGCGCGGCGCGGGAAGCCCCAGCGCCTCCAGGATCTGCAGCTGCCGCGGCGTCGAACCCAGGAGGTCGTCGCCGCGCAGCACGTGCGTGATTCCCATCAGCGCGTCGTCCACGGCCACCGCCAGCTGGTAGGCGTGGATGCCGTCGGCCCGGCGCACCACGAAGTCGCCCACGGTCTCGGCGACGTCGATCGTCACCTTGCCGTGCAGCCCGTCCTCGAAGGTGAGGGGCCCGGGAGCGGCACAGAAGCGCAGCGCGGCCTTCCGGCCCGAGGCGCGGCGGGGAGCGAGCCCCGCGGCGTCCAGGCGCAGGCAGGTGCCGGGGTAGCGCGGGCCGTCGTCCTGGGGCCCGTGAGGCGCGCTGGCCGCGGCGGCGATCTCCGCGCGGCTGCAGAAGCACTCGAAGACCCTTCCCTTTTCGGCGAGCCGAGCGAGCGCCGCCTCGTAGATGGCCTCGCGCCGGCTCTGCTCGTACGGCGCGCACGGGCCCTCGGTCGCCGCCACGTGGCCGGGCGGGCCGGACTCCGGGCCCTCGTCCCAGTCCAGGCCCATCCACTTCAGGTCCGCGAGCAGCGCCTCGACCCCGCCCTTGACGTTGCGGGCGCGGTCCAGGTCCTCGATGCGCATCACGAAGGCGCCGCCGAGCGCGCGGATCTGCAGCCAGGCGAGCAGCGCGGTGCGCGCGTTGCCGACGTGCAGCGCGCCGGTAGGGGAGGGCGCGTAGCGGCCGCGGACGGGACCGAGGCCGGCCGGGATGTCGAGCAGCCCCGCCACGCTACTTGTCGCGGGGGCGCAGGTTCTTGATGTTCTTGTTCGGGTCCACCGGGCGGCGCGGGCCGCGGTCGTCGCTCTTGTCCAGGCCCTTCTCGCCCGGCAGCGCGTAGGCCAGCTCGGTCAGCTCGGCGCTGGCGAAGGGCGGCGCCTCGGCGGAGATCTTGGTGCCGACCTTCTCGGCCGCGCCCAGCTCCTCGGTGCGCCCGCCGATCTCGCCGGCGACCTTGAACAGCTCCATGCCCGCCGAGAGCATCTCGGTGTCGAAGACCTTCTGCGGCAGGCGGGCCGCGGCGTGCTTGGCCGGCGAGTAGAGGAAGGTCTCGAGGACCAGGTCCTGGCCGCGGGCGAAGAAGGCGCCGAAGACGAGCAGGTCGGCGCCGGCGGCGGCGGTGGTGGCCTTGGCGTGGGCCAGCACCTTGTCGTCGAGCTTGTTGCCGATCATCGCGGCGATGAGCTGCGAGACCGGCGCGGTGCCGCCCAGCGCGGCCGCGACCTTCTCCTTGGCGCCGGAGGCCAGAGTGATCGCGCCTCCGATCGGGTCGCTGGTGGGCATCAGCACGCGCCACAGGTGCTTGCCTGGCGGGATGTCCTTGATGCTCAAGGGAGTGCGGCCCATCTCCTGGCCGTCGAAGAAGACCATGGCGCCGGGCGGAGTGGACTCGACCTTGAGCGAAGCCTTGCCGCCGGACATCACCTTCTCGCGGATCTTCTTGCAGGTGGCAGTGAAGAGCGGGCTCGTGGCCTCGCCGGCGAACGCGCGGGTGGGGGTGAGCGAGACGGCGTTGGAGAGCTCCTTGGCGCCGCCGACGTCGTCGCCGGTCAGGTAGAGCACGATGCCCAGCGCGGCGTGGGCGTCGGACAGCTCGGTCGGGTCGAGCAGCAGCGAGGCGCCCGCGTCGTAGCTGGTGATGGCGGCGCGGTAGGCCGAGGCTGCCTGCCCGTACTTGCGTTTCTTCTCGGCGGCCTGCGCCACGTTGACGGCCTGGCGCGCCGACTCCAGCGCCTTGCCCGCGACCTCGTTGGCCTCGAGGCCGATTTCCACCGGGGTGACCGTGCCGACGTTCTTGAGCTCGCCGGCGAGCAGCATCGCGCCCTTGCCGCCGGCGCGGACCGGCACGTCGCCGGTGAGCGGGGCGAAGGGGGCGACGGCCACCTTGATGCCCTCGGCGAAGGCGAAGGCCGGAACGAGCAAGGCGCACAAAGAGACGGCGAGCAGGCGACGCATCGGTACAGCCCTCCAGAGAGGTTCCATTTATGGGCGAAGTGGGAGGCGAGTCGCAAGCGTTAGCGCGCGGGGAAGAGGCAGCCCCGTGCGCTGGAGCGCGACGAGCGGGGCGCGCTCAGGCCTTCGGCACGCTGGCAATGAGCCGCTCGAGCTCCGGGTCACCCTGCAGCGTGGCGAGGTCGGGGTCGCTGCGCAGCTGCCCCAGATCGTCGAACCCCGCCTTGAGCGCCCGCTCGATCCACGCCAGCGCATCCGACCGGTTGCCTGCCCGCGCATGGCTGCAGGCGGTGTTGAAGGCATCCCCGGCCGCCCCGCCCAGCTCGAAGGCCGCCGCGTAGCGCCGCGCCGCGTCCCGGAACCCGCCCTGGGCGAAGGCGATCTCCCCGAACGCCGACTCCTTGGCCGCGGGCTTGCTCCAGCCGAACCGGTCGACCAGCGTCAGCGCCTCGGGGATGCGCCGGGCGGCCGCCAGCACGCGCGCCGCGAGCGCGGCCGCGGTGTCCGAGGGCTCCACCTCCACGGCCCGCAGCGCGTGCGGCGCGGCTTGGCCCGGCTCCCCGAGCGAGTCGAGCACCATGGCCCAGGTGAGCGCCCGGGCGGCGTCCGGCGGCTCGCTGCGCTCGAGCTGCTTGAGCGCCTCGCGGTACTCGCCGCGGGCCATCGCCACCCAGGCCAGCAGGTCGCGCGCGCGGTTGCGCTCCTCGGGATCGGGAGAGCCGTCGAGCACCGCCTCGCCCACTCGGTAGCCCGCGGCCTCGTCGCCCTGGCGCAGGTGGTCCCAACCCGTCTGCAGCGCCTCGCTGGCGGTGACCTGCTTGGCTCCGGGCGGCGGCAGCCGACCGAGCATCCACCAGGCCCTGAGGTTCTGGAAGGCGAGCATGCCGAACAGCAGCGCCAGGTAGAGCGGGGAGACGCCGATGCGGGCTCCGCCCTGGAGCACGCCGGCGCCCACCGCGACCGCGGCTCCGAAGATCCCGCCGATGAGGAGCGCCGTCCGCTGCCGCTTCGGGCCGAGCGCGCTGAGCAGCACGTGGCCGCCGTCGAGCGGCAGCACCGGCAGCAGGTTGAAGAGGCCCCAGATGAAGTTGACGTCTCGCAGGAAGACCACCGCGACCCCTCCCGCCCCGCTCTGGACGGGCACGAGGAGCTGGAAGACGGCGACCACCCCGGCCACGAAGAACCCCGCGAAGGGTCCGGCCAGCGCCATGACGAGCTCGCCGACCCGGGAGAGCCTCGCCTCGGGGATGGTCAAGCCGCCGAACGAGTACAGGCGGATCGAGGACTGGACGCCGAACGCCTTGGCGGCGACCGCGTGGCCCAGCTCGTGGACGAGGATGGAGGCGAAGACGACCGCGACCCAGATGACGAGCACCAGCGGCGTGCTCTTGAAGCTCCAGCCCATCAGCGCCGCCACGAGCCAGAAGAAAGGCTCCACCGTCACCGGGAAGGGCCCGATGCGGAAGGAGAAGGTCCCCGGCGTGCGTGGTCGGTCGTCAGCCATCGTCCGGGGAAGGTACTCGCGCACCCGGAGGGAGTCGAGAAGCGAGTGTCCGGCCTGGGCGGGGGGAGGTGCCGAGGACGGGCCCTGGCCCCTCGACCCGCTCGGCCCGTCGTCAGCGGCGGACGCGCACCTTCGGCTTGACCTTGGCGGTCGCCACCGCCTCGGCGAGCTCGGCGACGCTGCCCGGCTCGCGTGCCCGGTTCTCGCGGCGCTCCTGGTCTTCCTTGCACTCGATGCACTGGCTGGTGACCGGGCGCACCTCGAGCCGCTTGGCCTCGATCGACTGGCCGCAGTCCTCGCAGATGCCGAAGGTGCCCCGGTCGATCCGCTCCAGGGCCTCCTTGATCTTGCCGATGAGCTTGCGGTCGCGATCGCGCAGGCGCAGGTCGAACCCCCGGTTCGACTCCGCGGTCGCGCGGTCGTTGGGATCGGCGTGCGACTGGGTGTCCTCTTCGAGGGTTCCGACCGTGCCCTCGTTGTGCGCGAGCAACACCGTCAGCTGCTCGTTGAGGACCGCCTGGTAGCGCCTGAGCTTGACCTGGTTCATCGCCGACTCCCGCGAGGGCTGGAGAGCACCAACGACGACCCGGCGATCGTAGCGCAGCGCTTCGACGCCATTCAACCTCGCCCCCAAAATCATTGGGGCGGGGAAGCGATTGACAAAGCCGCCGGTTTCTAGGTCCGCCCGCAGACCGCGGCTAAGCTGGACGCCACTTCGCTTTTGGCCGCTCGGAGCCCTATGCTGCCCCGCCTGATGCGCACCCTCCCACTCCCGCTGCTCGCCGCCGCTGCCGCACTCTGGCTCGCGCCGGTCACGGCCTCCGCCGAGAACGAGACCCTGCCCACGCTGCGCGACGTGACCTCCATCCGCGCGATGGGCAAGGCCGGCGCCTCCATCGGCTACGGCGCGGACACCGACGCCATCCACGCCAACCCGGCGGCCATCGCCGCCACGCAAACCTTCAACCTCATGCTCGGCGGCATCATCGGCATCCCGTCGCGGCACTACGTGCTCACCGTCGAGGGCGTCGACTCGAAGATCAACGAGGACGTGACCATCCCCCTCTCCGGCGGGGTCAGCTACCAGTACTACGTCAGCGGCGAGGGCCTGGAAGGGCGCAAGGGCCACGTGCTGTCGGTCTCTCTCGCCGTGCCCATGTACTCGAAGTACGCCTTCGTCGGCATCACCGGCCGCTACCTGAAGATGGGCGGCAACGTGGTGAGCAACGCCATCACCATGGACGCCGGCCTCTTCTTCCGTCCGTTCGAGCTGATGGGAATCGGGCTGGCCGGCTACAACCTCATCGACGTGCGCAGCCCGGAGGCCCGCCGCGGCTGGGGCGCGGGCATCTCCTTCGGCAGCGAGAAGCAGTTCCACGTCGACGTCGACGCGCGGGTGGACGAGGACAAGACGGCGACCTACAAGCCGACTTTCTCCGTCGGCGGCGAGTACCTGATCGCCGGGCTGGTGGCGCCGCGCATCGGGTACAGCGAAGACATGCTGCGCGGGGCGCACCTCATCTGCGCCGGCGTCTCGGTCATCTACGAGGGCTGGGCGTTCGAGGCCGCCTACCGGCAGGCCATCGTCGGCAAGGAAATCACCTTCGCCATCGGCATGCGGATGGTGGAGTTCTAGGCCGGCCTCGGTGGCGGGTTCTTGAGGCGCTTCCGGCGGTTGGTGGCGATTGTGATGCGGGCCGGGTAACCGCCCGCATCATTAGATCGCTGGAGACCGAGCGGCAGCCTGCGCTACTGGCACTTCAAAGTGCCGTCTGCCTGAGGCGTGGGATACAGCGGCGGAGGGCAGAGGGTCAGTGCAACTCCCGGCTTGGGCACGAAGGAGCAGCAGCGCGAGTAGTGCGACGGAACGGAACTGCCGGGCCTTGGCGCCTTGCACCACGTGCTGTCGTTGCACCTGGCGAACGGCAAGAAGCTGGTGAACGCGTCTCTCACTTCGTCGGGGACGTTGGTCGTCACTGAGAAGCTGCAGCCGGGCGACATGCCGGTTGACAAGGGTCCCATCCCGGGCGGCGTCTTCACCTCGACGTCATAATCCTGTCCCCACGGATTCATCGGGTTCGTGGTGACGAAGCCCATCTGCTGCATCTGCGCCATCCCCGCATTCACCGGGGTGGAGTCGTTGTCGCACGCGCCGGCGTTGTGCTCACCGGGCCACCTGAACTTTCCGCCCGAAACCCCACCTCCGACATTCGCGGTCTGGATGAAGAACCAGCGCGCCGCATCGTGGATGACGGCGACGTCCTGGGCCGCCTTCTCCGCCATCCGGCTCCGGGCGGATTCGATGAAATCCGGGAGGATGGCCGCGGCGAGGATGGCCGTGACTGCGAGCACCACGCCCAACTCGATGAGGGTGAAGCCTCGGCGAGAACGGGTGCGTCGCAGGAGTTTTCGGTTCATGAGTAGCTCTCCAAGGCAATCAGGGCGTCATGAAGAGTCGATCGTCGTAGCTATAGCGCATTCGCTGCGAGTTGGAGCTCACGAGCGGGCCCGAGTAGTAGACGCAGTCGAAATTCAGGGGGCACGACAGCTCGGCGGAGGTGCAGACTCCAAGCGCCTTGAAGGCGGCGTAGTCCCCGCGGTCATCGGTATCGACGCAAGTGCGCACCTCCACGATCGCCCTGTTCATGCACACCTTGTAGGGCTGGCCGTAGGCGTTGAGGCCTTCGTTGGCCAGCCCGCTGTTCGCCAGCCCTTTGTTCTGCGCTCCCAGAAACTCCATGAGCGTGCTGTGGAAGGGGTCCCCGGAGTCGATGGTCGAGAGATCCCAGCACTTGGGCTGGACCGGGTTGGAAACGGATCTCGGTTCTGGCAGCGTCGCCCCGGCGACCGCGTAATAGAACTTGCCGCCGACATACGAGACCTTCATCCGGCGAGCGGCCGCGCTCTGACCGACCTTCACCAAGGTGGAGATCTCGTCGGCCGTCCGCTTCGCTCGTGCATGCCGCGTGAAGCCCGTGATCCCCGCCGTGGCGCCGGCCATCAGCACGGCGATCACGGCCAAGACGATCCCCAGCTCAATCAAGGTGAAGCCGGTATCGCGCCGCTGCGCTAGCGGGAGATGAGGACCAATACGCATGCGCCTCCAAGGCCACAGCCGGAACCGCAGGTGGCCTGGATGGAGTTGCCAGAAAATTGCTTCCGGATGTCATCGCAGGTCACGCAGCCGTCTTCCTCCGGGGTCGCCACGCAGATCTTCATGCAGGTGTAATCCCTGCACTTGCTCGCGTCGGTGCTCTGGTCCGGCTCGATGGCCACGCCAGTGCCCCACGGAGAAAGCAGCGGGTCGGGGACCAAGTTCTCTTTCCCGAGGCTCTTCAGGCTCAGCTTGTGCTTATCCGGGGGGGAGGCCTTGGTGTCGTAGTAGGTCACCCCGTTGTTGTTCCGGGCGGCAAATTGCTTGGCGGCCTGCCGCAGGGTCGAGATCAGCTCCATCGCGTTGCGCGCTTTGGCTGCGTTCATGAAGCCGCTGCCCAGGAGGACGACCGTCGAGAGCACTGCGATGGCCGCGATGACGATGCCCAGTTCGATCAGGGAGAAGCCGCGGGGGCTCTTCGGGCGCTTGGCGATCATGGGTAGCTCGATTCTAGCTCAGGCCCGCTCCTCGGCGTTTCTCGAAGTGCTGCGCATTGGCCCGCTGGTAGCAAGACCGAGGCCCGCATCGCTCCACCAGCTGCCCGGCCAAGCCCCTGGTCGATGATCTTGGCCTGCCCGTCAACCGACGGTGTCAGCCGTCATCATTGATCGGCAGTTGATGGCCTGGGAGATGCGGCTCGCCTGGGGAGCGGCCATGGAACAGTCTTCGCAGTTGCCCAGGCCCATTCACGCGATCCATACCGCGCGGAGGTCCCGAGAGAGCATGGAGCACCGAGCATCGTACGACCCGGCGGCGGGAACTGGGATCCCCCGCGGCTGATCCGGTATCATCACGGTCAAGCTTGGACGCCTGCAGTTCCATCACCCGTTCCGCCCGAGGAGAGAAACACATGCTCACCCGCGAGAAGATGCTGCGCCTTCGCCGTCACGCCCGGGGCTTCAGCCTCATCGAACTCGGCATCGTCATCGCCGTGATCGCCGTGCTCGCCGCAGTGGTGATCTTCGGCCGAGGCTTCATCGCGGCCGGCCGCGTATCGAAGGCCGTGGAAGGCTTCAACAGCATCCGCAAGGCGGGTGCCACCCTCGCCGGCCTTCGCGGCGGCTCGTTCTCCGGCTCGGCCGCCGGCAACGAGATCACCGGCATGGGCAAGCGCGGCCTGCTCTCGTTGCCCAACCCCGCCGACACGACCTGGACCATGGCCGGCGGCCCGGACGTGGGCACCGCGTTCGTCGCCCAGGACATCCAGTTTGGCACCATCACCTACAACAGCGTCGTCGGCGTCAACGCGGTGGCCATCAAGCTCAAGGCCCCGGATGGCACCGCGGCCGAGGACGTGTGGAACTCGGTCACCAACGACAAGAACTTCATCGACAAGGGCGCCACCATCGGCAGCCTGAACTGCACGAGCACCCGCCCCACTACGCAGGACGTCAACATCTACTGCTTCAAGCTCTAGAGGTTCGCTCTCTCCTGGAGTCGTAGGACCGGGCCGGTCGCGTGACGTGACGTGACCGGCCCTTGTTTGGCCGGCAACCCCTCCGCCCCGGACGGTTCCCATGAAGCTCGCACGCTGGCTCAGTGCTCTCGGGCTGCTCTTCGCCCTCACCGGCTGTCCCGTCGAGAATACGGGCAAGCGCGACGCCGGAAAGCCCAAGTGCGACCCGTCGACGTGCCTGCCCGGCCAGGTGTGCGGGACCAGCGGCTGCCGCGACTGCCGCACCGACACCGAGTGCGGAGAGGGCAGCCTGTGCTGCGCCGGGGCCTGCACCGCCGGCACCTGCTGCTCGCGCTCCGACTGCCCGACCGGCCGGATCTGCTCGGGCGGCGCTTGCACCACCTGCTCGTCCGACAGCCAATGCAGCAAGGGGCAGCTGTGCTGCGCCGGGGCCTGCACCACCGCCACCTGCTGCTCCAGCCCGGCCAGCGGCGACTGCGCCGGCGGCCCCTGCGTCGAGGGCGCCTGCAAGCCCTGCACGCTCGACAGCGAGTGCGGCGAGGCGGGCGTCAAGTGCTGCAACGGCGCCTGCTACGCCGGCGACTGCTGCGCCGACGGCGACTGCCCGACCGGCACCAGCGGCAAGTGCGTGGACAACAGCTGCAAGGTCTGCAGCAAGGACGTCGACTGCGGCGCCGACGCCCGGTGCTGCGCCGGCCGCTGCAAGCTCGGCGCGACCTGCTGCGACGGCTCGCAGTGCAGCGGCGGCACCAGCTGCCTGATGGGCCAGTGCCGCCCCTGCGCCGGCGACGGCGAGTGCGGCGGCGGCGAGAAGTGCTGCGGCGGCACCTGCAAGGCCGGCAACTGCTGCGCCTCGCCCGAGTGCCCCGCCGGCGAGAGCTGCAACGGCAACGTCTGCTCGGCCTGCGCCAGCGACGACCAGTGCCCCGGCAGCGGCGAGAAGTGCTGCGCCGGCCGCTGCGTGGTGGGCGACTGCTGCACCGCGGCCGACTGCACCGCCGGCGCGCTGTGCACCGGCTACGTCTGCAAGAACTGCACGGCCGACGCGGACTGCGGCGCCGGCTCGCTGTGCTGCGCCGGCCGCTGCCAGGCCGGCTACCAGTGCTGCGCCGCCAAGGATTGCCCCGCCGGCGAGCGCTGCACCTCCGGCGTGTGCGGCCCCTGCCAGAAGAACGAGGACTGCGGCGCCGGCTCGGTCTGCTGCGGCGAGACCTGCCTCGCCGGCGACTGCTGCACCAGCAACGACTGCACCGCGCCGTCGGTCTGCTCCGACAACCGGTGCGCCCAGTGCTCCACCAACGCCCAGTGCGGCGCCGGCAAGGTCTGCTGCGCGGGCGCCTGCGTCGCCGGCGCCTGCTGCGGCGACGGCGACTGCCAGGGCGGCGCCAAGCTGTGCAAGGCCGACCACACCTGCGGGGCCTGCTCCTCCAACGCCGAGTGCGGGCCGAACTCGGTCTGCTGCGCCGGCACCTGCCACCTGGGCGACTGCTGCCAGGCCGCCGACTGCGCCGGCGCCGGCGCCACCTGCACCGCCAACTCCTGCAAGACCTGCGGCAAGGACGCGGACTGCGGCGGCGACACCAAGTGCTGCGACGGCGGCTGCAAGCCCGGCGCGGTGTGCTGCCAGACCACCGACTGCGGCGGCGACCAGGCCTGCGTCGACGGCCTGTGCAAGGGCTGCGCGACCACCTCCGAGTGCTCGAGCGGCGAGAGGTGCTGCGCCGGCTCCTGCAAGCCCGGCGCGTGCTGCCAGAACGCCGACTGCGCCGCGGGCCAGGTTTGCGCCGGCGGCGCCTGCGGCACCTGCTCGGCCGACGCCCAGTGCGGCGCGGGGATGAAGTGCTGCGGCGGCGCCTGCGTCGCCGGCTCCTGCTGCGGCAGGGCGGACTGCGCCGGCGGGCAGATCTGCAGCGGGAACGCCTGCCAGGCCTGCGCCGACGACGCGGCCTGCGGGGCGGGGATGAAGTGCTGCGGCGGCGCCTGCCACGCCGGCGACTGCTGCCAGGCCTCCGACTGCCCCGGCGCCTCGCCCAGCTGCACCAACCACAGCTGCAAGAGCTGCGCGAACGACGCGGAGTGCGGCGGCGGCCGCGTCTGCTGCAGCGGCGGCTGCTCGCTGGGCGGCTGCTGCCAGAGCTCCGACTGCCCGACCGGCGAGATCTGCGAGGCGGGCGCCTGCCGCGGCTGCGCCTACGACGGCGAGTGCGGCGCCGGCCTGCGTTGCTGCCAGGGCGCGTGCGTCATGGCGGCCTGCTGCGGCTCGTCCGAGTGCCCCGCCGGCGAGGTCTGCCGCGCCGGCTCCTGCCAGGGCTGCTCCAACGACACGCAGTGCCCGTCCAGCTGGCGCTGCTGCGCCGGCGCCTGCACCCCGGCCGAGTGCTGCGGCACCGCGCAGTGCCCCGCCGGCGAGGTGTGCGCGGACGGCGCCTGCGGCGCCTGCACCGCCGACGCCCAGTGCGGCCCGGGCCTGAAGTGCTGCTCCGGCCAGTGCGAGGTGGGCGCCTGCTGCGGCGCCGCCGACTGCGGCGGAGGCGCCTGCACCGGCAACAGCTGCAAGGCCTGCGGCACCGACGCCGAGTGCAAGGGCTACGCGGGCGGCGAGAAGTGCTGCGGCGGCGGCTGCGTCGCGGCCACCTGCTGCTCCACGGCCGACTGCATCGGCGGGCTGGTCTGCGACCGCGGCCGCTGCGAGCTGTGCACCGCCAACGCCCAGTGCGGCGCGGGCCAGGTGTGCTGCGGCGGGCGCTGCGCCGACGGCGACTGCTGCCGCAGCGAGGAGTGCCCGGCCGGCCAGGCCTGCCACGCGCTCTACAACCCGGTCCCGCCCAACGGCCCCTTGAACCAGTGCGGCCCCTGCGCCGACAGCTCGCAGTGCTCCACCGGCGAGGTCTGCTGCGACGGCGTCTGCCGCGCCGGCGACTGCTGCCGGGTGGCCGACTGCAGCGGCAAGGCCTGCCAGGCCTTCCACTGCGCGGCCTGCACCGGCGACGCCGACTGCGGCTCGGGCGAGAAGTGCTGCTCGGGCACCTGCCGCGCCGGGGCCTGCTGCGCCGCCAAGGACTGCAAGTCGGGCGAGGTCTGCGCCGCCGGGGCCTGCGTCGCCTGCGAGTCCCACGCCGAGTGCCCCACCGGCCAGTCCTGCTGCGCCGGCGCCTGCACCCCCGGCGCCTGCTGCGGCTCGGCCGACTGCGCCAACGACCGGGTGTGCACCTCGGGCACCTGCGGCGACTGCACCAGCGACGCCCAGTGCGGCACGTCGTCGCGCTGCTGCTCCGGCCGCTGCGTGGCCGGCGTCTGCTGCGTCGACGGCGACTGCCCCGGCAGCGCCGCCGGCTCCTGCGTCGGCCACAGCTGCACCGCCTGCGCCCAGGACGAGCAGTGCGGGCCGGGCTTCCGCTGCTGCAACGGCGGCTGCATCGAGGGCGACTGCTGCAGCTCGAGCGAGTGCGGCGCGCGCGTCTGCCGGCTGGGCACCTGCGCGGCCTGCACCGACGCCGCCCAGTGCGACGCGGGCGAGGTCTGCTGCGGCGGGCTGTGCCAGACCGGCGCCTGCTGCAACGCCGCCGACTGCCCGCTGGGCGACCTGTGCGTGGGCGGGGCCTGCCGCACCTGCCAGGCCGACTCCGAGTGCGGCGCGGCCGAGAAGTGCTGCTCGGGGATCTGCCGCACCGGCACCTGCTGCAGCGCCGAGGACTGCCCCGGCGGCGCGTGCCTGAACCACGCCTGCGGCACCTGCTCGTCCGACGAGCAGTGCCCGTCGCGGTTCGTGTGCTGCAAGGGCGCCTGCGCGGTCGAGGGCAGCTGCCCGGTCGAGGTGAAGACCTGCAGCGGCGACGGCCAGTGCGCCGGCGACGAGAAGTGCTGCGACGCGCAGTGCCGCAAGGGCGCCTGCTGCCAGGCCTCCGACTGCGCCGCGGGGCAGCTGTGCTGCGACGGGACCTGCAAGGCGGGCGACTGCTGCCGCGGCGCCGACTGCGGCGGCGGCCGGGCCTGCGCGGGCAACCTCTGCGCCGCCTGCACCCTCGACGCCCAGTGCGGCGCCGGCGAGATGTGCTGCGGCGGCAAGTGCCAGGCCGGCGCCTGCTGCGACGCGGGCGACTGCAGCGGCGGCCAGGTCTGCGCCGCCGGCAAGTGCCAGCCGTGCCTGGCCCACGACGAGTGCGGCGCGGGCGAGGTGTGCTGCGCCGGGGCCTGCAAGGCGGGCGCCTGCTGCAGCGACACCGACTGCGGCGACAAGGTCTGCGCGACCGCGACCAACACCTGCGGCAACTGCACCGCCGACGCCGACTGCGGAGCCAACGCCAAGTGCTGCGGCGGCAGCTGCCAGGCCGGCGACTGCTGCCTGGACGCCGACTGCCCGGGCGGGGCGGCGGGCTCCTGCCTCGATCATGGCTGCACCCCATGCGTGGCCGGCAGCTGCGCCGCCGGCCAGGCCTGCTGCGGGCAGAGCTGCCACGTCGGCGACTGCTGCCAGACCTCCGACTGCGCCGCCGGAAAGATCTGCCGGCTGGGCACCTGCCAGGGCTGCACCGCCGACTCCCAATGCGGGGCGAGCCAGGTCTGCTGCGCCGGGACGTGCAAGGCGGGCGAGTGCTGCAGCGCCGCCGACTGCCAGCCCGGCGAGCTGTGCCGCGCCAACCAGTGCGACACCTGCACCGCCGACGCGCAGTGCGGCGCCGGCAAGAAGTGCTGCGGCGGCGAGTGCCGCTCCGGCACCTGCTGCAGCGAGGAGGACTGCGTGGGCCAGGCGTGCGTGAACCACGCCTGTGCCGCCTGCACCAACAGCAACCAGTGCGCCGCGGGCGAGGTCTGCTGCGACGGCGGGGCGTGCAAGCTCGCCGGCACCTGCCAGACGCAGGTGGGCTGCGCCGCCGACGCCGAGTGCGGCGCGGGCCAGAAGTGCTGCAACAAGGTCTGCGTCACGGGCGACTGCTGCGCCAGCGCCGACTGCCAGCCGCCCTACCAGTGCCTGCAGAACGCCTGCCAGAAGTGCAGCGGCGACGCGCAGTGCGGGCTGGGCGAGAAGTGCTGCGGCGGGGCCTGCCAGAAGGGCGCCTGCTGCCCCGGCGCCCCCTGCCCGGGCGGCGAGGCCTGCATCGGCTACACCTGCCAGGACTGCAAGACCGACACCGAGTGCAGCGCGGGCAACAAGTGCTGTGGCGGCAGGTGCCGCACCGGCGCCACCTGCTGCGCCGACGCCGAGTGCGCCCCGTTCCTGTGCATCGACAGCCAGTGCGCGGCCTGCCAGTCCGACGGCCAGTGCGCGACCGGCAGCAAGTGCTGCGGCGGGGCGTGCGTCGCCGGCGCGCAGTGCTGCGCGGCCGCCGACTGTCCGGCGGGGCAGCTGTGCGCGGCGGGCCAGTGCGTCGGCTGCCAGCAGGACCTCGACTGCGGCGCGGGCTCGCGCTGCTGCGGCGGCGCCTGCCGGCAGTCCGACTGCTGCTCGCGCGCCGACTGCCCGGCGGGCCAGTCCTGCACCGCCTGGGGCTGCGGCGCGTGCGTCGACAGCAGCCAATGCGCCGCGGGCCAGGTCTGCTGCAGCGGCGGCTGCTTCGACGGCACCTGCTGCCAGGACTCCGAGTGCGCGGCCACCAAGAAGTGCATCGGCCACGGCTGCAAGCCGTGCACGACGAGCGAGCAGTGCCTGAGCAACGAGACCTGCTGCGACGGCAGCTGCAAGATCGGCTCGTGCTGCACCACGGCCCAGTGCGACGGGCAGATCTGCGAGGGCAACGTCTGCCGCTCCTGCGCGGCCCACAACGAGTGCGGCGCCGGCGCGCGCTGCTGCGACGGGACGTGCTACCCGAACCTCGAGTGCTGCGGCGCTGCCGACTGCTCGGGCGGCAAGGCCTGCATCGCCGGCAAGTGCAGCGCGTGCACCGGCGACGCGCAGTGCGGGCTGGGCAAGCGCTGCTGCGACGGCGTCTGCGCCATGTACTGCCAGACGGTCCGCGAGTGGGACAGCGAGGCCGACTTCAGCTACGGCATGAGCGACAACCTGACGCAGGAGGAGAACAACCGGCTCGACCCGACCTGCGGCAAGGGCAAGCTGTGCCTCAACCCGATCCAGAAGGTCGAGAACCCGGTCATCTGGATCCCCGACAACGCCCACGGGACCATCTTCAAGTTCGACACCCGCACCGGCGAGCGCTTCCCGGCCCCAGGCGACCCGGTCTACCCGAACGGCTTTCCGACCTTCGGCGGCTCGCCGTCCCGCACCGCCGTGGACCCCATCAACGGCGGCGTGTGGGTGGGCAACCGCAGCGGCAACCTGTCGGTGACGCACCTGGACAAGGACGGCAAGATCCTCTGCTCGCGCAACCTGGGCGAGCTGGTCCGCGCGGTGGCCATGGACGCCCACGGCGACGTGTGGGCCTCGGCCTCCGGCAACTACCTCATGTACAAGCTGTCGGGCTCGCTGATCGACAACGACCTCGTCTCCCCGCCGACCTGCAAGGTGCTGGGCCACGTCGGGCTGCCGGGCTACGCCTACGGCGCCGGCATGGGCGACGGCAACAAGGTCTGGGTGCTCGACGTCTCCAGCGGCCAGTCGCTGATGGAGATCGACGTCAACACCAACGCGGTGCGCCAGTACAAGCCGCGCACGCCCCAGTGCCCGAGCAGCGGCGGGTTCTACGGGATGACGGTGGACTCCGACTACGTGTGGATCGGCGCGTACTACTGCGGAGCGGTGGTGCGCTGCTCCATCGCCGCCCTGCATGCCGCGGGCGACGGCGGGGTCATCGGCAACCCGGGCTGCGTCTCGTTCGTCACCGGCTGTCACCCGCGCGGCACGGCGGTGGCTCAGGACGGCTTCGTCTACTCCGCCCTCGACGGCTGCAACGGGGTCGCGAAGATCGCCCGCAACGGGAGCCCTACGGACCCGGCCTCCATCTCCATTATCGGCACCTCGGTCACCCCCACCGGCGCGGCCATCGACCGCGACGGCAACCTGTGGGCGGTCAGCTACAACTCGCAAGGCGCCGAGCGCGTCGACCTGAAGACGGGTGCCCACGCCTTCTTCGCCAGCGGCGGCCCGCCCTACGCCTACTCGGACATGACGGGCATGCAGGCGGTGATGGCGGCGCTCATCCCCGGCCGGTGGACGGCGGTCTACGACTCGCTCTACCTGAACCCGAGCTGGATTCGGGCGGAGGTGACCGCCAAGATCCCCTCCGGCACCTCGGTCACCTTCCGGGCCCGCTCGGCGGCGTCGCTGACCACCCTGGAGAACGCGGAGTGGACCACCTCGTCGGCGCTGCCCGCGGACCTGTCGTCGGTGCCGAGGCACCGCTACCTGCAGACCGAGCTCACCCTGCAGTCGGACTCCTACGACAAGACGCCGGTGGTCGACGCGATGCGCGTCCTCTGGGGGCCGTAGCCTCCAACGCCACGCGCCTCTCCCCCGACCCCTCCCGGAAGCCCGGGGAGGGGAACGGGGGTGGGGTTGGCGGGTGTCGAGTCCGCGTGGTAGTCAACAAAGGCACCTTGGTCGATGGCATGACGGGCCGGAGGCATTCCATGGGATCGCGGGCAGTTCGCAGGGCGGCGCTCTCCGCCGCAGTGGCACTCGCAGCCCTCTTCTCCTTGACCCCCACTTGGGCGGCCGAAGGGGTAGGAGCGGGCGCCACTCGGCTGGCGAAGACGCGCATCACCCTGCGCGGGTCCGATCTGCCGCTGGGCAGCGTCCTCTCCCAGGTGGCGCGCTCGGCGCAGCTGGCGCTGGTGGTCGACCGCGACGTGCGGCTCGACCGGCTGATCGCCTCGCCCAACCTCGAGGACCAGGCCCTGGACACCGCCCTGGCCGTGGTGCTCACGCCCCTGGGCTACAGCTTCGAGGTCGACGAGCCCCGCGGCCACCTGCGGATCTTCGTGTACGAGACCCGGACCTTCAAGGTGGCGATGCCGGTCGTCTCCCAGAACTGGGGGGCGTCCATCTCCAACAACGACCTGCGCGCCGGCCAGCCTTCCGGCAACGTCGACAACGGCGCCACGGTGGGCCTGTCGGCTCGCTCGGACACCGCCGGCGTCTGGGACGAGGTCGAGAAGTCGCTCGTGCGCCTGCTGGGCGACCCGGCGGCGCCGCCGCCCTCGGCCAACCCCACCGACAAGGAGGCTGCGGCCAAGCCCCGCGACCTGGGCGCCTTCTCGGTCAACCGCGTGGCGGGCTTCGTGACCGTGCGCGCGCTGCCGACGGTGATGCACACCATCCAGAGCTACTTCGACGCCCTCAACGAGGAGATGGGCCGGTCGGTGTCCATCGAGGCCCGGGTGATGGAGGTCGACATCAACACCATGACCGAGGCCGGCCTCGACTGGAACCTCTTGGCGGCCCGGCTGGGCGACATCGTCTTCCTGGCCGGCAACATGGGCAAGTCGAGCCTGCTCACCTCGACCGGCATCCCCTTCCTCTCCGTCAGCGGCCGCGCCGGCGACGCCTTCATCCGCGCCATGGAGGAGCAGGGCAAGGTGACGGTGATGGCCCAGCCTACGCTGGTGCTGGGCAACAACCTGCCGGCCATCATCGAGCTGGCCCAGGTGCAGGCCTACGTGGCGCAGCAGAAGGTGACCACGACCGGGTACGCCACCGAGACCACGGTGCAGACCGCCTCGCTCTCCGACGGCCTCATCATCTCCATGCTCCCGCGGGTGCTCGAGGACGGGGAGGTCTCGCTCGCCCTGGCGACCGTCCTCCAGGACGTCCTGGCGGTGAACCGCGAGAACTTCCGCGACGGCTTCGTCGACCTGCCCAAGACCTCGCGCCGCTCCTACAACGGCGTGGTGCGCTGCAAGCTCAACGAGACGATCGTCATCGGCGGCCTGCTCTCCTCCCGCAAGGAGCACCAGCACACCGGCATCCCGTTCCTGTCGCGCATCCCGGTGGTGGGCTGGCTGTTCGGCGGCATGAAGAACGTCGACCGCCGCAGCGAGCTGGTCATCGCGGTGACCCCCCGCGAAATCAAGGGGATGCCGGCGCTGACGCCGCAGCCGATGGAGAACGTCAACCTGGCGGGCGAGACGAAATGAAGAAGTTCGTCGTCATCAGCCCCGAGCTCATCTGGGTCGCCAGCGGCCAGGGGCAGCTGATCACGCTCGACGAGCTCGACCAGCACGTCGACCCCAAGGGCGCGGCGCTGTTCGCCGTCGTCCCCCAGGTGGCGCGGGTGGTGGCGAGCGAGCGCACCATCGACTCGGTGATGCAGCAGCAGTTCCCGGGCGAGTTCTCGTTCCGGGCCGAGCTGCTGGAGACCAACGTCTTCCAGGTCTACGTGGCGCCCGACGCGCTGCTGGCGCGGCTGCGCGCCTCGACCCGGACGGCGTACGTGGTCCCGTACCCGGCCGCCGTGCGCCACGTCGTCTCGCTCTTGCACTCGCAGGCCGAGAACTCGCTTCGCGAGCGCACCCGCGTCTTCCTGGCGTCCATCGCCGCCGACATCTCGCAGGTGACGGCCCCGGAGCGGGTGGCGGTGGACGTGGTCGGCGACGACTTCGTCTTCACGGTGCTGCGCGGCAAGGAGATCGTCGCGGTGCGCCACGTGCGCGGCGGCGAGCCGGCCACCGAGCTGCAGCGCACCCTGGCCGCCAACCGCATGGCGGACCCGCTCATCCTCACGCGGGACCACGACTTCGCGCTCGAGCTGCGGGCGCAGGGCTACAACGCCCAGCTCTCCGAGGCGGACGGCGCGCTGATCGGCATCAGCGGCCTGGAGAAGGTGGTCACCCTCCGCTTCCTGACCGACGTCGAGGTCGCGCGCGAGAAGGCCCGCGACAGCCGGCGGCGGGCGCTGATGGTGGCGGCCATCGCGGTGGCGACGATGGCGGTCGCCGGCGGCGTGTTCGGCTACTACAAGAACGAGCTGGTCAAGCAGGAGGCGCGCTTCAAGCGGCTCACCGAGGAGCGCGACCAGCGCGCGCGGCAGCTGGCCGAGCTCTACCAGGAGCGTTACGCGTCCATCGCCCGCAGCCAGTCGGTGCAGATCCGCGAGGAGCTGTTCGACCTGTCGACCTCGCTGCCCCCGCAGGTGGTGCTGGTGTCGGTGGAGCGCGAGGCGGGCACGGGGCTGACCGCGGTGGTCGAGCGGCGACCCGGGGCGGCGCCCTTCTCGCGCAGCGACCTGGTCTCGGCCCTGGCCACCTCGCCGTACTTCGCGCAGGCCAAGATCAAGGAGCAGTACGAGGGCCACGTCGTCCGCTACGTGCTGAACGTCCCGCCGGCCACCCCGGCAGGCAACCCTTGAGCCAGGAGAGGCGATGACCAAGATCCTCTACCTGATATCGCTGCTCGCCCTGGCCGGGACGGTCCTGCTGGGGATGCTGGCCGACGACGACCGCACCCTGGGCCTGCGCATGATCAGCCGCAACCAGGCCCTGATGGACGAGCTCAAGCCGCTCGAGGCCGAAGTGGCCATGATCCGCAAGGTCGAGCCCGCCCCGCTCAAGTTCGCCGACGACGCGCTCAGCGAGTTCTTCTCGCGCACCGTCGAGGCCGGCGAGGTGCTGGGCGCGGGCATCCGCGTCGAGCCGCGCGGCGCGTCGATGGGCGCGCGCGACATGCTCTTCAACGAGTTCAAGCAGGGCGTCCGGGTCTGCCAGGTGTCGCTGTCGGCGGGCCTGGAGACCGAGGGCGCCGCGGCCATCCTGGCCATGTTCGAGGAAGAGCTCGCCGACCTGCCGGTGACGGTGCGCAAGGCGAGCGCGAAGGTGGTCGGCGACAGCGTCAGCGTATCGATGGACATCGACGTGTTCGGGAGGTAGCGCACGTGAGAACGACGAACCTCATCGCGGCCCTGACCGCCCTCGCCCTGCTCGCCGCCGGTGCTCCCGCCTCGGCCCAGGACGACGCAGCGAAGCAGCCCGAGGCCAAGGGCGGCGAGCAGCAACCCGAGACCAAGGCGGCCGAGACGCGCTCGGTGGCGCTGCTGCAGGCCCGCGAGGTCATCGAGCGGCTCAAGACCATGCGCGCGCAGCTCCTGCTCGAGCAGGAGTACAACCGCCTGCTCGAGGTGCGCGTCGAGCGCATGGAGCTGGAGGCGAAGCTCGGCGGCTCCATCGGCCGGGACGGCAAGGCCACCCCGAGTGCGGCCGCGGCCAAGGCCCCCGACGGCATCGGGGCCAACCAGCCCCCGCCGGCGCGCGCGCACATCGCCCCGCCGCCCAAGCTCGAGAATGCCGCCGACGCGCTGGTGGTGAAGGCGGTGACCGTGGCTCCGTTCAAGGAGGCCATCGTCACCTACCGCGGCCGCGTCTACACCGTCCGCCCCGGCGACAAGCTGGGCAACATCGAGATCCGCGACATCCTCGACAGCGGCGTGGTCACCGCCGGCGGCGGCCAGAAGTCGTCCGTGATGCTCGGCCAGTAGCCAGAGGAGCCTGACCAACCCATGCCTCCTCCCCCCAAGCCGCCTCCGCCCATCGGCGCCGGGCCCCAGGCTCAAGCCCCGATCCCGCGCGCCGGCCCGTCGAGCGGCGGCCGCGCCCGCCTGGGCGAGATGCTCATCAAGGACGGGCTGCTCAACCGCCAGAAGCTGGACCAGGCGCTCTCGATGTCGCGCCGCACCGGCGAGCGGCTGGGCGAGGTGCTGGTCAAGAGCGGCTTCTGCCGGCCCGAGGACATCTTCAAGGCGCTGGCGCAGCAGTTCCGCGTCGACTTCCTCTCCTCGCGCCAACTGTCCACCCAGGCCGTCGACCGCGACGCGGTCAAGCTGGTGGGCATGAAGATCCTGGAGGAGCGGCGGGTGCTCCCGCTCATCCTCGAGGGCCAGGGCTACCTGCTGCTGTCCGACCCGCTCGACACCGCGGCCACCGACCAGGTCGAGGCGCTGCTGGGCAAGCGCTCCTACGTGCTGTCCACCCCCAGCGCGGTGGAGATGCTGCTCCAGGTCCTGGCGTTCGAGACCGTCGACGCCGAGAACATCATCGAGAGCGCGCGCGAGTCGATCGAGGGCGGCGAGGTCAAGACGCTGTTCCAGTACCTGCTGGGCAAGGCGGTGCTGGAGCGCGCCAGCGACGTGCACATCGAGCCCTCCGGCGTGAGCACCGTGGTGCGCTACCGCATCGACGGCGACCTGCGCACGGCGCTCACCATCCCGCGCTCGCGCCACGACAACCTGGCCAACGTCATCTTCGGCATGGCGGGCGTGGACCTGTCGGACTTCAGCCGCCTGCACGACGGGCGCTTCAGCTTCAACTTCGCAGGCCGCAAGCTGGACATCCGCTTCGCGTCGAGCCCCACCATCGAGGGGCCGATGATGGTCATGCGCATCCTCGACGACACCCGCTCGCTGGCGTCGCTGGAGGAGCTGGGCTACACGAGCTGGAACCTCAACGCCATCAACCAGCTCCTGCGCTACCCCTTCGGCCTGATGCTGGTCGTGGGACCCACCGGCTCGGGCAAGACCACCACGCTGTACAGCTGCCTCTCGCGCATCAACGACGGCGCCACCAAGATCCTCACGGTCGAGGACCCGGTGGAAATCCGGATGCCGTCCATCCAGCAGGTGCAGGTCAACGAGAAGGCCGACGTGAAGTTCGCGCGCACGGTGCGCGCCTTCCTGCGCCAGGACCCGGACGTCATCCTGGTCGGCGAGATCCGCGACGAGGAGACGGCGCGCGAGGCGTTCCGCGCCGCCAACACCGGCCACCTGGTGCTCTCCACCCTGCACGCCAACACCGCGGTGGAGGCCCTGGGGCGGCTCTTCGACCTGGACATGGACCCCTACCAGGTCTCGGTGACGCTGCTCGGCTCGCTCTCTCAGCGCCTGCTGCGCAAGCTGTGCCCGGCCTGCAAGAGGAAGGGCGCGCTCAACCCGCAGATCCTCGACCCGCTCCTGGCCGAGAACCTGTTCGGGGCCGGGCGCGTGCCCACCAAGCCCTTTGAGGTCTACGAGCCGGGCAAGGGCTGCAGCCAGTGCAACGGCGGCTGGATGGGGCGCACCGTGGTGGCCGAGGTGCTCGCGCTCGACAACGAGCTGCGCGAGCTCATCTACACCCGCGCCTCGAACGAGAAGGTCGTGCAGGCCGCCCGGCGCAAGGGCTTCCGCACCATGACCGACAACGCCCTTTGGCTGGTGGTGAAGGGCCTCGTCAGTCTGCAGGAGGCCGAGGCGACCGTCGGCCCCATGACCACCGAACCCGTGAAGCAGGCGAAGCAATAAGGCCGGAGGCACACGATGAAGACGACCCCCCTGATGCTCATCGGCGCCATGCTCGCCTTGTCGAGCTGCGACCTCTTCGTTCCGCCCCCGGTGGCCTGCGACAAGATCACGCTCGTCTGGGAGCTGTCGGGCCAGGAGACGCGCAAGGGCATGGGCTGCGCCTGGCCGGATCCCCTGACCGGGCAGGTCGCCCACTCAGTGGCGGTGGACCCGACCTGGGCCAAGGACAACAACGGCGGGAACGAGCTGCTGGTCGGCGCGCCCGTCCGCGTCACCGGAGTCGGCGCCGCCCTCTGCGAAGGCATGGCCTGCGAGGCGACCGAGCCGGAGATCAACATCAAGGTCGACGAGATGGGCCGCCTGACCTACGGCGTGGCGCTGCCGCCGCCGTTCGTCGGCGGCGGCAAGGAGATCAACAGCACGGGCCTCATCGTCAGCGAGGTCTACGGGCCGGGCAACGAGTGCTACATCGAGGCCGCCGTGAAGGCCTCCTGCGCCGAAGCCCCCGAGACCACCAACCCGTAGCCCGCGCTCGAACCTCAAGTCCTCGATGCTCTACGTCTACCAAGCCATCGGCAAGTCGGGCCGCTACGTCAAGGGCAAGGCGGCCGCGCCTTCGATGGCGGCCCTGCGCGACGACCTCGGCCGCACGGGCCTGGCGCTGGTCGACGCCCGCCGCGACGTGGTCGCGGAGCTGACGCTGGCGCTGCGGCCGCGACGGCTGCCGCGGCCGGTGCTCATCGACATGTTCGGCTTCCTCCGGGGCCTGCTGGCGATGGGCATCGACATGATGACCGCCTGGAACTCGGTCTCCGACGCCATCCCCAACCGGCTGGCGAAGGAGTGCGTGAGCGAGGTCACCCACGCCATCCAGCAGGGCCACACCCTGACCGACGCCATGGAGAAGGCCGGCGTCTTCCCGGGGATGGTGCTGGGCAACGTGCGCGCCGGCGAGCAGTCCGGCACGCTGGAGAAGGTCTTCGAGGCTTTGGAGACGCACTACCGCGAAGAGCAGGCCCTGATGCAGCAGGTGTTCAAGGCCACGCTCTACCCGGCCATCTCGGTCACCATCCTGTTCTTCATCGGCGTGGGCCTGCTGGCGGGCGTCGTGCCGCAGCTCAAGCAGATCTTCCCGGCCGACCCGCCGCTGCCCACCAAGATCCTGCTGTTCCTCTCCGACGGCGTCGTGGACTGGTGGTGGACTACGCCCGCGGTGGTCGGCGGCACGTTCTTCGGCTGGTGGCGGGCGCCGACCTCGTTCAAGACGCGGATCGGCGAGATCTTCTTCCGGGTGCCGCTGGTCGGCCCGGTGCTCAAGAACGTCGCGCTCACGAACGTCTTCATGAACCTGTCGCTGATGCTCGGCGCGGGCGTCTCGTTGACGGTGGCGCTGGACGTCGTCATCGGGACGATCAGCTCGCGGGCGATCAAGATCCGGCTCAACGGGGTGCTCGAGTCCATCCAGCGCGGGGGGACCTTCTCCGACGGCTTCGCCGACCCGTTCTTCCCGCCCGTGACCGCGGGCGTGCTGCGCCAGGGCGAGATGATGGGCTCGCTCGACGCCTACCTGAAGCGGCTGGCCTCCTTCCTCCGGGATCGCGCGCAGGCGCGCCTGCAGACCCTGGCCACCCTCATCGAGCCCCTGTTGCTGCTGGTCGGTGGCGGGATGCTGCTCCTGCTCGCGGTCGGCATCTTCCTGCCGATCTACGGCTCGATGAAGAACATCGGGCGCTAGCTCATCCTCGCGTCGCCGGGGGCTGAGGCGCCCCGGCCCTTCTTGGGACACGTTGAAGGTGGGGGTAAGCCCGCTGCGCGGGCTGCAGGGCGCTGGCGTGCTTTCGCCCCAGCCGCCTTCAGGTGGCTTCCGACGACGAGCCGGGGCGCTTCAGCCCCCGCCGGTCGGCGTCGTAGGCGTGGGCGCCGGTGCGGGCGAGGGCGAGGGCGAGGGCGACGGCGCGAGCCCAGGGACCGGGTCGAGCTTGGGCATCGCCGGGGCCTCTGGCGGCTTGAAGTCGAGATGCGGCGGCTTCATCGGGTCCAGCGAGGGGTGAGGCGGCGCGCCCTTCGGGTCGGATGGGTTCGTCGGCAGACCCGGGTCGATGACCTTCAGCCCCGGCTTCGGCGTCGTCGCCGCGGGGTCCTTCTTGGGCGCCGTCACCGGCTCGGCGACAGGCTCCGGGGTCGTCGGCCGGACCTCGTCCTTTGGAGGTGAGGGCCACAGTGCCCAGGCGAGGATGCCCACGACGAGCAGGGCCTCGACGACCAGCGCGACGATGAAGAGGGTGCGCTTCTTGGCGGCCTTGACCTCCGGCAGCGCCAGATCCTTCTCGGAGATCTCCGGCTGCATGATGGGCTGCGGCAGCGGCCGGGGCGAGGTGCGCGGCACCTTGCGCGGAGTGAGGTGAATCTCCTCCCCGCCGTTGGAGGCCTGCGTGCCCGGCTCCCCGGCCTTCCCGTGCAGCGAGTCGGGCTCGTCGATGAGCGGCACGACCGGCGCGGCCGGCGACTCGGGCTTGGCGGGTTTGACGGGAGCCGCGGCCTGGGCGGGCTGAGCCAGGCCCGCCTTCTCCGCCGCGGGCCACTCGGACTCCACCGCTTCGTAGAACGCCAGCGGGGTCGCGAAGCGGTCGTCCCGCTTCTTGGCCATGGCCTTCTGGAGGGCCAACGAGACCCCGGGGGGCACGGCCGGGACGTGGGCTCGGACGTCCGGCGGCGGCGCGGTGGCGTGCAGCCGCATCAGCTTGCCCGGGTCGGGGTCGTCGAAGGGCGGGGCGCCGCAGAGGATCTCGAAGAAGAGCGTGCCCAGAGCGTAGGTGTCGGCCCGGCCGTCCACGTCCTTGGCGCCACTGGCCTGCTCGGGGGCCATGTAGTGCGGGGTGCCCAAGGGGACGCCGGTGCGCGTCAGGTGCTGGCCCGAGCCCGAGTCGCGCAGGATGCCGAAGTCCAGGATGGTGACGTGCCCGTCCTCGCCGACGTAGACGTTGCCGGGCTTGAGGTCGCGGTGGACGAAGCCCGCGGCGTGGATGGCGCCCAGGCCGGCGGCCATCTGCCGCAGCAGCGAGAGCGCGGTGTCGCGGCCCGGCCGCTCGGGCTTGGACGCGATTCCCTTGAGCCAGTAGGCCAGCGACCGCCCGGTCAGCCGCTTCATCACGATGAAGGGGCGCCCGAAGTGGCGGGCCACGGCGTAGACCGGGACGATGTTGGGGTGCTCGAGCTTGGCGGTGGCGCGCGCCTCCCGCTCGAAGCGCGCCAAGAACTCGGTGTCCGCGCACAGCGCCGGCGCCAGGGCCTTGATGGCCACCCGCCGGTCGAGGGCCAGGTCGAGAGCCAGGAAGACCGTGCCCATCCCGCCAGTGCCCAGCTTGCGCTCGATGCGCCACTTGCCGTCGAGGACGTCGCCCTCGCGGATGGGCTGCATGCCGTCGTCGCCGGCGACGTGGGTCGGCGTGCCGCAGCGCTCGCAGAACCGGGCGACTTCGGACAGGGGCCGGCCGCACTGGCTGCAGGAGTTGGCGGCTTCGTCGGGCATCGCGTCCCCATCATAGGACGAGTGAGCGGGGGCGAGCGCTTTCTACCAAGGGTCGCCTGCAGGTGGTAGCTTCAGGAGGTATCCCTCCCCCGAGAGCCCGCGTGCCGCCGCCGAAGACGCCCGAGAAGCAGACCCCGACCCGGTCCTCGAACAAGGGGACCGCCGCGGTTGCCCCCCGGTCGTCGACGCGCAGCGTTCCGGCGGCGGGCCGCCCTCCTCCGCCGCCGGTGATCGAACACACCGAGGAGTTCGAGTCGTTCGAGCCGCCGGATCGCCCCACGGCGCAGGTGGACATCAGCGGGTTCATCGAGGAGGCGAAGGCAGGTCCGCCGCCCCCGCCCGCCGCGGCAGTCGCGGCCCGCCGCGCGTCGAGGCCCGAGATCCCGGCGGCCGCCCCGCGCAAACCGACCAAGGGCGAGATGGCCGCCGCTCCGGCGCCCCCGCGGGCCTCCGGCAACACGCCGCTTCCTCCGCGCAAGCCGACCCGCGGCGAGGTGCCCGCCGCTTCCGCCCAGGCCCCCGTCCCGGCGTCGCCGAGGGCTTCCGGCAACACGCCCATCCCGCCGCGCAAGCCGACCAAGGGCGAGGTGCCCGCCGCGCCGGCCGCGACCTCCAAGCCGGCCAAGCCCGCCGCCAAGCCGACCGAGAGCAGCGACGAGGTCACCGAGGCGGCCGGTAGTGGCAAGGACCGGTTGATCACCACCAACCCCGCGCTGCGGACGATCGACGCGAAGAACCGTCGCTTCGCGCTGGCGGTGATCGGTGCCTGCGCGCTGGTGATCGGCGGCGTGGTCGTTGGCGCCTACTTGGTGCTGGCCAACGACCGGCCCGAGGACGGCGACCTGCGGCTGGCCTATCCCTATGGCTTCCAGGGCAAGCGCGGCCCCAAGGGCGAGGTGGCGCCGGGCGCCAGCGACGTCCAGTTCAAGCTCCTCGGCGAGATCCCGGGGTGCGGTGGAAGCCACACCAAGTGCCTGCGCTACAGGTACACGGGCGAGGGCAGCTTCAACGGCACCCTGCTGATGGGCAAGACCCGCGACAAGCAGTGGGAGCGGGTCGGCGAAGAGGGGATGCCGTTCAAGCCGGTGGCGGAAGAGGGTCTCTGACCCCTGCGCCGCGACGCGCCCCGCGACGAGCACGGCCGAGTCTCAAATGCGAAGCGCCGGGCGGGAAGGCCGTCCGGCGCTTCGACTCTTCAGGGCCCGAAGCCGGCTACTTCTTGAGCCGCGCGTCGGCAATCGAGTCGACGATGGCCACCTTGTCGCCCACGGCGAGGGCGTCGAACATCGCGATGATGTCCTCGTTGTAGTGCCGCACGCAGCCGTGGGAGACGTCCTGGCCCATCTGGTCGTAGGCGTAGGTGCCGTGCAGCTCCTCGCCGGACCGCGAGCCGTCGGCCCACGACAGGTCGAGGATGCGGTCGCCGAAGGTCTTCGGTGAGCCCCACAGAGACACGCCCGCCGCCTCGGCGGCAGCCTTGCCCATCTTGGTCGTGACGGCCTTCAGGCCGGAGTCGGTCTGCGAGGCCTTGGCGCCGACCGAGTTCGAGAAGACGCTGGTCAGCTTGCCGGCCTTGTCGAACAGGTAGGTGCGGTGCTCGTCCTTGCAGACCACCACGCGCACCTGCGTGCCCTTGTAGAACGGGGTGGGGATCTTCGCGTCGGGTGAGGCCTTGCCGCCCAGGGTCGGCGCCATCTTGTCCAGGGCGCGGAGCGTGGCCGCGTCCAAGCTTCCGGTCGGCTTGACGTCCGGGTAGAAGTGCGAGGCGTGCTTCTGGAAGTTGACCAGCGCGTTGAAGGTCTGGTTGCCGAAGTCGCCGTCGACGCCACCGACCTGCTTGCCGCTGGTCGCGCTGGTGTAGGGCCGCAGCGCGAAGCCCATGTCGAGGAGCGAGCGCTGCAGGCGGGTCACCGACTCGCCCTTGGCGCCCTTGGCCAGCTTGGCCTCGCCCTTGGCCACCTTCTCCAGAGTCGCGTCGCCCGAAAAACGCGCGTTCTTCAGGGAGCTTGCGCCGCCGGCGCCGGGGGTGCTGGTGGTCGGGGTGGTGGAGTTGGTACCGGTGACGACGGGCATGGAGGCCTCCGCGGCGGTTTGGACGACATTGTCGCACATCGGATCCAGAAGTTGCCTTGCGGGCCTGGTGGGCGTCGGCCGAAGGGGACAGGAGATCCGACCGCGCCGGCCCAATTCACCCAAGGGCCAGGAATTTGGAGGGATTCCGGCCACCGCTACAATGAAAGCGTGAACCCGAAGGCAAGCGTCGCGATTCAGTCCATCAACCGGATCCGGGTCGCCGAGCACAAGGAGCCCGACGGGACGCGGCATGTCTGGCACCAGGGAGACGACGTCGACCTCATCTCCCACGTCGACCCGGACGGCAAGCTGCAGCACCAGGAGCTGACCCTGCTCGAGGACTACTTCGTCTGGGTCCCGGGGCAGGGCCTGCGCACGGGTACGGTGAACAAGAAGGAGGGCTCGGCGGCGGCGCACTCCTCGGAGCTGGTCAAGCTCGACCTCGACGTCTCCAGGGAGCGGCTGGCCACGGCCCACGAGGCGCTGAAGGCCTACACCGGCAACGACAACTACGTCCTGCACATGCGGCACGTCATCAGCCAGCTCATCCGCGGGACGCAGGAGCATGCCGCGGTGGTGATCACGCTGACGCGCGACGTGCCGGCGCGAGAGGTCCCCGTACCCAACCGGTCTTCTTCGCGCCTGCCGGTGGCGTGGATGGTGGCCGGCGCGGCGTTGTTGGCGGCCGCGCTGTTCCTGCTCATCCGCTAGTCGTCCGGCTCCGGCTCCGGCTCGTCGCCCGCGATGTCCGAGTTGCGGCACGCGTACTGAAAGGTCCCGCCGACGTTCACCGCCAGGCCCAGCGGGCGCAGGCGCGCCAACACCACGGCGCGGGCGCGCAGGGCGGCCTGCTCGATGGGGGGACCGGCGAGCAGATCGACGGCGGCCTGCTCGAGGATGAACGAGACCTGCCGCTTGCCCACCAACGACCCGCGGTGCCGGACCTCGACCAGCACGTCACGGGCGAACTCCAGCCGGTCCGCCAGCAGCTCCAGCGCCAAGGCCCGCCCGTAGGCCGCCGGGTCCAGCCCCGGTCCCAACCCCCGGTGGACCGCCTGGGCGCAGCGCACGATGCGCGTCGCCAGGTCCGGCGCCGGCCGCAGCGCCAGCACGAAGGTCGGCTCCTCGACCGTGTAGAACCCCGTCTCGCCCGCTTCCTCTCTCCTCGCAACCCCCGCCTCCGCCGCCGCCCCCGTTCTCGCCATCGCCGCCCCCTCTCTTGAAAAAGCCGGAGCGCCGCGCCGGTCCTAGGCCGGACCGGCGGGCGCTCCAGGTCCCTCCCGAACGTTCCCCCTCGACGTCAGTTGAGCTTCTGGGTCGGCTGCGCCGTCTCGGCCTTGGTGGACTTCGCGGAGCCCTCCGGCGTGGCGGGCTTGCCCTTGGAGGCGACGATGGTCGTGGGTCCGGCGATGGTCAGGTAGCTCTTGATCTTGCGGAAGGTGGCCTCGCCGATGCCCTTGACCCTGACGATCTCGTGGGCGGCCTTGAACGGCGCCTTCTCGCGGTAGGCCACGATGGCCGAGGCGGAGCGGGGCCCGACGCCGGGCAGCAGCTCGAGCTCCTTGGCCGAGGCGGTGTTGATGTTGACCACGCCGCTGACCTCGCGCGGAGTGAGGTTGAGACCCTTCTTGCCGGGGGCCGCCGCCGCCGAGCCGCACACCGCCATCGCCGCCACCACCACCGCCAGCTGCATCGTCTTCCGGAACATACGTCCCTCCCTTTCTCGCGGGGGACCGACGTGCGGCCCCCGCGGTTGGTTTGAACTGCTCCCTGCCACCTTCGACTGTCTGGATTCGCCTGCGCCTCGGGCTGCTATGACCGGTCGCCGTGCGCCGGCAGCTGCTCCTGGTGCTCGCGCATGTGCAGCTTGCCGTTCACCGGCAGCGCCTCGAGGTACAGGTTGTAGGAGCCGTCGCGGTTCATGAACGCGTTGCCGACCCGCCGCCACAGCGCCTTCTCGTCGTTGATCTCCACGATGGTGAAGACCGCCAGCCTCTTCTGGTTCTGCGCCCCCGTGCTGGGCGTCGTCGTCGTCGTCGTCGTCGACCGCGCCAACTCGCTGCCGCTTGCGTTGTTCACCGTCCCCCTCCTCCCGCGCCCTTGGTTTGTTTGGTTGCTTCGTTGCGCGGCGGGAAGGGAAAGAGCAACGGCCGTGCCGCCACGCGCTTCAGAGGGACGCGCGGTGCAGCGGACGCTCGAAGGCGTCAGCGGGGGAGACGAAGTGTGCCGAGGCGGGTCGTTCCGAGACGAACCAGGCGCGAGGAGGCCGCGAAGGCGGGCTTGGACGACGTCCGGCGCGACTTCAATCACTTTACTCGCGGCAGTTCCGTCCGCGGCGCGCGCCCGAGGGACCGCGCCGCACGCGGCCGGCGATCCGAGTCCAGCGGGCTACCTTCTACCGTGTGGTGCGAAGGAACTACGTGGCGGCCAGCACGTCGCCGAAGCGCGCCTTCATCTCGGACTGGACGAAGCGCTCGATCTCCTCGGCGGTGTTGAGCTTGGACATCTGCTCGAAGAGCCGGCGGCCGTCCTCGGCGTTGGAGTTGCGGATGACGCGCTTCACCAGGGGGATCTGCGAGGCCACCATCGACAGCTCGTCCAGGCCCAGGCCCAGCAGGACCAGGGAGTACATCGGGTCGCCGGCCATCTCGCCGCACATCGAGACCGAGATGCCGGCCTTGTGCGCCTCGCGGACGGTGAACTGGATCTGCCGCAGGATGCTGATGTGCAGCGGCCGGTAGAGGTAGGCGACCTCGCGGTTCTGCCGGTCGATGGCCATCGAGTACTGGATGAGGTCGTTGGTGCCGATGGAGAAGAAGTCGCACTCCGGCGCCAGCTTGTCGGCGGCCATGGCGGCGGCCGGCGTCTCGATCATGATCCCCACCGGGATCTTCGGGGCGAAGGGCACGCCCTGGCGGGTCAGCTCCTCCTTGGCCCGCTCGAGCACGCCGCGCGCCTCGCGCAGCTCGGTGAGCCCGGAGATCAGCGGGAACATGATCTTGAGATTCCCGTGGACGCTGGCGCGCAGGATGCCGCGCAGCTGCGCCATGAACACGTCGCGGTTCTTCAGGCAGTAGCGCACCGCGCGCAGGCCTAGCGCCGGGTTGGGCTCGCGCTCGCGCTTCTTGGCGCCCGGCCCGCGCGGCACCTTGTCGGCGCCCAGGTCGAGCGTGCGGATGGTCACCGGCCGGCTGCCCACCGCCTCCAGCACCTGCTTGTAGGCGAGGTAGTGCTCCTCCTCGGAGGGCGGGTTCTCGCGCTCCATGAAGAGGAACTCGGTGCGGTACAGGCCGATGCCCTCGGCGCCGTGCGCCAAGAGCGACCCCACCTGCTCGGTGAACTCCAGGTTCCCCAGCAGCGCCACGTGGACCTGGTCCGCGGAGACCGTGGGCAGGTCGCGGATGCGCAGCATGGCCTGCTCGGCCACCAGGTTGCGGCGCATCGCCTCCTGGAACTGCAGCACCTGGTCCTCGCTGGGGTTGACCACCACCTGACCGGTGTGCCCGTCGATGGCCACCAGGTCGCCGCGCTTGATGAGCTCGCTCGCCCGGCCGGCGCCGACGACCCCGGGGATCTCCCGGGCGCGGGCGACGATGGCCATGTGCGAGGTCTGGCCGCCCACGTCGGTGACGAAGCCCGCCACCTGGCCCTTGCGCATCAGCACCGTGGCGTCGGCGGGGGACAGGTCGTGGGCGATGACGATGCAGCCCGGGGGGATCTCGTCGCCCTGTTCGGGGTCGACGTCGACGACGTGGCCCAAGAGGTTGCGCACCACGCGGTCGCCGACGAACTCGATGTCGGCCCGGCGCTCGCGGAAGTAGTCGTCCTCGATGTCCTCGAAGGCGGTCTTGAGTTTCTTGACCACCCGCTTGATGGCCCACTCGGCGTTGATCTTCTCGTCGGCGATGAGCCGGCGCGCCTCCTCGGCGAGCATCGGGTCGCGCAGCATCAGCCGGTGCGCCTCGAGGATCAGCGCGTGCTCCGGCCCCTCGGTCTGGGCGACCTTGGCCTTGATCTCGTTGAGCTGGACGTCGCTGAGCTCGAGCGCGGTCTTCAGCCGCATCTGCTCGCGGGCCGTCTCCTCGTCGTTGGGCAGCCGGTACTTGGGGAACGTCAGGCGCGCGCGGTCGAGCGTGTAGGCGCGCCCCAGGGCGACGCCCGGCGAGGCCCCGATGCCGCTCAGGACCGTGGCGCCACCGGCCTTGGGGGGCGAGGTCGCCACGGCCGCTAGCTGCCTTCCCCGAAGCCGGCCTGCACCAGCTCGCCCAGCGCCTTGAGCGCCGGCTCGGCGTCGCCGCCCTCGGTGCGCACGGTGATGATCGACCCCTGGGTCGCGGCCAGCATCAGCACGCCCATGATGCTCTTGCCGTTGACCTCCTGGCCGTCCTTGACCAGGTAGACGTCGCACTGGAACCGGTTCGCCAGCTTGACCAGCTGCGCCGCCGCGCGGGCGTGCAGCCCGAGCGCGTTGACGATGGTGAAGTCCGCCTTGCAGTTCGACGCCACGGTCGCCTCATCTATCAGAAAAAGACCCCAAAGCAGAGAGCCAACGCGCCTGCCGCGTAGACCAGCACATAGGGGGAAACGCCCTTCGCCAAGGCCCCATAGCAGGCGGCGAAGAGACCCACCGCCCCCAGGGCCACCAATCGCTCCACCGGCCCGGAGAGCGGCAGCGACAGCGCCGCCAGCCCTCCCGCCGCGCCCGCCGCCACCGCCGCCAGCGCCCGCAGCCTCTGCCCGAACAGCGGCAGCTTCGAGGCGGCGATGCTCTCGACGACCCGGTCGCCCAACGTGTAGCCCTGCCGGAACAGCCGCGCGCGCAGGACGGCGTGGACGATGTTGTACCCGAAGAGGTAGCAGGCGACGCCCAGCACCGCCCCCAGCACCGGGGCGCCCGAGTGGACGAACGAGAGCGCGATGAGCGAGGCGAGCGCGCCGCAGGCGGGCCGCAGCGAGAGCCAGAAGAAGCCGTCGCCCAGGGCGGCCAGCGGCCCCATCAGCGACTGCTTGTAGGCGTTGACGGCCTCCGCCGGCTCCTCGCCCCGGGCGATGCGCTCCTCGTGGTGCAGCGCCCCGCCGACGATGGTCGCCGCGAAGTAGGGGTGCGAGTTGAAGCAGCACAGGTGCCGCTCGGTGGCCTCGGCCAGGTCCTTGGGGTCCGGGTAGAGCTTCTCCAGCGCCGGGTAGAGCGCGTAGGCGAAGCCCAGGTTCTGCATCCCCTTGGGGTTCCAGGCGGCCTGCAGGAAGAGCGAGCGCAGGAAGACGCGCCGCAGGGTCCCCTTGTCCAGGGGCTCGGGGGCGCGCCGGGGGGCGCCGAAGTCGGAGGTGCCTTCCACGGTCAGTGGCCTCCGCTCAGGAGGCCGGCGGCGTGCAGCCCCGCCGAGGCCCCGGCGGCGAGCGCGGCCCACAGGAAGGCGTGCGCGGTGTGCGCGGCCCGGGCGGCGGCCGCGGCGGCGACGATGAGCAGCGTCACCCAGGCCATCCCCAGCCCGCGGGGCAGGGTGGCGGGGCCCAGCAGGACGAGGTGGGGCAGGACGAACTCGCCCAGCGCCGCGCCGGCCAGCAGGGCCAGCGCCGTCATCAGGAAGGGCACCCACACGCCGTACAGGTTGTGGCGCAGGCGGGTGCGGATGCGCCGCTCGCCGCCCTCCACCTCGACGATGTCCAGCATCCGGGCGTTGAGCCGCTCGGAGAGGCGGTCGGTGAGCTTGCCCAGCTTGGCCGCCGGCAGGCAGACCAGGCACGCGGTGGCGAGCGTGGCGGGGAGCGGGAGGGAGGCCTTCTCGGACAGCGTGCAGGCGCAGGCGGCGGCCGCGGCGGTGGTGAACAGCTCGTTGTCGGGCAGCGCCGCGCCCAGGTTGACCGCGCCCAGGTAGAACAGCTCCAACCCCGCGCCGACGGCCAGGCCCTCGGTGGGGCGGCCCAGGCACAGGCCGACGAGCGCCCCGGCGACGAGCGGCCGCGAGAACATCGCCTGCAGGAACGCCTTGCGCTCCACGGCGAGGGTGCCGGCGACGGCCATGGCGAGAACGAGGCGGAGAGGGTCCATCGTCGGCAGAGAAGCTTAGCCGAAAGGCAGGCGGGGCCTCAGGGCTTTCCAGAAGCTAGAATCGGCGGCCCGAGGCTCCCATGCCCGCCGCCCGGAGCCCGGGAGGTGATGGTAACGGGCACGGGCCGCCTGGGCAGGCCGGCGGCCAACAGGCACGGGCTGGCACGCCCTTACGGCCGGCTCGAGTCCGGCCGGCGTCGCCGCCGAACGCTCGCGCCGAAGCCGAGGGAGCCCACGAGGCCGAGGAGGCCGGGGAGGCCGGAGGCACCGGCGAGCCCGCTCGCGGACCCGCAGCCGCAGCCCGCGGAGACCGCGCCGTCGGGCGGGAGCACCCCGGAGCCGCCGTCGCGCGCCGGGACGATGGGCGGCCTGCCTGCGTCCGGGCATTGGAGCCCCTCGTCGGTCTCTCCGTCGCAGTCGTCGTCGACCCCGTTGCAGACCTCGGGGGCGGGATCGGTGGTGGCGACGCAGCGCAGGATGCCCGCCACGCACTGGCGCACGCCCGCCCTGCACGTGCCTGGCTTGCCGGTCGAGCAGGGCTTGGCGCCGGCGTCCAGGCCCGGCATCGGGGCGCACGCCTCGAAGGCTCCCCACTGGCAGCTCTCGTCGCAGAGCCGCGACTGCAGCCCGCAGTCGCCGCAGGGCTGGTCCTCGGTCGCGCCGGGCGAACAAGGGCCCTCGCCGCCGCAGGCGCCGAATGATTCGTCCCACTGGCAGGCCGCGCTGCAGGTGCGGCTCTTGGTGCCGCACAGGCCGCAGGCCTCGGTCGCCGTCTCGCCGGCGCTGCACGCGCCCTCGCCGGCGCAGGTGTCCCAGGCGCCCCACTGGCAGTCGCCGCCGCAGGTGCGCTTCTGCTTGCCGCACTTGCCGCAGCCCTGCTCCTGGCCCTCGCCGGGGGAGCACGGGCCCTCGCTGCCGCAGCCGCCCCACCCTCCCCAGCGGCCGTCGTTGCCGCAGCCGCGCCCCTGGCTGCCGCAGCGGCCGCAGCCCTGCGCCTGCGAGTCGCCGGGCCCGCACTCGACGCGGCCGTTGGGGGTGATGAAGCCGCCGTCCCACCAGCCGGAGTTGGAATAGTCCCACTCGCGCACGCCGTAGTTGCCCCAGCAGTTCTGCTCGCTGACGCGCACCCCGGCGCCCTTGAGCTCGATGACGAAGGCCACGTGGCCGTAGTCGCCCGAGGCGCGGCAGGAGACGGCGCCGACCACCGGCCAGCCCTCGACGCGGTAGCCGCCGTTGGCGCGGGCGTTGCCGGCCCATTGGTTGGCGTTGCCCCAGCCGGGCAGGCCGATGGCCCAGTTGCAGCAGGCCGCCTCCCACGCCCACCAGGTGCAGTTGCCGCCGTTGTCGCAGCACGGGTAGGGGTTGTTCATCCCGCACTGGCAGTCGTCCTTCTGCGGGCCGCACTGGTAGACGGCGTGGGCTGCCGACGGCGCGGCGAGCAACAGCATCGCGGCGAGGAGCGCGGGCCGGGTCATGGCGCGCGCTCCTCGAAGGACTCGAGCGCCTTCTCGAAGAGGCGCGCGAGCGCGGGCTCGTCGCGGTCGGGGCAGGAGATCCTCACGATGCGCGCGTCGGAGAGGGCGAAGACGGCGAGGCGCTGGCCGAAGGCCTGGCCGGTGCGGGGCTGATCCAACAGGATCGCGCGGACCTGCGCCTTGCCGGCCTGGCCCTCGGCCGTCGCGGTCGCCGGCGTCTTCAGGAAGCGCAGGTGGGTGGTGACGTAGTCGGAGAGCGAGAGGCGGCCCGGGTTGGCGAAGAGGTCCACCGAGAGCGCCAGGTTGCCGGCGACCGTGACCACGAAGGAGTCGGTGAGCTGGCCCGCCCTGGCGTCCGGGAAGTGGTGCGCGGTGACGAGGTGCCCGGCGGCCGGGGCGGCGAAGCGGATGCGCGCCGTGGCGTCGGCGTAGGGCCGGGTGGCCTTGCCGTCCCAGGCGACGGAGTGCGGTTCGGGGCTGGCGCCGCCTCCGCCGGCGACCGAGATGAGCAGGGCGGTGAGGGCGAGGGGGAGCATGGCTCCATTGTACGACCGGCTCGAAGGGTCTCCCAGCGGTGGCCGCAGGAATGGCAACCTGGGAGGCGAATCGCCACATCCGGCCGATGGCGGCCTTCGACTCCAAGAATCGAGTCCGCGGGAGACAGAACTCGACGCTTGCGACGCTCTGCCGCTCGGTGGCCCGCGACCCACTTGCCAATCGTTGGTCGGCCACGGGCGCCTACCGGTACAAGAAGTGAGTGCGGCCGTCCGCGCCTGCTCCGGCAGCCGCAGGTAGACTGCCGGCAGCTCCCGCGGACCGGAGGGTCCATGCTCGCCCGACTCGCGCTGACCGCCGCCGTGGCCTTGGCCAGCGCCGCCGCAAAGGACCCGAAGATGGCGCCCACCAGCTCCCCGGTCGTGAGCCCGCCGACCTCCGCGGCGAAGGGCGAGACGGATCCCGCGAAGATCTTCGAGCCCAAGGCCGTGAGGGAAGCGGTCGCGGACGCCAAGGAGCACGCCCTGGCGGTGCTGAACGTCACCAGCGCCTTCTTGCCGCGGCAGACGAAGGAGGCCGGCAGCGGCTTCACCTACCGGCTGGCGCTGGACCAGATCCGCACCCTGACCGGGCCGACCCTCCCCGTGTCCCTGGAGGTCTACAAGACGCTCCCCGCGATGCCCTCGCACGGGCGGCACGCGGCAGTCTTCACCAAGGGCGACGGCGGCTGGCACCTCGCCCGGCTGATCCCGGTCGCCGACGAGGTCTCCGACGAGGCGCTGACCCGGGCGGCGCTCGCCGCAGAGGCCCGGCGCGAGGCGAAGTAGGCTCAGCGCACCAGACCGGGGGACGGCGAAGGACCGAGGCGCCCCGGGCGGATGACCCTCCCGATCCCCAGATCGTGACGCGCGCGGTCGCGCCTCGCCGAGGCTAGAGGTGCCGCGCCAGCTCGCGCCCCAGAACGGGTCGCGGGCGACTCGTGACGTGGATCACGCGATCGCCCGCAACGATCTAATAGGAGGCGAGCCCGGCCGAGGTTCCCGGCCGGGCGTCACGGATGCTCGCGAAGCTGGGGGCGTGAAGCGGGGCGCCGCTACATCGACTGCCCCAGCGGCTGTGGCCCCAGCTCGGTTGCCGCCGCTTGTGCCAGATCCGATAGCGGGCTCCAGCGGTAGCGCGTCACGTGCGTCGCCGGCTGGTCCAGGTCCCCGAAGAGCTCGCTGCGCAGCACGTACGCGCTGGCGATGCCCTGCGCGCACAGCTGCAGCGCCCGGGTCTTGAGCGAGGCGGGGCCCAGCACGAGGTCGTACTCGCGGGTCAGCTCGCGCACGCGATCCCGCTCCAGATCGTCGTGGGCGTAGCGCTCCAGCGTCGGCAGGATGAGGCGCATCGTCTCGGCGCGCTCGCGCGTCTGCACCAGCCGCTGGGACAGCAACGAGTCGCGCTTCATGCCGGTCAGGGTCTTCACCCCGCGCAGCGCGGTGTCGGCCATGCGGTACAGCGACGACGACGAGCGGTCGAAGTCGGCCTCGAACGCCTCGGAGAGCAGCCGCGTCGCCTGGCCGCGGCTGAACGCCGGGTGCCGCCAGTTGAGCAGGTGCTGCCCGTGCCACTCCTCGAACGGCAGGTCGTGGTCGAGCAGGCCCTTCTCGTCGAGCTCCTGGTGCAGCCGCGTGCCCGGCAGCGGCGTGAACATCATGAACTGCGTCAGGTCGCCGCCCAGGCCGACGATGTAGTCGATGTCCTCCCAGACGTTCTGCGGCGTGTGCTCCTCCAGGAAGAGGATGCCCGAGACCAGCACGCTGATGCCGTGGTCGCGCAGCCGCTGGACGAGCTGGCCCAGGTCGCGGCCCTGGTTCTTGCTGTAAGTCTCCTTCTTGGACTCCGCGCCCAGCCAGACGAAGGTCACGCCCAGGCGCACCATGTTCTCGACGCCGAAGGACTCGATGGCCTCCGCCGAGGAGAAGACGGCGAAGGTGAGCGCCTTGCCGTCGCGCTCCATGCAGGCGAGCAGCTCGCGGGCGCGGTCGAGGCTCTTGAGGAAGTTCTCGTCCATCACGAAGAAGTCGTTGGTGCCCAGCTGCTCGCCCACCTGCAGCGCCTTCCGGTAGAGCTCCTCGCCGGTGGCGAAGTACGGGGTGTAGGCCTTGCCGAAGAAGTGGCTGGTGGCGCAGAAGCGGCAGGCGTTGACGCAGCCCACGCCGGGGACCAGCAGCGCGCCGACGCCGGGGCTGGGGATGCCGAAGATGCGCTTGTGCTCCGCGGCGGGCAGCGCCGGGTGGCGGATGGGCGCGTGGGGGTCCTCGCCGAGGTAGCGGCGCAGCCAGCGGATGCCCTCGCCCTTCACCACGTGGTCGCAGGAGATCAGCTTCTCGATGCCGGAGATGGCCGCGCCGTGGCCGCCGAGGATGATCTCCGCGTGCGGCTGGATCGCGCGGACCAGGCGCGCCATCTCCCGCGCCTTGACGAAGTTGGGGACGATGAAGCTGATGCCCACCGCGTCGAAGCGCTCGCGGCGCAGCACCTGCTCGAACTTCTCGCGGGTGGGGAAGTCCAGCACCGTCACCGGTGCCTGGACGTTCTCGGCGAGGAAGTAGAGCCCGAAGGTGCGGTGGTGGTAGCGCAGCGAGGCCGCGCCTTGCGCCTTGGTCACCTGGTTGTGGAACAGCTCCATGATGTTCTCGCGGCGGCCGAACTCGTCGTCGACGCCGAAGGGACCGAACACGCCGGAGAGCAGCACTCGCTTCGCCATGGGTTCTTCCTCCTCGTTCTTCGCGGCGAGGATGGAGGCGGCGGGCGCGAGGTGCCCGTAAAAGGTCGGAAAAACAGACCGGACGTTTCGCGAGCGTAAACGAGCCCTCCCCGCGGCCCCCTCCCAACTGCGGGAGAGGTCACGGCGGAGGCTTGCGCCGTTGCCGCCTTCCGCCTCGCGAGCTAGCCTCACCCGCCTCGACCGCCCCGCTGGGAGGGAATCCGACCATGAAGCGCTTCCTGCCGCTCGTCGTCCTCGTCACCGCGTGCCTCGCCCTCGCCGGCTGCAAGAAGAAGGAAGAGGCCCCCGCGGCCAAGCCGCACGCCTCGACCGCGGCGCCGGCCCCCGCGCCCGCCAAGGACGGCAAGTCCATCCCCGCGCCCGAGGCCGGCAAGTTCAACGTGGGCTTCGTCTACGTCGGCCCGGTCGGCGACGGCGGCTGGACCTGGGCGCACGACCAGGGCCGCAAGTACCTCGAGGAGAAGGGCGGCGCCGTCCACACCGCCTACGTGGAGAGCGTCTCCGAGGGCGCCGAGGCCGAGCAGGTCATCCGCGGCCTGGCGCGCAAGGGCTTCGACCTCGTGATCGGCACTTCGTTCGGCTACATGGACGCGATGGAGCAGGCGGCCGGCGAGTTCCCCAAGACCAAGTTCCTCCACGTCTCCGGCTTCAAGAGCAACGGCAGCAACTACGGCAGCCTCTTCGGCGCCATGGAGAGCATGAAGTACCTCTCCGGGATGATCGGCGGCGCCCGCTGCAAGGCCGACGGGCAGACCAAGCTCGGCTACATCGCGCCGTACCCCATCCCCGAGGTCGTGCGCCTCGCCAACGCGGTGATGCTCGGCGCCAAGAAGACCTGCCCCGAGTGCACGATGGAGATCCGCTGGATCAACAGCTGGTTCGACCCCACCCGCGAGCGCGAGGCGGCGGACTCGCTCTTCAAGAGCGGCACCTACGTGGTCGTCACCGGCGCCGACACCCCCGGCCCGGTCACCGCCGCCAAGGACGCCGGCAAGTGGGGCGTCGGCTACGACTCGAAGAACGCCTGCAGCTTCGCGCCCGAACGCTGCCTGACCGCCTCCTACTGGGAGTGGGGCCCCACCTACGTGAAGCTCGTCGAGCAGATGAAGGCCGGGACCTGGAAGGGCACGCACGAGTACCTGGACGTGGGCAGCGGCATCGTCGGCCTGCTGGGCTTCATGGAGGGCCAGACTCCGCAGCCGGGGGTGCCCGCGGACGTCGTCCCGCAGGTGAAGGACCTGCTCGCCAAGATGCAGTCCGGCGCCTTCACCTACTCCGACGTGTTCGCCGGCCCGCTCGAGGACAACGCCGGCAACGTGCTGCTCAAGGCGGGCGAGAAGCCCACCCACGCGGACCTCGAGGGCCTGCCGGGCTGCAAGATCTGCATGAACTGGCTCGCCAAGGGCGTCGCCGCCCAGCTCCCCGCGCGCAAGTAGCTCATCGGGGGCGGCATGGCCGAGCCGGGGAGCGCACAGGTCTCGCTCCGGGGCGTCTCCAAGCGCTTCGGGGCGATGCTCGCGGTCGACCGCGCAGACCTGGATCTGCGCGGCGGCGAGGTCCACGCGCTGCTGGGCGAGAACGGGGCGGGCAAGACCACGCTGATGTGCCTGCTCGACGGGCTCTACCACCCGGACGCCGGCAGCCTCGAGGTGGGCGGCCGCCCGGTGCGCTTTAAGAGCCCGCGCGACGCGATGCGCGCCGAGATCGGCATGGTGCACCAGCACTTCATGCTCGTGCCCACGCTCACCGTGGCCGAGAACGTGCTGCTGGGCGCCGAGAAGATCCCGCTCTTGATGCGGCCCGGGAAGCTGCGCGCGCGGGTGCAGGCGGCGGCGGACCGGCTGGGGCTGAAGGTGGACGCCTCGGCGCTGGTGGGCGAGCTGTCGGTGGGCGAGCAGCAGCGGGTGGAGCTCCTGCGCGTGCTCGACCGTGGCGCGCGCGTGCTCATCCTCGACGAGCCGACCGCGGTGCTCTCGCCGGGCGAGGTCGACGCGCTCTTCGAGGCCCTGAAGAAGCTCGCCTCCGAGGGCGTGGCCATCGTGCTGGTCAGCCACAAGTTCGACGAGGTCCGCCGCATCGCCCAGCGGGTGACGGTGATGCGCAAGGGCCAGGTGGTGGCGCGCTTCGACCAGCCGGCCCGGCTCACCGACGAGGAGCTGGCCGAGGCGATGGTGGGGCACAAGGTCTCGCTCTCGCTGGAGCGGACCGAGACGGCGCCGGGCGAGGTGCGGCTTCAGGCGCAGGGGCTGGAGGTCGTCGGCGACCGCGGCCTGCTGGCGGTGCGCGGGGTCGATCTGGCCGTCCGGGCCGGGGAGATCCTCGGCGTGGCGGGCGTCGCCGGCAACGGGCAGGGCGAGCTCTTCGACGCGCTCGCCGGGCTGCGGCCGCTGCGCGCCGGGCGCGTCCGCGTCGCCGGGCGGGAGGCGAGCCGCGCGACGCCGCTGGAGCGGGCGCGGCTCGGGCTGCGCTACGTGCCGGCGGACCGGACGCACACCGGGACGGCTCCGGGGCTGACCGTGCAGGAGAACCTGCTCCTCCGGGCCTACCGCGACAGCCCCTGCCGCAAGGGCCCGTGGCTGCACCTCGACGCGGCGCGCGGCACCTGCCAGCAGCGCATCGCCAGCCTGCAGATCTCGACCACCGGGCTCGAGCAGCCGGCGCGGATGCTCTCGGGCGGGAACCTGCAGAAGCTGGTCGTCTCCCGCGAGCTGGGCGAGGCGCCCCGGGTCCTCCTGGCGATGGTGCCCACCCGCGGCCTGGACGTCTGGGCGACGACCGAGGTGCGCCGGCGCCTGCTGCAGGCGCGCGCGTCGGGGGCGGCGGTGCTGTTGTGCTCGGAGGACCTGGACGAGGTGCTGGCGCTCTCGGACCGCGTGGCGGTGATGCGCGGCGGCAAGTTCGTGGAGGTGCTGGAGCGGGCGAAGGCGGACGTGGCGGCGGTGGGCCGGCTGATGGTCGGGGGCGGCCATGGGTAGAGCCCGCCCTCCGTGGCGGGGACGGGCGCTGCCCGGCTCCTCCACGACCGACACTCCCGACCGACCGACCGACACGACCGCGGCACGGAGGCCCCGCTCTACCCTTGAGCTCGAGCCCCGCGTCGTCCCCTCTCGCACCGTGACCGCGCTGGTCTCGGTGGCCTCGGTCGCCGTCGGCCTCCTCGTCGGCGCGCTCGTGCTCGCGGCCTCCGGCGTGAACCCGCTCGACGCCTACCGCGCCATCCTGGAGACCTCGCTGCTCGGCGGCGGCTACGCGCTCTCCGACACGCTGGTGAAGGCCACGCCGCTGCTGCTGTGCGGCCTGGGCTGTGCGGTCGCCTTCCGCGCCCGGCTGTGGAACGTCGGGGCCGAGGGGCAGCTGCTGCTGGGCGCCTGGGCCGCCACCGGCGTCGCCTCGTTCTGGCTGCCCGCCGGCACTCCCTCGCCGCTGATGCTCCTCGCCATGGGCCTCGCCGGGTGCCTCGCCGGTGCGCTCTGGGCCGGCCTCGCCGGCTGGCTCAAGGCGCGCCTGGGCGTCAACGAGGTCATCACCACCCTGATGCTGGTCTACGTCGCGCAGCGCTTCCTGGCCTTCTTCGTCTTCGGCCCCTGGAGCGAGGGCGGCTTCCCGCTCACCCCGGTCTTCCCCAAAACGGCCTGGCTGCCGCGGCTGACGGATCTGGGCGTGAGCTTCTCGGGCCTGACCCTGCATGCGGGGCTCCTGGTCGCGCTGCTGGCGTGCGCGGGGCTGTGGCTGGCGACCACGCGCTCGGTCTGGGGCTTCGAGATCCGCCTGCTCGGCGACAGCCCGAAGGCGGCGCGCTACGCCGGGCTGCCGGTCGCGCGCCGCGTGGTCTCCACCATGCTCGTCGCGGGCGCGCTCGCGGGGCTGGCGGGGATGCTCGAGGTCGCCGGCGTCGGCCACCGGCTGCAGGACCGCTTCTCGCCGGGCTACGGCTTCATCGCCATCGCGGTGGCCTGGCTCGGGCGGCTGCACCCGCTGGGAGTGCTCGCCTCGTCGATCGTCTTCGCCGCGCTGCTGGTGGGCTCCAAGGAGGTCCAGCCCGCGGGCATCGCGCAGATGCTGCAGGGCGCGGTGATGCTGGTGGCGGTGGCCGGCGACTTCTTCGTGCGCTACCGCCTCCGCCTGCGCGCCCCGGCGCCGCCGAGCGCGGACCCGAAGCCGGAGGCCGCGGCATGAGCACCGGCGCCGTCGGCTTCGTGGAGAACCTGCTCGCCGCCGGCGTGGCGCGCGGCACCCCCATCCTGCTGGCGGCGGTGGGCGAGCTGCTCGCCGAGCGCGCCGGAGTCCTCAACCTGGGCGTCGAGGGGATGATGCTGCTCGGCGCCGCGGTGGGCTACGCGGTGGCACACGCGACCGGCAGCCTGCTGCTCGGGTTGGCGGCGGCGATGGCGGCCGGGGCGCTGCTCGCGGCGGTGCACGGCGTCGTGTCGATCGATCTGGGCGGCGACCAGGTCGTCTCCGGGCTCGGGCTCGGCTTCTTCGGCGGCGGGCTGGCGGCGGTGGTGGGCGCGGACCTGGTCGGCGTGACCGGCGTGCCGCGGGTGCCCGCCTTCGAGGTCGAGGGCCTCTCGGCCATCCCGATCCTGGGGCCGATGCTCTTCTCGCAGAACGCGGTGGTCTGGGTCGGCATCGCGGTGGCGGCGCTGACGTGGATCTACCTCTACCGGACGCGCTGGGGGCTCAAGGCGCGCGCGGTCGGCGAGAGTCCGGCGGCGGCCGACGCCCAGGGCATCCGCGTGGGGCTCACCCGGCACCTGCACGTCGCCGCCGGCGGCGCGCTCGCCGGGCTGGGCGGCGCCTCGCTGAGCCTGGCCATCACCCCGGGCTGGGTCGACGGCATGACCTCGGGCGTGGGCTGGATCGCCGTGGGCCTGGTCATCTTCGGCGGCTGGGACCCGGTGCGCGTGGCGGTGGGGGCCTGGCTCTTCGGCGCCATCCGGCGGCTGCCGCTGGACCTGCAGGGCATCGACGGCGTGCCCGCGCTTCGCAACCCGAACTTCGGGTACTTCCTGGACATGCTGCCCTACCTGTTCACCATCGCGGTGCTGGTGGTGGCCAGCCGCGGCAGCCGGCGGCGCAGGTTCGCCACGCCCTCCGCGCTGGGGCAGGCCTTCGTGCGCGGGGAGCGAGGGAAGTAGCCGGGCAGGCTCTTGGCGAGGGGCCGTGGCGCCAAGCTGGCGCTCCGACGCGTGCCACGACTCGAGCAAGGCCCTGGTCGCCTCGCAGATCGCAGAGCGCCGAGGTTCCGTCCGCGGGCTCGGCTGCCCGCCCGTGCTGCCACGGGAGCGACGGCTGACCGCGACGAACGCCGGGCCGAGGGTCGACGTCACTACCTTAGGGATCCCGGTGCGAGGCGCCAGGGGAGGATCCAGAGGACCCGGTGCACGCCACCTACCAGCTCGGGACGCTGCGGCTGACGGCCGCCGGCGAGGTGACTGGCTTGGACGAGGCCGGCGCCCGCCTGCTGGGCTGGGCCTCGCCTCGGGAGGCCCTGGCGGCCGGCACCGATGCGCTGGTGTCCCCGGCGGTGCGCTCGGCCGCGCGGTCGGCCGCCGGCAACGACCGGGTGGGCTTCGTCGCCGAGTGCCGGTCGAAGAGCGGCGAGGCGGTGCCCTGCCGGTTCGCCGTGAAGGAGTCGGGTGCGGGCGAGGTGGTGCTGCTGTTCGCTCCCGTCGGCGAGGAGGGGCCGGGGGTGAGGCCGGCGCCGGCGCGCTTCGTCGAGTCGCTGCTCGACGCCCTGCCCAACGCGGTGTTCGGGAAGGACGAGCAGCACCGCTGGGTCTTGCTCAACGAGGCCTTCTGCGGGATGCTGGGCCACCCCCGCGGCGAGCTGCTGGGCAAGAGCGACTTCGACCTCTTCCCCGAGGCGCAGGCGAGGATCTTCTGGGAGAAGGACGAGGCGGTCTTCGCCACCGGCCGCACCAACGAGAACGAGGAGTCGCTCACCGACGCCGCCGGGAGGGTGCACATCATCCTCACCCGCAAGTCGCTGCACCGCGGCCCGCAGGGCCGGCCGCTGCTGCTGGGCGTCATCACCGACATCACCGAGCGCAAGCAGATGGAGGAGGAGCTGCGCCGCTCGCGCGACGAGCTGGACCACCGCGTGGCCGAACGTACGGTGGAGCTGGAGCAGGCCTTGCGGCAGCTGGCGCAGGAGGCGGAGGAGCAGCGGCTGAGCGAGCTGCGCTTCCGCCAGCTCGCCGACTGGATGCCGCAGATCGTCTGGACGGCGCTGCCGGACGGCACGGTGGACTACATCAACGCCCGCGGGCCGGACCTGACCGCGGTCAAGCAGGAGGAGGGGCTGGGCCTGCGCTGGGTCGAGCGGGTGCACCCCGAGGACCGGTCCCGCGTGGCGGCGCAGTGGAAGCGGGCCGTGCACGACAACTCGCTGTACGAGTCCGAGTTCCGCCTGCAGATGCGCGACGGCAGCTACCGCTGGCAGCTGGTGCGCGCGGTGCCCATCCGCGACTCGCGCGGCAACGTGGTGCGCTGGCTGGGCACCGCCACCGACATCGAGGAGCAGAAGAAGACGCAGCGGGTCATCGAGGACGAGAACCAGCGCAAGAGCGACTTCCTGGCCATCCTCGCCCACGAGCTGCGCAACCCGCTGACCCCCATCCGCAACGCCGCCCTCCTGCTCGAGCGCTCGCGCGCCGCCGGGGCGGCCGCCCAGGACCGTGCGGTGCAGATCATCGAGCGCCAGGTGACGCAGATGGCCCGGCTCATCGACGACCTGCTCGACCTCTCGCGCATCGCCCGCGGGAAGATCCTCCTGCGCAAGGAGCGCCTGGACGTCGCCGCGGTGGTGCGCACCGTGGTCGACGACCGGCGGGAGGGCATCGAGAAGCGGCAGCTCTCGGTGGAGACGGCGCTGCCGGGCTCGCCGGTGTGGCTGTGGGCGGACGGCGCGCGGGTGGCGCAGACCGTGGGCAACCTGCTCGACAACGCCGAGAAGTACAGCGACCCGGGCGGGCGCATCCGCGTCCAGGTGGAGCTCGTGGGCGGCGAGGTGGCCATCCGCGTGCGCGACTCGGGCATCGGGCTGTCGCCGGAGGCCAAGCAGCACCTCTTCGAGCCCTTCGTGCAGGCGCGCGGCGCGCTCGGCCGCGGCGGCCTGGGCCTGGGCCTGTCCCTGGTCAAGTCGCTGGCAGAGCTGCACGGCGGGCGCGTGGAGGCCGAGAGCGAGGGCGCCGGGCGCGGGGCCACCTTCACCGTGTGGCTGCCGGGAGCCGACGCGCCCGAGCTCGCCCCGGCCGGCGCGGGCCCCGGCGCCTCGTCGCCGGCGCCGCAGAGCCCCGCGCACCGGCGGATCCTGGTGATCGAGGACAACGCCGACGCCGCCGAGAGCCTGCGGATGGTGCTCGAGCTCGAGGGACACGAGGTGAGCGTCGCGGCCACCGGCGAGGAGGGCGTGGCCAAGGCGCGCGAGCTCAAGCCCGAGTTCGTCCTGTCGGACATCGGGCTGCCCGGGATGAGCGGCTACGAGGTGGCGCGCGCGCTCCGGGCGGATCCCGCGCTCGACTCGGCGAGGTTGGTGGCCATCACCGGCTACGGCCAGGTGCGCGACCGCGAGCTCGCCCAGCGCAGCGGCTTCGACGCCCACCTCACCAAGCCCTTCGACCCCGACGCCCTCCAGCGGGTGCTCACCAGCCTGGAAACGCCGCCGGCGCGATAGCCGCAGCGAGACTCCCTCGCGGGTCGCGGACCTGGCGGCGAGGCCGCTGGCTGGGGCCGCTGGCTGGGGTGGGGACGCAGGCCTCGAATAGGTGTATTCTCCCCGCCTACATCGCCGCCGTCCCGGGCGCCTTCGCGCGCTCCGGATGGGCAAGCAGGCTGACCACAAGCAGGACGAGAAGGGCCGCGCGAGGGCTTCGCCGCGGTCCCGATTCTTCGAGGCTCTCCCGGCGGTCGGGTCGGCCTTCGACTGACGACGAACGAGCAGCGCTCCGCTGCGAGGAGGGATTCATGAACCGGTTCCAGCTCCTGGCCCTTTCGGCTGCCCTTCTGCTGGCCCCCGCGTGCAGCTCCAATCCGCCGGACGAGCAGCCCGGCCCCGACGCCTCGGTCCCCGCCGGGCCGGACGCCTCGCAGCCGGTGCCCGTGACCTGCACCCTCGTCTCGCCTGCGGCCGACGCGCTCGTCACCGGCACCGTCGAGGTGAAGGTCGAGTTCCAGGGGCCGGCCACCAAGATCGAGATCCTCGACGGCGACTCGGTGGCCGCCTCGGCCGACGTGACCGCCTCGCCGGCGACGATCTCGCTGGACACGACCAAGCTCTCCGAGGGCGCCCACACCCTCAAGGCGAAGGCCAGCTCCGCCGAGGCCAGCGGCGAGTCCGCCGCGGTCGCCATCGTCACCGACAACAAGGCGCCCGCCCTCAACCTGGGGCTGATGAACATGGCTTTCCTGGAAGGCCCCGCGGCCGTGGTGCCCATCGTCGTGACCGAGGTGCACGTCGCCAAGGTCCAGTTGCTCGAGGCCGACACCGTCCTGGTGGACCTCACGGCGATCCCGGACGACATCCTCTGGGACACCACCAAGGTCGCCGACGGTCTGCACACCGTGAAGCTCTCCGTCACCGACACGGTCGGCCACACCACCGTCAGCCCGGAGAAGAAGATCATCGTCGGCAACCACGCGACCATCCCGGCGATCACCTACCTGCCCGCGGCGCTCGTGACCGTGCCCGAGAACTGGCAGACCGTGGAGATCGACGTGCGCGGCATGGTGACCAACCCCGGCAGCATCAAGCACATCATCACCTGGCTGCAGTGGGACCCCGCCGCGCTGCCGACCCCGATCAACTTCGAGTACTCGGTGGGCGAGGGCCTCTGCCCGCACCGCGGCATCAAGTTCATCGGCAAGGAGTCCACCGAGGGCGAGATCGTCCTCGACCTCAAGCGCAGCGAGGTGCCCGCGGAGGCCGAGGCCAAATTCCCCGCCGGCAGCGACACGGTCAGCTTCCCGTTCAACACCGACCCCGAGACGCTGGGCTCCTTCTTCGGCCACATCGCGATCATGGACGCCGCCGATCACGTGGGCCAGAGCCTGCCGATCAAGATGTACTTCGTGCTCTTCACCGAGTGAGGCCCATGCGCAGTCCGCCGCTCCCGACCTTCTGCGCCGGCCTGGCAGCGCTGCTGCTGGCCGGCTGCAGCACCCAGCCCCACTCCTCCGAGCAGGACGCCGGCGCCGACGCGCCCGACGCGGCCGGCACCGCAGCGGACGCAGCGTCCTCGGCCGATGCCTCCGCGGAGCCGGCCGACGCGGGTGAGCCGCCGGACGCGGCCGCCGAGCCCGACGCGGGGATCGCCTGCTGGGCCTGCCACGGGACGCAGGCGAGCGCGGCGCCTCCGCCGGATCTCTCGGGCTCGAGCGACCGCACGAAGGCCGGGGTCGGCGCGCACGCACCGCACCTGGCGGCGTCGACCTGGCACAACGCGGTCAAGTGCTCGCACTGCCACGTGGTGCCGGCGGCCGGCGACGCGGCGCACGGTCAGCAGGCGCACGCGGCCACGGTCACGCTGCAGGGCCTGGCGGCCGCGGGCCTGACGCCCTCGTACTCGGGCGGCGCCTGCAGCGTCTACTGCCACGGGGCCACGCTGAGGTTCGGGACCAAGCCCAAGCTGAGCCCGACGTGGACTACCGCCGGCGCGCTCGCGTGCACCGGCTGCCACGGGATGCCGCCCCCGGCGCCGCACCCCGCCGCCACCGACTGCGGCCGCTGCCACCTGGACGTCGCCGACGCCTCCGGGAAGATCATCTCCGCCTCCCGGCACATCGAGGGCTGGACCACCTCGCCCAAGGGCGCACACCTCGTCCACCTGGGCGGGGCCGGCGGGAGCACCTACGACTGCACCACCTGCCACGACGGCGACCGCTACCACGGCGAGATGAAGGACCAGCAGCCGCTGGAGACCACCACGGTCTGCGACGGCTGCCACCCCACCGACACCGAGGCCAAGCGGGCCGCCTGGGACACCTGGCAGCCGGCGCCCTAGCCGATGGGAGCCTCTCCCCTCCGCGTCGGGCTGTGCTGCGTCGTCGCGCTCTGCGCCGGGACGGGCTGCGTCTACTGGCCCCACCAGCAGCAGCGCTCCCCGGAGTTGCAGGGCGTCCTGCTCCGGCAGGGCGCGCCCGCGGCCAACGTGCCGGTGCGCCTGTGGATCAACCCGCCCCGGGACTCGATGGGCCGCTGCTCCGGCAGCTTGAGGGCGCAGACCGACGAGGCCGGCCGGTTCGTCGTGCCGCGGGTCGAGGAACGCGACTCCTTCATCATCATGGGCGACCGCCGCGACGTCTGGCAGCTGTGCTTCCTGCTCCCGGACGAGGAGAAGGTGACCTGGTTCGGCAGCGGCTGGTGGGGCGGGCCCAAGGTGCAGCGGCTGGCGTGCGAGGTGGGCGCGGCCCAGCCCGGGCGCGTGCGGGCGCTGCCGGTCCCGGTGGACGCGCAGGGACTCGGGTGCCGGGAGCTGCCGGAGCCGGCGGACGGGAAGTAGGCGAGCCAAGTCCGGGCCCCGCTCGCGGCTCGAGGACGCCCTCGCGAACGCGCCGGCGCAGGGGTAGAACACCGGGCCAGCATGAGCACCGCGGTCCTGGTCATCTTCGGGCTGGTCTACCTGGGCATGGTCCTGGGCGAGATTCCCCCGCTGGCGCTCGACCGCACCGGCGTGGCGCTGCTGGGCGCCATCGCCATGGTGATGGTGGGCGCGCTGCCGTTCGCCCACGTGTGGGACGCGGTGGACATGCCCACCCTCTACCTGCTCTTCGCGCTGATGGTGCTCTCGGCGCAGTTCCGGCTGGCGGGCTTCTACTCGAACCTCGTGCGCAAGATGGTCTCGCTCGACGTGGCCGCGCCGGCGCTGCTGGCGCTGGTGCTGCTCGCCGCCGGCGGCCTGAGCGCGGTGCTCACCAACGACGTGGTCTGCCTGGCGGTGACGCCGATGCTGGTGGAGGGCTGCGCGCGGCGAAAGCTCGACCCGGTGCCGTTCCTGCTCGGCCTGGCCTGCGCCTCCAACGTCGGGTCGGCGGCGACGCTCATCGGCAACCCGCAGAACATCCTCATCGGGCAGAGCCTGCACCTGTCCTTCGGCCGCTTCCTGGTGGACGCCGGGGTGCCGTCGGTGCTCGGGCTGGGGGCCATCTGGCTGGTGATCGTCGGGCAGTACCGCGGCCGCTGGGAGAAGGAGATGCCGCTTCCGACGGTGGAGGCCCCGGCGTTCAACCGCTGGCAGAGCTTCAAGGGCCTGACCATCGCCGCGGCGCTCATCGTGCTGTTCCTGTTCTTCCACGAGCTGCCGCGCGACGGCGTGGCGCTGGTCTGCGCCGGCATCCTGCTGATGTCGCGGCGGATGGCGAGCCGGGAGATGCTCGGCCAGGTCGACTGGCAGCTGCTGGTGCTCTTCGTCGGCCTGTTCATCGTCAACCGCGCCTTCGCCCACGCCGGGGCCATGGACGCGGCGCTGGTGGCGATGCGCGGCGTGGGCGTCGACCCGAGCCAGCCCGGCTGGCTGTTCGGCCTGAGCGTCGTGCTCTCCAACCTCGTCTCCAACGTGCCGGCGACGATGCTCCTTCTTCCCTCGGCGACGCACCCGCTCGCCGGGCCCATCCTGGCGCTCTCGAGCACGCTCGCCGGCAACCTCTTCATCGTCGGGTCCATCGCCAACATCATCGTCGTCACCTCCGCCCGGCCGCTGGGCGTGCAGATCGGCTTCAAGACGCACGCGAAGACCGGCGTCCCGGTGACGCTGGTCACGCTGGCGCTGGCCGCGGGGTGGCTGTGGGTGGTGGACGGGTAGACGGGCCTGCCGTGCACGCAGCGGCGGCGCGCGGAGCGGCCGACGCCGGGCGGTAGAAAGAGACAGGCCGACCAAGGCCTACTCCGACTTCAAGGCCTCGACGATCTCCGGCCACTTCCCCCACGGGAAGCCGACCGCGCTCTGCACTCCGGCGAAGGCCCAAGCCGCGACGACGATCCACGCGGCGATGGGCGCGGAGTCCATCAGCAACAGCCGCGGCACCAGCCCGACGACCACCACCGCCTTGTAGGCCATCATGTACTGGAGGATCACGAGGTAGCGCAGGGGCCAGCGGACGCCCAGCCCGTTGATGATCCCCTCGCCGCAGATGGCGCCGCCGTAGATGGCCTGGACGATGGGGTCGGTGGCGCTGATGCCGAGGGTGCCCCAGAAGCTGGCCGGGGCGACGAGCGTCCACAGCCCGAGGATGGCGGAGGTCGCCGCGTTGAGCGCGTACTGGCGCTTGAGCTTGCGGACCTTCGTCGCCAGCTCCGGGCTCACGCGCGGCTCTCCGCCGGTGCGGGTCGGCGGTGCGGCGAGGCTCGGACCAGCCAGGCCCGGACCAGCGGCGAGAACACCTTGGCCAGCGTCCGGCGGATGCCCGCCTTCTGCGCCAGATCCTCGAGGTGCCGCTCGAAGGTCCAGTGCTGGAAGCCGAGCAGGCGCTCGCTCTCGGAGGTGTCCATCCAGCCGCCGCCCTGGCGCGCCTCCAGGCTGAAGGCCTCCGCGGGCAGCGGCGCGACGCCGAGGGAGCCGAGGGTGCGGTTGAGGAAGTCGAGGTAGCGCAGCTGCCCGGTCTTGCCGCCGCCGATGAGCAGCACCTTGCCCCACGCCTCCTGCACCTCCAGGCAGCGGGCGAAGGCGGTGGCCACGTCGTCGCAGTGCACGAACTCCTGCTTGCAGTCGGCGGGCAGGTCGAAGATGAGCGTCGGGTCGAGCTTGGTGCGAAACGCCGACTCGGCGGAGAGCACCACCCCCAGCCGCAGGATGGTCCACACCAGCCCCGAGGCGCGCAGGCGCTCCTCGACCTCGGCCTTGTGGCGGTTGTAGTTGCTGACGAGCGAGACGGGCGTCTCGGGCGTGACCAGGCCCTCCAGCCTGCGGGTGTCGCCGTAGAGGGCGTAGGAGGAGGCGAGCGCCAGCAGCGCCTGCGGCCGCTTCTCCTGCAGCGCCTCGAAGAGGTTCAGCGAGCCCTGCACGTTCACGGCGTGCGTGCCTTCGGGATCGGTCTCGGTCCGCGGCGGGAGCACGAACGCGAGGTGGACGACCGCGTCCACGCCCTCGACCGCGCGCACGACGTCGGCCTTCTGGCGCAGGTCGCCCCAGCAGCTCTCCGCTCCCGGGATGCGCGCGGCGTCGCGGCGGGCGGCCGGGGAGGCGAGGTCGAAGGCGCGCACGCGGTGGCCGCGGGCGAGCAGCTCGCGCAGGACGTGGCGGCCGATGTTGCCGTAGGCGCCGGTGACGAGGACGTGGAGGGGCATGGGGCGCGGATGGTCGCCACCGGCCGCGGGGGGCGTCAAGGCGAGCCCGGGCCGGGGCGTGCGCGAACGCACACGGGGCGAGCGGGTTGACGGCGCTATACCGAACGGTATATCAACGGCTCCATGGTCGCCGCCGCCGACAACCGCACCAAGCTCCTCGCCTGCGCCCTGCGGCTGTTCGTGTCCAAGGGCTACGACGGGGTCGGGGTGCAGGAGATCGTCGAGGCGGCGGGCGTGACCAAGCCGACGCTCTACCACTACTTCGGCAGCAAGCAGGGCCTGCTCGAGACGCTGCTGGCCGAGGAGATCGCCGAGCTGGAGGAGCGGCTGCAGGCGGCCTGCGACTACCGGCACGACCTGCCCAAGACGCTCACCGACATCGCCAGGGCGTGCTTCGAGTTCGCCAAGGGCCACCGCGAGGTCTACCGGCTGCTCCTGTCGCTCTACTTCGCGCCGCTGGAGAGCGACGCCTGCCGCGCCGCGGTGCGCTGGCACGACAAGCACTTCGCGATGGTGGAGAAGGTCTTCGAGGCCGCGGAGAAGGACCACGGCAACATGCGCGGGCGGCACCAGGCCTACGCCGCCACCTTCACCGGGATGATCGACCGCTACATCGCCCTGGCGCTCAACGGGCACACGCACCTGGACGACGTCCTGCTCCACCAGGCGGTCAAGCAGTTCCAGCACGGCATCTACTCGTGACCTGACGCAGGGCCCGAAAGGCCCGGTGCCGGGACGAGGTCCGTCCGATGGCTATACCGAGCGGTACCCGACAAGGAGGATTGGCAATGGCAATGGCAACCTGGGCACGCGACGCGGTCGTCTACCACCTGTTCCCGATGGGCCTGTGCGGTGCGCCGCCGAGGAACGACTTCTCCTCGGCGCCGGTGCCGCGGCTCGAGGCGCTGCGCCCGTGGATCCGCCACGCGCGCGAGCTGGGGGCGAACACGATCCTCTTGGGGCCGGTGCTGGAGTCCAGCGCGCACGGCTACGACACCGCCAACTTCGGAGAGGTCGACCGGCGCCTGGGCACGACCGAGCTCGTGCAGAGCCTGGTCGGCGAGGCTCACGGGCTGGGGATGAAGGTGCTCTACGACGCGGTGTTCGGCCACGTGGGGCGCGACTTCTGGGCCTTCCGCGACGTGCGCGAGCACGGCGCGTCGTCGAAGTGGGCCGGGTGGTTCAAGGGGCTTCGCTTCGACGCCAAGAGCCCGCTGGGCGATCCCTTCGGCTACGAGTGCTGGAAGGGCGCCTGGGAGCTGCCGCGCCTGGAGCTGAAGAACCCGGCGGTGCGCGAGCACCTCTTCGGGAACGTCGACCACTGGGTCCGCACCTTCGGCTTCGACGGGCTCCGGCTCGACACGGCGGACTGGCTCGACCTCGACTTCCTGGAGGCGCTGCGCGCGCACTGCGACTCGCTGCGCGAAGACCTCTGGCTGATGGGCGAGGTCGTCCACGGCGACTACCGCAAGCAGGCCCACCCGCGCGCGTTGCACTCGGTGACCAACTACGAGTGCTCCAAGGGGCTGTGGTCGAGCCTGAACGACCGCAACTACTTCGAGATCGCCTACGCGCTGAACCGGCAGTTCGGCACCGGCGGCCTCTACCGCGACCTGCCGCTCTACGCCTTCGCGGACAACCACGACGTCGACCGGGCGGCCACCAGCCTGAAGCGGCGCGAGGACCTGCCGCTGCTCTACGCGCTGCTGTTCACGATGCCGGGCGTGCCGTCGATCTACTACGGCAGCGAGTTCGGCCTTCAGGGCAGGCGCACCGCGACTGACGATCGCGTGCTGCGGCCGCGGCTGACGGTCGAGGAGGCCGCCGCGGGCGGCGACGCCGGGCTCAGCAGGACGATCCAGCGGCTCATCGCGCTGCGCCAGGCGAGCCCGGCGCTGCGGCGCGGGGACTACACGCAGCAGCAGGTCGCCAAGGAGCAGCTGGTCTTCCTGCGCAGCTCGCCGGAGCAGACCGTGCTGGTCGGCCTCAACTGTGGGGACCAAGCGGCGACGCTCGACCTGGCGCTCCGCACGGGCGGTTCGCGCCTGCGCGACCTCGCCGGCGAGGGCCCCGAAATCGCCGTGGCGGGAGGCAGAGCGCGCATCACCATCGAACCGCACGGCGTGCGCCTGCTCGAGCTTCGCTGAACTAGGATGTCGCTCCGCGAGGAGGGGGCGGCATGGCGGAGCGAGCATTCAAGGCGAAGGGCTGAACCGACACGGAGAGAACATGCGAACGAGTCTGGTCCCTGTGGCGATCGTCGCCGCTCTGGTGCTCCTTGCCGCCCCGGCCCACGCCGAGGAGGGCACGCTCAAGCTGACCGCGGGTACCTTCCAGCTCGGCGGCGACGTCGGTCTCACCTCGATGGTCGATTCCACCGCGGGGAAGACGAACGCGGGCTTCGTCTTCTCGTTCTCGCCCTCGGCCGGCTACTTCGTGGTCGACAACCTCGAGCTGCTCCTCGCTCTCCAGCTGACCATTCCCTTCGGGGACTACTACTCGGGCGGCTACAACTTCCTCCTCTTCCCGAAGCGGTTCGGCGCGGAGGTCGGCGCGCGCTACCACTTCAACCTCGCGCCGCGCGTGACCGCGTACGCGGGGCTGCAGGTGGGCGTCGGCTACACCTGGTACGAGAACGCGTTCGTGCGCAACAGCACGGACCTCTCGGTGACCCTCCCGGCGGGCGTGCTCATCGCGGTGCACGAGAACGTCGCGATCGACGCCGGGCTGCGATTGATCCTCAACCGCTTCTTCGACGCCGACGTCTGGAGGTTCACGGTCCCCGTCGGCTACCTGGGCGTCGAGGCGTACTTCTAGGGACCGGCTGGTCAGAGTCGCCCGAGCGCTCCCGCCAAGAAGCGCGAGACCGCGGCGATCTCAGAGCACGAAGGTCTCGCGGACCCTCTTGGAGAAGAGCCAATAGAGGATCCAGGCAGCCGAGGTGACCAGTGACACCGGTCCGGCGTTGAACTCGACCTGCTCGGCCATGATGGGCACCAGTTGGAGGAGTCCGGTGGTGATCATCGGAGCTACGCCCGAGAGGACCATGAGGCCGATCGCAAGCACACGGGTCGCACGTCGGCGCCGTAGGAACTGTGCGAGGACGTAGGCGAGGTACGCGAGCGACAGGAATTGGAGCGCAGCGAGTGCTGCGGCGACCGCGAACCAGCCCTCGGTCTTCGCCAGGTAGTCGGGCGGGAGGTCGAGCCGCAGGCCGGGGAGGTCGAAGGCCAGCTTCGCGTTGCCGAGGAACTTCCTCGCCCAGTCGTAGACGTCGATCGCGACGGGAAAGGCCAAGAAGAGCCAGAGGACTCCGCCGAGGCGTCTGGCCGGTGCACGAGCCCGCAACGCCAGGCACTCGGGACAGAGGTCCTCGGCGCTCACCGAGAGGTCGGGGAGGCAGGCGTCGCACGCGAACCGGCCGCAGCGGATGCAGACGACCGAGGCGGGCGCCTCTGGGTGCACGGGGCACCGCGCTGGTATCGCGGGAGCGGGCGCGTCGGTCATGGTCGGGCCGCACAGTAGCCGAGTTCCGCAGGGGCGGGGCTGGCGCTCGCCGACCGGCATCGGTAGATCCTGGCGCATGGATCTCGGACTCCAAGGCAAGGCGGCGCTGGTCACCGGAAGCAGCAGGGGCATCGGCAAGGCGATCGCCCGGGCGCTGGCGCGGGAAGGCGCGCGCGTGTGCATCGCGGGTCGCGGGCAGGCGGACCTGGACGCGGCGGCGAAGGAGCTGAAGCTGCTCGGCCCGCAAATCGCCGCGGTGCGCGCGGACGTGACGACGGAGGAGGGGGCTCGCGCGGCGGTGCAGGCCGCCCTCGACGCTTTCGGCGCGCTGGACGTCCTGGTCAACAACGTCGGCGGCAGCGGCGGAGCCAAGTCGTTCGAGCTGGCGACCGCGGAGCAATGGAAGAAGGTCGTCGACACCAACCTGCTCGCCGCGGTCTGGTGCAGCCAGCCGGCGGTGGAGTGGATGCGCGCCCACGGCGGCGGGGCCATCGTCCACGTCTCGTCGATCTACGGCCGCGAGTACGCCTCCAGCGCGCCCTACACCGCGGCCAAGGCCGGCCTCGTCGCGCTCGGCAAGGAGATGGCCGTCGACCTGGCGAAGTACCGCATCCGCGTGAACTGCGTCGCGCCCGGCTCGGTGCTCTTCCCCGGCGGCAGCTGGGAGAAGCGGTCCAAGGACTCGCCGGAGACGGTCGCCAAGATGCTGCGCGAGGAGCTGCCGTGGGGGCGCTTCGGCAAGCCGGAGGAGATCGCCGAGGTGGTGGCCTTCGTCTGCTCCGAGCGCGCGAGCTGGGTCACCGGGGCCTGCATCTCGGTCGACGGTGGGCAGGGGCGGGCGTTCTAGGGTTCCAAGACCGCTCGCTTCGCTGCAGGTCGGAGTCCCGGACGTGTCGCAGTGTCGGGACCGCTGCCGCAAGCCGATCGTCGACAGGACGAAAGGCCGCAGCTCGAGAGCCCCCGGCGGTCACTAGCGATCGACGACCTTCACCCGCGCCTCGTCGCCGTTGCACTTGATCTCGGGCACGTACATCGCCTGCCCCATCACCGGGAGCGCATGGAACTGGCCGGGCGCCTCGGCGCGCAGGTCGTAGCGGATCTCCCAGAGGCCCTGCCCGAGCTTGTCGACGAACAGCGCCACCTTGCGGTCGCGCAGCTCCTGGTGCACGGGGCGCGAGCGGCCGGTGTAGTCGAGCCCGCCCTCCATCGCCTGGTCGGAGACGGCCCGGTCCGCGGAGGCGGCGCGCAGCTCCCTGGCGGCGAGCGGCTGTCCGCTCTTGACCTCGACCGCCTCGAAGCCCGCGGGCTTGAGGTCCTCGAACATCAGGTACTCGTACTCGTTCTTGGACTCGAGGGTGACCACCACCTCCACTCGGTCGCCGCTGCGGATGGAGTCGCCGTCGTTCAGGGGCTCGCGCTCGTAGACCTGGCCCTTGAGCAGCGTCGGGCGGCCGACCCACTTGAAGTACTTGCGGCGCGCGAAGATCTGGTTGCCGGCGGCCTTGATGGGCTCCTCGAGGCTGAAGAACGACGCCGAGGCGAAGAAGTAGAGCGTGCCGCCGCTCCTCTTGACGATGCGGATCTCGTTCTTGCCGTCGCGCAGCATCTTCTCGTCCACCGCGAACACGCTGGGCGCCGACAGGATCTCGGCCTTCGCCACCTTCTTCGCCGCCAGCTCCTTGCCGTTGACCTCGACGGTGTACTCGACGTCCTGGGTGGTCTCGCCGCTGGCCTTCAGGAAGTCGTTGAGCGCGAGCACGGCGATGGCGGTGTCGCGCGTGTTGCTCCACTGCGCGCCGCGCCGGTTCTTGACCAGCCAGTTCATGGCGGGCTCCACCAGCCGGTGCTTGGGGTCGACGGCGACCAGCGCGCGCAGAACGAAGGAGGTGGTCTCCACCGCGCCCTGCGACCAGCGCCACCAGCCCGACTCCTGGCCCCAGTGGGCGGTGCCGAGCGTCGTCCCCGACGGCTCGCGCCTGAGCAGCACCGAGGAGTCGTCGGCCTTGTCCCAGGCGACGCCGTCCTCGAGGTTCTGCGCGAGGATCTTCGCCTCCTCGGCCTTCTGGTAGTTGACCGCGCACAGCGTCAGCAGCGCCCGGGAGTAGGCGTCGAGCCGCTCGCGGCCCTTCCAGAGGTTGGCGAAGGCCTTGGTCTGGAATTCGCTGGACGCGCCTTTGGCGATTCGCGCCTGGTGCGTCGAGAGGGCGTGGAGCATCCAGGCCTGCCGGTCGAGGTTCGCCTCCTCGTTGACCAGGTTCACGTTCAGGTAGCTCGCCGCGCGCGAGAGGACGTCCTCGCGCACCTGCACGCCGGCCTGCGCCGCCAGCGACAGGCCCCACACGACGTAGGCGGTCATGAACCGATCGCTGTCGCCGATCTTCCACCAGCCCCAGCCGCCGTCGGAGTGCTGGAAGTCGTAGAGGCGGTCGAGGCCGGCCCGGGTCATCGCGGCCAGCTCCTCGAGGCTCTTCGTTCCCTTGGGATGCGTTGGCTGGGCCGTCGAGGGCTCGATGCCGCCGAAGACGCGCTTCATGGCGTCCTCGGGGCTCAAGCCCTGGTCCTTGAGCGTCTTGGCGACGACGACCGCAGGCAGGAAGCGGCTCATCGTCTGCTCGGTGCAGCCGTAGGGGTAGTCGACGAGGTAGGGGAGGGCGTCGAGCATGGTGACCGCCTGGCTCGGAGCGACCTGGACGCTGAACTTCGTCGATCCCGGGCGGCGCTCGGGCAGGTCGATGCGCAGCCGGGCCTCCTCGCCGCGCAGCTTTCCGCCCTTGGCCAGCGTCTTGTCGATGCCGTGCGGCCAGGCGACGAAGGGCAGCTCCATGGCGTCGGCGAGCGCGCCGGCGCGGGCGACGGCCTTGAGCTTGACCGGGCCGGCCTGCTTGACGCGCACCTGCCAGTCGAAGCGCAGGTCGGCATTGGCCGGGACGGACTTGGCAGCCTGCTTCGCGGGGCCGCCTTCGATCGTCACGCCTTCGGCGACGAGCTCGGGCGCGGCCATCAGCGCCTGGGGCGTGTTGTTGTTGACCACCGCCGAGACGGTGACGACGTCGCCGGCGACGAAGAAGCGCGGGGCCTGCAGGCGCACGATGAGCGGCTGGCGCGAGCGGGCGGTGGCGGTGGCGATCCCGAACTGGCTGCCCTCGCTGGCGGCTCGGGCGGTGGCGCGCCAGGAGGTGAGCGAGTCGGGGAGCTTGGCCGTGACGAGCGCCTTGCCGGCCTTGTCGGTGACCACCGTGGCGGCGAAGAGCGCGGTGGCGCGGAAGTCGGAGCGGACCTGAACCTCGCCGCCGCCACCCGCCCCGCCGGGCGCGGCCTGGCCCTCGACGAGCGCGTCGTCGAAGTCGATGGACTTGGCGCCCTTGCGCTTGGCGCCCGCCTTTCCCGTCGAGGGCCGTCCCTTCGGCGCCGAGCGTTCACGGGAGTCGTCCCTAGCGAAGCTCTCGCTGGCCTTCGACTCGTCCTCGCCGCCCATCGCTCCGTCGAAGTCGCCGCTGCCGAGGGAGCCCAGGGCGTCGAGTCCGCCCTCGGGCTGCTCGTCGGGCATGAGGTCCGGGTCCGGGGCCTCGGGCGTGCCGACCACGAACGGGCGCCACGAGAGCGTGCTGGTGGTCGAGACGTGGTGGCCGCGCTTGTTGCCGAAGTAGAACTGGCGCGGGTCGCCGGCGTACTCCTGCTGGATGGAGAAGATCGACTCGTCGACCAGCGCCACGGCCAGCTGCGCGGAGACGGGCTTGCCGGCGTGGTCCTTGGCGGTCACGGAGATCTTCGCCTCGTCGCGCGGCCTGTAGACCTCGCGGTCGGGGGAGACGGAGACCTCCAGGAAGTGATCGGTGGGCGGGACGATGACCTGCTTGGTGTCGCGGTGGTGCTGCCGCCCGGAGATCATCTGCGCGTCGAGGAAGACGTTGGGCACGTGGCGAGGCTCGATGGCGACGTGCAGGAGCTTGGTGGTGCCGGTCACGTGGACCACGCGCCAGTGGTAGAGGTCCTCGCCCTCGACGGCGAAGAGCACCCAGCGGTCCGGGGTGGGCACGGTGAGCATCACCGGCGCCTCGGCGCCGACGGCGAAGGTGTCGCTGTCCACGACGATCTGCAGGGAGTCGGAGTGGTAGCCCAGCTCGCTGGAGGCGCCGGAGCCGACCCAGACGGCGGTCTGCGCGGTGACGGCGTTGCGGCCCTTCTCCTCGCTGACCCAGCGCAGCTGGTAGTAGCCCTCGCGGCTGGGGACGAAGGTGTAGGCGAGCTCGCCCTTGGCGTCGGCCTTCACCACGCGCTTCTCGACCTGGTCGTGGTGGTAGCCGCGGAACTTGAGCCGCCAGCCCGGCGCGGGCGGGAACGCGCCGCCCTTTCGGCGCAGGGCGTCGAGGTCCTTGCCGGCGACCTCCTTGCCCGAGGCGTCCACCCAGGTCTCGCTCCACCACTCCCGGGTGACGGTGACGGTGCCCTCGGCCGGGACGGGCTGGTCGTTGGCGTCGAGCGCCTTGAAGTCCACCGTCGCCTTCTCCTGCGGCCGGAAGAGCCAGTGGCGCGGGGTGGCGTGCACGTAGAAGCGCTGGCGCGTGACGCGGACGGTGTCGCCGCCGACCACCTCGCGGCGCGAGCTGTCGGTGACGCGGGCCTCGATGCGGTACTCGAAGTCCTGGCGGGCGCCGCGCGGGGTGGGGAACTGGATGCGGGCGCTGCCCCGGGCGTCGGTCTTGAGGACCTCGCGCTTGATGGTCGAGGCGTAGGCGCCGGAGCGATCGCGGGAGTCGCCGTAGGGGAGGTCGTCGTAATACCAGCCGTAATCCCGCCACGGCCGCCAAGAGGGGGCGTAGGGGCTCTGGTTGACCAGGACCTCGACGTCGGCGTTGGCGACGGCGCCGCCGAAGTAGTAGTCGACCTGGATCTCCGCCTCGACGGTGTCGCCCAGCCGGTAGGCGCGCGGCCGGCCGCCGTCGTCCCTGGGCGTCGAGACCCGAACCGTGAACTCCGGCAGCTTGTACTCCTCGAGGCGGAACAGCGTCGCGCTGCCCAGGTGGCTGGACTGGGCGTTCTCGAAGGTGACGCGGTACTCGCCCAGCGGGTGCTTCTCCTCGAGTTCCAGCGAGCCCCACGCCGCGCCGAACGCGTCGAGGGGGGCCTGGCCCTCGAAGGCCTTGGCGCCGCGCGGATCGGTGATCTCCCAGTGCAGCGCCTCGCCCTTGGGCGTCGAGTAGACCGAGCCGTCGTAGGCGCGGGCGAGGAACTTGAACTCCACCTTCTCCTTGGGCCGGTAGGCCGGGCGATCGGTGAAGGCGTAGATCTTCCAGCTCGTGCTCTTCCCGGGCGGCTGGCCGATGGTGCCGTTGGCGATGGCCTGGCGGCCGCCCAGCGCCGCCGCGACGACGTAGGAGTCCGAGTCGCGCTGCGGGACCGAAAAGCTCGCCACGCCGTCGGCGCCGGTCTTGGCGGTCTGGGAGGCCACCTGCTCCAGGCCGTGGGCCCAACTGCGGTTCCACAGCAGCACGTCCGCGCCGGCGATGGGCGCGCCGTCGTCGGCCGAGGTGAACCAGGCGAGGAGCTGCGTGCCCATGGCCTTGACGGTGACGACCGCGTCGGTGACGAGCACCAGGTCGCGGCGCTTGCCCTTGACCCCGGCGGCGGAGGCTTCGAGCACGTAGGCGCCCGCGGGCAGCTTGTCGGGCCAGCGCAGCTGCTCGGAGCCGGGCAGGTGCTTTCCCTCGTCCTTGGTCTGCCGGGTCCAGGCCTTCACCTTCTGCGCCTTGGCCAGGTCGAGGTCCCGGGCGAGGCCGCCGCTGGCGTCGTCGTCGTCCGCGGGAGAGCGATCCTTCTCGGTGCGGACGCGCAGCACCAGGTCGCGGGTGAGCTCGACCTTGTAGAGCACGAGGTCGATGGCCTTCACGTTGCGCCAGGAGAGCGAGAGCAGGGGCGCGCCGTCGGGCAGGAAGATCCCCGCGGCGGAGACCTCGAGCCTGACCCGGGTGATGTCCTCGAGGCGCTCCTGGGCCTCGTCCCGGAAGCGGCTCTCGCCCTTCTTGAACTCGGAGAGGATGCGCCGGTAGACCGCCGCCGCCGAGACGTAGTCCGGCGTGGTGCGCCAGCCGCCGCCCGGGGTCTGGCTGAGCCGGCCCTGGTTCTCCAAGAGCTGGCCGTACTGCCACAGCGCGTCGTCGTACCAGTCGTTGGCCTTGCCGCCCTTGAGCGCCGCCTCGAACTCCTCGGGGATGCGCGCGCGCGACTCGTAGTCGCCGCCCGAGTGGTACAGCGTCATCGCCACCAGGTAGTGGCCGAGGATCTTGTCGGCGTCGGTGCGGGCGAGCTTGAGGAAGTTCTCGGCGAGGGGCAGCGGCAGGGTGCCGTGGTAGCCGTAGTAGTAGTCGGCCTCGCGCCAGGGCGGCATGGCGGCGCGGCGCACCAGGGAGAGGTAGCGCTCGCGCGCCGGCTCGAGGTCGCTCGCCCCGGCCCAGAAGTCGAGGGCCTGCTGGTAGTAGCTCCAGCCGCTGGAGGAGCGGTAGCGGCTGCCCATCCAGTAGAAGTCGCCCACCGACTCCTGCACCTCGGCCCAGACGCGGTCCCGGTCCTCCGCCCGATTGGCGTTCTCCACGAGCTTGAGCAGGTCGCGCTGCGCCGCTTCGAGGCGGCTGGAGTCGGAGTTGTCGGAGCTGGCCAGCGAGCGCCACTCGGTGTCCGCGAGGCGGAAGGCGATCCAGCGCTTCTCCGATGCGGGGGCGTCGGGGAGCTTGGCCAGCGCCTCGAAGGCCTCGTGGGCCTTGGCGAAGGACTTCTCGGCGACGAGGCGCTCGGCCTGCGCCTTGAGCGCCGCGAAGTCGGTGGCGGGCTTGGGCGCGGGAGCGGCGGCGGCGAGGAGGAGGGGAAGGGCGGCGAGGAGGGGCAGCATGGCTCGCGTCATGGAGGCGGCTCCGGGCTGGGCGGGTGGGCGCCAGTGTACGCCGGAGCGGGAGCGAGCCCGGCACCGGCGCGCCGGTGCCAGACTCGAGCCGATGAGCCGACCTCCAGGCTCCACGCTAGAATCCCGCCCCTGTGACCCGCAGCCCGAAGGAGGAGCCGTGCCCCGCGAAGCCGCCAAGTACCTCTTGCCCGTGATGTTGCTGGCGCTCGGCTGCCCGCCCGCGTCGAGCGGCGATGCGGATGGCGGAGCCACCGCCGGCAACGACGGCGGCCCTCAGGCCTCGGACGCAGCCGGTCTGCAAGGCGATGCCGGGAACCTGCCGCTCGGGGACTCCGGCCTGGCGTCGAGCGATGGCGGGGGGGCCACGACGGGCGACGGCGGCAGCTCGCCTTCGTCGGACGGGGGAAGCGCGGGCCGGGTCGACGGCAGCGTCGCCTCGAGCGACGGCGGAGCCGGACCGTTCACCGTGATCGGGCTCGCCGACCGGTACGACGGGGATGCCGGCGGCTACAGGGAGCTGCGGGCGATTGACCCGGTCTCCGGGGCCTCGGCGCTGATCAAGACGGTGCCCGGGATGACCTGGACGGGGATGGGAACGAACGCATACGACCCGGCGCTCAGGCGCATCCACGTCATCGGAGGGGCCGCCCAGGACTACCGCTCGCGGCTGTACACCCTCGCCGCCGTGAGCGGAGACCTCGTCGCCAGCCCGCTGATGGAGCCCATGACGCCCGGCACCGACGCGGGTTACGGCTTGGACTACAACTGGTCCGGCGGCCTCGGGGTGCGCTCCGACGGCAAGTTGGTGGGCGTGACCTGGGCAGAGACCGGAGACGCGGGGAGCGAGCAGCTCCGGTCGATCGACCCGATGACCGGCTCGACGACGCTCCTCGGCACGACCTCCGGGCTGGACTGGGTGATCGGGGGCGCCACCGCCTTCGACCCGACCAGCGACACCTTCTACGTCATCGGCTCCTCCAATGCCGACACGCGCGAGCGGCTGTTCAGCATCGACGGGAAGACCGGAGCGGTCCTGGCGAACCCGCTGATCGACGGCAACGGCGGGCCCTCCGACGCCGGCTTCGGCCTGAGCTGGCCCGCTGGAATCCACGTGCGCTCCGACGGAACCCTCGTGGGGCTGTCGATGGCCTACTCGGGGACGGCGAACACCACCGAGCTGCGCTCGCTCGACAAGGCCACCGGCGCGACGAGCGTCATCCAGCAGCTCCCGGGGTTCGGCTGGGTCCTCGGCGGGCAGGCCGTCATCGACCGCGCGCGCGACGTGCTCTTCGTGATGGGCTCTTCGAGCCAGGACACGGCGACTCGCCTGTTCGTCATCGACGCCGTCACGGGCGAAGTGCTGGCGAGCCCGGCCATCGACGGGACCAACGGCGGGACGCCCGACGCCGGCGGCTGGGGCAGCGGCTGGTCGGGTGGCCTGTACATCGTTCGCTGACTCCGAGCGCGGGTCCGCGGTGGACCGCCCCGGCGGCGGGCGCTGCGCGGGCGCGGGCGTGGGCGAACCGGCTCCTTGCGGCCCTCTTCGGGAGAGAGATGAAGCACGTCGTCATCAAGGGCCTTCGCCTCGAGTACCAGGAGTTCCCGGCCGCGCGCCCGGCGCGTCCGGCCCTGGTACTGCTCCATGATGGCCTGGGCTGCGTCGAGTCCTGGCGCGATTTCCCGGCGAGGCTCGCGGCGCGCACCGGCTGCCGCACGCTGGTCGGGTCGCGCGCCGGCTACGGCGGCTCGGAGGCCCACGAGAATCCGCGCACCCGGCGCTACCTCCACGACGAGGCGCTGGAGATGCTGCCGCCCCTGTTGGCCGCCTGGGAGGTCGAGCGGCCGGTGCTGGTCGGGCACAGCGACGGCGCGAACATCGCCCTGCTGCATGCCTCGGGATTCCCGTCGGTGCCGGCGGGCGTCGTGGCGATGGCGCCGCACGAGTTCGTGGAGGCCAAGACCCTGGCCGGCATCCGAGCCACCTGTCGCCTCTGGGAAACGAAGGATCTGCGCCAGAGGCTCGGCCGCTATCACTCCGACCCGGACCGGGTCTTCGCCGAGTGGAGCCAGACCTGGCTGTCGCCCGGGTTCCAGGACTGGAACATCGAGGAGTCCCTCGCCGCCATCCGCTGCCCCGTGCTCGCCATCCAGGGCGAGGACGACGAGTACGCGAGCCTTCGGCAGATCGAGGTCATCGCAGAGCGGGTGCCAGGGACCGAGCTGCTGAAGTTGCCGGCTTGCCGCCACACGCCGCACCGCGACCAACCCGAAGCGGTGCTGGCGGCGATCGCGGCGTTCATCGATCGCATCGGCCCGCGTTGAGCCGCCGGAAGACGGGCGGTCGCGCGTGCCGGGCTGGCCCTGCTGCGAGCGGGGGTTCGTCGGCCGGTCCAAGCCTTAGAAACGTCGCCACAGCGCGTCTTGCGCCGATTTCCCGAGCCAGCGTCCCTGGTTGGCCCGCTGTTGTGACGCGGATCACGAGATCGCCCGCAACGATCTATATGGGTTCGCGGCGTTGGCCCCCGCTGCCCGGCCTGGCATCCGGCGGTGGAACCGAAGAACCCTTTCTCGTCCGACGTGCTCGCACTAGGCAGACCGGCCACCCTCGGCCGGCCCTCCAACGAGGTGCAAGGTCATGTCGAAGCTGCTCGCTCGCAACGTCGGAACCGCAGACCGGATCATCCGGGTGGTGCTCGGGCTGGGGATGCTCTCGCTCACCTTCGTCGGTCCGCACACGCTCTGGGGCTTGGTCGGCCTCGTGCCGCTCGCCACCGCGGCGATCGGCTCGTGCCCCGCCTACTCGCTCATCGGAGTGGCCACCGCCAAGTCCGGCGCAACCGAGGGCCACGCCCAGGGATGACGCAAAGGCTCACGCCGGCCGATCGGTTCGCCCGTCAGCGTGGCGGGCGAATCGGCCGGCCTCGCGCGGGTGCACCGGGTTGGGCCTGTCGCGCTCCAGGGGCGGGAACATCTCCGAGTGCTGCACGCCGGCGCCCGCGGTCAGCGACTGCACGTCGCCGGCGCCGTAGCGCCCCGAGCCTCCCAGCGAGTCCGCGAGGCGCGTCAGCTCCTCGGAGGAGACCTCCCGGCGCGCACGAACTCGGCCTGGGCGAGCGCCGTGGCGGCGAGGAGATCGGAGGGGCTCACGTGCCGGGCTCACCGCGAGGGTGGCGCCTGCGCGAGAGCAGCGCGCCCGCGCCGGCGACCAGCCCCAAGACCGCGCCGGCGACGCCGAGGCCTCCGGCGAGCATCAGGCCAACCACCTTGGCCAGCTCCCAGGCGAGCAGGCTTCCCGAGCCCTGCGCGGGCAGACGCAGCGCAGCGACGATGCCGCCGATGGCGAGCAGACCGAGGGCCGCGACGGCCGCCGACGCCCGCTGCGCGGCCGCCGTTTGCGCGGCCAGGGCCTTGGCGAGGACGAGGACCGCGACGAGCGCTCCCGTGAGCGCCGCCACGGCGATCCACAGCGCCGGCATCCCGAGCAGGATGCCGGCGGTCGCGGCGGTGCCGGCGCCGAAGCTCGCGGTGGCGACCGGTTCGATCAGGTTCACGCGGGCGCTCCGGGCCTCGACGGCCTCCGCTCACTCGCGCTCGGCGGCGACGATGACCTTGACGTCGGTGCGGCGGTTGCGCTGGCGGCCGGCCTCGGTGCCGTTCGGGGCGACGGGGTTGTCGGGCCCGAGGCCGACGGTCTTGAAGCGGTTCTCCGGCAGCCCGAAGGTCTTGGCCAGGTAGTTCTTCACCGTCTCGGCCCGCTTCTTCGACAGCTCGATGTTGGCCTTCCGGGGCCCGGTCGAGTCGGTGTTGCCCTCGATCTGCAGGTAGGTCGCGCCGAAGGAGATGAGCGTCTGGCCGAGCGCGTCGAGCATGAACTCCGAGCCGGCCATCATGTCCGCGGAGCCGGGCACGAAGTTGATCGACAGCTGCTTGTTGATGATGCCCTTGTCCTTGGCCGAGATCTCCTTCTCCAGCGCCTTGAGCGGGGCCTCCTGCACCTGCTGGCCCGCGTAGTCGCCGGCGATGGCGGAGAGGAACTTGAGCTCCACCCAGTCCTTGCCCGCCACCGGCGTCGCCACCTTGCCCAGCCGGCGGTAGGCCTCGAACGCCTCGCTGAACAGGGTCTCGTAGTGCGCCTTGCCGCCCTGGAGCCCGTAGAACTGGGCGTTGTCGGCGAACGGCGTCAGCTTCAGCCCCGAGAGCATGCCCTCCACGTCCGCCGGCGGCAGCTTGAGCGCGGCCGCCACCTTCTCGGTGTGGGCCTTGGCGTCCTTCTGCACCGCCTCCATGCCCTTGAACCAGCCGCGCACGAACGACTCCAACTCCTTGGACTTGCCCGAGAGCGCGGCGGGCGAAGCGACGAGCGTGTCGGCGATGACGTTGGTCGCGGCCTGGGTCGTGAGCAAGAGGTGCGCCTTCTTCTTGCCGGCGGCGTTCACCGCGTCGTCGAGGAAGGGCTGCCACGAGACCATCGCGTCCACCTTGCCGCCGGTGAAGGCCTCCTTGACCTGCGCCGGCTCGTTGAAGAACTTGAAGGAGACCGTCGCCTTCTCGTCGGCGGACAGGCCCGACTGCGAGAGCAGGTAGAGCGCGAACCAGTGCGACGGCGAGAACTCGATCACCGCCACCGACTTGCCCTTGAGGTCCTCGATGGTGCGGATCTCCGACTTGGCGACGATGCCGTCGCCGCCGCGCGACCAGTCCTGCAGGAAGATGGCGCGGGCCGCGAGCGGCTCCTTCTCGCCGGCGAGCATCGAGGCCTCGCGGGCCCAGGAGTCCACGGTGTCCCACATGACGTCGATCTTCCCGGCCCGCAGCTCGGCCAGCTTGGCCGCCGGGTCGTCGATGATCTTGAACTCCACCTTGATGCCGAGTTGGTCGTAGACCGAGCCCTTGGCGGTGGTCAGGCCGCCGTTGGCG
>DASXVQ010000195.1:0-7527 GCA_036504155.1 Myxococcales bacterium
CATCATCGTGGCCCTCATCGCGATCGCCGCCATCGCCGTCATCACCATCTTCGGCCAGAACCTGCGCGCGCTGTTCGCCGCCTCCTCGAACGCCCTGGGCGGCGAGGAAGCCAACGCCAACGTCAGCAACGCCGGCAGCGCGGGCTCGAGCTTCTCCTCGAAGCGCAAGGCCATCCAGAACTTCGGCAGCAACGGCTCGGGCGAGGAGTAATCGCCGCGTAGCTGCTGAGTCAGGTTCGAGAGCGGCGTCCTTCGGGGCGCCGCTTTCGTTTTGGGTCCGGGTCGGGTCCTGGTCGGGTCCAAATCCTGGTCCGGATCGGGTCCGGATCCTGGTCCGGTCAAAGCCCGCCCCCCCGCCCCTCCCATTCGAATTGGCTTCGCGCGCTCTGCCTCGATGGCGCTCGGCGCGTTGCGGTGGTCAGTCTCTCGATCCGCGAGGGAGGGGGGCCCGGCTCTGCTCGACGCGACCTCCTCGGATCGCGGCGCTTGGCGACAATTTGAATTGAGTCTTCCCACCAGCCCCGCGTTCCTCAGGAGATCGCCGCAGGCAACCAACGGCCACCCCTCCCTCGCGGATCGAGAGACAGACCGTCGAGCCAGCACCAACGGCCGAGCGAGGCAGAGCGCCCCGAGACCACGTCGGCTGGGAGGGGCAGGGGGGCGGGCCTTGTTTTTCCTTCTCTGACATCCATCAGAACTGACGACTGACAGTCGGCGGCTGGGAAGCCCGGCTTCAGAACTGCTCGTCGAGCCAGCGCAGGAAGCGCTCGAGCACGCCCGGGCGGCGGCGCTGCGGTTCCTCAGCCAGTTCGGGCACTTGCCTGATGGGAGCCGTGAGGCGCGGGAACTTGAAGGCCAGCTCCCGGGGCGCGACCAGGTCCCAGGCCGCCGCTTGGGAGATCGCCACGGCCGCCGACTTCTGGGTTCCGGTCGCCATGCCTCCGTGTGACTGCAAGCGGCGGGCCCCTCCTCCGACCAGCGGCGGCGTCCCGCGCCGCCACTTTCGGGCGCACGCTCGAGGCCGACCGGGTATCCTCACTTCCAGTCTTGTGCCTGCCGCTCTCAAAGCGCGAGGCACCGCGAGCTCTTGGAGAGGGGAAACGCATGTGTCTTTCAAGGCGAGCGCGGCGCTGGCCGCTCGTCGCCGTCCTCTGGGCCGTGGCGGTGCCCCTGGGCGCCCAGGCCGCGGACTGGCGCGCCGAAGTCGAGGTGCCGTTCGGCGGGAGCGATGCGCGCTGGTTCACGGCACCCACGCTGCGCGGGCACTACGGGCTGAGCCAGCGCTGGCGGCTGCGCACCGAGTGGGGCTTCGTCGGATCCATCCAGCAGAGCCAGGGCGGGAACGGCTGGAGCCAGTTCGAATCCGGCAACCTCCTGCTCGCCTTCAACGCTCGGGGCCCCAAGGGCGGCTTCTCCTGGAGCGCGGGGGCGGGGCTCGCCGCTCCCCTGGCCGAGCTCGGCAGCGAGCCGGACCGCCGCGGGCGAATCGCCTTCGGGGACGCCTCCACGCTGCAGGGGCTGTGGGACTTGTGGCTGTGGGCTCCCGACCGACTGGGCGTCGTCGCCCCGGCGACCGTCGGGCTGAAGAGCAGCTGGTACCGCGTGGAGCTCGAAGGCGCGGCCGGCCTGCTCGTCCCCGTGCGGCAGACCATCGGGTCGGGGTTGGACGGGCTCGGCCAGCTCCGCCTCGCCGCCTCGCTGCTCGCGCGCGAGACCGCCGAGGTCGGGGCCCAGCTCCAGGGAGTCGTGCTGGCCACCCGGCCCGGCGACCAGGGCCAGGTCTCGGTCGCCGGGTTCGCTCGGTTGCAGGTCGGCAAGGTCACGGTGGGGACGCGAGTGCTCATCCCCATCGACGCCCCCCTGACCAGCCGCTGGTCCCTCCATCTCTCGGTCAGCGTGAGGGGCTCCGATGGCGACTGACTGCGCGCGGTGGCGGTGGGCGAACGTGGCGGTGCTCGCCGCCGCGGCGTGCTCCGCGGCGGGCTGTCGCACCGAGGGCGCCTGCGACATCTACGAGGCGGAGTGCCAGCGCGACATCTTCTACTCGGTGCTGGATGCGCGCGGGCTGGCCTGGGACGCCTGGGCGAGCCCTCCGCCGATGGAGGTGATCACCCAGGAGCAGTTCCGGGCGCTCCTGGAGGAGAACGCCAAGGGCCAGCCCGCCCCGGGGCTTTCCTGGGACCCCGCGCTGCGGCTGCTGGGCCTGCTCGACCGCGACGCCTCCTCCCAGCAGGAGTCGATCGACTCCCAGGTGGAGTCGGTGGTGGCGTTCTACTCGAGCCTCACCCAGCGCGTGACGATCATCGAGCGCAACCCGCGCCCCAGCGTGGACTCTTCCTCGAGGACGCTGGCGCACGAGATCGTCCACGCCCTGCAGGACCGGGACGTCGGCCTGAGGCGCTACGTCTCGGCGGCCACCTCCGGCGACCACGCCTTGGCCTTGAAGTCGATGATCGAGGGCGAAGCGGTCCTCTTCGAGCTGTTGACCGATCTGCGCTGGCGCCAGCTCAGCCCGATGCAGGTCGACTGGACGGGCTTCTTCGGGGACTTCTCGGCGAGCCTCGACGAGGCCGTGTCCGCCTCGGAGAGCCGCTGGGCCGCGACCCAGCTGCTCCTGCCGTACTACCTGGGCTCGCAGTACCTGCACTCCGCCTACGCGAGGGGAGGCGTCGCCGAGGTCGAGCACGCCTTCCTGTCCCAGCCCGGGTCCATGGCCGAGGTCGCCGACGTCTACGGCCATCCGAGGGTCCGCGCTGCGCTCTCCTGCCAGGGGCCTGCGGCGCCGCCGGGTTACCTGGAGGTCGGCTCGACCCGGCTCGGAGCCGCCGGCCTCTACGCCTTTGCCGTCCGGCAGGTGACCCCCGACCTCTCCATGGACCTGATGGCCTCCTGGTCGGACGACCGGCTGCGGTTCTACAAGTCTCCCGAAGGGGCGAGCGCCGTCAGCTGGACCGTGCGAATGGCCGGAGCCCGCGCGCCGAGCGTGAATGCGCAGGCGCTCCGGGCCGCTGCTGCGGCGGCGGGAGCGCGCGTGGAGTCCCGAGGGTCGGGCGAGGAGTTGGTGATCGTCGGGGCGGAGGATCCGGCCGTGCTGTCCGCCTGGGACCTGATGGCCTGCGGCGAGTAGAGCGGCCGCAGGGCGGGCCTCATTGCGCGACGAAGGTCGCCACCACCGGCAGGTGGTCCGAGCGTCCCGCCTGCCGGACCTGCACGTCCACCGGCCGCAGCCTGCCCTGGTAGAGCACGTGATCGAGCTGGAACCGCAGCGTGAGGGCGCCGACCGGCCAGCGCCAGGTGGGCTGGCGGCCGAGGTGATCGCTCACCGCGTCGCGCGCGCCGCGGTCCTTCAGGAAGCGGACGGCGTCTCCCTGCGCCTCCTCGTTGAAGTCGCCTACGAAGAGCGTGGGCATCCCTGGTTCCAACCCCTCGACGAACGCCGCGATCTCCTCGCGCCGCACCGGGCCCGTCGTGAAGTAGCCCGACACCCAGCTCCCCCTCGGCGACACCGGCGGGTGCAGGTGCAGGTTGAGCACCTGGACCGGTCCGAGCGCGGTCTGGGCGACCAGGCGCATCGCCGGGAACCACTTCGCCGGGCTTCGCATCGTCTGCTTCACCTCGAAGGGCCGCTTGGCGAGCACCATCTGCCCACCCGCGCCGCCGTGCTCGATCTCGACGATGTGCGGATAGCGGTTCGCCAGCCTCTCCCGGATCGCCGCGGACCAGGCCAGGGTCGTCTCCTGCAGCAGCACGAGGTCCGCGTCGGCCTCGACGATGGCCTGCAGCGTCTCCTCGTCGCCCTGCAGCCCGAAGTTGGACGTTGTAGGTGAGCACCTCCAGGGTCGGCTCCTCCGGCGCGGTCGCCTCAAGCGGCCTCGGCATGGTGGAGCAGCCCAGCGCCAGGTGCAGCACGAGCCCCAGCACCACCGCGGCCAGCATCCCTGCCATCGCGACCGTCCTCATCGAGCGTCCTCCTCGTGCGTCCTGCGTGGTTGCTCGAGGAACGCAGAGAGGTCGATCCGGTCGCACGCCAGGCGCAAGTCGCCGTTCCTGCGAGGAATTGCGCGCTCCCCCTGCCTGGATCCGACCTCGAGAGAGACTCTCGCCGCGAATCGACCGACTGCCCTCCCACGCCCGCTGTTGATATTGACGGGGCGTGGGCAAGCTCCTCCTCCTCCTCTTCACGGTCCTCCCGCCGCTCGAGATCTACCTGCTGATCTCCGTGGGTCGGCGCCTCGGTCCCCTGCCGACCGTTGGCCTGGTGCTGCTCTCCGGCGTTCTCGGCGCGTTCCTGGCCAAGCGCGAGGGGTTGCGCGTCCTGCGCGACTACCAACGCACGCTCGCTGAAGGGCGGGTGCCGGCCGAGGGCCTGTTGGGCGCGGTCCTGGCTCTCGCGGGCGGCTTGCTCCTGATCGCTCCCGGGCTGATCACCGACGTAATCGGGCTGTTGCTGCTCCTGCCGCCTTCCCGCCGCCTCGCCGTGCGCGTCCTGCGGCGCCGGCTGGAGCGGGCGCACCAGTCCGGGGCCGTCCACGTCACCACCTTTGGCTTCGCAGGCCGGGGCGCACGCTCTGCCGCCCCGCGAGACCGCCGCGATCTCGACGGGCTGCCGCGGCCTCGGTCGGGGCCCACCCGCGCGACCGCGGACATCAGCGACGCGGAGATCGTCGACCCGAAGGACGAGTAGAAACGCCCCTCTACCGCTGCGTCCCCAGCACGCGGGAGAGGCTCAGATCGAGCCGGCTGCGGATGGCCGAGAGCAGCCCGGTGAGCGCCTCGCCGCGAAGACCCGCCCTCACCGCAAGCTCGGCCCGGGTCGCCTGGAGCACCTTCTCGCGGACGGCGGCCAGCCACCGCGCGGCGGTCGCCCGGTGCACGCGGTAGAGCGGCGCCAGCGCGTCGACGGTCAGCCCGTCCAGCAGGTGCTGGCGCAAGAGCGTGCGCTCCCGCGGGGAGAGCGCCGCCACCGCCGCCGCGAAGGACTCCTTGAACAGGGCGCGGTGCTCGGCCTGCACGGCCTGGCGCTCGGGGTCCGCGGCGCGGTCGGCCAGGGCCTCTTGCTGCAGGAGTTGGGCAGCGGCGGGATGGGCGCGGTCTGGCGCGCCTACGACCCCGAGCTCGACCGCGCGGTGGCGCTCAAGGTCCTGTGGCCGGGCGACGAATCGGAGGAGACCCGTCAGCGTCTGCTGGCCGAGGCGCAGTGCCTGGCCCGCGTCGATCACCCCAACGTCGTCTCGGTCTTCGACGTGGGCCGCGCCGGAGACGAGCTGTTCGTCGCCATGGAGCTGGTGAAGGGGCGGACGCTGCGGCGCTGGCTGGAGGAGGAACGGCCGAAGCCGGCGGCGATCCTCGAGGCCTACCGCCAGGCGGGCGCTGGGCTCGGCGCGGCCCACCTGGCGGGGCTCGTCCACCGCGACTTCAAGCCCGAGAACGCGCTCGTCGACGAGCACGGCCGGGTGCGGGTCCTGGACTTCGGCCTGGCGCGGCCCGCCCAGCTCGGCGAGAGCATTCCCGCCGGCACGCCCCGCTACATGGCCCCCGAGCAGCGGCGCGGCAGAGCCGTCGACCACCGCAGCGACCAGTTCAGCTTCTGCGTCGCGCTGGCGGAGGCGCTGGGGAGCGCGGCCCCGGCCCGCATCGCCTCCGCGCTGCGCCGCGGCCAGTCCGCGGCGCCGGGGGACCGCTACCCGTCGATGCACGCCCTGCTCCGGGCGCTGGATCCCCGCCCCGCCTGGCGCCGCCTCGCCTGGGTAGGCGCGGCGCTCCTGCTCTTGGCCGGCCTCGGCGCGGCGCTGCAGGCGCGGCGGCTGGTCCCGTGCTCTGGAGCTGGCGCCGAGCTCGAGCGCGTCTGGCCCAAGCCTCTGATGTCGGCCGGGAGCCTCTCCAGCGGCGGCGGCTCGCTCTCCGGCGGAGGCCTTGGCCGCAGCGCGCGCCAGCGCCGGGTCGCCGCGGCGCTGCCAGGCGAGTTCGGCCCCGTGCTGCGCTCTCTCGACGAGGCCGCCCGCGCCTTCGAGTCGGGCTTCCAGCGCACCTGCGCCGCCTACCGCCGAGGGGAGATCTCGGGCGAGCTGCTCGACCGCCGGATGGCGTGCCTGGGCGACTCGCTCGCCCAGCTGGACGCCGCGGTGACGTTGCTGGAGAAGCCGACCGGCCGCGCCGCGGCGATCGTGGAGGCACTGCCCAAGCCGGAGGACTGCGAGCGAGCGCGGCGGGTCGAGACGGACCTGCCGGCGCCCAAGGCCCGGGAAGTGGCCGCCATCCGCCGCGAGCTGGCGGCGCTGCGGCCCTCGGGGCTGATCGACGACGTCGGCGCGCGCGAGCGGGCGGCGGCGCTGCGAGAGAGAGCACGACGGACTGGCCACGTGCCGCTCGCCGCAGATGTCCGCTTGGTGGAGGCCCTGCTCGTCCCCGAGCCCGGGCCGAGGGAGCGCGCCCTGCTCGAGGCCATCGCCGCGGCGGAGCTGGCCGGGAGCGACGCCGCGCGCGCCGAGGCGCTGCTCCTCCTGGCGGCGGGCCAGTCCGGAGACGAGCGCGCCAGGACTCTGCAGCTGGCGCAGGCGGCGCTGCAGCGCGCCGGGCCCGACGCCCGGCTCGAGCGCCTCCTCGAGAGCGAGCGCGGTGCGCCCGCCGCGAAGTAGCATCGGCGCCTCGTCCTGCAGCGAGCACCTCCGCCGCTCACTCCAACCCGGGCCCGAGCGAGCCGCCGGGCTCCGGCCTTAGATTCCGCCCATGCTCCTCCCCTACGCCGCCCGCATCGCCCTCGCCCTAGCCCGCGCCCTGCCCACCCAACGGATCGGCATCTTCGACGAGACCCGGCTGCCGATGCGCATCTGGCCCACCGACGTGGACCTCTACTTCCACGCCAACAACGGCAGCTACCTCACCCTCATGGACGCCGGGCGCTACCAGCTGGCGTACCGCACCGGGCTGGCCGAGGTGATGATGCGCCGCAACTGCTGGCCGGTGCTGGGCGGGGCCATCGTGCGCTTCCGGCGTGAGCTGCGGCTGCTCGAGTCCTTCGAGCTGGCGACGCGCTTCCTGGGCTGGGACGGCAAGTGGATCTTCATCGAGCAGCGCTTCGAGAAGGCCGGCGAGGTGCACGCCGCGGCGGTCCACAAGGCGGTGATGCGCCAGGGCGGCAAGTCGGTGCCGTTCGCGGAGATCGCCGCGGAGTGCGGTTGGCACGGACCGTCGCCGGCGCTGCCGGACCTCGAGGCCTGGCAGGCGGTGCTGGGCTCCAAGGACAAGAAGAACGGCGCCGAGGCCTGACCCGCGCCCCGCCCGAACAAGGAGTCGCGCTTCCGCCGGACCTCCGCGACGACTCCAAAGCCGCGAGCCGGGGGCCAGCCCCTTCAGCGGGCTTCGACCCAGTAGCCGGGGGCCTTTCAGCCCTGCTGTCACCCCACTTCTCTTCGGATGATTTCCACCAATTAGCCGGCGAGCTGGGTAGAGCCCGGCCTCCGTGCCGGGGGCGTGTCGGTCGGTTGGTCGTGTCGGGCTGGGAGTGCCCGGCCGGGCCTGCCGTGATCT
>DASXVQ010000196.1:0-81553 GCA_036504155.1 Myxococcales bacterium
TCCACACGGACTTAGCTCTGGCCCCTCGACAAGCTCGGGGTGAGGCTGAGTCCACACGGACTTAGCTCTGGCCCCTCGACAAGCTCGGGGTGAGGCTGAGCCACACGGACTTAGCTCTGGCCCCTCGACAAGCTCGGGGTGTCGGCTATTTCGCCTTCCCAATCGGGCACTTCGGGTCTTCCAAGAACGCCTTCAGCCGCGGGTCGCGCATCAGCCGCTCGACCTCGTCGGGCCCGACTCCCAGCTCGGTCGCCGTGTCGATGGCCGCAACCGCCTCGTCGTTCTTGCCCATCAGCGCCAGCGCGTGCGCCTTGTCGATGTGCGCATACCCGGCCAGCGACTCCCCACGCCCCGCGCCGCCCATCAGCCCAATCGCCTTGTCCGCCAGCGCCAGCGCCTCCGCCGGCTTGTTGGCGTCCAGCTCCAGGTAGGACATGCGCGTGAGCAGGGTCGGGTCGTCGGGGTGCGCCGCCAGCTCCTTGGTCAGGGTCGCGCGCGCCGCGTCGAGCTTGCCCGCGTCGATCTGCCGCGAGACCAGCGCCGCCACCGCCGCCACCGAGGTCGGGCTGCGCGCCACCAGGCCCTCGGCCTTCTTCAGGGCCTCGTCGTGCTTGCCCAGCCGCGAGAGCACCGAGGCGAACCGCATCTGGGCCCAGGGGTTGTTCGGCGCGCGCCTGGTGTAGATGCCGAAGATGCGCGAGGCGTCGCTGAACCGCCGCTCGCGCAGGTAGGCGTCTCCCAGGTACCCCAACGCCTGCAGCGACCCGGGGAAGGTGGCCACGGTGTCCTCGAGCGTCTTGAGCGCCGCGGGGTTCTTCTGCACCGAGTAGACGTAGTAGGTGGCCAGCGCCGTGGACGGCTCGGGGTCGTCCTTGTGCATCGCCGCCTGCACCAGGTCCTCCTCGGCGGCCTTGAAGTCCTTGAGCATGCTCGCCACCACCGCCCGCAGGGTCCACGCCGCGGCCGAGGTCGGGGAGGTCTTGGTCACCGACTCCAGCAGGGTGGCGGCGTTCTCGAGCTCGGCCCGGGACAGGATCAGCCGGGCCCGCGGATCCAGCGACTGGCTGGCGAGCAGTTCGAGCGCCTGGCCGTAGATCTGCAGCGCGGCGGCGGGCAGCGGCTGGAAGGCTCCGCCCTCGATCTTCCTGTCGAATCCCGGTGCGAGCACCGAGAGGATCTGCGCGGCGACCTCGTAGGTGGTCTGCGCGACCTTCCCCACTTCACAGGTCCTGTCGTAGGCCTGCGAGCCCCGGGCGCTGGTCATCTGCCAGTGCAGCGTGGCGGTGTCGCCGGTCACGCTCCAGCTCCCGCCCAGGACGAAGGCCGCGCCCAGCTGCATGCGCAGGTCCGCGGCGCGGCTCATGAAATCCGCGGCGGCGATGCCTTCGCCGCGCGCCGCGCCCAGCGACTGCCGCCAGCTGAAGACGTCCAGCGGGTACTTGCTCTCCTTGGTCACCGGGTCGGCCTTGGACTGGACGAGCAGGCGGTTGGTCATCAGGTCGGCGACCGCCATCCCGAGCCAGCCCGGCTGGCCGTTTTCGCCCACCAGCGGCAGCACCGCGACGGACGGGTGGTTCGCCCAGGCCGGGACCACTTCCTTGGGCGGCATGAGCTTGGGCTGCTCCGGCTCCCTCTTCTTCTCGCAGGCGGCGAGGCTCAGCAGGGCGGCCAGCGCCACGCACGAGCGAATCCACCGGGACGACGAACGGGTCGGGTTCACGGGGCCCTGCCTCTCGATTGGTCGTTGGGAAGAAGGTCGGGGACGGCGCAGGCACACATACCGCCCGGTGCGAGAGGCGATCAAGCGGGGGCCTGGTGACGATGACCGCGGCGGCGTGCCTGGGCGAGGCCACGAAGTCGAGGCCGGGCCGGCGTTCGGCGTCCCGGCGCAACCGCTGCCGTCGCCGTTGCCACTGCCGTCGCCGGCATCCACGCGCCGCGAGCGAGCGCTCGCTTTTGCGCCCCTGAAGCGAGCTCCACCGGCAAGCCGGCTGAGGACCCAACCGATTGAATTCGCACCGCTAATCTGCTGCGGAGCGTTTCCTCCCCTTCCCCCCTCTTTCGGAAACTGGACCTCTCGGTTGAACAGTGGCAACCTTCGCCCGTTTTGGTTGTCCGCCCGACCAGCGATACGCCGCGTGCCGGACGGTACGAGTCCCCCGGGGGACGATTGAGTGCTCGGCCTCGCGGCGGCCCGAGGCATTCGTGCATAGGGCAACAGCGGACATGGTGGATCAGATAGCGCGGCAGGTCGTGCGCGCGCCGAACCGAGAAGTGGCGGGCGAAGCGGTGCAGGCCGGCAGCGAGGGGAGCCGGGGCAGCGGCGAAGGTCGGGGTCGGCGATGCACCTGACCGTTCGCGACGTCGCCCGGCTGTTGAAGAAACCGGAGCAGGTGATCTACCGGTGGATCGACGAGGGTGAGATCCCCTGCTACTGGGTGAGCGAGCAGCCGGGGTTCAACCGCACCGAGCTGCTGGAGTGGGCCACCTCCCGGCGCATCGCCGTCGACATCAGCCTCTTCCGCGACGAGGATTCCCCCAAGAACCTGCCCAGCCTGGTCCAGGCCCTGACCGCCGGCGGCATCCACTTCCACATCAAGGGCAAGGACCGCGAGACCGTGCTGCGCGCGGTGGTCGGGCTCTACAAGCTGCCCGACGAGCTGGACCGGGAGATGCTGCTCCAGGTCATGCTCGCCCGCGAGGCCTCGGGCTCGACCGCGGTCGGCCACGGCATCGCCATCCCGCACGTGCGCCAGCCGATCGCCCTCCCCGGCGGATCGCCGGTGATCGCCCTGTGCTTCCTCGACGACCCGATCGATTTCGGCGCCGCCGACCACCAGCCGGTCCACACCCTCTTCTCGATCATCTCCTCCACCATCCACGGCCACCTCCAGCTCCTGGCCCGGCTCTCCGCGGCGCTGCACGACGCCGCCTTCAAGGCCGCGCTGCTCCGGCGCGCGCCCGCCGAGGAGATCCTGCGGGAAGCCGCCCGCCTCGAGGCCAACGAGCCTTCGCCCCGGCCGACCTGACATGCACCTACTCGTCCTCGCCTTCGTCCTCCTCTTGGGGAGCGGATTCGTCGCGCTCGCGCTCTCCCGTCGTCCGGTCGCGAGCGGCGCGGTCGGGACGCTGGGGGCCGTGGCCGCCTGCGCGGTCGCGGCGGTGCCCGCGGTCCAGGCCCTGCTCTCCGGGCGGACCGAGTCGCTCTCCCTGCCGTGGGGCGCGCCGGTGGGGGACCTGCTCTTGGGGCTCGACCCGCTCTCGGCCTTCTTCCTGCTCCCGCTGCTGCTGCTGTCGGCCCTGACCGCGATCTACGGCCGGCCCTACCTGCTCGCCTACCGCGACCACAAGTCGCTGGGGCCGCCCACCTTCGCCTTCAACCTGCTGGTGGCGTCGATGGTGGGGGTCCTGCTGGCCCGGGGCGCGGTGCTCTTCCTGGTGTCCTGGGAAGTGATGACCCTGGCCGCCTACGTGCTGGTCACCTTCGAGCACGAGGAGCCGGAGGTGCGGCGCGCGGGCTGGGTCTACCTGGTGGCCGCCCACGTCGGCGTCGTCTGCCTGCTGGCCCTGTTCCTGACCCTGGGCGCGCACGCCGGGAGCCTGGACTTCGCCGCCTTCGCCGCCATGCCCCGCGCCAGCGGCGGCTTCGCCTTCCTGGTGTTCGTGCTGGCGCTGGTGGGGTTCGGCGTCAAGGCCGGCCTGGTCCCGCTGCACGTCTGGCTCCCCGAGGCCCACGCCGCGGCGCCCTCGCACGTCTCGGCGCTCATGTCCGGGGTGCTGGTCAAGCTGGGCCTCTACGGCGTGCTGCGCATGCTCACCCTGCTCACCCCCGCGTTCTGGTGGGGCCCGGTGCTGATCACCCTCGGCCTGGCCGGCGGCGTGCTGGGCATCGCCCTGGCGCTGCACCAGCGAGACCTGAAGCGGGTGCTGGCCTACTCCACCGTGGAGAACATGGGCCTCATCACCGCCGGGGTCGGGGTGGCCTTCTGGGGCCAGAGCCAGGGCAACCCGGTGGTCGCCGCGCTCGGGGCCTGCGGGGCGCTGCTGCACGTCTGGAACCACGCCCTGATGAAGGGCCTGATGTTCCTCTCCGCCGGCAGCGTGCTCCACGGCACCGGCACCCGCGACCTGGAGAAGCTGGGCGGCCTGATGAAGCGCATGCCGCGCACCGCGGTGGCGATGCTGGTGGGGGCGGTGGCCATCGCCGGGCTGCCGCCGCTCAACGGCTTCGTCAGCGAGTGGCTGCTCTACCTCGGCTTCCTCCACGGCAGCCGCACCGGGTCCGGGGTGGTCGGCGTCTCTCCCGCCATCGGGGTGGGCATCCTCTCCTTCATCGGCGGGCTGGCGGCGCTGTGCTTCGTGCGCCTGGTCTCCATCGCGCTCCTGGGCACCGCGCGCAGCCCGGCCGCCCGCGAGGCGCACGAGTCCTCCGCCGGGCTGGTCGGGCCGCTGTGGGTGCTGATGCTGTGCCTGGCCGTGGGGGCGGCGCTCCCCGGCTCCCTGGTGCAGGCGTTCGCCCGCGTGGTGGGGCAGGTCTTCGGGGCCTCGGTCCTCGCCCAGGTCGAGCCCCTCCAGGACTCGCTGGCGACGCTCGGGCTGTTCAACGTCGTCCTGCTCGGGACCCTGGTCCTGGCCGGGGCGCTCTGGGCGCGTTTCGTGCGCACCGCGGACGCGCCCATCGAGACCTGGGGCTGCGGCTACGCCGGGACGGCGCCGCGCGCCCAGTACACCGCCCGCTCCTTCTCCGAGCTCTTGGTGAGCCGCCTGCTCCCCTCGTTCTTCCGCGCCGTGGCGCAGAAGAAGAAGCCCGACGCCCTGTTCCCGGCCAACGGCCAGTTCCTGGTGCGCTCCGGCGACCCGCTCATCGACCGCATCTACGAGCCGTTCTTCTCGCGCATGGGCGACTGGTTCTCCCGGCTGCGCTGGCTGCAGCAGGGCGCGCTGCACATCTACCTGCTCTACATCCTGGTGGTCCTCCTGGGTGCGCTCGCCTGGATGTCCTGGCGGGCATGGATGGGCACATGAACGACTGGCTGGTCGTCGCGGGCATCGTCCTGGCCGCCGTCAGCGGCGTCTTCGGCCTGTTCGCGAGCCGGCGCGGCGGGGGCGGCGAGCGCCTCGCGGCGGCGCTGATGGTGCTGGGGGCGGCCTGCGGCATCGGCGGGTCGGGCTGGGCGCTGGCCCGGGGCTCCAGCGGCATCCGCCTGCCCTGGACCGTGCCCAACGGCGCCTTCTTCGTCCAGGTGGACGGCCTGTCGGCGATGTTCCTGATCCAGGTCTTCCTGCTGGGGGCGGTGGGGTCGATCTACGGGCTGGGCTACTGGCCGCAGGCGGAGCACCCCCGCGACGGGCGCAAGCTGCGGCTGTTCTACGGGCTGATGGTCGCCGGCATGGCGCTGCTCGTGTGCGCGCGCAACACCATCCTCTTCCTCGCCGGCTGGGAGGTGATGGCCCTGGCCGCCTTCCTGACCCTGAGCAGCCAGGACGAGCTCGAGCCGGTGCGCGACGTCAGCTACGTCTACCTGGTGGCCACGCGGCTGGGCACGCTGTGCCTGTTCGCGATGTTCGCCCTGCTGGCGGCCGCCAGCGGCGGCTTCGAGTTCTCGCCCCTGCACGCCGGCACCAGCACCGCCGTGCAGACGGCGATCTTCCTGCTGGCGCTGGTCGGGTTCGGGCTCAAGGCCGGCGTGATGCCGCTGCACATCTGGCTGCCCGGCGCCCACGCCCGCGCGCCCTCCCACGTCTCGGCGGTGATGTCGGGGGTGCTGATCAAGACCGGCATCTACGGCCTGGTGCGCCTGTGCTCGCTCTTCCCCAACCCGCCGGCCTGGTGGGGCTGGGTGGTGCTGGGGCTGGGGAGCATCTCCGGCGTGCTGGGGGTGGCCTTCGCCATCGGGCAGCACGACCTGAAGCGGCTGCTCGCCTACCACAGCGTGGAGAACATCGGGATCATCATGATCGGCCTGGGCGTGGCGCTGCTCGGCCGCGCCACCGGGCACGGCGAGCTGGTGGTGCTGGGCCTGTCCGGGGCGCTGCTCCACGTCTGGAACCACGGGCTCTTCAAGGGCCTGCTGTTCCTCTCCGCCGGCTCGGTGCTGCACGCCACCCACACCCGGGAGATCGACCAGCTGGGCGGGCTGTCGCGGCGCATGCCCTGGACCTCGCTGGCGTTCCTGCTGGGCGCGGTGGCCATCTGCGGGCTGCCGCCGCTCAACGGCTTCGTCAGCGAGCTGATGATCTACCTGGGGCTGTTCCGCTCCGCGGCGCTGCGCGACGGGCACGAGATGTGGCTGGCGGGGGCGCTGGGGGCCCCGGTGCTGGCGCTGATCGGCGCGCTGGCCGCCGCCTGCTTCGTCAAGGCCTTCGGCGCGGTCTTCCTGGGCGAGACGCGCTCCGACCGCTCGGTGAACTCGCACGAGTCCAGCCGCTGGATGCTGGGGCCGATGGCGGTCCTGGCGGCCTGCTGCCTGCTCATCGGCCTGGCTCCGCCGCTGGTGGCTCCGGTCCTCCAGGCCGCGGTCGGCAACTGGGCGCCGGAGCTTGTGCAGGCGCGCCAGCCGCTGGGCTCGCTCGCCCCGCTGAACTGGATGGCCATCGCCTCCCTGGGCCTGGCGGCTTCGCTCTTGGCCGGGTTCCTGCTGCTGCGCGTCCGGCTGCGCCGCCCTCCGACGACGGCGGCGGTGGGCACCTGGGACTGCGGCTACGCGGCCCCCTCGCACACCATGCAGTACACCTCCTCCTCCTTCGCCCAGACGCTGGTCGGGCTGCTCGGGTGGGCCCTGCGACCCCAGGTCCACACCCCGCAGATGGGCGCGCTCTGGCCGGGGCCGGCGACCTTCCACAGCCACGTCCCGGAGGTGGTGCTGGAGCGCATCCTGGTCCCCGCCTCGCAGCTCGCGCTCAAGCTCACCCGGCGCTTCCGCTGGCTGCAGCAGGGCAGCGCCAACGCCTACCTGCTCTTCATCCTGCTCACCCTTTTCGTGCTTCTCCTCTGGCGACATTGAGGGCCACGCCGTTGAACACCCCCCACCTGCTCATCCACGCCTTCCTGGCCCTGGCCATGCCCCTGCTGCTGCTGGGGGTCATCAACAAGACCAAGGCGGCCTTCGCCGGCCGGGTCGGGCCGCCCCTGCTGCAGCCCTACTACGACGTCTCCAAGCTCTTGCGGAAGGGGTCGGTCTTCAGCGCCACCACCACCTGGGTCTTCCGCGCCGGGCCGGTGGTGGGGCTGGTGACGGCGCTGGCCGCGGCGACGCTGATGCCGATGGGCGGGCACCCGGCGCTGGTCTCCTTCGAGGGCGACCTGGTGCTCTTCGCCTACCTGTTCGGCCTGGGCCGCTTCTTCACCGTCGCCGCCGCGCTGGACACCGGCAGCGCCTTCGAGGGGATGGGCGGGGCGCGCGAGGCCACCTTCTCCTGCCTGGCCGAGCCGGCGCTCTTCTTCGCGATGGTGGTGCTCACCCGCTTCTCCGGCTCGCTCTCGCTCTCGGCGATGCTGGGGCCGGGGCTGGGCGAGGTGTGGAGCCAGGGCGGGGCCTCGCTGGTGCTGGTGGGGCTGAGCCTGTTCATCGTCCTCTTGGCCGAGAACTGCCGCATCCCGGTGGACGACCCCAACACCCACCTCGAGCTGACCATGATCCACGAGGTGATGGTGCTCGACCACAGCGGCCCGGCGCTGGGCCTCATCCACTACGGGGCCGCGGTGAAGCTCTTCGTCCTGGGGGCCATCGTGGTGCGCATCAGCACCCCCAACAGCGCCGACCCCTGGGTGGGCTGGGGGGTCTTCGTGGCGGGGATGCTGCTCCTGGCCATCGCCATCGGCGTGGTGGAGTCGGTGATGGCGCGGCTGCGCATGGCGCAGGTGCCGGTCCTGCTGGTCGCCGCCTGCCTGCTCTCCGCCTTCGGCATCGTCCTGGTCGCGAGGTAACCCATGTTCAGCGCCGCGGTCGATCCGCTGCTGGTCGTCATCCTCATCCTCAACCTCTTCCTGCTCGGCACCAGCCGCCTGCACGCGGTGGTCAACGGCTCGGCCGGCCAGGGGGTGCTGCTGGGCATCCTGACCATCGCCGTGGACGCCGAGTTCGGCTGGCGCACGGCGATGCTCACCGGCGGGGCCATCTTCCTCAAGGGCGTGGTCATCCCGCTGCTCCTGAACCGGGCGATGCGCGACGCCTCCATCCGCCGCGAGATCGAGCCGCTGATCGGCTTCCTCCCGTCGCTGATGCTGGGGGCGCTGGGCTCGGGCGTGGCGCTGGTCTTCGCCCGGACGCTGCCCCTGGCCCCGCAGCACGTCGGCTCGCTCCTGGTGCCGGCCTCGCTGGCGACGGTGCTCACCGGCTTCCTGCTGCTGACCACCCGGCGCAAGGCCATCAGCCAGGTGGTGGGCTACCTGGTGCTGGAGAACGGCATCTTCATCATGGGCCTGACCCTGCTGGAGGCGATGCCGCTGATGGTCGAGCTGGGCGTCCTGCTGGACCTCTTCGTGGGCATCTTCGTCATGGGCATCATCATCAACCACATCAACCGCGAGTTCTCCTCGCTCGACACCGCGCGCCTGAGCGCCTTGAAGGAGTGACATGCTGCTCGCGCTCGTGCTGGTGCCCCTGGCCTTCGCGGCGGTCACCTTCGCGCTGCCCTCCGACCGCTGGCGGCCGTGGATGCTGCCGGTGGGCGGCGCGACCCAGCTGGTGATGGTGGTGGTCGCGCTGCGCTCCCCCCACCTCGAGCAGCGGCCGTGGCTGGAGATCGACCCGCTGGGCCGGGTGGTGCTGGCCTTCCTGGCGGTGCTGTTCTTCCTGTGCTCGGTCTACGCCCCGGGCTACCTCGCCTCGCGCTCCTCGCGCCCCAACCGCGTCTTCTGCACCAGCCTCCTCGCCTTCCTGGGGACGATGACCCTCACCGTGCTCTCGCAGCACCTGGGCCTGATGTGGGTGGCCATCGAGGCCTGCACCCTCTCCTCGGCGCCGCTGCTCTACTTCCACCGCACCCCGCGCTCGCTGGAGGCGACCTGGAAGTACCTGCTCATCGGCTCGGTGGGCATCGCCCTGGCGCTCTTGGGCTCGTTCTTCCTGGCCTACGCGGCGCTGCACAGCGGCATGAAGCCCTCGCTCTTCTTCCCCGACCTGGTGCAGGAGGCGCCGCTGCTCTCCCGCCCCTGGCTGCGCGCCGCCTTCGTGGTGCTCTTCGTCGGCTACGGCACCAAGATGGGCCTGGCGCCGATGCACACCTGGAAGCCCGACGCCTACGGCGAGGCGCCCGGCCTGGTGGGCGCGCTGCTCGCCGGCGGGCTGACCAGCTGCGCCTTCCTGGCCCTGATGCGCTTCTTCCAGGTCTGCGTCGCCGCGGGAGAGGGCGCCTTCGCCCGCGAGATCATGGTCACCATCGGCCTGGTCTCGATGGCGGTGGCGGGGATCTTCATGGCCCGCCAGCGCGACTACAAGCGGATGCTCGCCTACTCCAGCGTGGAGCACATGGGCATCCTGGTGCTGGGGGTGGGCATCGGCGGCTGGGCGCTCTTCGGCGCGCTCCTGCACCTGGTGAACAACGGGCTGACCAAGGGCGTGCTCTTCCTGGCGGCGGGCAACATCGACCGCGCCTACGACAGCAAGAGCGTGGAGGAGGTCGGCGGGGCCATCCGGCACCTGCCGATCAGCGGCACGCTCTTTTTGGCCGGCTTCTTCGCCATCACCGGCTCCCCGCCCTTCGGGCCGTTCTTCAGCGAGTTCACCATCCTGCGCGCGGCCTTCGCCAGCGGGCAGTACTGGACCGGCGGGCTGTTCCTGCTGGCGCTGTTCGTGATCTTCATGGGGATGGGAGCCACGGTGCTGGCCGTGGTGCAGGGCGAGCCCTCGGCCAAGGTCGCCGCCACCCCCAAGGAGAACAAGGACCGCTTCCTGACGGTGGCCCCGGTCATCGTCTTCATGAGCCTGGTGCTGCTGCTGGGCGTGTACCTGCCACCGCCCCTGGAGTCCGCGTTGCGCGACGCCGCCGCCTTCCTGGAGAGGACGCCATGACCGCCTGGCTCTCGCTGCGCAACGGCCGTTCCGCGCCCCTGGAGCAGGCGCCGCTGCTCCCGCTGGAGGAGCTGCGGCGCGCGGTGATCGGCGCGCCGGCCCAGGGCTGCCGGGTGTCGGCCCTGTTCGCCCGCGAGGCGGGCGCGGGCCTGGAGCTGGTCGCGGTGCTGGCGGTGGACCAGGAGGGCCTGCTGGAGGTGGCCCGCGCCGCCCTGCCCGCGGAGTCCTTCCCGTCGATGACCCCGGAGTGCGCGCAGGTGCACCTGTTCGAGCGGGAGATCGCCGAGCAGTGGGGCGTCAAGCCCGAGGGCCACCCCTGGTTCAAGCCGGTGCGCTTCCAGCGCTCGCGGCGCCCGGACCACGACGCCTGGGGCCGCGCCCCGGGCCAGCAGCCGACCGCGGGGATCGCCGACTTCTACCGGGTCGAAGGCGAGGAGATCCACGAGGTCGCGGTCGGCCCGGTGCACGCCGGCGTCATCGAGCCCGGCCACTTCCGCTTCCAGTGCCACGGCGAGCACGTCTTCCACCTGGAGATCTCGCTGGGCTACCAGCACCGCGGCGTCGAGCGCGCGCTCGTCTCCGGCCCGGCCAAGCGGGCGATGCACTACGCGGAGACCCTGGCGGGCGACACCAGCGTGGGGCACGCCACCGCCTACTGCCAGGCGCTGGAGGGGCTGGCCGAGGCGCGGCCGTCGGCGCGGGCCCAGGCGCTGCGGGGCGTGGCGCTGGAGCTGGAGCGGCTGGCGAACCACACCGGCGACCTGGGCGCGCTGGCCGGGGACGTCGGCTACCTGCCCACCTCGTCGTACTGCGGGCGGCTGCGCGGCGACTTCCTGAACATGACGGCGCACCTGTGCGGCAGCCGCTTCGGCCGGGGCCTGGTGCGGCCGGGGGGCGTGGGCTTCGACGCCGACCCGGCGCGGGTCCGGGAGCTCTTGGAGCGGCTGGAGCTGGTCGCGCGCGACGTCAAGAGCGCGGTGATGCTCCTGTGGAGCACCGCCTCGGTGCAGGCGCGCTTCGAGGAGACCGGGCGCATCACCGAGGAGACGGCGCAGCAGCTGGGGATGGTGGGGCCGGCGGCGCGCGCCTGCGGGCTGCGCCGCGACGTGCGCAAGAGCCACCCCTGGGGGATCTTCCAGTTCGCGCACATCCCCATCTCCACGCTGCACACCGGGGACGTCTTCGCCCGGGCCTACGTGCGCTGGCTGGAGATCGAGCGCTCGACGACCTTCCTGCGCACCCAGCTCAAGGAGCTGCCCGCGGGGGCGGCGCAGGTCGAGTGCGGCGCGCTGCGCCCCGACCGGATCTGCGTGTCGCTGGTGGAGGGGTGGCGCGGCGAGATCTGCCACGTGGCGCTGACCGACGCGGCGGGCAAGCTGTCGACCTACAAGATCGTCGACCCCTCGTTCCACAACTGGACCGGGCTCGCCATGGCCCTGCGCGACCAGCAGATCTCCGATTTCCCGCTCTGCAACAAGAGCTTCAACCTCTCGTACTGCGGGCACGACCTCTAGGGACGCCGCCATGTTCAGCCTCCTCTTCGCGCGACTTCAGCAGGGCCACCGGACGGCCAAGTACCCGGCCCAGGAGCCCGTGCTGCCCGACCGGTTCCGCGGCCTGCCCGCCATCGACGCCGGCAAGTGCCCCGCCGGCTGCCAGGCCTGCGTCGAGGCCTGCCCCACGGACGCCGTCGCGGTCGGCGCGGGCGGGCCCAAGGTCGACCTGGGCCGCTGCCTGTTCTGCACCGACTGCTCCCGGGCCTGTCCCACCCAGGCGCTGACGTTCAGCCGCGAGTACCGCCTCGCCGCCCGGTCGCGCGCCGACCTGGTGAGCAGCGGAGGAATGGTCCCCGCCAAGGCGCTCGACGAGCGGCTGCGCAAGCTGTTCGGGCGCTCGCTCAAGCTGCGCCAGGTGAGCGCCGGCGGCTGCAACGGCTGCGAGTCGGACATCAACGTGCTGGGGACGCTGGTGTTCGACCTGGGCCGGTTCGGCATCCAGGTGGTCGCCTCGCCCCGCCACGCCGACGGCCTGCTCGTCACCGGCCCGGTCACCGAGAACATGCGGGTGGCGCTGAAGAAGACCTACGACGCGCTGCCGCCGCCGAAGGTAGTCATCGCCGTGGGCGCCTGCGCCATCTCCGGAGGGCCGTACCTGGGGCACCCCGAGGCCCACGACGGGGCCGACAGCAGCCTCCCGGTGGACCTGTACATCCCCGGCTGCCCGCCGCACCCCTACACCATCCTCGACGGGCTGCTGCTGCTGGTCGGCCGACTGGAGCGGCGGGCGCTGGCCGCGGCGGGCAAGTAGGCCGCGGGCTGACGGGCGGGCGCCGCGCCGGGTTGCGACTCAAGCCAGGCCTTGCGGCTCATGCCTGAGCGCGCAGCCTGCAAGCGCTCAGGCGCTCCCCGGGTTCATCGGTGCCGCCGCCCGGAAGCGACTCGCGGAGCTGAAGTTCGAGGTAGATCTGCTTCCGCGTGAACCGGGTATGGGACAAGCGGTCCGAGCACCGGGGCATGGCAGCAATTGAAGAGTGGTTTCATCGACTCGCAGATCTCGAGCGAGCATCGGCATTCACCAATTGGAGCATCCAATCCATGGCTTGCATTCATCTTCTCTGTCGAGGCGCGCTGAACGTGCGGAAGCTCGAGGGCGATCTGTACGAGAGCGGGGACTGGGACCTGGCGCCAGAGGACGCCCACTCGCTCGTAGGCGGAACGCTGTTCCTCCACGAGAAGAAGACGAAGCCGTCCTACTTCGGAGGGCTGATCACGCAGTTTCGGGTCGTGGAAGCCGACCGCGCCCATCCGCGCAGAGTGATCTTCACCTTGAGCTCGGACACAGCGGCAAAAGGCAAGGCGTGGGAGGGCGATCGCAAGCCTCGCGCGTGGACCGGCGGCATCCTCAAGTAGGCCCCCGGGAGGAAGCGAGATGAAACACGTCGCCCCGCTGGTCCTCCTTTCGCTGGTGGCGTGCCAGCAGCCGGTGGGGCGAGACGCCTGTCGGCGCTCGACTGCAACGGCCGCGAGTCGGACATCAACGTGCTGGGGACGCCGGTGTTCGCCTGGGCCGGTTCGGCATCCAGGTAGTCGCCTCGCGCCGCCACGCCGACGGCCTGCTCGTCACCGGGCCGGTCACCGAGAACATGCGGGTGGCGGCGAAGAAGACCTACGACGCGCTGCCGCCGCCGAAGGTCGTCATCGCCGTGGGCGCCTGCGCCATCTCCGGAGGGACGTACCTCGGGCACCCCTACACCATCCTCGACGGGCTGCTGCGGACTGGAGCGCTTCTCTCGACCGCAACACCTGCCGAAAGATCTCTCGGCGAGCTCCGAGGAGATCGCGACGAGCAACCAACGATCGCCTCTCCCTCGTCGATCGGGCGGCGAGCCGTGAGGAAGCAGTGAAGGGCGATCGCGGCAGAGCGGTCGAGCTGGCAAGAATGGGAGAGGACGGGTGAGGGCCGCCGACGAGACCCCCGGCCTTCGCGTCTTCTCCAACCTCTAACTTTCAGCCCGCGGCCTACCTACCCGCCCGACCTGGGCCGGTTCGGCATCCAGGTAGTCGCCTCGCCCCGCCACGCCGACGGCCTGCTCGTCACCGGCCCGGTCACCGAGAACATGCGGGTGGCGCTGAAGAAGACCTACGACGCGCTGCTGCCGCCGAAGGTCGTCATCGCCGTGGGCGCCTGCGCCATCTCCGGAGGGACGTACCTCTTGCACCCCGCGGCCCACGACGGGGCCGACATCAGCCTCCCGGTGGACCTGTAAATCCCGGGCTGCCCGCCGCACCCATGCACCATCCTCGACGGGCTGCTGCTCCTGGTCGGCCGACTGGAGCAGCGGGCGCTCGCCGCGGCGGGCAGGTAGGCCGCGGGAGGAAGGTCGGAGGTTGGAGATGACGTGAAGGAAGTGGCCGGGTCGGAAGACGTGAAGGCAAGCGGGCTCGTCGGTGCCCCTCACCCGTCCTCTCCCATTCTTGCCAGCTCAACCGCTCTGCCCCGATCGCCCTTCACTGCTTCCTCGCGGCTCGTCACCCGATCGACGAGGGAGAGGCGATCGTTGGTTGCTCGCCGCGATCTCCTCAGGAACTCGCCGAAGGATCTTTCAGCAGGTGTTGCGCTCCGAAGAGACCGCGACGAGCAACCAACGATCGCTCCTCCCTCGCCGGTCGAGAGAAGCGCTACGCAAAGCGGGCAGGTGAGTCGAGGCAGATCGCTCGAGCTGGCAAGAATGGGAGGAGCAGGGAGGAGGGCCTCCGACTCGAAACCTTCACGCCTTCTCGAGCTTTCGGCTCCTTCTTCGCCCGCCTTCTTTTCCCGGAGCGCTTCGCTGCTCGGGATCGTGGCCGGTCGTCCTCCTCGCAGCACTGCTGCCGACGAGTTCGACGTACCCAGATCGATCCCGATGATCGCCATGGCTGACACCTCCGGCAGGTTGGTAAGCACCGGAGCGGTCCCTGGGCAGGGCAGGCCCTCGGCTCCCAGGTCGAGAAACCCATATTGATCAAAGCCCGCCGCACAGAGCGAAGGATGCGCCGAAGCTTGGTGGCTACCTCCCGCGGGCAGGCAGTGAGGCAGTGGCCGGGTCGGAAGACGTGAAGGCCGGCGGGCTCGTCGGCGGCCCTCACCCGTCCTCTCCCATTCTTGCCAGCTCAACCGCTCTGCCGCGATCGCCCTTCACTGCTTCCTCACGGCTCGTCACCCGATCGACGAGGGAGAGGCGATCGTTGGTTGCTCGCCGCGATCTCTCTCGGAACTCGCCGAAGGTCTTTCAGCAGGTGGTTGCGCTCCGAGGAGACCGCGACGAGCAACCAACGATCGCTCCTCCCTCGCCGATCGAGAGAAGCGCTACGCAAAGCGGCCAGGTGAGTCGAGGCAGATCGCTCGAGCTGGCAAGAATGGGAGGAGCAGGGAGGAGGGCCTCCGACTCTGCCTCCAACCCGAATACCTTCACACCTTCTCGAGCCTTCGGCTCCTTCTTTGCCCGCCTTCTCTGCCCGGAGCGCTTCGCCCGGGCGATGAAGGACCTGAAGGACGGCAAGACGCCGACCGGCTTCCACTTAGCGCCGGGATGCTGCGCGCCTCGCTCGCCTATATATGGTTGCGGGCCGAGTGGAGAATCCCCGGCGAATTCAGGCGCTTGGATTTCGGCGTTTCACGAATCGCCAGAATCCATGCTGATTTCAGCAGGTTAGCGGCCCCCGGTTTCGCAGGCTTCTCACCCCAGCGTCGCCCCCAGCACCACCATCCCCAGGAAGCCACCGAGGAGGCCAAACGTCGCCTCCTGCGCGAAGCCGTTGCGGCGCGCCTCCGGACGATCTCGTGGCTGATGACGAAGAGCATGGCGCCGGCCGCGAAGCCCTGGCGCTGGGGTCGGGCGGGAGGACGGTCGCGCCGGAAGTCCCCGGCTTGTCCTGCCGCAATCTCCGGTAATACCTTGGTGTTACCCGACCCGGAGAACGCCATGACCGTCTCGACGACCCTGAAGCTCTCGGAGGTGCTCAGGGCGAAAGTCCAAGGCCTGGCACGCAAGGAGGGCAAGACGCCCCACGCCTGGATGGTCGAGGCCATCGCGGCTCAGGCAGAGCGCAGTGCCAAGCGCACGGCGTTCGTCGCCGAGGCGCTCGAGAGCGCCCGAGAGGTGCGGGAGACGCGGCACACGTACCCGGCAGACGAGGTGCACGCCTACCTTCGCGCCAAGGCGGCAGGGAAGAAGGCCCGCCGCCCCGCGAAGACGAGACGCTGAGCCATGCCCCGCGTGGAGTACTCGCCCCGGGCCCTCGCTCACGCGGAGAAGCTCGTCGAGTTCCTCCGGGAGACTGACCCCCGAGCGGCCGAGGGCACCTGGGCCCTCATCGAATCGGCCGTGAACACGCTGCGGGAACACCCGTTCATCGGGCGCGCGCTCGACCAAGGCCTGCGCGAGCTCGTCATCTCGCGTGGGAAGAGCGGGCACCTCGCGCTCTATGGGTACGCAGAGGAGGCCGATCGCGTCGTCGTCCTGGCGCTCAGGCACCAGCGCGAGGCCGGCTACGAGTAGCGGCCGACGGGGCCGCCGCCGGCCCCGGGAGGCCGACCGATCAGTCAGATCCTTGCGGACGAACTCGTGTTCCCTGCTTCACGGCTTGCACCGCGCATCCGTCTGCCGCACCAGGCCACCCTTCAGCCCGTGCTTCACGGACCACAGCGCGATCATGGCCCCCGTGGGGTTGCGGACGTCGGGAGCGCAGACCAGCACGTAGGCCCCCGGGTACTTCGCCGCGATCTCGGCGAGCAGGCGATCGACCTCGTCCTTGCCGTAGGTCCGCCCGTCCCAGCCCGCCGACAAGTCTGCGGCGACGAAGACCCGCACCTCCTCGACGGTGGGCTGCGACATCCGTTGGAGGAGGGTGATGCCGCGCCAGACCACGCCACCCACCGCGAAGGCGAGCAGCACCGCCATCACGATGAACCGGTTGCGCGCCCGCTTCCGGACGCGCTTGAGGAACTCGTTGTCGTTCGCAGGCTTCGGCATCTAGGGCGTGAACTCCACCACCAGCTTCGGCGCGTAGCTCACCCCGAGCGTCGTGTCGTACCCGACGATGCTGCGCGAGCTCTGGTACTTCGCCCCGTCCTGGTCGATCGCCGAGTTGATGAGGAAGATGGTCATGGCGTTGCCGGCGGCCCAACCCGGCTGGCTCACCACTTCCTGCACCATCGCCTTCAGGTCCTTCGGGCAGGTGAACGCCACGGCAGGGTCCCAGCAGTCGAGCTTGCGCTGCGGGCAGTCGTACTCGGTCAGGTCCGTGCAGCTGTCGTTGCAGCGCACCAGCCAGTGGTCGATGTTCGCGGTGGTCTTGGCGCGCTGGTCTGGCCGGCCCGAGTCGTAGTTGCTCGGGTCGAAGGCCGGCGAGTTCACCGTCTTCTCGGCGTAGACGTTGATCCAGAGGTTGTTCGAGGAGTCGACCGCGTTGGTCGGATGGAAGCTCAGCTTGGCGCTGGTGATGGTCGCGCCGGCCGGCACGCTGACCGTCGGGAACCGCAGGGCCGTGTGGTACGAGACGTGATCGATGTCGAAGTGCCGCCCGAGCGGGACGGAGGCGCCGGAGAAGATGTTCCAGGCCGCCGGCGAGGCGTTGATGAGGTAGGACGCCAGCGCGTCGCTCTCGGAGCCGATGGTGGACTCGGCCGGCGAGGCGGACGATGCGGCGTCGGCCCCGGCGGTCGCTGCATCTGCTCCAGGCGAGGCGGCGTCGGGGCTCGGCGGGATCGACGCGTCCGGGCGGGTCACCGAGCCATCCTCGCCCGTCGCTGCCGCATCGGATCCTGGCGTCGACGAGGCGTCGAGATTGGGCACCTGCCCGCCGTCCGGACCCGGCTGCGCCGCGGCGTCCGGGCGAATCGTGTGGGCGTCCGCGCTGCTCTCGGGCTCGGGGCCCGGGCAGGCGGCGAGGAGGAGGACGGACACGAAGACGATCGATCGAAGGGCGTGAGTCATGGCCCTTTTCTCTACCACGGAGGGATCGGGGGGGCTCACCGCCATCCCTTCGCTGCCCGGGGCACGATCATCCCCGACGCGCTGACGCTTGCGGCTCCGCCGGCGTGTCGCGGGATTACCTCGCCTCGCGCTGCACCTTTCCCGCCTCCACCAGCGCGTCGATCGACTTCTGCAGCGGGTGCGCGCCCACGTCGTCCTCGAAGCCGGTCCGGTGGTGCACCGAGCCGTCGCGGATCGCCGCGCGCACGCCCTCGGTCGAGTCGACGACCTCGAAGGCCACGACCTTCCCCGGCGGCGTGGCCTTGGGCAGGAGCACCTGGAAGACGACGCTGCCGAGCGCGCGAGCCAGTCTCTGAGGGAAGGCGTCCTTCGCCGCCGCCGGCGCGAGATCCATCACCCGCGAGAGCGCTCCGGCGCTGCTGGTCGCCGCCACGCAACCCAGCACCAGCTTGCCTGCCTCGGCCAACGCCACCGCGCCGTCGACGAGCGCCGGCGAGTCCAGGTCGCCGAAGACGACCACGTCGGCGGCCGCCCGCCAGATCAGCTCCAGCGCGCGCTCCGCGGACGCGTCCGTGCCCAGCTCGATCTGGTCCACCAGGCTCTTCTTGTGGCCGTGGATGATCTCGATCGGCGCCTCGAGCGTGACGATGTGCCCGCCGCGCTCCTCGTTGAGCTTGTCCACCAGCGAGGCGAGCGTCGTCGACCGGCCTTCGCCGGCTGGGCTGGCCACCAGCACCAGCCCGCGCTTGCGCGCGACCAGCTCGTCGGCCCGAGGCAGCTCGAGCGAGGCGAGCGGCCGCGGCTGGACCCCGATGCGGTGGAAGACCCCGGAGATCGACGAGCGCTGCCGGTAGACCTGCCCCCGGAACCGCGCCACGTCGCGCACGCCGAACGAGAAGCGCAGCCCACCCTCGGAGGCGAAGCGCTGCAGCTGCTCGTCGTTCATCACCGCCCGGCACAGGCGCTTGGCGTCCTCGCTCTCGAGCGGCGCGTGCTTGGTCGCCACCAGCGCGCCGTCGAGGCGCAGGGTGGGCGGCGCGCCCGGCGTCAGCAACAGGTCCGAGGCTTCTTGCTCGTGGCAGGCGCGCAGCAGGCTCAGCAGGTCGAACGGCGAGGCGCCGTGCGGATCGGTCGTCTCTTCGTCGGCGTCCTGGCCGTCCTTCTTCTCCGGGGGCGGGGCGGGCGCTCCGGCCGCGGCGGCGCTGGGCCTGCCTTCGTCCTTTTCGTCGGTCATCGGCGCCCCCTGCTTGCAGAGAACACGGACTCACTCGGACCAACATCGATGGACCCGGCCGGGTCGGCCAGGTCCAACACGGACTGAATTCTGGCCCCTCGACAGGCTCGGGGTGCCGAAGGTCAGCGCGACTTGGCGACCTGCCGCTCCTCGACCAGCGTCAGCGGGCTGGCGAAGGCGCCGGCGTTCATGGCGATCGCCATCAGCTGCGCCGCCTTCTCGCGCGCGAGGCGGTCGCCCACGTCCGGCTGCGGCAGCGGGAGCTCGCCGCCGGCCATCGGGCCCATCACCACCGGCGTGGTGACGATGACCCCGTCCATGACGATGGCGAACTTCTTGCCGTTGATCTTCGTGGTGACCTCCTCGAGCTTCTTGGCGCCCTCGGGCGTGAGCTTGAGGTAGGTGGCCGGCGTGGCGACGGGGTCCTTGACGTACTTGGCGGTGGCGATGGCCTCGTTGGTCACGAACGGCGCGCCCACCGCGTAGAGCACCACCCGCTCGCCCGGGGCGCCCTGCTGCATCATCAGGTCGGTGCCGGAGGGCAGCTTCTCCTTGGGGAACGCCTTGCGGCCGTCGGCCTCGGTGGGGGCGTAGACGATGTAGCAGCCCTTCTTCTTCTCGTTGGCGTCGTCCCACTTGTCCTGGTCGACCTTGACCGGGCCGTCCTCGGGGAGCGTGGCGCCCAGCTCCTTGAGGAACTGCGCGTCCTGCACCTCGCGCAGCTCGAGGTTGCCGCCCACGCCGAGCAGCTTCTTGGCCTCCTCGACCTTGGTCGCGGCCTCGCCGCTGGGCAGGCCCACCCGCAGCTTGCGGCCGTCCACCTTGAGCGACGCGGGGATCTTGGCCGCGGCCAGGCGCGCCTGCGCCACCTTGCGCGCCCCGTCGGCCAGCGCCGCCGCCCGGGTGTCGTCGACGCCCGCCGCCGCCACCTCGTACACCAGCTCGAGCCCGCCCTTGCTCATGTCCACGCTGCCGCCCGGGGTGCACGCCGCCAGGGCCAGGGCCGCCAGAATCGCCGTCGAAACGTTTCGAAGCATGTGTCCCCTCTTCTCGCTCATTCGCTCATCAGGAAAATCAGCGGCCGGACGTCGTCCTCGGGCGTCGACTCCCAGTACCGCACCAGGATCTCGTAGACCAATACCCCGACCTCGCCCTCGCCCCACAGCAGGTATTTGAAGGACTGCGCCATCTTGTTGGAGATGGTCAGTCCCAGGAACAGCGCGATGGGATCCAGCTGCTCGCTGACGTAGGCGATGGTGTTGGCGATGGCCACCGCGCCGTAGATGCGGATGACCACCCGCCCCTCGGGGTCGCGCTCGTCGCGCTCGACGTGGACCCGCAGCGCGGTGGTGAACTCGCTGCGGTCGTCGCGCAGGTTGACGTGCAGGAACGCGATGGGCCCGGTGGTGTGGTAGTAGCGCCGGATCTCCTCGGCCTTGGCCAGGCTCGAGGCGCGGTCGTCGGTGCGCAGCGGGATCAGGTTGATCTTCTTGTCCTTGATCGACTCCCAGAGCCGCTCGCTCTCCTCGTCGAGGAAGGAGAGCTTCTCCACCCGCAGCTCGGTGGCGCGCCGGAACCGGCTGAAGCCGCTGACCCCCAGGATGAGCAGGCAGAACAGGATGGAGATGATGAGGCCGTCGGGCCGCTCCACCACGTTGTCGACCAGGGTGAAGACGAACACCGCCGAGACCGCCCAGAAGTACAGGCTCTTGAGCGGCGGCCGGCCGGCGGTGCGGTCCTCGCGCCAGGTGGCCAGCGCCACCGCCACCGACGCGGAGAGGATGAGCGCCAGCACGCCGGTGGCGTAGGCCCCGCCCTGCGAGTCGACGTCGGCGTTGAAGACCCAGGTCACCACCGCGCAGGCGCCGAAGATCATCAGGATCAGCGGGCGGTTGTAGCGGACCCAGCCCGGGGCCATGCCGAAGCGCGGCAGGTAGCGCGGGATGAGCGAGAGCAGCCCGGCCATCGCCGAGGCCCCGGCGAACCAGAGGATGAGGATGGTCACCACGTCGTAGACCGTGCCGAAGCCGCGGCCCAAGAGCTGGTGCGCCAGGTAGGCGAGCGCGCGGCCGTTGGCCTTGCCGCCCGGGGCGAACTCGCTGGCGGGGATGAGGACGGTGGTGACGACCGCCGAGCCGATGAGCAGGCCGCTCATCATGAACGCCGCGCTGGCGAGGAGCTTGCGGGTGGCGTGGACGCGCCCGGCGATCTTCTCCTTCTCGGAGTCCTTGGGGCCCACCTTGTCGCCGTGGATGAGCGGCATGACCGTGACGCCGGTCTCGAACCCGCTCATGCCCAGCGCCAGCTTGGGGAAGACGATGGAGGCCGCCAGCAGGAGCGAGGGCCAGTTGCCGCGCGCCGCCAGGTCGAGCTGGAAGTGGGTCATCGACTCCGGGTGCAGGGCGATGCTGACGCCCGCCCAGGCGATGACCACCACGTTGAGCAGCACGTAGGGCGCGCCGACGAAGATGGCCGCGCCGATGGCCTCGCCGAAGCCGCGCAGGAAGACCACGGTCAACAGCGCGATGAGCACCAGCGTGACCGCCATCGCGTGGTCGCCCAGGTAGGGCACGAGCAGCGGGTTCTCGACGGCGTGCTTGGCCGCGTCGGCGGCGGAGAGCGTGATGGTGATGATGAAGGCGGTGGTGGCGAAGCCCAGAAGCGTCAGGACGACGAGCTTGGCCTTCCAGCCGGTGAGCTGCTTCTCGAGCATCGCCACCGAGCCCAGGCCGATGTACGAGCGCTTGGCGACCGCGACGTAGGTCGGCAGCGCCCCGAGCAGGGTGACGAGCACGACCAGCGTGGTGGCGATGGGCGAGAGCACGCCCGCGGCGAGGAAGGCGATGCCGGGCTGGTAGCCCAGGGTGGAGAAGTAGTCGACGCCGGTGAGCCAGAGCACCTTCCACCACGGGTAGGTGTGCTCGACGTGGCCCTCGGAGCCCGCGCCGCTCAAGAGGAAGCGCTGCAGGACGTTGGGCGCCCAGAGCTTGGCCATGGGCGAGGGGATGCGCTCTCGCGCAGGGGGCGAGGGCTCGGCGCCGGCCGGCGGCTGCGGCGAGGGGCTGGCAACAGGGTCGCTCATCGATTTCCCGGACTCTTCTAGCACGACGGCGCCCGGCGGAGGCTCGAGCCCTCCGGCTCCTCGCGCAACCTCCTCGGCGTTCACCGATGCCCGCCTGGCCGGGGGACCGCCGGCCGGACGCCAAGGTCGTCCCGGGTCGGCGGACGGGCCGCGGCGCCCGGCGGTTCGGCTGCTATCCTCTCGAGGTCGCCCATGCGGCCCGGAACGGGCCTCGAGGAAAAGGAGAGCGCCGCGCATGCTGAACCGGCTCGCCGTCTCAGCGGTGCTCTTGTCGGCCCTCGGGTGCAGCACTTGCGCGAAGGGGGGCTCGGCCTTCGACCCGGCCGAGCCGCGACCCGAGGAGGTCCTTCCGCTGTCCTCCCTGTGCGCAGGCCCCTGCGACGACTACCAGCGCAGCCGCGCGCTCGCGGTCGAGCACACGCGCAAGGGGATGGCCGCGGACGACCCCTTCGCCTTCTCCGCCACCGACACCTGCGACGCGCTGCCTCGCATCGAGTCCTGGTACGGCGAGCACGGAGCGCTGCGCGAGCTCTACTTCTCGGGCGGGACCCTGGTCGCGGCCTACGAGAAGCCGGGGAAGGGGGCCGGGCGCTGGTTCGGCCGGTACGTCAGGAACTGGGCCCCGGGCGACGGGGAAGGGCCCGGGGAGTCCTTGTGCGGCGACGAGCGCAGCCTGCGAGCCGAGGCGGCGGCCGCGCTCGAGCACCGGCGCGGCGTGCTCGTCTTCCGGGCCGGTCCGCTGGGCTGGGGCCGCCTGCAGGCCACGGTGGACGGCGCGGAGACGGGCGCGGGCGCCGGATGGCTGCGCGACACCCGGACGCGGACCGTCCCCGCCGGCAGCAGCGGGAGCCTCACCGTGGTCCAGGGCGCCGACTCGCCAGACGAGATCCGGGCCACCTTCCGCTACTCGCTCGCCGCCAATCTCGAGGACAGCCGGCTGGTGCTGGTCGAGACCAGCCCCGCGACCGTCGCGGTGGATCTCGAGCGCAAGGCCTGGCGCAAGGGCGCAGAGCAGCCGCTCGCGGTCATTCGCTTCGAGGCCCAGCGCTGGCCGATCACGGCGTCGATGGAGAGGCTCCCTGCGATCCAGCTCAAGCTCGGCGACAAGTGGGCCGCCTTCTACGCGGCGTACCACCCGATCCTGGAGTAGTGCGCGAATGACCCTGCGCTGGGGAGTGGCTCTGCTGATGCTGGGAGCGCTGTCCTGCTCACGGCCCGGCCCGGTCCTGTCGGACGTTGCGCCGCACCGCTCCGCCTTCCAGCAGATCCCGCATCGCGATCCGCGCTAAGACTCCGTGCGTTCGGGCGCCCGGTCGCCCGAGAAAGGCCCAAGCCGCGATGAAAGCCATCCGCGTGGAGAAGTTCGGTGAGCCCGAGGTCCTGAAGCTGCAGGAGGTCGCCGATCCCGTCGCCGGGCCGGGCCAGGTGGTGGTCCGGGTCCGCGCGGTGGGCGTCAACCCGGTGGAGACGTACATCCGCTCCGGCAACTACGCGATGCTGCCGGCGCTGCCCTTCACCCCGGGCGTCGACGGAGCCGGCGAGGTCGACTCCGTCGGCGCCGGCGCACCCTTCGCCAAGGGCGAGCGCGTCTTCTTCGGCGGCACGCTCAGCGGCGCCTATGCCGAGAAGGTCCTGTGCGAGGCCTCGCAGCTCCACCGGCTGCCCCAGCCGCTCTCGTTCGCGCAGGGCGCGGCGCTGGGCATCCCCTATGCGACGGCCTGGTGCGCGATGTTCCAGCGCGCCCACCTCTCCGCCGGCGAGAAGGTGCTGGTGCACGGCGCCACCGGGGGCGTGGGCATCGCCGCGGTGCAGCTGGCGCGCGCCGCGGGCTGCACGGTGGTGGGCACCGCGGGCAGCGAGGAAGGGCGCAAGGTCGTGCTGGCCCAGGGCGCCCACCACGCGGTGGACCACGGCGCGGCGGACCACCTCGAGGCGGCGATGGACCTGGCCGGCGGCCCCTTCGACCTGGTCGTGGAGATGCTGGCGAACGTGAACCTCGGCAAGGACCTGACGGCGCTGGCGCGGTTCGGGCGGGTGGTGGTCATCGGCAGCCGCGGGCCGGTGGAGGTCAACCCGCGCGACCTGATGGCGCGCGACGCCTCGATCATCGGGATGATCCTTTGGAACGCCTCCGACAAGGAGAAGGCCGCGCTGTGGGCGGGCATCGGCGCCGGGCTCGAGGCCGGGACCCTGCGGCCGGTGGTCTACAAGGAGCTGCCGCTCGCGGAGGCCGCGCGGGCGCACCGGGAAATCCTCGGGACCAAGGCGGCGGGGAAGATGGTGCTCGTCCCGTAGCGACACCCCGAGCTTGTCGAGGGGCCCGAGCTTGTCGAGGGGCCAGAGCTCGATTCGTGTGGACTGTGCAGACATTTCGCCTGCGACCACTGGTCTCTGCCCTGCTTCCGGCCTGCCTCCTGAACGACTGGTGCCCCTCGACGGGCTCGGGTACCGCTACTAGCCCGGTCCGCACCGACTGAACTCTGGCCCCTCGACAAGCCCGGGGTGTCGGCCAAGTTCTTCGCCCGCGCGTCCTTCGGTGCGACAATGGCCCACCCCACCGCGCGCGTCCCAGCGGTCGCCGAGCCGCCCAACGCCGAAGGACGAAGCCATGAACCGTTTCACCGTCGCCTGCCTCGCGGCAGCGGCGCTGGCCGCTTCGACCGGCTGCCCCAAAGACGAGTGCGCCAAGGACGCCGACTGCGGCACCTCCGGGCAGCGCTGCCTGGGAGGCACCTGCGTCAAGGCCTCCTGCAGCCCGGCCTGCTCCGGCGCGACGTCCATCTGCGACACCGCCACCAAGAGCTGCCGCGCCTGCACCGCCACCAAGGGCTGCGACCTCGGCGAGATCTGCGACACCACCGTCAAGGGCGGCGCCTGCGTGCAGTGCCTGGCCAGCGGCAACTGCGCCGACCCGACCCCCACCTGCGATCCGCTCACCAAGACCTGCGTGGAGTGCACCGAGGAGGAGGGCTGCAGCCCCGGGCAGACCTGCGACCTGACGGGCGGCGTGGGCGCCTGCGTCGTGGGCGGCTGCACCACCGACACCTGCCTGGGCTCGACGCCCATCTGCGACTACGCGCAGCACCAGTGCGTCGTCTGCAACGCCTTCGAGGGCTGCGCCGCCGGCACCACCTGCGACCCCGCCGTCGCCCTGGGCCAGTGCACCGGCTGCACGTCGAACACCCAGTGCTTCTCGGGCACCCCGGTCTGCGACACCGCCGCCAAGAAGTGCGTCGTGTGCACCCCCACCGAGGGCTGTGCCGGCGCCTACACCTGCGACACCACCTCCCCCGGCGGACGCTGCGTGAAGACCGGCTGCGACTCCAGCCTCGACTGCGCGGCGCCGAACCCGGTCTGCGACACCGCCAACCACCGCTGCGTCGTCTGCGCGGGCTCGCTGGGCTGCCCTGCCGGCAAGGTCTGCGACGACAGCGTTCACGGCGGGGTCTGCGTCGGGTGCCTGACCCGGACGCAGTGCTCCGGCGCGACGCCGGTGTGCGACACCACCGCCAAGCTCTGCGTCGGCTGCACCCCGACCGAGGGCTGCGCCACCGGGCAGATCTGCGACGCCACCACCAAGACCTGCCGCGGCTGCCTGCAGAACACCGAGTGCAGCGACGCCGCGACGCCCATCTGCGACACCTTCGGCCACCAGTGCGTGGTCTGCACCGCCGCCGCCGGCTGCGCCGCGGGCTCCACCTGCGACACCGCCGTCTCCGGCGGCAGCTGCGTGGGCTGCGTCTCCGCCGCCAACTGCGGCGGCGGCACGCCGGTGTGCAACACGGCCTCGCACAAGTGCGTGACCTGCACCGCGAGCCAGGGCTGCGGCACGGGAAAGATCTGCGACACCGGCGTCACCAGCGGCAAGTGCGTCGGCTGCCTGTCCAACCTCAACTGCGGCGGCTCGACCCCCATCTGCGACACGGTGTCCAAGACCTGCGTGGTCTGCACCGCCGGCGCCGGCTGCGGCGGCTCGACGATCTGCGACACCAGCGTCGCCGGCGGCAAGTGCGTCGCGTGCCTCTCCAACGCCGACTGCGACGCGCCCTGGCCGGTCTGCGACCTGTCCAAGAAGGCCTGCGTGACCTGCACCACCACCAGCGGCTGCAGCGGGGCGACGCCCTACTGCGACACCTCGGTCGCCGACGGCGCGTGCGTCGGCTGCCGCTCGAACGCCGACTGCAAGTCCGCGGCGCCCATCTGCGACGCCGCCAAGACCTGCGCCGTCTGCACCGCCACCGCCGGCTGCACCGCGGCCCAGACCTGCAACCTCACCATCCCCGGCGGGCGCTGCGACCTGACCGGGTGCCTCTCGAGCGGCGACTGCCAGGCGCCGACGCCGGTCTGCGACGTGCCCAGGAACAAGTGCGTGACCTGCCTGTCGAACGCCGACTGCAGCTCGCCCAAGCCCAAGTGCAACACCACCGTCACCGGCGGCCAGTGCGTGGGCTGCCTGGTCGACGGCGACTGCCTGCCCGCGACCCCCATCTGCGGCGCCAGCTACACCTGCGGCTCCTCGGGCGCGTCCTGCGCCAGCCCGGTCCTCATCAGCCAGATCTACGGCGGCGGCGGCAACACCGGCGCGACCTACGCCAACGACTTCATCGAGCTGCACAACCCGGGCACCGCCGCCGTGGACGTCACCGGCTGGCAGGTCGCCTATGCCAGCGCCGCCGGCACCTCCTGGACCAAGACGGCGCTCACCGGGTCCATCGCGCCCGGCGGCTACTACCTCGTCCAGGGCGCTTCCGGCGCGGTCGGGAGCCCGCTGCCCACCCCGGACGCCACCGGCACCATCAACATGGCGGTGTCCGCGGGGAAGGTGCTGCTGCTCGCGAACGGCACCGACGTGGTCTCCGGCGCCTGCCCGACGCTGGCCAGCATCGTCGACCTGGTCGGCTGGGGCACCACCGCGACCTGCTCGGAGACGAGCCCGACCAAGGCCCACGCCAACGCCACCTCGCTGGCGCGCGCCAACCTGGGCTGCACCGACACCGGCAGCAACCTCGCCGACTTCGTGGTCGGGGCGCCCACCCCGCGCAACGGCGCGTCGGCGGCGCAGGGGTGCGGCTGCAACTGATGCCCGCGCTCTTCTGGGTCGTCTTCGTCGCGGTCTTCCTCTCCGTCTACGGCTTCGCCCACTTCTACTTCCTGCGCCACGCCATCCCGGCGCTCTCCTCGAGCCGGCGGGTTCGCGTGGCGCTCGTCGCGCTCTGCGTCGCCTTGGGGCTCTCCTTCCTGGGCGGCCGCTTCCTGGAAGGCTGGCGGATCTGCCTGGCGAGCAAGGCCCTGGTGTGGGTCGGCTCGCTGTGGATGGGCGTGGTGCTCTACGCCTTCCTGGCGACGCTCGTCGCCGACCTCGTCCGCCTGGCCGAGCGCCGCTGGCACTTCCTCCCGGCGTCGGCGACCCCGCGGCGCATCGTCGCCCTCTGCTCCGTGGCCATCCTCGCGGTGGTGGCCGCCGGCTTCGCCAACGCCTGGACGCCCCGCCCGCGCACCCTGCAGGTGCCCATCGCCAAGCGGGCCGGGGCGCTCGACAAGCTCACCGTCGTCCTCGCCTCCGACATCCACCTGGGGACCATCGTCGGCAAGCAGCGCTTCTCGCGGATGGTCGAGACGATCAACGCGCTCCAGCCGGACGTCATCCTGCTGGCCGGCGACATCATCGACGAGGACCTCAAGCCGGTGATCGACGAGGACGCGGGCGACACGCTGCGCCAGCTGAAGGCCCGCTACGGCGTCTTCGGAATCACCGGCAACCACGAGTTCATCGCCGGGGTCGACGCCGCGGTCGGCTACCTCGAGGAGCACGGGGTGCGGATGCTTCGCGACCGGACGGTGGAGATCGCCGGGGCGGTGGTCATCGCCGGCCGCGACGACGTGAGCGCCCCGCGGTTCGGCGCCCCCGAGCGCAGGCCCTTGCCCGAGGTGCTGCGCGGCGTCGACCCGTCCAAACCCGTCATCCTGCTCGACCACCAGCCCAAGGACTTCGGACCGGCCCTCGAGAGCAAGGTGGACCTGCAGATCTCCGGGCACACGCACAACGGGCAGCTCTTCCCGTTCTTCCTGATCACCCGGGCGATCTACGAGCTGAGCTGGGGCCTGGAGCAGCGCGCCGGGACCTGGTTCTACGTCTCGTGCGGCGCCGGGACCTGGGGCCCTCCGCTCCGCCTGGCGGCGGAGCCGGAGATCGTCCGGCTCGAGCTGACCTTCCAGCGCTAACGAGCGGCCGGGCCGGAAGTTGAAGCCCTGCTGTCACCCCAGTCTTCAGCGGGCGGAGGGTGGGTAGAGCCCGCCCTCCGTGGCGGGGGCGGCTCTTGTCGGGCGCAGACACGACCGCCACCACCCGACCGACGCGCCCTCGGCACGGAGGCCGGGCTCTACCCCGCGAGCTTGCGGACGGTGTCCCACGAGTCGAGGCAGATGAGCTGCCCCTTCTGCGTGCCGCGCGCGACCCCGAGGAACGCCGGCCCGAGGGCGAGCGTGTCGTGCTCCGCGGGCATCCCGAACTGGTTCTGGTTCCCGCCGGCGGGCGCGATGCTCAGGTGGATGCACAGCGTGTTGACGCGCACCCGGTCCTTGGCGGTCTCGGCGGCGAGCGCGTAGGTGAGCGCGTTGAGCGCGGCGTTCTTGAGGGTGCCCAGCCACAGCGACGGGTCGGGTGGCGGGAAGTGGGCGAAGCCGCCGCTGACCAGCGTGAAGCTCGTCCCCTCGCGCTCCTTCATGGAAGGCAGCAGCGCCTGGACCGCGCGAAAGTTGTTGTAGAGGCCGTCCTCGAGCGCCGTCTCCAGCATGGGCACCGGGGTGGCGGTCGGCGCCTTGGCCCTGGACACGAAGCCCTGCGCGGAGACCGCGTGGTCGATCGGTTTGCCGCCGAGCGCCGCTTGGATGGCCTCCTTGGCCTTCGCGGTGGACACGTCGTCCTTGAAGTCGCCGACGACCGGGACGAACGCCTCGCTCGCGCCGATCTTCACCTGCCGGACCAGGCGGTCGAGGTTCTCGCGGCTGCGCGACACGCCGATCACGCGCGCGCCGGCGTCGAGGAAGCTGCGGACCACGCCCGAGCCGACCACCCCCGAAGCGCCGACGACCACTGCGGTCTTGTTCGCGAAAGACATGAAAGCCTCCTAGAGACCTGGCGGTCGAAGGGCTTCCGATGCCCCGTTTCCGGCGCTGTTGCGGCCCGGGGTCGGCCTGGCCGCGGCGGGTGCGCCCGACCGTCCGACACCGAGCGGATCTCGAGGGTCCGAGGCCCTGGACGGGAGTGCCACGGGCAGCCTTTCGTGCGACCGGCTGGGTCTCACGGAATCAAAGCATTAGGAATAGCGTACGAATTCGGGGACGGGCGGAAGGGCTCCATGGAAGACACCGAGGTCATCGAGTCTCAATCAGCGGCGACTCCCGAAGTGGGGCGGGTGCCGCTGGCCACGCTGCTGCGGTTCGCCGCCTTCGCGGCAGTGGCGCTGGGGATCCTGGGCGGGGCGCACGTCTACATCGCCTCGCGGCTGATCGCCGGGCTGGGGCTGACCGGCGTCGCAGCGCTGGCCGGCTGGGTGGCCACCGGCGCGCTGTTCCTCTCGCTGTTCCTGGCGTTCGCGGCCCGACGCCTGCCGCGGGGGCTGGCACGAGCGCTCCACTTCTTCGGCTACACGTGGATGGGCCTGTTCGCGCTCCTGCTCTTCTCGGTCGGGGCGGTGGACCTCCTCTCGGCGCTCGAGGCGCTGGTGCGGGGCAGCGCGCTCTCGGCTCGGTGGAGCCCGGTCGAGGTCGCGGCGGTGGGCGTGCTCGTCGTGCCCTCGGCCGTGTGGGGCGCCATCCGCGCGCTCGGGCGGGCGAAGATCGAGAAGATCGACGTGCCGATCGCGAACCTGCCCGCGGACCTCGAGGGCTACCGCATCGTCCAAATCAGCGACCTGCACATCGGCGACACGATGGGCCGGGAGTGGACGCAGCGGCTGGTGGAGCAGGTCAACGCGCTCTCGCCGGACGCCGTGGCCATCACCGGGGACGTCGCCGACGGCAGCGCCGCGAAGGTGCGCAACGACATCGAGCCGCTGGGCGGGCTGAAGGCCACCGACGGCGTCTTCTTCTGCACCGGCAACCACGAGTACTTCAACGGCCTGGGCGGCTGGCTCGGCGAGATGCGCCGGCTGGGCTTCCAGGTGCTGCTCAACGAGCACCGGGTGGTGCACCGCGGGCAGGCCAGGCTGGTCATCGCCGGGGCGACCGACTACGACGGCGGCGGCTTCGCGCCCGAGCACGCCTCGCGGCCGGACCTGGCCGTGGAAGGCGCGCCGCCGGGCGCCCCGAGAATCCTGCTCGCGCACCAGCCGCGGACGGCGTACCAGGCCGGCGGGCTGGGAATCGACCTGCAGCTTTCCGGGCACACCCACGGCGGGCAGTTCTTCCCGTGGAAGTACTTCGTGCGGCTGCAGCAGCCGGTGCTGGCCGGGATGGCGGACATCGGCGGCGTGCGCGTGTACACGCACCGCGGCACCGGCTTCTGGGGACCGCCGCTGCGGCTGATGGCGCCGCCGGAGATCGCGGAGCTGCGGCTGGTGCGGGCGTAGGTCCGCGGCTGGCCTTCGGGAAGTCCATCCGGTCGACCCGGTCGACCCGGTCCACGCAGTCCACGGTGGACTGGGTGGACCCAGTGGACTGGGTGGACGTGGTGGACATGAGGCCCAGTGGAGGCAGGCCTCCGCGCCTGCCTTGGCCTAACCGAAGTCCACCCTCGGTGGACGACAGTCCACGCCCGGGGTTCTTCTCGGTCTTTCAGATCGCGGACCTCTAACTGCCCGGTTTGTGGACTGGGTGGACCGGGTGGACGGATCAGGTCAGCCGGTCGCCAGCAGGATCACGATGGCCCCGGCCAGCGACGCTCCGCCGCCGAGCATCTTGCGCGTGCTCATCGGCTCCTTGAGCCACACCCGCGCCAGCACCAGCGTGAAGAGCACCGAGAGCTGGTTGAGCACCGAGGCCACCGAGGTGCTGCTCGTGTACTTCACGCCGCCCAGCCACAGCAGCATCGAGACGTAGGTGCCCAGGAGCATCGCCGGGACCAGCCGCCTCCAGACGGGCTGCGGCACGAAGACGCGGAAGATGGCCCCGCGGTCCTTGCGGAAGAGCAGGACGTAGATCGCCAAGGAGATCGACCCGGCGCCCATGCGCGTGAAGGTCGTCTCCACCAGCCCGGAGTTGTCCAGCACCGGCTTCGCGAGGACCACGCCGAAGGCCATGATGCCGATCGATCCCAGGCCGAGCAGGACGCCGCTCAGCTGGGTCTTGGCCACCGCCGCCGCTTCGCGCAGGCCCTCGCCGCTCGTCGTCGCCGCGAACAGGCCGCCCACGACCAGGGCCGAGCCCGCCAGGAACCCGGTCCCCAGCTTCTCGCCCAGGATGAAGACCGAGAAGAGCGCGACCGTCGGCGCGTAGACGCAGTCGATGATCGCCATCATCCCGGCGCCCAGCCTGCGCAGGGCCTCCAGGAACAGCGTGTCGGCCACCGCCAGGCCCAGCACCCCGCTGGCGATGATCCGCGCCCAGTCCGCCGGCGTGCGGTCGACGGCGAAGGTGCCGCCGGTGGCGAACAGGGTGATGCCCAGCAGCACGAACGCGCTGCCGTTCTTGAAGAGGTTCATCGCCCAGGGCGAGACCGCCTCCGAGCGCTTGAAGAGGATGACGCTGACCCCCCAGGCAGCGGCGCATCCGAGCGACAGGGCTTCGCCCAGGTACGGCAGGGGAGCGTTCACGCGGCCTTCTTCGAGAGCACGCCGTGGTCGAAGAACCAGCGGATGGCGTCGGCGATGGTCTCCTCCAGCGGCCGGCAGGAGTAGCCCAGCTCCTTCTCGGCCTTGGTGTGGCGGATGTCCTTGTGGCTGGTCGCCAGCGTCGTCAGCGACTCGAAGGTGAAGAGCGGCCGGGTGCCCGTCGCGCCCGCCCACGCCACCGCGAACGGCACGCCGACCTTGGCCAGCCAGATGGGCGACTTGAGCGAGGGCGGCTTCACCCCCGCCTCCTTGCCCACCAGCCCCGCCAGCTCCGAGAAGGGCCGCCACTTGCCGCCCAGCAGGTACTTCTCGCCCTTGCGCCCCTTCTCCGCCGCGGCGATGGCCCCGCGGGCGATGTCGCGCACGTCCACCCAGTCGAAGCCCGCGTCGGGGCACATCGGCAGGCTCTTGCGCGCGACCATCAGGATGGCCCCGCCCATCGCCGAGGGCTTGTAGTCGATGGGCCCCAGCACCGCGGTGGGGTTCACGATCACCGCGTCCAGGCCCTTCTGGAGGTATTCGCGGACCACGTGCTCGCCGCGCGCCTTGCTGGCGTCGTAGGTCAGGCACACGCCCGGCGCCTCGATGCACAGCGGCCGGGTCTCGTCGAGCGGCTGGTCCCAGGGGTTGTGCTGGAAGGCGTGGATGGAAGAGAAGTGCACCAGCCGGCGCACGCCCTTCTTCAGCGCCGCCTCGCAGACGTTGCGCACGCCCTCGCCGTTGATGCGGTTGACCATGCCGTCGGGGTCGCCGTTGACGGTGATCTTGCCGGCGAGGTGGAAGACGACCTCGCGGCCCTCGAAGGCGGTCTCCAGGCTGGCGGGGTCCAGGACGTCGGCCTTCTGCGTCTCGAGCGCGAGCCCGTCGAGCGGCCGGGTGTCCTTGGTGTAGAGCGCCTTGACCTCGTGGCCGGCCTCGAGCAGCGCGCGGACGAGGTTGCCGCCGATGTGGCCGGATGCGCCGGTGACCGTGACCTTCATGGGAGCTGCCTCCGCCGCTTCGAGGAGAGAGGGAAAGGAGGCGGGACCGTAGGCAAATCTCCCTCTCCTGGCAAGCTCGCGTCGGTTGACGCTCCGGCCGTTTCCGGGGGATTGGAAGGGCACTCCTCGGTGGAGGCAGGCGTCCCCGCCTGCGCGGCGCTGGGGTGGGGAGGCAGGCGATCGATGCCGTCGCAGACTGAGGTGTTTGGCTTCGTCGTCGGCCTGCTGACCGCGATCGTGCTCCTGCCGGTGGCGGTGGTGGTCCTCTGGCCGCCGCGCCAGCGCATCCACACGCTGCCGGCGCCCCGCAAGAGCTCGTTCCACCGCGCCGAGGCCGCCGCCTGGCTCGAGCGCGAGGGCTTCGTGCGCCTGTGCGCCCAGCGGCACGGCTCGCGCCTGTCCGGCCTCAGGCCCATCGAGGTCTTCCACCACCCGGGCCTCGGCATCTTCGCCTTCCTGGGAGACGGGCCGACCGGGCGCCCTTCCGTTCGCCTGATGTCCCGCTGCAGCGACGGCCACGTCGTCGACACCATCGCCTCGCCCGAGGGCGACGAGCAGCCCGCCAACGAGCCCGACCGCGAGCAGGCCTTCGCCCGGCACCAGGCGGACCTGGCCGCGGCGGCGGCGGCCGGCCACGGCCCGGCGCAGACGGCGGCCGATTCGGAGATCGCCCGGCAGCTCGCCGCGATGGTGGAGCTGGACCCCACCAACATCGCCGAGCTCCGGACGCGGCTCGTCGTCGGGCAGGTCTTCCTCTGGCCCGCGCTCGGAGGCTTCGTCCTCGCGCTGACCAGCGGCTGGCCGTGGAAGTCCTGCGGCGACCTGCTCGGGCCCGGGTTCAGGGGCCTCTTCGTCCTGGCCCTGGCCTCCAACATCGCCTTCGAGCTGTGGTTCTGGCGGCCTTGGGCGAAGAAGGTGGTGGTCGTCCCCAACGAGAGCCCGCGGGTCCCCGGCACCTCGGCCGTCCGCCTGGACCTGGAGTCCGCCGGCTTCGTGCTGCTGGGCCAGAAGACCGAGCGCGCCCGCCGGGCCCCGCCGTGCGACGTGTACGCCCACGAGGCCGAGCGCGCCTGGGCCAACGTCAGCGCCGACCAGGCCCGGGGGATCTACGGCTACTTCCTGTCCACCTTCGCCAACGGCGCCTCGGTCATCACCTGGACCTGCCAGGTGCCACGCAAGGAAGGCCAGCTCACCGCGGGCTGGGGAGCCGGCTTCGCGAAGGCCTGGCAGGTCCACCGCGCCGCCGTGTCCCGGCTCGGCGACACGCACGGCGCGCTGGAGAGATGCCAGAGCGCCGAGGACCGGGAGAAGGCGACCCTGGCCTATTACCGGGCCGGCTGGGCGTGACGGTCGCTGCCAAGATGACCGGCTGACCGGTTGCCCGACCGGCTGCGGCACCTTGCCCCGGCACCCCGTCGGCCCCTGAATCCAGGCTGTTTACGGCAGCTTGCGTCGGCCGATCCGCCCCGGGCCCGGGTCCGGGACGAAGGTTGCGGGCCGCGGACTCCTTGTGGCTGGCATCGCCCCCAAACCTCTGCGAGGATCGTCGCTCGCCGGCCGGCGAGTTCGAGGGGAGGACGTAGTCCAGTGGCGCGCGAGCTTCCGAAGTCCCACCACCGCATCGCGAGCCTCGCCCTCGAGCTGCGCTTTGCGACCCCCGCCCAAGTGGCCAAGGCGCTCGAGGCCTGCGAGGAGGGCCGCGCCAAGGACCCCGCGGAGTTCATGGAGCGCGAGCGCGTCATCAGCGCCGCCCAGCGCTCGCAGCTCGAACTCAGGCTCAAGACCGCCTCCTCCTCCATGCCCAGGCCGCGCCAGGACCCCGAGTCGACCCTCATCGAGTCCGCCGAGCCGCCCCTCTCCCCTGGCACCAAGCGCCCGGCCACCGCCTCCGCCGCCCCGTCGGCGCCGCCCCAGCTGCCGCTGGTGGCGAAGGCCCCGCCGCCCATCGAGGACGACGTCGAGCCGACCCGCGCCGAGGTCCCCGGCGCGACGGGCGGCGGCGGCCCGGGCATCGCCTCGCCGCTGGCGCCCAACGCCACCCTCGACGGCAAGGCCGGCCACCGCAGCACCCGCGGCAACCAGGCGATCAACCGAATCGCCGAGCGCGAAGAGGAAGCCGGCGGCGACCTCTTGGCCCCCGAGGCCCCCGGCCGGTACACCTTCGTGCGCGTGCACGCCTCCGGCGGCCAGGCCAAGGTCCTGCTCTGCCGCGACGAGCATGTCGGCCGCGACGTCGCCATCAAGGAGATCCACCCCGACCAGGCCGACGCCGACCCGATGACCAGCCGCTCCACCAGCGTCGAGGCCCAGCGCCTCCTGCGCGAGGCGCGCGTCACCGGCCAGCTCGAGCACCCCAACATCGTCCCGGTCTACGACCTGGGCCGGCGCAAGGACGGCGCGCTCTACTACTCGATGCGCTTCGTGCGCGGGGTGACGCTCTCCGAGAAGCTGCGGGCCTGCAAGACGCTGCAGGAGCGGCTGCGCCTGCTGCGGCCCTTCATGGACATCTGCTCGGCGGTCGCCTACGCGCACAGCCGCGGCGTCATCCACCGGGACTTGAAGCCCAGCAACGCCATGGTCGGCGAGTTCGGCGAGACGGTGCTGCTCGACTGGGGCATCGCCAAGGTGCGCGGCAAGCGCGACATCCGCGCGGTGGACATCGCCAACGAGCAGAAGCTGATGGCGGAGTACGCCGTCGCCGAGACCGTGGACGGGGCGGCCATCGGCACCCCGGCGTACATGAGCCCGGAGCAGGCCGCCGGCAAGGTCGACGAGATCGACGAGCGCAGCGACGTCTGGGGCCTGGGCGCCATCCTCTACCAGATCCTCACCGGCAGCCCGCCCAACACCGGCAAGACCCAGGCCGAGCTCTTCACCGCGGTGCTGGCCGGCCACGTGCGCCCGGTGCTCGACGTCTGCCGGGAGGCGCCGCCGGAGCTGGCCGCCATCTGCGAGAAGGCGCTGCGCAAGGAGAAGACGCGCCGCTACAAGACCGCCAAGGACATCGCCGACGAGGTCGAGACCTACCTCACCGGCGGCCGCGTCACCGCCTACCGCTACAGCTCGTGGGAGCTGTTGCGCCGCTTCGCCGAGCAGAACAAGAAGACCATGGCCGCGGTGGGCCTGGTGCTGCTGGCCATCGTCGGCGCGCTCATCGCGGTGACCATCGCCCTGGGGCGGGAGAGCGTGGCCCGCGCCGAGGCCAAGCGCGAGAGCCTGATCGCCCACTTCAACCTGGCCGAGGCCCGGGTGAAGGCGGCGGACCAGCAGCGCGAGGACTTCCGCTTCGCCTCCGCCGCCGGGCTGGCCGCCGAGTCGCTGCTCAACAACCCGGCGCACCCCCGGGGCTCCTTCTACTCCGCCGACTTCGCCCAGAAGCACGCCGACGCGCGCCAGCTGCTGGTCAAGGCCGCCTCGACCATCTACCAGACGCGGCAGAACTCGCTGGTGGACCTGGCCGCGACCTTCAAGCTCGAGGAGGCGCTCACCCAGGTGGCCTACTCCGCCGACGGCAAGCGGCTGGCGGTGGGCAGCTACGACGGCAAGGTGCGCATCTTCGACGTCGAGGCGAAGGAGCTGTGGAAGACCCTCGAGGGCCACAAGGACCGCGTCTACACCATCGCCTGGTCCGCCGACGGCAGGATGCTGGCCAGCGCCGGGCGCGACCGCCGGGTGATCCTCTGGGACCCGCAGACCGGCTCGCAGATCAAGTCGCTGGAGGGCCACGAGAACCTGGTCTACCAGGTGGCCTTCTCGCCGGACGCGACGCTCCTCGCCTCCGCCAGCTGGGACCGCACGCTGCGCCTGTGGGACGTGGCCACCGGCGAGACGCTGCGGACCCTGACGCACGACGACCAGGTGCTGGCGGTGGCCTTCTCGCCCGACGGGAAGCTGCTCGCCAGCGGCGGGCAGGACCGCCTGCTGCGCGTCTGGCGGCTGCCGGGGCTCGAGCCGGTGCTCACCCTGGCGGCCTACGCGGCCGAGGTCCGCGCCCTGGCCTTCTCCCCCGACGGCCGGTCGCTGGCCACCGGCAGCGGCGAGCGGTCCATCCGCGTCTTCCAGCCGGAGACCGGCAAGCCCCTGCAGACGCTGGAGGTCAGCCAGGGCGTGGGCGGCATCTGGACGCTCGCCTACTCGCCCGACGGCCGCTACCTCGTCTCCGGCAGCTTCGACAAGACCGTGCGCCTGTGGGACGCGCGCGGCGGCAGCGCGCTGGCGACCCTGGAGGCGCACCAGGGCACGGCCTACGGCGTGGCCTTCTCCCCCACCGGCGACACCATGGCCAGCGCCGGCCAGGACCGCCAGCTCAAGCTGTGGCACCTGCGCTCCGCCGACCGCCACACGCTGACCGGGCACACCGCGGGCGTGCTGGGCGTCGCCTTCTCGCCGCTGGGCAAGCTCCTGGCCTCGGGCGGCAACGACAAGGTGGTGCGCATCTTCGACACCACCACCGGGCAGGCGCTGACGACGCTGGTGGGGCACAACAACGCGGTGCTGCGGCTGTCGTTCAGCAAGACCGGCACGCTGCTCGCCTCGGCGGCGCGCGAGCGCAAGGTCATCATCTGGGACCTCAAGGAAGGCCGGGCGCTGCACCGGCTGGAGCAGCCCCAGGAGATCTACGACGTCGCCTTCTCGCCGGACGGGAACCTGCTGGCCACCGCCGGCGTGGACAAGGGCGTGCGGCTGTACGACGCGGCCCGCGGCGCGCCGCACGGCGTGCTCGAGGGCCACGAGGCGCAGCTGACCTCGGTGGTCTTCTCTCCCGACGGCAAGCTCCTGGCGTCCGGCAGCTTCGACAAGACCATCCGCATCTGGGACGTCGCCGCGAGCAAGTGCATCGCCGTGCTCAAGGGCCACAACGACTGGGTGTGGTCCCTGTCCTTCAGCGCCGACGGGACGCGGCTGGCGAGCGCCGGCAAGGACGGGGTGGCCATCGTCTGGGACGCCAAGTCCTGGAAGGAGCAGACGCGGCTGGTGGGCCACGGCCAGTGGGTGAACAGCGCGCGGTTCTCGCCCGACGGCAAGCTGGTGGTGACCGGCGCCGACGACGGCACGGCGCGGGTCTGGGACGCCGCCAGCGGCGAGGTGAAGCTCATCCTGCACGCCGCCCGCGAGATCTCCGGCGCGGACTTCTCGCCCGACGGCCGGATGATCGCCCTGGGCGACAACAACACCGTGCGGCTCTACCCGGTCGACTTCTCGGTGCTGGACTCCGAGCCGCAGATCCTCCTCGAGGAGGCTCGGGCGGCGGGCTACCGGCCGGAAGCGGTGCGCTGAGGGCGGCCTTCGCAGGGGACCCTCACCCCCGGGGCCTTGGCGCGGGCCGGCGCCTCTCGTAACTGACACTGGCGATGAAGCCGTTCGAGCACACCGTGGTGCGCACGGTCGGGGTTCCCCCCGACGCCGCGTTCGCCTGGCTGACCGACTACCGCGAGGACGACGCGCGGTGGATCTTCGGCGACGAGAAGGGGAGGCGGTCGTTCGAGCGCCGGGACGCCCGGACGATCGCCGTGAACAGCGTCGCCAAGTTCGCCGGGATCCGCTCCAAGCTGGACGCCCTGGTCCGGCTCGCTCCGCCGCACGTCTGGCGCGCCCACGGCCAGGTGCGCTGCCTGGGCGTCCGGGTGCTCGCGGTGGACGCCCAGTGGGAGGTCGAGGAGCGCTCCAGCGACGGCGCCATCCTCACCGCGAGGTTCCGCCTGCACCCCCTGAACGTCGCGGCGCGGGCGTTCCTGACGCTGTGGGGATCGCGGATCCGCAAGGCCTTCGAGGATTCCTACGACCAGATCGCCGAGGCCGTCACCGCCGCGGCCGCCCTCCCTTTGGCTCCGGCCAAGTCCACCCCGTAGTCCCGCCTTTTTCGGCCGGCCCGCAACTGCTTCGCGGAGTCGGTGTTCGATCCTCCAGACGGCGCAAACCCTCGAGGAGGAAGGCCATGAAGCGGACCCTGACGATGGTGGCAGTGGCGATGGGCATCCTGACCGCGGCTCCGGCCTTCGCGGCCCGCGCGGACGAGCGGCAGGCGAACCAGGAGGCGCGCATCCGCGAGGGCGTGCAGTCCGGCGAGCTGACCCGCCGCGAAGCCGCCCGCCTCGAGCGCAAGCACCACCGGCTGCAGCACGAGATCCGCCGCGACCGCCGCGACGACGGCCGGCTCACCCGCGGCGAGAAGCGCCGCCTCGAGCGCCAGCAGAACCGCCTGAGCCGCCAGATCGGCCGGGAGAAGCACGACGCGCAGGAGCGCCGGTAAACCCACCCGAGCCAGGGGCGGCCGGCATCCGCATCGGTCGTCAGTCTATGGAGTCGGGCGCGGGCGGCCTGCCTAGGAGCAGACCGCCCGCAGCCGTTTTCAGCGCTGGCGCCGCCGCCGCAGGAGCACGCCAAGCGCCGCCACCGCCAGCGAGGCGAACGCGCCCCCGGGCACGCTGCTGCACCCGGCGGTCTCCTCCACGCCTTGCGGCAGGCTCGTCTGCCCCAGGCCCGCGTCACTCCCGATCGCAGCGGGCGGCGGCGGCGTCACCGTCGCGGTCGCATCCGCACCGGCGGGAAGCGTCGCGTCCGTTCCCGGCACCTCCACCGCCGTGGCGGCATCGGGCCCGGGTCCGGGTGCTACCTGCGCGTCGGTCCCTGCGGGTTCCGCCGGGCTCCCGGCATCCGCAGCGGCCATCGGCGTCCCGGCATCGGCACCCGCGGGCGCCGCCGGCTCCACGTCGGCGCGCGTCGTCCCGACGACCATCCCGTCGTGGAAGAGCGAGGCCGTCGAGGCGATGGTGTCGTCCCGGTAGAGCCCCTGCTTCAGATAGTTGGTCTGCCCGGCGAACTGGGTGGACGTGAAGGTCTTGGGCAGCGCCAGCACGCCGTCGTACCAGAGCTCCACGAAGCCCACCGACGCGTCGGGCGACCACTTCACGTGGAAGAGGAAGTCGTGCCAGAGCCCGCGCGCCAAGGGCGTCGTCCACACCACCTCGGTGTTGGCCAGCATCCGCACCGTCTCGCCGCGCACCGAGAAGACCATCGGCGGGGAGCCGTCGCTGCCGCTGTGGTGCCACTGCGTGAAGATCTGCCAGGGCGCGTCGCTGGGGTAGTCCGCCGGCCACATCGTCTGCCAGCGGTACCAGCGCTCGGAGCCTTCCGGCTCGTACGACAGGTAGACCAGCTCGTTGCGGTTGCCGGAGGCGCCGATCGGGTTGTCGCCCTGGCGCACCGTCACCTTCAGCGCGTACCGGCCCTGCGTCACCGGCGAGGTGACCACCTGCAGCCGGTCGTCCGAGACCAGCTGCGCCTTGGACCACTGCGACCAGTCGCCCGTCTCGTAGTCCCCGCGCCAGACCACCGAGGCCTGGGCCGAAGCCGACGACAGCACGACCGAGACCACTGCGACCGACCACCTGGCGAGTCTGCCCATTCGTCCTCCTCCAGCCCGCGGGCGGGGACGGCGGACTAGGCAAGGCGCGGGCCAGGAGGCGTCCGGCAGTGGACACGGGGCTGCAGGCGGCGATTCGCCCTGAAGCGAGCCAGCCACGGCTGTGGCCTCGCGGCTACCGGAGCGAAACGCCGCAGGCTCGGAGAGCGGGAGGGCGAGGAGAGCGCATCGACTACTTCGCCACGGCAGGCGGCTGCGCCTCCGCGCGCACCTTCTCGTAGACGCCGATGAGCGGCGCGCCGCCCTCCCCGCCGGCGCGGACCTCCCCGACCTTCTTCCAGCCCACGGGCTCGGCCGGGTACTGGAAGTACGAGTGCACCAGGTAGTCGGCGTCCTCGCCGGCGGCCTTGAGGTCTGGCCGCAGCTCCGGGAAGGCGGGCTGGCCCTTGATCCAGACCTTGGCGCCGGGCCGCGCGAGCCGGTTCACCACGCGCGCCGCCTCGAACTCGCCCTCACCCCACCACGGCACCTCGAGCCACTTCTTCCGCGCCACCGCGCCGACGCCGCCGGTCCACTCGCTGAAGTAGTCGAGCTCGTAGGGGTGGATTCGCGCCGAGGAGAAGGCCAGGTAGAGGGCCAGGGCCACCTGCGGGAAGTAGGGCGACCAGACGACCGGCCGCGCCCGCTCCGCGACGAACCTGCCCAGCGCGTCCAGCCCCCACGCCGCGGCGAAGGCCAGCGCCGGGAAGGCCGGGAAGACGTAGCGCGCCGAGTCCTGCCGGAAGGGCACGAAGGACTGGCCGAAGGGCAGCACCAGCCAGCAGAGGATCAGCAGATCGGTCGTCGAGCGGCGCCGCGCGGCGGTCAGGACCCAGGGCAGCGCCAGCAGCAGCAGGCCCAGCGGGTTGACCGCGAGGAAGACGAACGGGTGGTACCAGACCGGCGGCTTGCACAGCTTGCCCAGGAAGAACTCGTCGGGCTCGTACTCGCGCTTGAAGATCGACGAGGCGTGCGAGAGCGGGTCGTTCCACAGCGACGGCCAGAGCGCGAAGAGCACCCCCAGCGCCACCGCCGCGCCGGCGAAGGACCAGAAGAACTTGAGGAAGCGCCGCGGCTCGCGGACCAGCCGCGGCAGGCCCATGACGGCGACCACCAGCGCGAACCAGACCCCGGTGGAGCGCACGCCCAGGTTCAGCACCGAGGCGAAGCCCCACAGCGCGTGGTGCCAGCCGGAGCCTTCGACGAACCCGACGATGAGGAAGTACGCCGAGAGCGCGAACAGCAGCCCGGCAGCCGACTCCAGCCCGACGATCCAGCCCTGGGAGAGGAAGAACGGCGTCAGCGCCAGGGCGACCGCCGCGCCGATGCCGACCTCCAGCGAGACGAAGCGCCGGCCGAGCAGCAGCAGCACCAGGCAGGTCAGGGCCTGCATCAGCGCGCTGAGCCGCTTGGCGCCGCCCATCCCGTCCGCCGCGCCGCCCAGCCCGTAGACCCACTTGGCGAACGGCGGGTGCTCCTCGTGCCACGAGAAGGCGCCCGACGAGAAGTCGCCCAACTGGACGTTGCGCACGTAGTTGAGCCCGCCGGCGAAGTAGGCGAACTCGTCGTAGTGGATGTCGGTCTCGTCCACCGGCCGCAGCCGCGCGCCGAGCGCGATGGCCAGGACCACCACGGCGGCGATCCACTCGCGGCGCGTGAAGACCGGCTTGCCCTTGCGCAGCGCCCAGGCCCGCGCGAGCAGCGCGATTCCCAAGCCCAGCAGCGCGAGCGAGGCCGCGAAGAGCCAGGAGCGCAGCGAGCTCTTCGTTCCCAGCGCCGCCTGCGCCGCGTCGCGGGTCGGCCAAGCCAGCTCCCGGTCGAACGGCCGCATCTCGGTGCCGTTCGGGCCGATCATCCGCAGCCAGTAGAAGCGCAGGTACCTCGCCCCGCCGTCCGCGCGCAGCCGGACCTTGACCTCGTGCACGCCGGCGTCGAGGTCGAACCGCCCGGGCGTGACCGAGCCGTCGCGCACGCCGGTCGCGGAGACCCTGGAGACCCCGTCGACGAACACCTCGGCCTCGCCGATGGAACGCACGGCCACCTGGTAGGGGCCTCGCTTCTCGACGGGCACGTAGGCCTTCCACTCGGCGGAGAAGGCGGGGGCTTCCTTCGCGCGGCGCTCGAACGGCTCGCGCACCAGGCTGATCGACGAGGGCTCGCCTTCCCACTTGGCGTTCTCGAAGCGCCGGACCACGAACCCGTGCCCGGCGGGCGCCCAGAGGAGCCAGGCGTAGGTCGCCAGGCCCAGCGCCACGAGCAGGCCTCCGGCGAGGGCGGTCCTTTTCGCGGAGGTGGCGGAGGGCGAGGTCATCGGCTGGCTGGCCAAGGTGCCTGGGCCCAGACGCGCAGTCCAGAGCTAGTAGCCCGGGCTATCGACGTAGGCGCCGATCGTCCCGGTCAGGTGCGTCTGGACGTTCGCGGTTGGTGACTCGGACGGCAGGCCGCCTTGCGTGCTCAAGTCGATGGTCGCGAGGAGCTTGGGGTTGTGCCAAGACGGCGAGGTCTCCCACTCCAGTTGGTCGAACGTAAGGCTTCCGTGGACCACACAGCTGAAGGCGGTTGGCTCCGTCGCGTTCGTGCCGCGGTTGCGGTGCAGGAAGACGCCGGTCACCCTTGAATCGTGGCCGGCGCCGGGCTCGAACTTCTGGGTGATGTCGTTGTAGGCCCTGCTCTCGCCGGAGACGGCGCCGGCGATCTCCAGCTTCAGGGGCGCTTTCGCGCTCTCGAAGAAAGCCTGGTCGAACCGGACCTCGAGGTCGTACCACTCGCGATCGGCGCCTTCGCTGCCCGGCACGTTGATGATCACGCGGAGGTACACCGTCTGGGCCGTCTCGACGTGCCAGAGCATGCCACCCGCATTCGAAGAGAACGGGGTCGCTCCGTCGACGGCGAGCAACAGGTCTGACTTCGGCTGATAGGGGCAGCCCCCGCCGAATCCTGCCAGGACCATCAGCAACGCCATCGCCAGCGTTCTGCCGACCGATTTCATGGTCCGGCACTGTATGCCGGGCCTTCTGGGCGCGTCATTTCCCAAGTCCGGAATCCCGGCCAGCCCTCGCCCGTTCCACCCCCGGGGAGGCAGCTTCACGGCCGGCTGACCGTGATCGCAACGCGTGGAACAAGGTTAGACTCCCCGCCGTCCAAACCGAGGAACGTCGCTCGAGGTCCCCACCGTGAATCGATTCTCTTTCCGCGCCCTCCCGTGCCTGCTCGCCGCCTGGGCCCTGTGCGCCGCACCCCTCGCCGCCGAAGCCGCCGAAGCCGCTGCGGCTGCGCCCGCGGCCACCCCCAAGGCCGAGCCGGCCCCCGCCGCGGCGCCCGCCGCTGCCGCCGAGACCTTCGACGACCAGGCCCGGTTCATCGCCGGCCTGCCGGTCTCCGAGGGCTCGCCGCTGGCCGAGACCGAGAAGGACGAGGGCTGGAAGGACTACGCCGCCTCGCTCGAGAAGGACTGGGTCAAGATCAAGACCAAGCGCCTGGACGCGATGAGCGAGTTCTCCGCCAAGGAGCTCTCTCCGAAGATCGACCCCAAGGCCAACCTCTTCTACTTCTTCGGCGGGCCCGACTTCCTCAGCGTCTCGGTGCTCTACCCCGACGCCCCGGTCTACGTGCTGGCGGGCCTGGAGCCCATCGGCGTCGTCCCGCACATCTCCAAGATGAAGCAGGACCGGCTGGACCGCTCCATCGACAACCTGCGCAAGACCATCTTCAACAACGTGCGCGCCAGCTTCTTCAGGACCAACGACATGTCGGGCGACCTGACCCGCACCGAGTTCAAGGGCGTGCTGCCCATCCTGTTCCTGTTCGCCGCCCGCGCCGACTTCAAGGTCCTGGACGTCCACTACTTCGAGCTCGACGACCGGGGCGAGGTGCAGGTGCTCTCCGACGGCTCCAAGGGCGACAAGAAGCGGCCGCAGGGCATCCGGGTCAAGCTGCTCAAGAAGGGCCGCGACCAGGAGCAGACGGTCTACTACCTGAGGCAGAACGTGGAGAACTTCGAGCTCAAGGCCACCCCGGGCTTCCTCGCCTTCTTCAAGAAGCTCGCGCCGGCCAACCACTTCTTCAAGGCGGCCTCCTTCATCCTGCACAACGCCAAGCGCTTCTCGCTCACCCGCGACTTCGTGCTCGAGAACGCGCTGTCCATCCTGCAGGACGACTCCGGCGTGCCCTTCGACCAGCTGCGCAAGCCGAAGGAGAAGGAGCCGCGCTGGACCATCCACCTGTACGGCAAGTACCTGCGCCCGCTGCCGCCCTTCGACAAGCACTACCAGGACGTGCTCATCAAGGCGTTCAAGGAAGGGCCGGTCGCGCCGCTGCCGTTCGTCACCGGGTACCGGCACGAGGGCGAGGCGAACCTGGTGCTGGCCATCGCCAAGAAGGCGGACGAGGCCAAGCCCGCGGCGGCCCCGGCGGCGCCTGAGAAGAAGGAAGAGGCGAAGCCCGAGACGCCCCAGCCCGCGGACACCGCCAAGCCCTGAAGCAGGCGGCTGCCTCGCACCTCTCCGAGCAGGCTTGCCGGGCGGCGGGCTTCGCGGCGCCGCGCGCCCCAACTTTCCGGGGAGCGTGGACCGATGGCTGGCGACGACGCGATCACCCTCTTGCTGTGCGGCGACGTCATGACCGGCCGCGGCGTGGACCAGGCGCTGCCCTTCCACTGCGCCCCCGGGCTCCACGAGAGCTACGTGTCCGACGCCCGGGACTACCTGGGCCTGGCCGAGGACGCGAGCGGGCCGATCCCGCGGCCGGTGCGCCCCGCCTACCTGTGGGGCGAGGCGCTCGCCGAGATCGAGCGGGCGGCGCCGGACCTGCGGCTGGTCAACCTGGAGACCAGCGTCACCACCAGCGGGGCCTTCTGGGTCGGCAAGGAGATCCACTACCGGATGCACCCGGGCAACGTGCCCTGCCTGACCGCCGCCGGCATCCAGTGCTGCGCGCTCGCGAACAACCACGTGCTCGACTGGGGCTACGCGGGGCTGCTGGAGACCCTCGGTCGCCTGGCGGCCGCGGGAGTGAAGACCGCGGGGGCGGGGCGCGACCTGCGCGAGGCCCAGGCGCCCGCGGTCCACGAGCTGGGGAATGGCCGGCGGATCCTCGTCTTCGGGATGGGGGCGGAGAGCAGCGGGATCCCCCCGGAGTGGGCCGCCGGCCCCCTGCGACCCGGGGTCGACCTCCTGCCCGACCTCTCGCGCGCGACCGCCGAGGCGGCCGGCCAGCGGATGCGCGCCCTGCGCCGGCCCGGAGACCTGGTCGTGGCCTCGATCCACTGGGGCCCGAACTGGGGCTTCGAGACCACGGCCGAGGAATCGGGGTTCGCCCACGCGCTCGTCGACTCGGGAGGGGTCGACGTGGTCCACGGCCACTCCTCGCACCACGTCCGCGCCGTCGAGGTCTACCGGGAGAAGCTGATCCTCTACGGCTGCGGGGACCTCCTCGACGACTACGAGGGCATCCGCGGCTACGAGGCGTTCCGCGGCGACCTCGGCCTGCTCTACTTCGCGCAGCTCGATCCCGCGGGCGGCCGGCTGCTGCAGCTGGAGTTGGTCCCCACCACGGTCCGAAGATTTCAGGTCGTCCGCGCGGGCGCGGAGGGGACCGCCTGGCTGCGCGAGACCCTCGACCGGCTGGGCCAGGCGACGGGGACCTGGACCCGGGCCGGCGGCGACGGCCGGCTGCGCCTCGGCTTCGGCGGGCGGCCGCGCCGGGTGGAAGTGGAAGACGCCGCGGAGGACCTCAGCCCTTGAGCACCCCGATGGGACGCAGCTGCGCCACGGGCCGGGCGATGCCGGCGCGCTGGAGCAGCACGGCGCAGGCACCCGCGTCCCGGTAGGCCCCCGGCTCCTCCTCGGCCAGGCGCCGCTCGGTGGCGTAGCGCAGCACGACGCCCCGCTGCGCCATCCGCGCGATCACCTCCGGGCTGTGGAACCTCTGCTGGGCCTGGTGGCGGCTCATCGCCCGGCCCGCCCCGTGCGGCGCGCTGGCCCAGGTCACGTCGTCCGCCAGGCCGGTGGCGATCATCACGTACGAAGGCGTCCCCATGCTCCCCGGGAGGAGGACCGGCTCGCCCAGGTCGCGGTGGACCGACGAGAGCGCGGGGTGACCCGGCCCGCGGGCGGGCGCCGCGCCGCGCCGGTGCACGCAGACCTGCTTGGTGCCGAAGCGCTCCAGGCGGGCCGTGTTGCCCGAGGCGTCGTGGACCAGCGGCAGGGACGTGTCGGCCGCGCCGCGCAGGGCGAGCTGGAAGGCGCTGCGCACCTGGTGGGCGACGACGTGGCGGTTGCTCAGCCCGAAGTTCTCGGCCGCCAGCAGCCGCAGGTAGCAGTGCTCGCCCTCCTTCGAGGACAGCGGGGCCCACGCCAGCTGCGGGCGCGGGGCGCGCAGGTTGAGGCGGACCATCGCCTCCTGGGCGTCCTGCAGGCACCTCTGCCAGACCTGCTTGCCCAGGTCGCGCGCGCTCGTGTGGATCTGGACCACCACGCGCCCCTCGGCGAGCTGCATGCGCGCGGCGGCCTCCTCGTCGTAGAGGCGGTCGACCACGTCCACCTCCACGAAGTGGCTGGCGCCCCGCCCCAGCGTCCCGAGCTGCTTGCCCGCGGACTGCCTCGCCTTGGTCGGCACGTGCTGCGCGCCGGCGCCCAGGAAGGCCCCGGCGTCCTCCAACACCTCCAGGTCGGCGGGCTTGCCGATCTTCTTGACCGAGACGAGCCAGCGGCAGCCCTCGTCGAGCACCTGCTCCACCTCGTGGGACGAGAGGTTGAGCGGGCCGCTCTTGTCGTCGCCGACGTGGACCTGGTGGACCAGCTCGTCCATGAGGGCCTCGAGGTGGGGCCGGACCGCCTCCTCGTGCAGCTTGGACGCGAGCAGCCGGACTCCGCAGTTGATGTCCGGGCCCGCTCCCGCCGGGATCAACGCCGCGTCGCGCGTCCCGGTGGCGACCACGCAGCCGCTGGGGAAGCCGTCGGCCTCCTCCAGGTTGGGCAGGCCGACCACGTAGGCTTCGACCCCGGCGCACCCCGCCGCCTCCAGCAACTGCTCGAGCGCCCGCTTGCCCGCGAGCTCGGAGAGCAACCCGGCGTCGGCCACGAGCCTCAACGTGACGCCCTCTCGCACGGGCACCGTCAGCACGCCGCTCGCCATCTCGGTGAAGGAACTCGTCGTCAGGTTCATCACGCCCCCCTCGCCGCTACGATGCGGACGCCCCTCCGGGCGCGCGCGGCCTCGAAGGCCACGGCGCGCCGGGCAGGCCCCCCATCCCTCCCCGAGCCCGTCAGAGGCCGGCCTCCGGCCCGCCCGCGGGGACCGCCGCGGCCGCGGCCGCGAGCCCCAGGTGCTTCTCGAACCACTCGCCGGCGAGCCGGGCCACCGCGTCCAGGGCCCCGGGCTCCTCGAAGAGGTGCGTGGCGCCGGGCACGACCGCCACTCGCCGCTCCGAGGTCAGCCGCGCGTACGCGCGCTCGTTGAGGTCGAGGACCTCCTCGTCGCTCCCCCCCACGATGAGCAGCGTCGGCGCGCGGACCTCGGGCAGGCTCTCCCTCGCCAGGTCCGGCCGGCCGCCGCGGGAGACGACCGCGCGCACGGCGTCGGGGCGCTGCGCGGCCGCGACCAGGGCCGCCGCGGCGCCGGTGCTCGACCCGAAGTAGCCCAGCGGCAGGGCCAGGCCCTCCCGGAGCCCCGAGACCCAGTCGGTCACCTCCACCAGGCGCGAGGCGAGGAAGTCGATGTCGAAGCGCAGCTCGGCGGTCCGCTCGTCGAGGGCCTCCTCGTCGGCGGTGAGCAGGTCGAAGAGCAGCGTCGCCAGCCCGTAGCCCTGCAGCACGGCGGCCACGTGGCGGTTGCGGGGGCTGAAGCGGCTGCTCCCGCTGCCGTGGGCGAAGAGCACGAGGCCCCGGGCAGCCGCCGGCACCGAGAGCGTCCCCTCCAGCGTGGCCTCTCCCAGCGGGATGACCAGCTCCCGGTGGGCGACCGTCCTCCCGGACTGGTCGGGCGGGGCGGCGGCCTGCGCTCGCGCGCCTCGAGCCGCCTCGAGCAGCCGCTGGACCTCCTCGTCCTCGACCTGCTGGAAGTCGTCGTACCAGGCGCCGATGGCGAACAGGACGTCCCTCGGCTCCACGCACACCACGGCGTCCACCAGCGGCTGGAGCTGCTCGAGCGCCTCGGTGGACGCCACCGGGACCGCGAGCACGATCTCGCGGGCGCCGGCCGCCCGCAGCGCCTGCGCGGCGGCCTTGGCCGTGCCTCCGGTGGCGATCCCGTCGTCCACCAGGATCACCACCCGCCCCTCCACCTGCGGCGGCGGGCGCCGGCCCCGGAAGAGAGCGACGCGCTCGCGCACCTCCCCCTGCTTGCGGCGGACGATCTCCTCCACCACCTCTTCGGAGGCGCCCACGCCCGAGATGACCTCCTGGTCGAGGTAGACGACGCCCCCCTCGGCGACCGCGCCCAGGCCGAGCTCCGGGGCGTGCGGGGCCCCGACCTTGCGCACGACCCAGACGTCGAGCGGCGCATTCAGGGCCCGCGCCACCTCGTAGGCGACCGCCACCCCGCCCCGCGGGAGCCCCAGGACGAGCGGCGCTTCGCTCGCATAGGGCCGGAGCAGGTCTGCCAGTTGCCTTCCGGCATCCGCGCGATCCGAGAAGGGCATGAGACCAATCTGGGGACGTTCGCCGCCGCAACCCACCCTCGGAACAGGGCTGGCTGGGGGAGAGCAAGGCAGCCTGCACGGGCGGCCGCCGGGCCGGACGCCGGGCCGGCCGCAAATTAGTGCCGCTGATGCGCCCGTCGGCCCGCGCTTGCGGCCCCGGCGCACCCTTCCCCCAAGACGTCCATCGGGCTAGGGTTTTGCCCTTCGCCCGCCTCCCCGCCGGCGATGCTCCGGAGCGCGAAACATGGCCGACTACCGCATCAAGGAACACCCCATCCTTCCGGCCGCGGCCGACGCCGAGATCTCCTTCACCTGGAAGAGCCAGCCGCTGCGGGCGCGCCGCAACGAGACCATCGCCTCGGCGCTGTTCGCCAACGGCGTGCGCACCTTCGGCCACCACGTCAAGGACGGCGCGCCGATGGGCATCTACTGCGCCAACGGCCAGTGCGCGCAGTGCTCGGTCATCGCCAACGGCCTGTCGGTGAAGAGCTGCATGGTGCGCGTCGAGGACGGCATGAAGGTCGAGCCGCTGGACGGCCGCGCCTCGCTGCCGGTCCCGGCGGGCGCCCCGCAGTTCAAGGACATCGAGACCGTCGAGACCGAGTGCCTCATCCTGGGCGGCGGGCCGGCGGGCCTCTCCGCGGCCGTCGAGCTGGGCCGCGCCGGCGTCAACGTCATCCTCATCGACGACAAGCACGCCCTGGGCGGCAAGCTGGTCCTGCAGACCCACAAGTTCTTCGGCTCCATCGACGCCTGCCACGCCGGCACCCGCGGCCTGGACATCGGCAAGAGGCTCGAGGACGAGCTGCGCACCTTCGAGTCGGTGAAGATCTGGACCGAGACCACCGCGCTCTCCGTCTTCTCCGACCGCAAGGTCGGCGTGCTGCGCGCGGGCCGCTACGTGCTCGTCCACCCGCACATGCTGCTGGTGGCCACCGGCGCCCGCGAGCGCTCGCTCGTCTTCCGCGGCAACTCGCTGCCCGGCGTCTACGGCGCCGGCGCGTTCCAGACCCTGGTCAACCGCGACCTGGTGCGCCCCACCGAGCGGCTGTTCGTCATCGGCGGCGGCAACGTCGGCCTCATCGCCGCCTACCACGCGCTGCAGGCGGGCATCCAGGTCGTCGGCCTGTGCGAGGCGCTGCCGGAGTGCGGCGGCTACAAGGTCCACGCCGACAAGCTGGTGCGCATGGGCGTGCCCATCTACACCTCGCACACCGTCGTCAGCGCCAACGGCAAGAGCGAGGTCGAGGGCGTCACCATCGGCAAGCTCGACGCCGGCTGGAAGGTGGTCCCCGGCACCGAGAAGACCTTCCAGTGCGACACCGTGCTGGTGGCGGTGGGCCTGGAGCCGGTGGACGAGTTCCTCAAGAAGGCCAAGGAGTACGGCCTGCCCGTCTTCGCCGCCGGCGACGCCGAGGAGATCGCCGAGGCCAGCGCGGCGATGTTCACCGGGCGCATCCGCGGCCTGGAGATCGCCAAGAAGCTCGGCCGCGACGTGGGCGAGGTCCCGCCGGAGTGGCACCACACCGCCGAGGTGCTCAAGAGCCGGCCCGGCGCGGTCATCACCGAGGAGATCCCCGAGGAGAACGTGGGCGTCTTCCCGGTCTTCCACTGCTCGCAGGAGATCCCCTGCAACCCCTGCACGAGCGTCTGCGCCAACCACTCCATCCGCATCGAGGGCGACGACATCCTCGGCCTGCCCACGTTCATCCCGGAGAACGGCTGCGACGCCTGCACCAAGTGCGTGGCCATCTGCCCGGGCCTGGCGATGACGCTGGTCGACTTCCGTCCCTCGACGCGCTCGGGACAGGCGGAGGCGGATGGCACCGCGGCGGTCACCGTGCCCTTCGAGTTCAACCAGTCCACCCTCAAGGCGGGCGACACGGTCACCGTGCTCGACACGCTGGGCGTGGTGCTCGGCAACGTGAAGGTCGAGCGCATCACCGCGCCCAAGTTCGCCGACCACGCCGCGCTGGTGAAGGTGCGCGCCCCCGCCGAGATCGCCAAGAGGATCGCCGGCATCCGCGTGCAGCAGCCCTGGGTCACCCAGCCCTTGGAGCAGTGGGCCGCCCGGGTCGCCGACGACGAGATCGTCTGCCGCTGCGAGCGCGTCACCGCCGGGCAGCTGCGCGCGCTCATCCGCGGCGGCGCGCGCGACATGAACCAGCTCAAGGCCGCCACCCGCTGCGGCATGGGCGCCTGCGGCGGCAAGACCTGCCCCAGCCTCATCAAGCGCATCTTCCGCGAGGAGGGCGTGGCCCTGCCCCAGGTCACGGACCTCACGCAGCGGCCGGTCTTCATGGAGGTGCCGCTGGGAGCCTTCGCCGGGGTCGTCGGCGCCGCCGACGAGAAACAGGGCGAAGCGGCAGCCCCCACCAAGCCCGGTGCGTTCCAGGGAGGCCTCTAATGAGCAACGCGTACGACGCCATCGTGGTCGGGGCCGGCAGCGTGGGCATGCCCTCGGCGATGTTCATGGCCGAGAAGGGGCTGAAGGTCCTGTGCCTGGACCAGTTCGCCAGCCCCGGGCAGGGCAGCAACAAGGCCGCCATCGGCGGCATCCGCGCCACCCACTCCAGCGCCGCGAAGATCCGCCTGTGCCTGGACTCGCTGAAGACCTTCAACACCTGGGAGCTGACGCACGGCGACGAGATCGAGTGGCGGCAGTGCGGCTACCTCTTCGTCGCCTACCGGCCCGAGGAGGAGAAGACCCTCCGGGAGCTGTTGGTCGTCCAGAAGAAGGCCGGCCTGAACCTCGACTGGCTCGACCGGCCGCAGGTGCTCGAGCTGGTGCGCGGCATCAACCCGGTGGGGCTCCTCGGCGGCACCTTCTCGCCGGAGGACGGCAGCGCCTCGCCGATGCTCTCGTGCCTGGCGTTCCACCGCCGGGCGGTGAAGCTGGGCGTCGACTGCCGCTTCTCGGAGCGCGTGACGTCGATCATCCGGCGCAAGGGCAAGGTGGTGGGCGTGCGCACCGACAAGGGCGGCTACGCCACCGACACCGTGGTCAACGCCGCCGGCGCCTGGGCGCGGTCCCTGGCGCAGGCCGGCGGGCTCGACGTCCCGGTGCAGCCGGACAGCCACGAGGCGGGCATCACCGAGCCGGTCGCGCACTTCCTGCACCCGATGGTGGTGGACCTGCGTCCCACCCCCGGTGCGCGCAACTACTACTTCTACCAACACAAGCCGGGACAGGTGATCTTCTGCATCACGCCCGACCCGCTGATGGTGGGCTCCGACCGCCGCGAGACCAGCGCCTTCCTGCCGATGGTCGCGCGGCGCATGGTCGACCTGATGCCGCAGCTGGCGAACCTCAAGGTGCGCCGCACCTGGCGCGGGCTGTACCCGATGACCCCGGACGGCTCGCCGATCGTCGGGCGGAGCGAGACGCTCAGGGGCTACATCGACGCCATCGGCATGTGCGGCCAGGGCTACATGCTGGGGCCCGGCGTCGGGGCGTTGGTGGCGCGGGTGGCGACCAACACCCTGCAGGGCGACGACGAGAAGACCCTCGCGGAGCTCAGCTCCAAGCGCGTGTTCGGCGGGGCGGAGGCGCTCAAGTAGCCCGACACCCCGAGCCTGTCGAGGGGCCAGTGGAGGCAGGAGCCAGTGGAGGCCGGCCTCTGCGCCTGCACCTTTTCCCGCAGGCCATGGATCGTGAGTCTCCAGGCCCTCCTCCGCGCTCGCGGGGGAGGGCCTTCGCGCTTTTCCTTCGAGGCCCGGGCTGGACTCGGACAGGGCGTGCGATCGATTCTGCGTCCCTGTCCGAGGGAGGCATATGCAAAGGCTCTTCTTGTTGTTGGCCGCGCTGGCCCTGGCCGGTTGCCGGGATTTCAAGGTCCCTCCCGAGCCGGAGCCGCCCAAGGAGGCGGCGGGCGCGCGCTGCGCCACCGACGCCGACTGCACCTCGGGCGTGTGCCTGACCGAGCACTCCAACGCCAGCATCTGCTGCGAGAAGAAGTGCGCCGACGACGAGACGTGCTGGGCCTTCGGCCACATCGGCTCGTGCGTGCTGCGGCTGCCCGGCACCCAGTGCGTCGAGGAGAAGGACTGCCCCCAGGCCCTCTCCTGCGTCGACGAGGTCTGCTGCCTGTCGTCCTGCGCCCCGTGGCAGGCCTGCAACCTCGACAACCACGAGGGCACCTGCACCAACAAGAACCAGTTCGGCGAGGTCTGCACCAAGGACGCCGAGTGCCCGGCGCCGGAGGGCGAGGCGGCGGGCCACTGCGTCAAGGGCGTCTGCTGCACCTCGGCCTGCAAGAGCTGGGAGGTGTGCGTCGAGGCCGGACAGCGCTGCGCCGCCGAGCGCGCCCTGGGCGACGCCTGCGCGGCCTCGGCCGACTGCCCGCCGCCCCCGGGTTTCCAGGCCGGCTTCTGCGTGGACAAGGTCTGCTGCGACCAGGCCTGCGACTCGCGCTGCTCCTCCTGCGCCCGGCAGGCGCGGGAAGGCATCTGCGGCGAGCAGGACCCCAACCTCGACCTGCGGGGCGAGTGCCCGGAGTGCACCGCCTGCTTCTGGGGCCGGTGCGAGCCCGCCGTCCCCGGCAGCGACCCGAAGGACGACTGCGCCGGGGCCGCGGTCTGCAGCGTCTCGGGCCAGTGCGGGCTCGCCCAGGGGGCGGCCTGCACGGTGGGCGACTTCTGCTCCGTGGGCGACTGCACCGAGGGCGCCTGCCTGCTCGCCAGCTCCGAGGAGGTCTTCGCCTCGCCCATGTCCGCCAGCGCCCAGCGCCGCGACATCTACGGGCTGGCGCAGAACGGCGTCGACGAGGTCGCCGCGGTCTTCGAGGAGAGCGAGAAGGAGGACGGGACCTCGAACTTCGTGCGGCACACCCTCTTCGCGGCGCAGCGGGCCAAGGACGGGCGCTGGACCGTCAGCCCGCTCGACAGCTGCGCCAACTACGAATCCTTCCCCGTCTTCGTCGGCGGAGCCGTGCTCCAGGGCAGGACGGTCTTCATCGCCTCCTACCACAGCGAGTCCGGCCTCCCCGGCGCCTGCGAGCCGTCGAACGCCACGCCCCCGCCGGAGGGCGTGTGGGCCCGGCAGATCGCCCCCGGCGGCGCCATGGGCCCGTTCGAGACCATCGACGACACCGCCCAGGAGGTCGGCTGGGTGCTCCTGCGCAGCGACCCCACCCTCGGCCTGGCGGTCGCCTACACCTGCAACTGCGGCGCGGCCCGGTGCATCCGGGTGCGCGTGCGCGAGCCCGCCGGCGCCGGCACCTCCTCCAGCTGGAAGCAGGTGCTCTCGGCGCCCTCCGGGGGCGCGCTCTGGGACATGTCCATCGTCCGCGGGGTGCCCACGGTGCTCACCATCGCCTCGACGACCGCGACGATCCACCAGCCGGGGAGCCCCACGGTCAAGAGCACGCACCCCTTCCCTGTCGACATCGGCAGCTGCGGGTGGCCCGCGGTAGAGAACCTCCAGACGTCCATGCGCAGCCGCGTCAACCCGACGACCGGAGCGGTGGAGGAGGGCCTGCTGTTCACCTCGGAGGACTGCCCGCTCAACGCCTCCAAGGTCCAACCCAAGATCGGGACCTGGTGGCCCTCGACGGACGAGTGGACCACCGAGGCCCTCGACCCGGACTCGATGTTCGGCATCACCCTCGGCGGACCGAACGCGGCCATCGGCATGGTGCGCTGGAACGAGATCGCCCTGCTGGGGACCCTGCACCACACCTGGCTCGACGGCGACGGGAACCGGCAGTCGCAGCTCGTGTTCCTTCCGCCGGGCTTCGAGGACCTCGCGACGACCTCCGGCGCCGCGGTGTTCACGCCTGCCGGGACGGCGACCTACCTCGTCGCGACCGGGGAGCGCGCGGTCTCGCCGGTCCCGCGCGCCCTCTACCTGGTGACGCTGCACCGCTAGCGGGGGCGCGGCCGGCGAAGCTGAAGGCGCCGTAGGCAATGGACTGAATGGACTCGATGGACTGAATGGACGGCGGGAAGTCCATGCAGTCCACCCTGTTCATGCAGTCCATGAACGATCTCACCAACTTCGTTCCGCGCTATGTTCTTGGCGTCTCAAGGAGGCAAGGCGATGGCGAGCAAGCCCAAGAAACCGGCGGCCACGAAGAAGCAGTCCAAGGCCCCCAAGCAGTCCAAGCAGGAGCCGGTCTCGCCCCAACTCGATCTCTCGAACCCCAAGGAGAAGGCCGTCCTCGACGTGCTCGCGCTGGCCATGTCCGCCGACGACGTCGTCACCGCCGCCGAGATGAAGCTCGCCGTGGTGCAGATGCAGGCCCTGCTCAAGCTGCCCAAGACCGACAAGGTCCTCACCCGCGAGCTGACTGACGTCATCAACACCAGCGTGCTCTCCATCCAGGCCAAGGGCCGCGAGCCCATCCTCGACCGCGCCCTGATGCAGATCGAGACCGAGGACGAGCGGCGCATGCTCTTCGCCCTGGCGACCTCCATGAGCTGCGCGGACGGCAGCATGCACCCCGCCGAGGCGAAGTTCCTCTCGCAGCTGCGCCTGGGCCTGGGCCTGTCCGAGGCCGAGGCGCTGCAGGGCGTGGCCGGCGTGGCCGCCCTGATGGCCCAGCACCCTGTCGCCTAGCGGTCCGTTCGACGCCGCACCGCATCAATAGGGATGGCGCGCCGGGGCGCGACCGTTTAGATCCTGCGGCGCCCGCCTTCGCCGGCGGGCGCGAACCCCCGAAAAGAAGCCTAAATCCGAGCACCTAACGACGTAGCGGAGGAGCCGTGAACGAGATCCGAATCAGGAACTTCAAGGAGATTCCCTACGACGAGCTCGAGGAGCTCAACCTGGTGGCCAAGCAGAAGATGCTGGCCCGCCCCGGCGAAGCCGAGCTGCAGGACCACTACCTGAAGTACCTGACGGACGAGAAGCAGCTCAAGGCGGTGACGGTGTGCTTCACCGACATCGAGGGCCGCTTCCACATGCTGGACTACGACAAGAAGTTCCTCATCCGCTCCCACGACAACCTGACCTTCGACGGCTCGTCCATCCGCGGGTTCAGCGCGCAGCGCGAGTCGGACCTGCGCCTGGCGGTCGACTGGGGCACCTTCCGCTGGCTGCCCAGCGACGTGTTCGGCGCCGGCAAGGTGATGGTCTTCGGCCTCATCAAGGACCGCGACGGCTCGGACTACTCCGCCGACCTCCGCTCGCAGCTCCGGCGCTTCAACGAGGGCCTGCGCGCCCAGGGCATGCAGACCAACCTCGCGCCCGAGGTCGAAGGCTTCCTGTTCCAGGGCCTGAACGCCGAGCAGGAGTTCAACGCCGACAAGGGCTTCCAGTTCGTCAGCGAGGGCGGCTACTTCCACGCCCTGCCCACCGCGCCGCTGAAGGTCTTCATCGACCGCGTGGCCGAGGCGCAGCGCGCGCTGGGCTTCGAGAACGAGAAGGACCACCCCGAGGTCGCGCCCAGCCAGTTCGAGCTCAACTACAGCTACACCGACGCCCTCGCCGCGGCCGACCAGATCCAGCTCTACAAGCTCGCCGCCCGGCAGATCGCCGCGGGGATGGGCATGACCGCCAGCTTCCTGCCCAAGCCGCGCACCGGCATCAACGGCAGCGGCATGCACATGAACATCTCCATCACCAAGGACGGCAAGAACCTCTTCCACGACGAGAAGGGGCAGGACGGCATCAGCGCCTTCGGCTGGAGCGCCATCGACCGCATCCTGGCCAGCGCCGAGGAGCTGTGCCTCATCCTCAACTCCTCGGTGAACGCCTACCGCCGCCTCGACCCGCACTTCGAGGCGCCCAACCAGATCCGCACCTCGGCCATCGACCGCGCCGCCATGGTCCGCATCCCCATCGGCAACGCCAAGAGCGCGCGCATCGAGGTCCGCTCGGTGGGCCCGGACGCCAACCCCTACCTGACCGTGCTGGCGCTGTTCAAGACCGCCCTCGAGGGCCCCACCGACCCCGCCAAGTCGCTCAAGCTGCGCGACGCGCGCGACCGGTTCCTGGCGGGCACCATCCAGGAGGCGCTGGGCCACTTCGACAAGGGCGAGTGGGTCAAGCAGCTCATGGGCGAGCAGAACAAGGCCAAGTACTCGGACCTCAAGTGGGCCGTCGCCAACCGCTCCGCGCGCGAGCTGGGCACGCGGATCAAGAGCAGCGAGATCCGCTTCCACCACGACGTGACCAACCAGCACCTGTGGAACCAGTTCTGACGGCGAGAAGCCGTCGATAGTCCATGGTCGATGGTCGATAGGATCTCGGCCCCTTCCCTGTCGCGGGGAAGGGGCCGTTCCTCTTTGCAGACCACCCAGAGCGCGCGCCCCTAACTTCCTCCCTCACCGGAGGGTGCACCGGTCTCGATCGCCGGCGTGCCTTTCGCTCGCGTTCGCTCGCGGTAACGGGGTAGTAGGAGTGCGGCTCGATCTCGCTGAGGTGACCATGCATCGGTTCTTCGCTGGCGTCGGAAGTCTGGCTGCACTCTTGAGCGTCTCGCCGGTCTGGGCGGCTGCGCCCGCGGCTCCCAGCCCCAGCTTCGACTGCAAGGCGGCTCGCCTGCCCTACGAGAAACGGGTCTGCGCCGACGCGCAGCTCGCCACGCTCGACCGCGAGCTGGCCGCCGCCTTCCAAGCCTTGCGCAAGCTCCTGCCCGAGCAGATGCGCCCCGACCTCGAGGCTGCACAGCGCGAGTGGGCCGCCAGCCGCGGGCAATGCGAGGGCGCCGCCGAGGAGGTTCTGGCCTGCCTGCGCACGAGCTACGAGAAGCGCCTCCAGGCCCTGCGCCGCCACGCCGAAGCGGCGCGCTCGCAGCCCGGGAAACGCGCCACCACCGAGTGCACCAAGCTGGTGGCCAATGCGACCGGGCTGACCTTCGAAGGCATCGAAGTGGGGCCGAAGCTGCCGAAGTACACGCTCGTCGCCGTCCCCCTGACGAAGGGGGACTCGACCCGGATTCATAGGGTCGAGATCGGGCCGGCCGGCCAGCCGGGGCAGGTCATCGACGCGGCGACGGAGGGGTATGCGGACCCCGCGCTCGACGGCTTCGAGGTGCTCCAGTGCGACGCCAACTTCGACGGGTTCAACGACCTGCTGCTCTTCGGCTCGAAGGGCGTGCCGGCCAACCTCTACTACTCGCTGCTGGTGTTCGTGCCCGCCACCAAGCGCTTCCACATCGTCGAGACCTTCATAGGCATGCCTTCCCTCGACGAGTCGATGCGGCTGCTCATCGGCGGCTACACCCACTCCAACGGCCGCGGGAGCGTCACCACGACCTACCGCGTGCGAGGCGTCTCGTCCTCTTCGGTGGACAGCTGCCAGGCCGGCGGCTGCGACTGAAGCGGAAGCAGTCCGCGTTCGGCGTTGGGCTTTCCAGGCAGGCCCCTCTTCCCCGCGGGAGAGGGGCCGTCCTTTTGCCGGGCGCCCGTGCGTCGACTACGCTTTTTGGCATCCGCACTCCTCTCTCCCCGGGGGTCCCCTTGTCCAAGCACCAGAAGTCCGAGAAGCGTGACGGCCAGGACTCCAAGAAGATCGAGAAGCTCGACAGGAAGGCCTACGAGAAGCAGCTGGCGAAGCTGCAGGTCGAGCTCGTCAAGTTCCAGGAGTGGGTCAAGCACCAGAAGCTCAAGGTGGTCATCCTCTTCGAGGGCCGCGACGCCGCGGGCAAGGGCGGCGCCATCAAGCGCATCACCGAGAGCCTCAACCCCCGCTACTGCCGGGTGGTCGCCCTGCCCGCCCCCACCGAGCGCGAGGCGACGCAGTGGTACTTCCAGCGCTACGTCGCCCACCTGCCCGCGGCCGGCGAGATCGTCCTGTTCGATCGCAGCTGGTACAACCGCGCCGGCGTCGAGCGGGTGATGGGCTTCTGCACCGAGGAGGAGTACCGCGAGTTCCTGCGCAGCTGCCCCGAGTTCGAGCGGATGCTGGTGCGCAGCGGCATCCTGGTCGTCAAGTACTGGTTCTCCGTCAGCGACGACGAGCAGGAGCGCCGCTTCCAGGACCGCATCGGCGACCCCACCCGCCGCTGGAAGCTCAGCCCGATGGACCTCGAGTCCCGCGCCCGCTGGGTCGAGTACTCCAAGGCCAAGGACGCCATGTTCGCCGCCTGCGACTTGAAGCAGGCGCCCTGGTACGTGGTCCACGCCGACGACAAGAAGCGCGCGCGCCTCAACGTCATCCACCACCTGCTCACGCTCGTCCCCTACGAGGACCTGACCCCCGAGGAGCTGGCGCTCCCGCCGCGGCAGAAGGACGGCGGCTACGTGCGCCCGCCGATCACCGACCAGACCTTCGTGTCGGACAAGTACTGAGCGAAGGAGGCGCTCGCCGCCGCCCGGAGCCCGAGGCCCGCCACCCCGCCACCCCGCGTTCCGTCCTCGCCGCGGCAGTCGGGCGGGCGGCCGCGCGACGCCGCGCCGCTCCTGCTCGCTGACCCCGCAACGCCAAAGGCCCCGTTGCCGGGGCCCTCCGTGCGTGCATCACGAGTCGCCCCTCAGCAGCGGGCGATCTTCATCGGCGATTCCCAGGTGCTGACGTGCCAGTCGGCCCGGTGGTGCTCGAAGTGCCGGCGGCAGAAGTGGACGCCGTGACTCGAGCAATGCTCCGTCGCCAACGCCTCGCAGTTTTCGGCGTCGCACCGCTTGACGGGGTAAGGCCAGCCAGTGAGGGCGGACCGGGGGACTTTCTTCAGCGAAGTCCACTTCCTGGTCCGTCGATCGACATTCTCCATAGAAGCCCTCCCAGGCTTTTTCGATCGAGTGCCCAGCGAGGATACTGCAAACGCGGCCTTTTCTCAATCGCCCCCGGGGGTTTTCCACAGGCAAAACCGGGCTCAAGCATCCGCTTTTGTTTAGCAATGAGGAAAACGTGACGGATGCACGGCCGACCTTTGCCTACCTCCCCGGCTTGAGGCTGCCGACGGTGAACGCGCGCTCAGGCGCCGCCGGGCCGCCCTCCCCCGAAGGCTTGGACTTGGGCCCCGGCTCCCCCTTCCCTCCGGCCTTGCTCTCCTCTTCCAGGCGGGTCACGTCGCCCTCGGTGAAGAGATAGGTCCCGAAGGCCGCCTGGAAGCCGGGGTCGTGGCGGCGGATCCACTCCAGGATCATCGAGGCGTGCTCCTTCTCCTCGTCCCGGTTGTGGGCCAGGATCGCCTTGAGCTCCGGGTCGGGCGTCAGGTCGATGCGCTGCTGGTACCAGTCGATGGCGTCGAACTCCTCGATCGCCGAGCGCAGCGCGCGGTGCAGGTCCTGCGTGGTCGGGGACAGCTTCTCGTAAGCCTCGTGCCAGCTCTCGCTTCCCACCTTTCGCCTCCTTCCGCCTGCCTGAAAAGAAGCGGCGAGGGTAAGTGGGCGCGGCCGGCTGCGCGCCCACCTTGACGGCCACGCGAGCGCCCGTGTCCTGCACCATGCGTTGAGGGGGGCCTCACAGAGACCCGGTCAGTCACTTGTTCTCTTCCTCCTTGCCCTTCTCGATCAGCTCGCGGACGCGGGGGCCGCCCACCTCGCCGCCCTTGTGGCCGATCTCCTCGTAGAACTCGTGGCCGCGCTCCCTGGCCACCCGCTCGCCGCCCTTGTGGCCGATCTCCTCGTAGAACTCGTGGCCACGCTCTCTGGCGACCGTCTCGCCGCCCTTCTTGCCGAGCGCGGAGTAGCCCTCGGGACCCAGCTGCTCCTTGCGGATCTCGCCGCCCATCCTGCCGGCCTCCTTCACCGTGAGGTCGCCCTTCTCCTTGATCGCCATGTGTGGTCCTCCCCGTCGGAGCCATTCGCTCCGTCCTGAGCAGAAACTCGCAACCGGCTGGACCCCGGACAACGCTGCGCCGCTGCCCCCGGCCGGCCCGCCAACGGCCTGCTCGCTTTGACCGGATTTCTTGGTCGGCAGACGCGGGCGTGCCAGCGTGGCCGTCGCGCATGGGAGGGGCGCGCGACGACCCTCCGTGCCCGACCTCCTCGATCCTCCGACCCGTCCCCGAAGCCCCTCCCTCCTCCGCCGGTCTCTCGCCGCGTCGACCGGCGAGGGCGTCTTCGCCGAAGTCCTCAACGCCTGCGCCGGCGGCGCCGTGCTCACCGGCTGGGCGCTCCACCTAGGTGGCGGCCCGCTCGCGGTGGGGGCGCTCGGCGCGCTGCCCTCGCTCGCGCAGGTGCTGCACCTGCCCGCGGCCTGGGTCACCACCTCGCTCGGACGCCGGCGCGTCGCGCTCTTCACCGTGGCGCTGTCGCGGCAGGCCTGGCTCCCGCTGGTCTTCCTGCCCTTCCTGCCGCTGGGCCCGCACGCCCGCCTGGCGATCCTGCTCGCCGTCGCCGCGCTCTCGTCCGCGCTGGCCGTCGTGGGCAACAACGCCTGGGTGGCGTGGATGGGCGACCTCGTGCCCGCCCCCGTCCGCGGCCGCTACTTTGGCCGCCGCGCCGCCGCGTGCACCGTCGGCGGGACGCTCGCCGCCCTCGCCGCGGGCTTCGCGCTGGACCGCGCGCGAGCGCTCGACCGCGAAGCCGCCGCGCTCAGCCTGCTCGCGCTGGTGGGCTGCATCGCCGGCGCCGCGACGACGTTCCTGATGGCCCGCCAGCACGAGCCCGGCGAGCCCCGGCCCCAGCCCTCGCACTCGCGCCTCGAGGCCGCGGCCGCGCCGTTCCTCGACCAGCGCATCCGGGCGCTGCTCGGCTACCAGGCCCTGTGGAGCGCGGCCATCGGCCTGACCTCGAGCCTCTTCACCGTCCACATGCTGCAGAACCTGGGCATGGGCTACGGCCTCATCGCGGTGCAGGGCTCGCTCATCGCGGCGCTGCGCGTCCTGGTGGCGCCGCACTGGGGCCGGGCCATCGACCGCGCCGGGGCCAAGCCGGTGCTGGTCGCCTGCTCCATCGGCATCTGCGCCATCCCGCTGGTGTGGCTGCTGCCTGCGCCCGGGCGGCTGTGGCCGGTGGTGCTCGACGCGCTGATGACCGGGCTGCTGTGGAGCGGCCACTCGTTGGCGAGCTTCGCGCTGCCGCTCTCGGTGGCCCCGCGCGCCGGGCGTCCGTTCTATCTGTCCGCGCTGTCCGCGACTTCCGGGCTGGCCTTCGCCCTCGCCTCCGGGGCCGGCGGCGCCATCGCCGCGCTCCTGCCGCGGACGGTGACCGTGCTCGGGCACCCCGCCTTCGGGTTGCACCTGCTCTTCCTGGCCACCTTCGCCGGGCGGGTGGCCGCGACGGTGGTCTCGCTGCGCATCCTCGAGCCGGAGTCGGTGCCGGTCGGCCGCTTCCTCGATCAGATCGCCCGGGCGCCCGCCGCCGCCTGGGGACACCGCCGCCGCCAGGCCCAGACCCCCGATGGGAGCTGAGGGCACCCCGGCGTCTCCTCGGGCATCCGTAGCGGCGAGGCCCTTTTCCGAGGAGGCCTTCCGATGCGCACCGCCCTGCTCCTGATGACTCTCCTGGCGCCCGGGCTCGCCGGCTGCGGCCCCAAGGACCCGGCCGCCCCCGTGTCGGGTTTCTGCTCCCCCGATCCGGCCGCGGCGCAGCAGCAGCAGCAGACCGGCACCGCCGCGGCCAGCGCCGCCGGCTGCGAGCTGGCCGCAGCGGGCAAGTAGCCGGGCTCTCTACTTCTTCACCTGCTCCTGCTCCTTGCCCTTCTCGACGAGCTCCTTGACCCGCTCGCCGCCCTTGTGGCCGCCGGCCTCGCCGCCCTTGTGGCCTATCTCCTCGTAGAACTCGTGACCTCGCTCGCGGGCGACCGTCTCGCCGCCCTTCTTGCCCAGCTGCGAGTAGCCCTCGTGGCCCAGCTGCTCCTTGCGGATCTCTCCGCCCTTCTTGCCGGCCTCGGAGACCGTGGTTTCGCCCTTGCCATGCTCTGCCAAGGTTCCTCCTCACCCTCACCGCCCCCTCGCGAGGGGCCGCCCGTGGCGTTCACTTAGGTCGCGCCCATCCGGGAGGCTCGTGGGCCGCGCCCGTGTCCCGACGAGCGAGGCAGCGCCCGGCCTCCGGGACTGCGGCCGCCGGTCCCGCCGACGGGACGCGCGGCGCTCCAGGCGTCTCTTGCATCGCCCTGCCGCCTCCTCGAGCTTTGACCTGGGCTGACCCGTCGCTGCGGCGGGGATAGCGGGCTGGACAGCGATCGGGAGACGGGGCGCCTGCGTCCGCCCGCTGCCCAAGGAAGCGGGAGCCTTGACCCTCGACGAGATGGTGGTGGAAGCGCGGTCGCTGCCGGCGGTGCCCTCGCAGGCAGCCGCCGAATACGGTGCCCGGACCGGCTGGCTTCTCGCCGCGGTCAACCACGCCCTGCGAGCCCGGGCCGACCTCCCGCGACTCCTGGGCGGCAACCGCGTGGAGGTGATGGAGTCGTTCCACGCCTTCCATGCCGGCCTGGTGTCCGCGGCCTTCGCGCTGGAGGAGATCGAGCTGCTGGCCAAGACCCTCCCTTGGCTGTACCGCGCCCGCCTGGGGCAGGGCTTCTCGCCGGACTACTTCCCCGTGGAGCTCGAGGCCTGGACCCGCGCGGTCGAGCAGCAGCTTCCAGCGGGGCGCAGCGAGCCCGTCCTCGCGCTCTACCGGTGGATGGCGGCGCGGGACCGCGAGCTCCTCCGCCTGGCGCTCGAGCCTCGTCCCGAAGAGCGGGTGGCCGCTGACGACGGCTGGGCCGGAATCCGGGAGCGCTACCTGCGCGCCCTGCTCGACGCCGACCCGGCCGCGGCGCGGGAGGCCTCCAACTGCGTGGCGGCCCCGGGCGACCTCCCCGACTTCTACCTCTCGGTGATCCAGCCGGCGATGTACCGCGTCGGGTCCCTGTGGGAGTCGGGAGCGATCAGCGTTGCCCAGGAGCACCTGGCCTCGGCCATCACCAACCGCGTGGTCCTCGGCCTGGCCGCCACCCTGCGCACGATCGGCCGACCGTGGCGGGGCCTCGCGGTGGTCTCGGCGGCCCCCGGCGAGCTGCACGAGCTGGGGGCGTGGATGGTCTCCGACCTGCTGGAGCTGGACGGCTGGGCCGTGCGCTACCTGGGGGCGAACACGCCGCCGGAGGACCTGATCTCCCTGGTGGCCACCCTGCGCCCGGACCTGCTGGGGCTGTCGGCCACGATGGTGTTCAACCTCCCCAAGACGAAGGAGATCATCGGCGTGCTGCGGACGGAGCCATCGCTCTCGGCGGTGCGGATCCTCGTCGGGGGCGCGGCCTTCGCCCTCCAGCCCGGCCTGTGGAAGCGGTTGGGCGCGCACGCCTGGGCCGCGGACGCGCGCGACGCATCCCGCCTGGCGCGCTCCTTGGGGCCCTCGAGGGAGGAGGCGCACCCGTGACGAGCGCCGAGGCGCTGCGGGAGTGGAGCGACGCGCTGGCCCGCTTCTTCGCGGAGAGCGGCTCGGTGGCCGCCTTGCTCGTCTCCACGGACGGGAAGGTCTTGCAGGCCAACGCGGCCTTCCGCCGCATGGCCGGCGAGGGCGTCCAGGGCGCGGCGCTGGCGGACTTGGTCCAGCCCGAGAGCCTGCCTGCGCTCGAGCTCCTGGTGCGCGGCGGCCTGGCCGCACAGCGCCTCTCGTTCAAGACCCCGCGGGGCGGCGCCTTCCTGCTCACCTGCCGCGCCTATCAGAAGCCCGGGCGCCTGCTGGTCGTAGGCGAGGCGCCCTCGCTGAGCGAGTCCGAGCTCCTGCGGGCGATGTCGCGGCTCAACGCCGAGGTCGGCAACCTGGGCCGGGACCTCGAGCGCAAGAACCGCGAGCTGCGGGAGGCGCTGGACGAGCACCGCCGGGCCGACGAGCTGCGGGAGGCGAGCCGGCGCAAGGACGAGTTCCTGGCCGTCCTCTCCCACGAGCTGCGCAACCCGCTCACGCCCATCCAGAACGGCCTCTACCTGCTGGAGCGGGCCCCACCCGGCAGCGACCGGGCGCGGCGGGCGCGCGAGGTCGTCGGCCGGCAGGTGGGCCACCTCGCGCGGCTGGTGGACGACCTGCTCGACGTCACGCGGGTCGCGCGCGGGAAGATCCACCTGCGGCGCTCCCGGGTGGACCTCGGCGAGGTGGTGCGCAAGACGAGCGAGGACCTGCGCTCCCTCCTGTCCGGCCGGGCCTTCCGGGTCGACGTCGGGGCGCAGCCGCTGTGGGTGGAGGGCGACGCGACGCGCCTGGCGCAGGTGGTGGGGAACCTGCTCAACAACGCGGCGAAGTTCACTCCCCAGGGCGGGGCGGTCCGGGTGACGTTGGGCAGGCTCGAGGGGCGCGCGCGGCTGGAGGTCGAGGACACCGGCATCGGCATCTCCGCCCACGACCAGGAGCACCTCTTCGAGCCGTTCGCGCAGGCGGACCGCTCGCTCGATCGCAGCCGCGGCGGGCTGGGGCTCGGGCTGGCCCTGGTCAAGGGCATCGTCGACCTGCACGGCGGCCAGATTCGCGCCCACAGCGCCGGCGCGGGGCGCGGGGCGAAGCTGACGGTCCTGCTCCCGCTCGCGGTGCACGTGGAGGCCGCCGTGGAGCCCGCGACGGCGCAGGCGGCGCCGGGGCATGCGCAGCGCCGGGTGTTGATCATCGAGGACAACCGGGACACGGCCCAGAGCCTGGCGCAGGTGCTGGAGATCGCGGGGCACCGGGTCTCGGTGGCCTACGTCGGCGCCGCCGGGCTCGCGCAGGCCCGCGAGTTCCACCCGGAGATCGTGCTGTGCGACATCGGGCTGCCCGAGGGGATGGACGGCTACGCGGTGGCGCGGGCGTTCCGCCGGGACGCTTCGCTGCACTCGATACGCCTGGTGGCCCTCACCGGTTACGCGCTGCAGGAGGACCACGCCCGAGCGCTGCGCGCCGGCTTCGACGAGCACATCGGCAAGCCTCCGGACCTGGGCAGCTTGCTGAGGATGATCGAGCGCGCGCCGGCGCACCTGCCTCGACGGGCGTTCCCGGCGTGATCGAAGGCGAGCCGGTCGGTTGCTTCGCCGCGAGGCGGGCGGCATCATCCGCGGCCGGATGACCCTCGCTCTGGAAAGCCCCGCCTTCGTCTCGGGCGGCCCCCTGCCCGCCCGCTGCGCTGCCGACACGTCCAACCGCTCGCCGCCGCTGCGCATCCGCGGCGCGCCGGCCGGGACGCGCTCCTTCGCGCTGATCGTCGAGGACCCGGATGCGCCCGAGAGGACCTGGACGCACTGGCTCGCGTGGAACCTCGGCGCCGAGCGCCGCGAGATCCCCGAGGCCGTCGGCCCCGACGCCTTCCCGCAGGGCTTGAACGACTACGGCCAGGTCGGCTGGGGCGGCCCCAAGCCTCCGCGCGGCGACGGCGCGCACCGCTATCTCTTCCAGCTGTTCGCGCTCGACGTGCTGCTCAACCTGCCGCAGGGCGCGACGCGCGAGGCGCTCGCGGGACGGTTGCACGGGCACGTGCTGGCGCAGGCGAGCCTGACCGGCAAGGCCTGGCGCTCGCGCTGATCGGGGATCCCTGGGCGTGTCTGCGCGGCCCTGTCCGTCGTGCTCGGAGCCGCTGCTCGAGCTGAATTGAAGGCGGACGAGGGCGGGGGACGCGGCCCGCCGCCTCAAGCGCCGGGCGCTGCGACCGGCGCGGCGGGCTCGACGCACTCCGGGCCCTTGTTCCGGGCGTCGTTGACGGCCCGGTTCGCCTCGTAGGACTCCATCTCCTCGGGCGCGTAGGGCGCGAGCAGGTCGGCGAGCGCCAGCGGGTCCTTGCGCTCCGGGTCGAGCCAGGCCTGCTCGTTCTCGGGCTTGAGGATCGCCGGCATCCGGTCGTGGATGGGCTGGACCAGCGCGTTGGCCGGGACCGTGACGATCGTGCAGGTGCGCAGCGGGGGCGCGTCGCCCTTGGCGGGGTCGCGCCAGACGTCGAACAGCCCGGCGAAGGCGAACGGGGCGCGGCCCCGGAGCGTGAAGCGCAGCGGAACCTTGCCCGCCGGACCCTGGCGCCACTCGAAGAAGCTGTCGGCCAGGACCAGGCAGCGGCGGGTGGGCAGCAGCCGCCCGAACAGCTTGCTGGTGGCCAAGGTCTCGGACTTGGCGTTGATGGGCTGGGGCCGCTGGCGCAGGTCCTTGGCCCAGGACGGGACGAGGCCCCAGCGGAACTCCTCGAGCGCGGGGGCGCCGCCCTGCAGCACGACGACCGGGACGAAGTCGGTGGGGGCGATGTTGTAGAGCGGCCCGGCGACCGTGGCGTGCGCGGTGACCGCGCGGAAGCGCGCCGCGAGCGTGGCGGTGTCGACGGTCTGGGTGAAGCGTCCGCACATGGCAGTCGAGTTTGTAGCCGCCAGTCGAGGGCGGGTCGAGACCGAATCGAAACGGGCCTGCGCAAAGCCTAGGGTCATGCGGCCACCCGCCCGCATTTCCCGGGGAATTGTTTGACACTTTCCCCGTTACTTGGGCATACGTTCCCCCCTTCGTTCGCCCTCTGGAGGCCCGATGCGCCCCGCGCTTGCCCCCCTGTTCGCTTGTCTCATCGCCCTGATCCTGGGCTGCGCGCCCAAGCTCATCCCGGGCACGGAGATCAAGGACACGTCGGACACCCGCGCGATCCTCGACCTGGTCGGGACCTACAAGAACAACCTCGAGGCCAAGAACGTCGACGGCATCCTCAAGCTGGTCAGCAAGACCTTCTTCGAGAACGCGGGCACGCCCGAGGGCAACGACGACTACGACTACGCCGGCCTCGAGCAGAAGCTGCGCAGCTGGGCCGGGACGACCAAGGCCGTGCGCGGCGCGATCGAGGTCAAGGACATCTTCGTCGACGTCGACAAGGCCGTCGTCCGCTACTTCTTCGACGTGAGCTTCCAGATCCCCGGGCCCGACGACACGATGCAGTGGAAGCGCGAGACGGACACCAAGGAGATGCAGCTCAAGCGCGAGGACGGCCTCTGGAAGATCACCAGCGGCATCTAGCCGAGGCCTCCCGCCGAGCGCCTCGAGGGTGCGCGCCGCGCTCCTAGGCGACGGCCCCGGCGGCGCCCCGGATGCGGTCCTGCGGGCCCCACCCGCCCGTGCACGATTCGGATCTTCGGGCGATTCCCCTCTCGTTTCGGGCAGTTGGGCCATCGGCCCGCCGCCGTCGGGCGCCGGCGTCGGTCCGGCCTCCGACCTCCCTCCATTCGGGCGGGCCTGTTCCTTGACACCGCTCTTTTGCGGGTGGTATTCCCCAATGCCTTTCGCCGGTTGCGTGGGCTTGGCGGCCCCCGCCGGCGCAGAGAAATTCCGCACCGAGGAGACCCGATGGCCACCGACAAGAGCGCGCCCCAGGCAGCAACTCCTCCAGTCGATTGGCGGGGCCGTACCACCTTGCTGGGCTACCTGCGCGACGTGCTGATCGCCGCGCTCATCCTCGGCGCCGGCCTCTACCTCTACTACCAGCACGAGCAGACCGGCCGGAGGATCCGCGCCCTTGGCAAGGAAGCCAAGGAGTTCATGCTCAAGGACAACACCAAGGCCTACGGCGAGGCCGAGAAGCGCCTGCTGGAGATGACCTCGCTCGACTCGAGCTACCCGTTCGCGCTGGCGTCGCTGGGCGAGCTGTACGCCACGCGCTGGATGGACATGGGCATCGAGGGCGACGCCGCCAACGCCAAGAAGTACACCGAGCTGGCTGAGAAGACCGACGCCAAGATCAACGAGCGCTTCGGCGCGGTGATCATGGTCAAGCTCGGCGAGAAGAAGTACGAGGACGCCGCCAAGTACGCCTCGGAGATCACCAAGCAGGCCGCCAGCTCGCACGTCGTCAACGGCTACGGCCGCGCGCTGCGGGGCCTGGGCCGCCTGGACGAGGCCCGCATCGCGCTCAAGAAGAGCGCGGACACCGAGTGGCGCAACCCGCGCTTCGCCTGCGACTACGCCGACGTCTTCTTCGAGGACGGCGACTTCGTCAACGCCCAGGCCTTCTACGCCAAGGGCGTCGAGGCCAACAGCGACCACCTGCGCTCCCTGGTCGGCCGCTCCCGCGCGCAGCTGGCCCGCGGCCAGAAGATCAAGGAAGCCTACGACACCCTCACCGACGTGCTGGCCCGCCCCACCGAGCAGCTGCCCCCCAAGGTCAAGGCGATGGCGCTGACCGGCATGAGCGAGATGCGCGGCCTGGAGCAGAAGTTCGACGAGGCGCTCAAGCTCGCCGACGAGGCCATCGCCTCCTACCCCAACTACTCCTGGGCCCACTTCGCCAAGGCGCGCATCCTCTCGGTGCAGAAGGACGCCCCGGGCGCGGCGGCCGAGTTCGACAAGACCCTCGAGCTCGACCGGTACGTGCCGGAGTTCTACTACAACGGCTCCAACGCGATGATGGACGCCGGTGACGCGGTCAAGGCCCAGGCGCTGCTCGACGCGTACCTCAAGTCGCTCAAGGAGGACGACCGCTTCCACCTGGCCTACGGCAACCTGCTGATGAAGGTGAACAAGCCGGAGGACGCGCTCAAGCACTACGAGCAGGCCATCAACCTCAACAACTTCAACGCCGTCGCCCACTACGCCAAGGGCGCCGCGCTCTTCGACGCCCGCGCAACCTTCCTGACCGACCCCAAGGACACCAAGAAGCGCGACGAGCTGTTCGAGAGCTCCAAGAAGGAGCTCGACCTGGCGCTCGAGGTCCAGGAGTACTTCCCGGCCGCCCACTCCAAGCTCGGCGACATCCTCTTCGAGAAGCAGGAGTGGGGCGACGGCTGCCAGTCCTACGCGCAGGCGCTGATGCAGATGAAGACCCTGCAGGCCCCGCGCGAGCGCATGACCGAGCTGCGCGACCGCATCAACGACCGCCTCATCAAGGAGGCGAAGAAGCGCGACGTGGCCAAGGCCTGGATGGACGAGACCGGCAAGCTGATCCGCTAGCCTCGCCTCCCGCTTCGGGCCCGGCAGTTTCGAGGGGCGTCGGACTCCGGTCCGGCGCCCTTCTCCTTTTTTTTCGCTTTCGGGGGTGCGGCCGACTGCCGTCGCCTGCGGTGAGTAGCGTTGGGTCCGAGGTGGTGATGATTCGTCTGCTCGCCGCTGGGATCGTCAGCCTGCTTGCCTTGGGAGTGGCCGAGCCCCCGGCGCCCGTGCCCCCGCCGACCGAGCGCAAGGTCGTCACCCTCGACCCGACCAACCTCGAGATCATCAAGCGGGAGTCGGGGCCGGTGAATTACTACAGCATCGTCCACTCGGCCGGAGACGGCTCCTTCATCCACTCGGCCTACCGCCCGCCGTACCCGACCGCGGTGCTCGGCTACCAGGTGCCCGACGAGCTGCGCCAGTCCTTGGCCAAGATCCGCTGGAAGTGGCGCGCCCGGGTCCTGCCGGTCGGGGGCAACGAGTGCGAGCGCGGCAAGGAGGACTCCGCCGCGACCATCTACCTCACCTGGAAGCGCGGGCTGCGCTGGTACACCCTCAAGTACTGCTGGAGCGCGGTGGGGCCCAAGGGCGCGGTCTGCGACAAGAAGCGCAACCCGTTCGTGGCCCAGGACACGGTCATCGTCGAGAGCGGCGGCCCGCTCGACGAGTGGAAGACCGTCGAGGTCGACCTCGACGCCGTGTTCCGCAGCCACTTCGCCGGCGGCGACCCCAACGCCGGCGTCCCCGCCTTCGGCGGCTTCGGCATCATGAGCGACGGCGACCAGACGCAGAGCCTGAGCGAGGCGGACTTCGCCGGGTTCGCGCTGGAGTTGAGGTAGGAAGGCCCGCCCCCAGCCCCTCCCAGTCGACTTGGCTCTCCCGCGCTCTGCCTCGATGGCGCTCCTCGGCTATTCGACGGCCGGGCTCCTGAACGGCGAGGGAGGGGAGCTCGGCTGTGCTCGACTCGACCTCCTCGGAACGCGGCGCACGACGATTGACCCTCGTCTTCGAGATCCCGTGTTCTCGGGATCGTCTTCGGCACAGAGGACCGCGGGCGGCGGCTTTGATCCACCCGCGACGAGCTCGGAAGCGCTGCCTACTCGCAGTCGGCCACCACCGGCACGCACTCCGCCGAGCGGCACTCCTCCAGCCGCGTCGCGCGCCAAGCGCCGGGGCTGCCGTCCTGGCGGACCTGGATGACCTTCCACTCGCAGATGCGGTCGCCGTCGGGGTCCGCCTGGCGGCCGGCGACCAGCGCGTGGCGCACGCCCGGCTCCAGCCGCTGGCTCCACACCTTGAGCAAGGCGACCTTCTCCGCCTGCAGCGGCGGCCTGGTCTGCGAGAACAGCGGCTTGGCCGCGGCGCGCAGCGACTCCTTGTCGTGGCCCTGGTAGCCCTCGCGCGGCGCGCGCCGGCCCGAGCCCACGAAGTCGTCCTTGCCCACGTTGAGGACCAGCTCGCCCACCGCGCGCGGCGTCTGCGTGTGCTGCTGCAGATCGCCGCCCCAGACCTCCAGGCGGACGCGGCGGCGGCCGGGCTTGAGCTTGTTCACCGCGCGCGCCCAGGCCAGCGAGAGCTCGGTGGGCTCCTCGTCGCCGGCCGCCGGGTGCAGGTCGAAGCGCCAGGTCGTCAGCTGCCGGTCCTCCTCGGGCGAGGACGACAGGCGCAGCGCGCCGTGGAGGACCCCGGCGCCGCCGTCGAAGGGCTTGCCGTCGACGAACATCCGCACGAAGTAGCCCGACTCGGGCGGGAAGATGGGCCGCAGGCCCGACACCGCGATGGGCGTGTTGGCCAGCGACCGCTCGAGGTAGACGCGGGCGTAGAGCGAGTCGCGGCGTGAGAACGCGCTGGCGAACCTGGACTCCATCTCCCTGGGCGGCTCGATGGACACCCGCGAGAAGACGACCTGGCTCTGGTAGCGCTGGTGCACGTCGCTGACGAACCAGGCGTCCTGGTGCGGCCGGGCGAAGCCAAGGGGCATCGCCGCCACCGCGGTCGGCCCGGCGGGGATGCCGGCGGGGGCCGTGCGGGGCGCAGGCTGCTCCTCGGCTGGGGCCTTCGCCGCCTGCGCCGGCGGCGCGGGAGCCGCTCCGAAGGCCAACAGGCTGAGGATGGCGAGGCAGGCGTTCATCGGTTCGGCGGAAGCCTAGCCCACCGGCCTGCCGGGGAGCAGGGCCGTGCCGCCTCGCGGCTGCGCCCCCACCTTCGGGAATGGAGGGGAATGCCGTGGCGGCCGACATCGGAATGCTGATCTTGCGCGTGTTCGTGGGCCTGCAGCTGGCCTCGCACGGTTCCCAGAAGCTCTTTGGCTTGTTCGGCGGCCACGGCCCCGCAGGCACCGGCGGCTTCTTCGAGAGCTTGGGGTTCAAGCCGGGCCGACTCTTCGCGGTGGCCGCGGGCGCCGGGGAATTCGGCGGCGGGCTCTTGCTCGCTCTCGGCTGGCTGACCCCGCTCGCCGCGGCGGCCATCGTGGCCACCATGCTCACCGCCATCGCGGTCGTCCATGCGGACAAGGGCTTCTTCGCCACCGAGGGAGGCTTCGAGCTGCCGCTGCTCCTCGCCGTCATCGCCGTCTGCGTCACCTTCATGGGCCCCGGCGCCATCTCGATCGACCGCGCGCTCGGCTGGAACCTGTCCGGGTGGCTGTGGGGCGTCATCGCCGCGGCGCTGGGCGTGCTCGGCGCGGTGGCCTCCTTGGCGATCAGGGGCATCGGCCACCGGGCCGGGGAGCGGGCGTCGGCGTAGCGGCCAGCCGGGCTCCTCGATGCGGCCGTCGTGAGACGCCGCCGTGGCCGTTCTTCTTGTTGTTGGGGCCGCCGGGCAGGCGGGCGCGCCTCGCCCCGGCCCTCGCCGACAAAACCGGCAGCCCGACGGCACGAGGCTGTTAGGTTGCGGCATGCACCGAATCGAACTGACCGCGATGCGCTCCAGCAAGCTCCGCTGGGAGAAGCTGGTGGCCGACCTGCCGCCGACCTTGGAGTCGCTGGGCCTCGCCCAGGACGACAAGGCCTCCGATGGCGAGGCCGTGGTGATCGACCAGGGAGAGGACGGCTGCACCATCCTCCTTCCCAAGGTCGCGCTCGCCCGACGCGCGGCCCGGGCGCTCGCCGCCCGCTCCGGCGTCGACGTGATGCTCTTCGAGGTGGTGGGCAGCGCGAGCACCAAGCGGTTCCGCTTCCGCACCACCGCCTTTCGCGCGACCGCCGCCGGAGCGCTGCTCGCCGCCGAGGGCACGGAGCTCGACCTGGAGGACCCCGAGGAGACCTGGGGCGGCGGCACGCTGGAAGTGCAGGCGAACCGGGTCCTCGATCTGTTCGCGGACCTCCTGCGGTCCGGCAGGACGTTCAACCTGGGCTACCGCAAGAAGGCCAAGGGCCGTCCCTCCACTCCGCGCGTCGCGACCCTGCTCTCCACCCTGCAGAAGGCGCGAGCCTTCGAGGCGGTGCCCCAGGCCGACGGCCGCGTGGCGCTGCAGATGGAGCTGGCCACCGGCGGAAAGCAGATGAGCTTCTGCACCGCCGCGGAGCACGAGGAGCTGGAGCAACTGCTCGGGTAGCGGACCGCGTCGCTCAGGCCCCGCGGACCAGCCGCTCGATCTCCCTGCGCTTCTCCTCGGACAATCCTGCGGCGAGCTCGGACGGGCCCTGGTCGAGGAAGTCCTCGAAGGACTGGTCCTCGGTCCAGGCTTCGCCTTCGTAGGACTGCAGGTGCTCGGAGCGGGTCCAGTGGATCGTGCCCGCGACGATCTGGGCGTCGATCGCGATCTCGACGCCGTTCTCCACGCTGTACTGGGTGACGTGGGTGGGCACGGGCCGATCCTACAGACAGGGTTGTCCGCTCCCTAGGAGTCATTCCTCCAGCGTCGAGAGGTCTCCCTCCGGCAACCCCTGCGCCCTGGCCTTGAGCAGCCGCCGCATGATCTTCCCGCTGCGCGTCTTGGGCAGCGCCGGGACGAATTCCACCTTCTCCGGCCGGGCGATGGGCCCCATCTCCCTGCCCACGTGCTGGATCAGCTCCTCCGCCAGCGCCGGGCTCCCCTCGCGGCCGGACCGCAGCTGCACGTAGGCCCAGATGGCGTTGCCCTTCACCTCGTGCGGGATGGCGATGGCCGCCGCCTCCGCCACCGCCGGGTGGCTCACCAGCGCCGACTCGATCTCCGCGGTCCCCAGCCGGTAACCGCTGACTTTGATGACGTCGTCGACGCGGCCGATGATCCAGAAGTAGCCGTCCTTGTCGACCCGCGCCGAGTCGCCGGTGAAGTACTTGCCGGGGAAGGTCGACCAGTACTGCTTCACGTAGCGCTCCGGGTCGCGGTAGACGCCGCGCAGCATCGCCGGCCAGGGGTTGGTGAGGACCAGCTTGCCCTCCTCGCCCACCTTGGTCGGCGTGCCGTCGTCGTTGAGCACCTGCGCGCCGATGCCCGGCAGCGGCTTGGTCGCCGACCCGGGCTTGAGCGGGGTCGAGGGGACGGGCGAGATCATGAACATGCCCGTCTCGGTCTGCCACCAGGTGTCGATGATGGGGCAGCGCCCGCCGCCGATGACGCGGTGGTACCAGCGCCAGGCCTCGGGGTTGATGGGCTCGCCGACCGAGCCGAGCAGCCGCAGCGTCGACAGGTCGTGCCGGTTGGCCCAGGCCTCGCCGAAGCGCATCAGCCCGCGGATGGCGGTGGGGGCGGCGTAGAGGATGTTCACGCCGTACTTCTCGACGATGCGCCACCAGCGGTCGGGGTACGGGAAGGTCGGCGCGCCCTCGTAGATGACGCTGGTCGCGCCCAGGATGAGCGGGCCGTAGACGATGTAGCTGTGCCCGGTGATCCACCCCGGGTCCGCCGCGCACCACCAGCGGTCCTCGGCCTTGAGGTCGAAGGCGTACTTGAGCGTCGCCGAGACGCCCACCATGTACCCGCCGTGGGTGTGCAGGATGCCCTTGGGCTTGCCGGTGGTCCCCGAGGTGTAGAGCAGGAAGAGCGGGTCCTCGGCGTCCATCACCTCGGTGGAGCAGCGGCCGCTGCCGGTGCCGCTCATCGGCAGCTGCATCAGCTCGTCGTAGTAGTAGTCGCGCCCCACCTCCATCGGCACCTTCTGGTTGGTGCGCTTGACCACGATCACGTGCTCCACCGTGCCGGCGCGCTGCAGCGCCTGGTCGGCGATGCCCTTGAGGTCGATCACCTTGCCGCGCATGTAGCCGCCGTCGGCGGTGACCAGCACCTTGCTCTCCGAGTCCTGGATGCGCTCGGAGAGGGCCTCGACCGAGAAGCCGCCGTAGACCACCGAGTGCACCGCGCCGATCTTGGCGCAGGCCAGCATGCTGATGGGCAGCTCCAGCACGCGCGGCAGGTAGATGGTGACCCGGTCGCCCTTGCGCACGCCCATGCTCTTGAGGACGTTGGCGAACTGGCACACCTCGCGGTTGAGCGCGTGGAAGCTCATCGTCCGCAGGCTCCCGTCCTCGCCCTCCCAGATGTAGGCCAGCTTGTTGCGGTTGGCGGTCTCCTGGTGGCGGTCGAGCGCGCTGGCCACGATGTTGGTCTTGCCGCCCACGAACCAGCGGTAGAAGGGCGCCTTCGCGTCGTCGAGCACCTTGGTCCAGGGCTCGTACCAGCGCAGCTCCTTGGCCTCCGTCTCCCAGAACGCGACCGGGTTGGCCGCGGCCGTCTCGCGCAGCGCCTCGTAGGCGTGGCGCTCGTGGCGCGCCCCGACCGACCTCTCGTCCGGCGTCCAGATCTCGCCCACGCCCTCGCCCGCCTGCTGCTCGCCCGCCATGGCGCCCTCCGTGGAAGCCCGAAGCGGCCCGCCCGGCAAAACCTTGTCCACGCGGCGCAGGCCCGGCCGCTGCGGTGGGATTCGCCGCCTGCACGGGGGTTGCGGCGGAAGGCGACGGCGCCCCCTTCTGGGGCGGCGGGCGGGGCCGGGGACGCCCGTCGTGTATCGTCGGACGCCCGACGGTCGAAGGCATCCGGAGACGCCCATGTCCGAGGTCGAAGAAGTGGTCGAGAACGCGCTCGAGCAGAGGGAGGGCGCCAAGAGCTGGCTGAACACCACCGCGGCGCTGACCGTGGCGGTGGTCGCCACCTTCCTGGCCCTGTGCAACGTCAAGGACGACAACATCGTCCAGGCCATGGCGCAGGCGCAGGCCGGCCAGGTCGACACCTGGGCCTACTACCAGGCCAAGAGCACCAAGCAGACCATCGCCGAGGCGACCGTCGACGAGCTGAAGATGCAGAAGGAGCTGCTGGGCCCGGCGGCGGCGGCGGCGGCGGTGGCCATCCTCGACCGGCGCATCGCCGACTACGAGGGCAAGGCGAGGAAGTACGAAGCCGAGAAGGCGGAGATCAAGCAGCACGCCGAGGACCTGGGCCACGAGTACGACCGGCTCAACGTGCGCGACGACCAGTTCGACATGAGCGAGGCGCTGCTCTCGGTCGCCATCGCGGTGATCGGCGTCTCGGTGCTCGCCGAGAAGAAGAAGCTGTTCGCCTTCGCGCTCATCCTGGCGGCGGCCGGGCTGGTGCTGGGCGTCGCCGGCTTCGCCTCGCTGTCCTGGCACCCGGACTGGCTCGCCAAGCTGCTCACCTGAGCCCGCGGCGGCGGTCCTGCGCGCCCGCTCCGTTCGCGCCCCGGCCAGGCCCCGGCGGCGCGCCTCCCGCTACGCCCGGAGGGGTCGACGCCCCTTCGACCGCCCTGCTAACCTGACCGGGTGCACGCGAGACACCTCGTCCCGAACGCCGTCACGCTCGCGAACATCACGTTCGGGTTCCTGAGCATCGTCGCCTCGGCGCAGGGCCGCTTCCAGCACGCCTGCTACCTCGTCTTCTTCGCCGCCCTGTGCGACATGCTCGACGGGCGGCTGGCGCGGATGCTGAACGCGACCTCCAAGTTCGGGATGGAGCTGGACTCGCTCTCCGACGCCATCTCCTTCGGCGTGGCGCCGGCGTTCCTCGTCTACCTCTCCTCGCTCAAGGACCTGGGGGCGGCCGGGCTCGCCATCTCGGTGCTGTTCACGCTCTGCGGCGTGCTGCGGCTGGCGCGCTTCAACGTGACGACCTCCGAGCTGTCCAAGTTCACGTTCCTGGGCTGCCCCATCCCCGCGGCGGCGGGCTACCTCCTCTCGATGGTCATGGTGCGCGAGAGCATGCCGCTGTGGCTGGTGGCCTTCGGCACCACCTTCGTGGGCCTGTCGATGGTCTCGACCATCAAGGTCCCGAAGTTCGGGTCCAAGGGCGGGCCGCTGCCGGGCGTCATGCTGTGGATCGCCGCGCCCACCTTCATCGCGCTGCTGGCCAGGCCCAGCGCGCTGACCTGGCACCTCTGGAACGGCTGGAACCTGGTGATGCTGGCGACCAACTACGTGCAGCTGTACCGGCTCGGGCACATCGGCCACCGCCACGCGGTGCCGGTCGCGGCCGGCGCAGCGGCCCTCGCCCCCGGCTCCGCCGCGGCCGGCGGGGAAGAGGACCGCGGCCTGGCGCAGACGCTCGAGAAGTAAGCGCCGGCCCTCGTCGCTTCGTCCTCGTCGGCTCTCAGCTCTGCGGCGGCTCGGTGAGCTGGGAGGCCGCTCCCACTCCCTGCGCGATCTCCGGGAGGATGCCCAGCCGCACGTAGATCGGCCGGACGGCCCGACGCAGGCGCGGCAGCTGCGACGAGAAGATCGCCGCGCCGACGATGCACGCCGCGCCGCCGACGAGGATCGTCCCCGGCGCGCCGACCCGGCTGGCCAGCGCCCCCGCGAGCAGGCTGCCGAACGGCACCGTGCCGAAGAAGGCCATGGCGTAGAAGCTCATCACCCGCCCGCGCTTGTCCTCGTCGACGATGGTCTGCAGCACGGTGTTGCTGGCGGCCATCTGCACCATCATCGCCAGGCCCGCCAGGGCGAGCAGCGGCAGCGACAGCCAGAGGGCGCGCGAGCGCGAGAAGGCGACGAGCGCCAGCCCGAAGCAGGCCGCGGCGATGGGGATGACGCGCCCCAGCCCCAGCACGCTCTTGCGCGAGGCCAGCCACAGCGCCCCGCCCAGCGCGCCCAGCCCCACCGCCGCCATGAGCATCCCCAGCGTGTCCGGCCCGCCGCCCAGCACCTCCCGGGCCATCACCGGCATCAGCACCGTGTAGGGCATGCCCATCAGGCTCACCAGCGCCAGCAGCAGCAGCACCGCGCGGATGGGCGCGGAGCCCGAGACGTAGCGCAGGCCCTCGGCCATCTCGGGGAGCACGCCGCGGGGTGGCCGGCCCGGCGCCCGCGTGGCGAGGCGCATGGCGAGCAGCGAGGCCAGCACCGCGACGTAGCTGAGCGCGTCGAGGAAGAAGCACCAGCCCTCGCCCACCGCGGCGATGAGCAGCCCGGCGACGGACGGGCCCAGGAGCCGGGCCCCGTTGACCATGGAGGAGTTGAGCGCGATCGCGTTGGGCAGGTCGTCGCGGTCCTCGATCATCTGCACCACGAAGGACTGCCGCGCCGGCATGTCGAAGGCGTTGATGAGCCCCTGGAACGCGTTCAGCGCGATGACGTGGGGCACGCCGATGGTGCCGGTGAGCGCGAAGGCGGCGAGCAGCGCCGACTGGACCATCGCCAGGGCCTGCGTCACCACGAGGACCCGGTGGCGGTCCCAGCGGTCGATCCACACCCCGGCGACCGGGGCCAGGACGAAGGTGGGGATCTGGCCGGCGAAGCCGACGACCCCCAGGAGCAGCGCCGACCCGGTGAGCCGGTAGACGAGCCAGGCGGTCGCGACGCGCGTGAGCCAGGTCCCGACCAGCGAGATGCCCTGGCCCACGAAGAAGAGGCGGTAGTTGCGGTGCCGCAGGGCCCGTCCGAGGGACTGGCGCAGCGTTGGGGGCCCCTTCACTCGAGCGACCTCGCGGCGGCCCGACCTCCCGGCCGCCCCTCAACGATAGTCCTCGGCTGGCGTCGCCACGACGCTCGGGGAGCCCGGGCCCGTGCGTCCTCGAGAGTGGAGTGGTGTGGGGCCGGGGCGAGGGCCGCTACTCGGCGCGCAGCCAGTACTGCGTGCGCCCGAGCAGTGCGAAGCCGACGTAGCCGCGGACCTTGAGCTTCTTCCCGCCCTCGACGACCTCGATGTAGCACTTGTAGTTCTTGCCGTTGTCGGGATCGAGGATCTTGCCGCCGGACCACTCGGTGCCGTCCTTCTTGAGGTCCTTGAGGATGGTCATCCCGATGATGCGCTTGTCCTTGAGGTCGCCTTCGCACTTGGTGCACTTCGGGTCGAGGTCGTTGGGTGGCTGGTCCAGCAGCGCGGTGATCTTGCCGAAGACCTTCCCGCCCTCTTCCCAGATCTCGACGTAGGACTTGGCCTTGCCGCTCGAGTCGTCGACGGTCTTCCACTTGCCCACCGGGCTCGTCGCGTCGACCTTGGCGGCGGCGGCGGCGGCAGGCTTGGCGTCCGCGGGCTTCGCATCCGCGGGCTTGGCATCTGCGGCGGGCTTCGCGTCGGCTGCGGCGGCGGGCGCGGGATCGGCCGGCTTCACGTCGGCGGCGGGCTTCGGGTCGGCGGCGGCGGGTTCCGCGGCGCGGGCCAGTCCCGGCGCGGCGATGGCGAGCGCGGCGACGAGGCCGAGAATCACGGGGTTCTGCTTCATGAATGGGTCCTCCCTTGGAAGATGGGATGATGGTCGGGCTTCCGGGGCGCTGGCAAGCCTTTGCCTCTTCACAGCAAGAAGGACGCCGTCTCGCACACGCACGGCTTCGTGAGCGGAAGCGTGTCGGTCGTCGCTCGACGGGTGCAGGGCCGGGCCCAAGGCCGGAGGGATGAGTCGATGCGAACGCTGCTGCTCCTGTGCGTCCTCGCCGCCCTCGGCGCCTGCATCCCCATCACGGTCTCGACCCGCTGCCGCGAGGCCGCCAACTCCTGCCTGGACGGCTGCCCTCCGGACCGCGGTCCCGTCTTCGACGACCGCTCGCTCGGCACGAGCTTCACCAACGACACGCGCAACAGCTGCGAGAAACGCTGCCATGACGTCGCCAGCTCCTGCGACGCGGACGAGCGGAAGTAGAAGGGCAGGCGCGGAGGCCTGCCTCTGCTGGACGCCTGCGCCGTCCCTTTCATTGGCAGAGGCAGCAAAGTTCAGTGGAGGCAGGCCTCCGCGCCTGCAGCCGACGGCACTTGGCCTCCAAGCCTCTGCCGTCCTTGGAAGATCCGCGTCCGGGAGTTATAGGAACGCGCTTTGACTCATCACGGAGACACCCTCATGGCCGCCGACCCGACCCCCGCCAAGCCCGCTTCCGACAAGCCGGCCGAGCCGTCGCTCAACTTCATCCGCCAGATCGTCGAAGAGGACATCAAGAACGGGAAGAACGGCGGGCAGGTGGTCACCCGCTTCCCTCCCGAGCCCAACGGCTACCTCCACATCGGGCACGCCAAGTCCATCCACCTGAACTTCGGCCTGGCGCGCGACTACAAGGGCCGCTGCCACCTCCGCTTCGACGACACCAACCCGGAGAAGGAGGAGATGGAGTACATCGAGTCCATCAAGACCGACGTGAAGTGGCTCGGCTTCGACTGGGGAACGCACCTCTACTACGCCTCCGACTACTTCGAGCAGCTCTTCGAGTGGGCCAAGGTGCTCATCGGGAAGGGCCTGGCCTACGTCGACGAGCAGACCGCCGACCAGATCAGCGCCAACCGCGGCACGCTCACCGAGGCCGGTCGGGAGAGCCCGTTCCGCAACCGCTCGGCCGAGGAGAACCTCGACCTCTTCGAGCGCATGCGCAAGGGCGAGTTCCCCGACGGCTCCAAGGTGCTGCGCGCCAAGATCGACATGGCCTCGCCGAACGTGAACTTCCGCGACCCGGTCATGTACCGCATCCGCCGCGAGGAGCACCCGCGCACCGGCAACAAGTGGTGCATCTACCCCATCTACGACTGGGCCCACGGGCAGTCGGACGCCATCGAGAAGATCACCCACTCCATTTGCACCCTGGAGTTCGAGAACCACCGCCCGCTCTACGACTGGTACATCGAGAACGTCGGCATCCCGCACCACCCGCAGCAGATCGAGTTCGCGCGCCTCAACCTGACCTACACCGTCATGAGCAAGCGCAAGCTCCTGCAGCTGGTCAACGACAAGGACGTCGCCGGCTGGGACGACCCGCGCATGCCGACCCTGGCCGGCATCCGCCGCCGCGGCTTCACCCCCGAGGCCATGCGCGCCTTCGCCGAGCGCATCGGCGTCGCCAAGCGCGAGAGCACCGTGGACGTGACGCTGCTGGAGAACGCGGTGCGCGACGACCTCGACCCCAAGGCGCAGCGGGTGATGTGCGTGCTGCGGCCCTTGAAGGTGGTCATCGACAACATCCCCGAGGGCCAGGTCGAGGAGCTGGACTGCCCGTTCCACCAGCAGAAGCCGGAGCTGGGCAGCCGCAAGGTCCCGTTCACCCGCGAGATCTACATCGAGCGCGAAGACTTCATGGAGAACCCGCCCAACAAGTTCTTCCGCCTGGGGCCGGGGCGCGAGGTGCGGCTGCGCTGGGGCTACTTCCTCAAGTGCAACAGCTTCGTGAAGAACGAGGCGGGCGAGGTCACCGAGCTGCACTGCACCTACGATCCCGCGACCAAGGGCGGCACCTCGCCGGACGGCCGCAAGGTCAAGGGCACCATCCACTGGGTGAGCGTCAAGCACGCGGTCCCGGTCGAGGTGCGGCTCATCGACCGGCTTTTCAACGTGGAGAACCCCGGCAGCGCCAAGGTGAAGGACTGGAAGGCCGAGCTGAACCCGAACTCGCTGGAGGTCCTCAAGGGCGCCATGGCCGAGCCGAGCCTGGCGAACGCCGACCCCGAGCGGCGCGTGCAGTTCGAGCGCACCGGCTACTTCCGCGCCGACCCCAAGGACTCCAAGCCCGGCGCGCTGGTGTTCAACCGCATCGTCTCGCTGCGCGATACCTGGGCGAAGGTGAGGGGCAAGGAAGACTGACGGGGTCGGCTTTCGAACACGGTTGGCGGACAGGGCGGGCCTCGCGGCCTGCCCTTTCTTTTTTCGCCCTTTTTTCCGGAGCTTGTCCGAATCCGCCCGTTGACCGATGCCCCCAGCCCGTTGACCGATGGTCCGGGGAGCCGCCCTTGGCGAGAATCCCTTCAGAACGATGCCGCATGGGGCGGCACCTGGTACCAAACGAAGCAAGCGAGGAGAAACGCCATGATGACCCGAATGAACTCCCTCATCCGCAGCGAGTCCGGCCAGGGCATGACCGAGTACATCATCATCGTGGCCCTCATCGCGATCGCCGCCATCGCCGTCATCACCATCTTCGGCCAGAACCTGCGCGCGCTGTTCGCCGCCTCCTCGAAC
>DASXVQ010000197.1:0-91854 GCA_036504155.1 Myxococcales bacterium
GCGGCCGGCGGCCGAGTAGCAGCCGGAGCTGGATCTTCCGGGCCGCTGGGGCGTTGGATGTCGCTGGCACCTCAACGAGGCAATCCAATGAACGGTCTCCTGACGCTCGCGGCGCTGCTCCTCGCATTCGGGCCCGTGGCCCCGCCCCAGCAGCCCGTCCAGCCGCCCCCGCAGACGGCGCCCCAGGCGGCTCCCGCGAAGCAGAAGCGGCAGGGCCCGCGCCGCGGCCTCACCTTCGCCAAGGCGTCGCAGAACGACCACTTCAAGACCGTCCTGGTGACCTGCCACGGCCAGCCCAAGCCCGAGGGCGCCCAGGCCTGCAACCCCAGCGACGGCGACACGCTCTGCACCGAGCGCCGCCCCGTCCTCTGCCTCAAGCCCGACGGGTCGCCGCGGCCTCCCTACACCGTGACCTCCTCGGAGCACTCCATGCCCAAGGAGTACTACGAGGGATGGGCCGAGGGACGGCTGGGGGTCACGCCGCCGGTGGCCGGGACGTCGCTGACGAGCCTGGCCGCGGCCAACGCGCTGTGCGAGCAGGCGCTGGGCAAGGGCTACCGCATGGCCGAGTTCCACGACGGCAAGTACTTCGAGGGCATGGACGCGCAGAACGCCAACGGCCCCTCGTGGCCCAGGGACCGCCTGTCGGCGGGCGGCTGGGCGTTCCACGCGTTCGGCGCGGTGCCTGCCGACACCCGCTTCTGGGTCTCCATCAACGACCAGCGTGGCCACTGCTGGGACCGCTGAGCACCGAGCCCATCCAGCAGGCGTCAACCACGCCGTGCCGCAGCGGGTCGGCGCCGCACGTGCGCCGGTGGGCGAAAGGCCCTACCCCAGCAGCCCATGGAGCGTCTCCTCGATCTTCTCGGGGCTCGGCGGCTTGGCCAGGTGCCGCTCGAAACCGGACTGGGCCGCCCGGTCGAGGTCCTCCGGCATGGCGTAGCCGGACAAGGCCACGAGGTGCATTGCCTTGAGCGCCTCATCGGCTCGGAAGGCGCGGGCGACTTGGTACCCGTCCATCTCCGGGAGCCCGATGTCGCAGAGCACGAGGTCGGGCTTGAACAGCCGGGCCCTCTCCAGCCCCTCCGGGCCGCTGTAGGCCACCTCGACCAAGTGGCCCTCGAGCGTGAGGACCTCGCGCAAGCTGTCCGCGGAATCGACGTTGTCCTCGATGATGAGCAGGCGCCGCGGGCGCCGCCTCTCGGCCGGGCCGACGGGGGCAGCCACCGCGGCGGATGCGTCGAGCGGCAGCCAGACCCGGAATTCGGAGCCCTGGCCGTGCCCCAGGCTGTGGGCGGTCACCTCGCCGCAGTGCATCTCGACGAGGCCCTTCACGAGCGCCAGGCCAAGGCCCAGCCCGCCCTTGCTGCGGTCCAGCGTCCGGTCCGCCTGAGCGAAGGGCTGGAACAGGCGGGCCAGAGTCTCCCCGGACATGCCTGCGCCCGTGTCCGCCACCCGGACCATCGCCAGCCGCCTCGCGCCATCTCGAGCGACCTCGACCTGCGTGGTGCCGCCCTTGGGGGTGAACTTGGCGGCGTTGGCGAGCAGGTTCCCGATCGCCTGGGCGAGACGCGCCCAGTCGGCGCTCACGATCACCGGGTTGGGCGCGAAGGTCGCCTCCAGGCGGATCCCGGCCTGGTCGAAGAGGGAGCGGTGGTCCTCGACCGTCCTGCGGACGATCTCGTTGAGGTCGATCTTCTCGTACTTGAGATGGACCTTGTTGCGGGAGATCCGGGTGACGTCGAGGAGGTCGTCGACGAGCCGGGCGAGCTGACTCACCTGCCGGTCGATCACGGCCTGAGCCCGCCTCGCCTGGTCGCCTCCGGGCTCCGCACGTTCGAGGACGTAGATGCTGTTCTTGATCGGCGCGAGCGGGTTGCGCAGTTCGTGAGAGAGCGTTGCCAGGAACTCGTTCTTGCGCCGGTCGACCTCGACCAGCTGCTCGTTGGCTCGCTGCAGCGCCGCCTGCGCCTCGGCGAGATCGGTGATGTCGGTGTTGGTCCCGAACCACTGCAGGACGGAGCCATCCTGGGCCCGGAGCGGCAGCACCCGGGTGAGGAAGCGCCGGAAGCGCCCGTCGGCGCCACGCAGCGGGAACTCCATCTCGAACGGCTCGCCGCTGGCGATCGACGCCTTCCACCTCTCGAGCACCTTGGGCAGCACCTCGGGGTCGTGGAGGCGCTGCCATCCCCAGCCCGCCAGCTGCTCCGGGGTCATCCCGGTGAATTGGTACCAGCGCTGGTTGTACCAGTAGATGAAGCCATCGGGCCTCGCGACCCAGGCAAGCTGGGGGATGGCATTGGCGATCGACCGGAAGCCCTCCTCGCTCTGGCGCAAGGCCTCCTCGGCCCGCCGCCGCTCGCTGACGTCGGTCATGGTGATGACGCAGCCGATGGTCCGGTTGTCGCCGCTGGTCAACGGCGCCGCGCTGACGACGAGGTGGGCGAGCGAGCCGTCGCCGTACTCGAGCCGAGCCGGTGCCGACTTCAGGACCAGGCCGCGCAGGGCGTGGCTCGCCAGGTCGCCATCGGAGCCGGGGGCGTGCGCAAGTTCGAGCTTCAACGGAAACGCCGCGCCGAACGGTGCGCGCAGCGGGTTGCGGCCGCAGAGCTGGGTCGCTGTGCTGCTCGCACGGATGATGCGCCCCTGCTCGTCGCACACCACGATGGCCTCGGCGGCCTGGTCGAGCACCGAACGCGCCAGCCGCTCTGCCGCCAGGATCTCCTCGGTGCGCTTCTGGGCGCGAAGGTCGGCCGCGACCAGGCAGAGCCGGCGGGTGGTGTCTCCGTGGATGACGCTCACCGACAGGTAGGCGGGCACCGCCTGCCCGCTCTGGCTGAGCAGCCCCACCTCTCCTCGGCTCTCGCCCCCGTTGGCCTCGCGCACCATCGCTTCGAAGGCCTCGCGGGAACGCTCGGGCAAGAACGACTGGATGGCGCTCCCCATGACTCGCTGGAGCTCGGTGTCGAGCATGCGGGCGAAGCGGGTGTTGCAGTAGAGGATCGTCCCGTCGTCGCCGAGCGTCGCAGCCCCTTCGTTCATCGCCTCGACGAGCACCCGGTAGGAGTGGTCGGCGCCCTCGAGCGAGAAGATGCGCGGGCCGTTCGGCCCTTCGACGATGAGCGACTCGGCCGCACCGGTGCGGATCGCCTCGAGCGCCTGCTCCGCCTCGTCCAACCGGAGGCGCAGCGTCTCCACCTCGCGGGTCAGGCGCTCGTGCTCAGCGCGAAGGCCCTTGGGAGACTTGCCGGGCATCAGGTCAGCTCACGCAGGTCCAGGCCGAACAGCACCTTCTCGGCCTTGGTCAGGTCGCCGATGAAGCGTCTCAGGGGCGCCGGGAGCACCTTGATCAGCGTCGGCGTGGCGATGATCTGCTCGTCCTTGGCCAGGGAGGGCTTCTGGTAGATGTCGACGACCTCGAGGTCGTAGCGACCCTGGAGGTGCTCCTCGCAGACGCTGCGCACCCGTTGGATGGCGCGGACCGAGGCCGGCGTGGTGCCGGTGACGTACAGCTTGAGCAGGAAGCGCCGGGGGCGCTGGTCGACGGCGGCCTTCTCGAGCTGGCGCTTGCTCTCGTCGCTGTCCCTCTTCGCGACGGCCGGGAGCGTGGGGGACCGGGGTGGGCCGGCCGCCTTGGGCCGAGGGACCTTGGTGCCTCGTTGGCTCATGTTCCGGTCGCCTCCAGCGGCCGCAGGTCCAGGCCGACCAGCACCCGCTCCTCGTTCGAGAGGTCTCCGATGATCTTCTTGATGGGCTGCGGCAGCTTCCGTACCAGCGTGGGGAGCGCGAGGATCTGGTCGCCGCGGGCGAGCCGGGGGTTCTTCAGGAGGTCGATCACCTCGATCCGGTACTTCCCCTTGACGTGCTCCTCGCAAATCCGCGTCAGGTTGGCGAGCGCCGTCACGCTCTTCTGGGTCTGACCGGCGATGTACAGGCGAAGCTCCCACTGGGCTTCCGCCTTGGGAGAGCGCTTCTCCTTGCCTGCCGTGCCCCGCCTCATCGGCGACGCTCCTTCCGCGGCGGTCCGCGGCCATCTCCGAAGCCCGTGAAGGCCTGCCGGCTCCGGCCCATCGCCGCCCGCTCGACCACGAGCCGGTCGCGGTGGCGAGCCGCCTCCTGGATGCTCCGCTGCAGGCCCGCGTCTTCGGCCTCGAACTGCTCGCGGAGCTGGGCGATCTGCCGTTCGAGCGCCTTGCGGCGGCGCTCCCGTTCCTGCTCGCGGAGGGCGATGTCCTGGTTGCCGGCCGCCAGGGCGGCCTCGTCCTCGGCCTCCTTGGCGAGCCTGGCCGAACCGGTGACGACCCCCGTCGGGCCGAGGTAGGTGTCGAGCAGCTCCAGGCCCGCGTCGCTCAGCCTGTACTCGCTGGCCTGGTTGGAGTGGGCCATGCCGCGCGACTTGATGATGGTGAGGGTGCGGTTGCGCTCCCCGCCGTTGCGCACGACCTGCAGCAGCAGCCAGGTGTCGACCGTCGAGGAGATGCCCACCTCGCTCTGCTCCAGGTCGCTCCCGCCCGCGGTCAGGCTGGTGAAGAACGTGGTGGTGCCGCGCATCTTCAGGAAGTCGACGAGGCGGGAGAGCATCGACGTCGTCTCGGGGTTGGTGCCGACCGAGATCAGATTGGTGATGGGGTCGACGAGGACGATGTCCGGCTGGAAGGCGCCGACGGCCTTGTGCATCGAGGCGAGGTGCGCCTCGAGCCCATGGACCGTCGGCCGCGAGGGGAGCACCTGGAGCAGCCCGCTCTCGAGGTATTGATCGAGGCGGACGCCGATCGAGCGCATGTTTCGGACGAGCTGGTCGGTCGACTCCTCGAAGGCGAAGTACAGGCACCTCTCGCCCCGCTCGCAGGCGGCCGATGCCAGCAGCGCGGCGAGGCTGGTCTTGCCCGTGCCGGCACTGCCGGAGGCGAGGACGGTGCTGCCCTTGAAGTAGCCCTGGCCGCCGAGCATCTCGTCCAGCCGCGGGATGCCCGAGGAGATGCGCTGGCTCGTCGCCTTGTGGTTCAGCCCCAGCGAGGTGACCGGGAAGATCGAGAAGCCGGTCTCGTCGATGAGGAACGGATACTCGTTGGTCCCGTGGAGCGAGCCCCGGTACTTCACGATCCTGAGGCGCCGGGTGGACGCCTGCTCAGTGACGCGATGGTCGAGGAAGATCACGCAGTCCGAGACATATTCCTCGAGTCCTTGCCGGGTGAGCGTCCCCTCCCCCTTCTCCCCGGTCAGGACCACGGTCATGCCGTGGTCCTTGAGCCAGCGGAACAGCCGCCGCAGCTCGGAGCGGAGCACCAGCGGATTGGGGAGGCCGGCGAACAGCGACTCGATGGTGTCGAGGACCACGCGCTTGGCGCCCACGGTCTCGATCGCGTGCTGGAGCCGGACGAAGAGCCCCTCGAGGTCGTACTCGCCCGTCTCCTCGATCTCGCTGCGCTCGACGCGCACGAAGTCGATCGCAAGCTTCTTCCGCGCCTCGAGCTTCTCGAGGTCGAAGCCCAGCGACACCACGTTGGCCGCCAGCTCCTCCTCGGTCTCCTCGAACGCCATGAAGACGCCCGGCTCGCCATACTCGACCGCCCCGCGCACGAGGAATTCCATGGCGAAGAGCGTCTTGCCGCACCCGGGGCCGCCGCAGACCAGCGTCGGGCGCCCGCGCGGCAGGCCGCCACCCGTTATCTCGTCGAGCCCCTGGATTCCCGAGGGCGCTTTCGGCAAGCCCTGCCTGGCATCGGGACCGTCCCGGCGGGCGCTGGCCTTCCGGCTGTGCATCCTCGGGTTGGAGGACGGCATGGAACCTCCGCCAGGACCCTGGCGGCGTGACCGGTCGACCAGCCGGCGAGCGCTGCGGAAGGCCCGCGATCTCAGATTGGTAACCTCTATCTGGGCCGGATTTTGTCCAAGCGCTCCGGGTCGCGTCCGGAGCCCGCGAGTGTGCAAAGCAAGGGAGCTTGCGTCTGAAGTAGGGAACTCCAGCCATGCAGATGTTCAGCGCGCCGACCGCCCATTCGGCCACCGCTTTGGGCGCCTCGAGGGCGGCAACAGCTTGGCTGTCACTGCGCTTCGCACGCCCGCGCCAGGGTGGCTCCAGAGCCGCGAGGCGGGCTCGTCGACCCCGGACGTCGAGCCGGTCCACGGCCGCAACGCACGGCGCCTCGAGGGGCCAGGCGGCGCTCCGGGTTCACTCCGCCATTGACCCGGCGGCGACTTCACGGTTCTTCATCACGCCGCGAAACCACGGGGTGGAGGGCGAGGCGGGTCATGTCAGGCATCGCGGTAGGAATCGACTTCGGGACTTCGAACACCACCATCGCGCTCGCGCCGGCCGACCGGGAGGGCCCGGCGCGCATCTTCGAGGTGGATCCCGAGGCCGAGGATCCCCGACTGCTTCGGAGCGTCCTCTTCTTCCCGGGCGAGTGCACGGAAATCCTCGCCGGGGCTCCCGCCATCTCTCGCTACCTCGGCGAGGGCGGAGGGCGGCTGCTGCTCTCGGTAAAGACCTTCCTCTCCTCGCCGCTCTTCCGCGTCACGGAGATCCGCCGGCAGCCCTGGACCCTGGAGAGGCTCGTCGCGGAGATCCTGCGGCCGGTCCGCGAGCGCATCGAGCGCGCCTGCGGCGACAAGGTCACCCGCCTGGTGTTGGGCCGGCCCGCGGTCTTCTCCCCGGATCCCGAGGAGGACGCGCTCGCCTCCGGGCGCCTCCTGCGGGCCGCGGAGTGTGCCGGCTTCCCCAGACCCGAGTTGATCATCGAGCCCTTCGCGGCGGCGCTCGAGTTCGAGGCCTCGCTCACCCGCGACACCCTGGTGCTGGTCGCGGACTTCGGCGCCGGCACGAGCGACTTCACGCTGATGCGGCTGGGGCCCTCCCGGCGGGACCACCCCGACCGCCGCGGAGACGTCCTGGCCTCCACCGGTCTTCGGGTCGGCGGGGACCGCTTCGACGCGGCCATCGTGGAGCACCGCCTGATGCCGCTCTTCGGGCACCGCTCCACCTTCAAGAGCCTGACCTTTCGCCAGCCCATTCCGGTCTGGATCACCCGCAAGCTGCTGGCGTGGCACGAGCTCTCGCTGCTGTGCGAGCGCTCGACCATGACGTTCCTCGAGAGGGTCCTCAAGAGCTCGGACGCCCCCGAGGCAGTCCAGAACCTCATCACGTTGGCGGAGGAGAACCTGGGCTTCCACCTCTACCGGGCGGTGGAAGCCGCCAAGCGGACGCTGAGCTCCGCGACATCGGCGACCGTCGCCTTCCACCAGAGCGGCATCGACTTCGAGGAGAGGGTGAAGCGCGAGGATTTCGATGCCTGGACCCAACCGCTGCGGCAGGAGCTCGGGGAGGCGGTGGATCGGGTGCTCTCCCAGGCCGGCGGGGTCACGCCCGATGCGGTCTTCCTGACCGGAGGCACCTCGCGGGTGCCCTCGGTGCGACGGATGTTCGTCGAGCGATTCGGGGAGTCGCGCATCTGCGAGGCGGACGCCTTCACCTCCGTGGCCGCCGGACTGGGCCGGGCAGCGGGCCTGGCGGGCCGTCCCGGCGAAGCCCCCCGCGGCAGCGGATGAGGTGGGCGCGCGCGGGAGGGACGATGGCGGCCGGGCGAGAGAGGAACTGGCGTGGCGCGAAGGCCACCGCCGCCTGCACCCCGTCCCGCGCCGGGTGGCGCAGCCGCAGCTGGATGCGCAAGGCCGGCGGGTGAGCCTCCGATCCGCGGATTAGCACCCGTCGTCTGTAAGGCCATTGCAGTCGTTGTCCAGGCCGTCTCCGCAGACCTCCAAAGTGTCGCCGGAGAGGTCGCTGCACTGGAGCGTCCCGGACGAGCAGAACCACGTTCCCTCCTGGCAGAGATCGCTGTCGCTTCCGTCGCAACTGGTGCCGACCAGGGGATCGCCGGAGCCGTCAGCCGTGGCGGGATTGCAGTCGTCGTCCAGGCCATTGCAGAGGTCCGGGTTGTTGGCGGAGACATCGCTGCACTGGAGCGTCCCGGACGAGCAGAACCACGTTCCCTCCTGGCAGAGATCGCTGTCGATTCCGTCGCAACTGGTGCCAACCAGTGGATCGCCAGAGCCGTCAGCCGTGGCGGGATTGCAGTCGTCGTCCAGACCGTTGCAGACGTCCGGGTTGCTGTCGGAGGCGTCGCTGCACTGGAGCGTCCCGGACGAGCAGAACCACTTCCCCTCCTTGCACAGATCGCTGTCGCTTCCGTCGCAGTCGGTGCCGACGAGTGGATCGCCGGAGCCGTCAGCCGTGGCGGGATTGCAGTCGTCGTCCGCGCCGTTGCAGGCCTCGGTTGCTCCCGGGTGGACGAGCGCGTCGTCGTCTTTGCAGTCCGGACCAAGGCAGGCAGCCCCCAGGCCGAAGCCGTCGCCGTCCAGATCGGTACAGGAAAGGACGCAGGCGCCGTCGCTCCAGGAGTACCCGTCCTCGCAGGTGCAAGCGTAGCTGGAGACATCGGTCGGGGCGCAGCCAGCCGGGGCGGCGTGAGCCATGGTGCAGGGGTCCGGCTGGCACGGGTCGTCCACGCAGGCCGCGTCGCTCGGCGGCCAGTGGAGGAACCCGGTGGCGCACTGGCCGCAGTGGGCATCCGCGTACTCGAGCTCGCAGAGGCAGGTCACGACGCCGGTGGCGTCCTCGCACTGCCCGTGGTGATTGCAGCTGCTGTCCAGGCAAGTCTGGTCAGCGACGCAGCTTCCGCTCTCCTCGTGATGCCCGGCGACGCACGCGCCGCACGCTGCCGTGCCTTGCTGGTTCGCGCAGGCGCGGTGCTGCCCGGCACAGCTCGTGTTCGTCGCGCAGGGGTCGCCAAGCTGGCAGGCGCCGTCGCCGTAGTCCCGATAGCCCGGCGCGCAATCCGTGCAGGCCGCGCCGCCGTAACCCGGGTCGCACTCGCAGCCCAGCTGCCCCAGGGAGTCGTCGCAGGTCCCGTGGCGGCTGCAGGAATCCTCCTGGCACTTCTTCCCCGGGTCGGGGGCACCGCAGCTTGCCAAGAGGCCAATGGCAGCGAGGGCAAGGCCAACGCGATAGGACCGACAGCTCATTTGAAGCCCCCCGAGACAGCGTGAACGGTCACTTGGTCGAGCGGACGAGTTCTCTTCACGGTGAGTCTACCTACCTGGGGACTCCCGTCGAGCCTTGTGTCCGCTCCGCTAGCGCAAACAGAAGCAGCCGATCGGAGGGTGCGGATGGTAGCTTGCGAACCCCACCATCGGAGACTTCATGCATCGGGCTCGGCCGTCGTCGGTCGCTTCTTTCCTCCTCTTCGCACTGCTGCTCCCCACCAGCGCTCCCGCCGCGCCGCTCGTGCTCGACGGCACGGGAGCAAGCGGTCCCAAGACGATGACGTTGGGGGGCGTTCAGACCTACAGCACCGTCACGCTCGTCAACGGTGCTCGGCTCTACGTGACGCCGTTCGACGGGCTCGATCGCGTCAACAAGGGAAACCTGGTGCTGAAGGCGGACACCATCAGCGTCGACGCGACGAGCATGATCGTGGCCAAGGGCGGCGGATACCCGGCGCAACTGTGCCGTGACGGCAGCGGACCGGCCACCTACCCCGCCGCGGGTGGGCGTGGCGGTTGCGCGGTGAGGGATTCGGCCGGCGGCGGGGCGCACCTCGGCTCCGGCGGCCGCGGGACCACGGACAGCCCGCCCTCGTTCCCCTACGGCTTCGAGGAGGACTGCGGCGACACCGTCAGCGGCTCGGCCTGCGCGAGCTACGCGGACTGCCGCACCCGCGACGGGCTGCCCACCGTCGCCGGGCAGTCCTTCCAGCACTCTCCGTGGTCGGTCGAATTCGGGGCCGCGGGGGGCGACAAGGGGTGCCGCGACGGCGACGGCTTCACCGCGTGGGCCGGAACGACCAACGCCCTGTCCGGCGGCGCCGGCGGCGGCCGGATCGTGCTGATGGTGTCCAACGCCGCTCAGACTGGCCAGCTCACGGTCAACGGAGTCGTCAACGCCGACGGCGCGCGCGGCTGCGGAAACGGAAACGACTCGGGCGGCGGCGGCGCCGGCGGCAGCGTCCTGCTGATCGGCGACAGCGTCACCATCGGCTCGACCGCGCGCATCAGCGCCTCCGGCGGCCGCGGCGGCGACGAGCAGCCCAAGTGCCTGCTCTGCGCGACGGCGGCCGATTGTGGAGCGGGACAGAGCTGCGTCTCCGGCCGCTGCTCGCCTTGCAACTGCACGCCCTGCACCACCAACCTCCAGTGCCTCGCCGCGCTCGGCCAGACCTGCAAGGCGCTCGGGGGAAGCTTCGGAAACGTCTGCGCCGACGCCTCCAACCAGTGCACGCCCGTCGATGTCTCCTACGACGAGAGCGAGTGCAAGGGTTCCCAGAACTCCGGCACCTGCGACGACTGCGGCGGCGGCGGAGGCGGCGGCGAGGTGCGCGTGCTCTCGCGCGTCTCGAGCATCAGCCCGCTGGCCACCTTCCAGGTGAAGGGCGGCTTCGGCGGGGTCTGCCCCATCTGCAGCGGCGAGGCCGGAGGCGGGGCGGGCGAGCTGCAGATCGACGGCGCCTACGTCGGAGAGATCTGCGACGGCTGGGACAACGACTTCAACGGCTCGATCGACGACGGGCTGCCGCCCCTCGACTGCGGTGGCGCTTCGATGCCTTCCTGCGTCAACGGCGTCCCCCAGCAGTGCCCGGTGGACCCGGGCACCTGCCAAGGGACGGTCACCGACACCCGCCCGCGCTTCGTGGTCCTCGTCGACACCTCGGTCTCGATGCTCCTGGACCCGGCGGGCAACCCCACCTTCGGCGACGGCTCGGTGGGGCACCTGGGCTGCGACACCTCCAGCGACAGCGATGTGGTCGACGGCAACAACTCCCGCCTCTTCATCGCCAAGAACGCGCTCAACAACGTCCTGGCGGCGTTCCCGCACCTCGACTTCGCGCTGGCGCGCTACCACCAGGACGTCGCGCTCAACCGGAGCTGCACGACCGCCAGCTGGCAAGAGTGCCAGAGCGTGTGCTGCAGCTACGACGACCCGCGCAACAACGTGACCCCCGCCTTCCCGCCGGTGCCCGGCTGCAACCTCGCGGCGATCTACCCGGGGGCTGGCTTCCCCGCGGCCCTCAACGCCAACATCAACGTCGGGTGGGCCAACCAGTCCGACTGCATCAACTACGCGGGCTCCTGCGGCCCGCCGCGCCGCGGCGCCGACGTCCTGGCCGGGTTCGGCAGGCCGCTGCAGCAGCGCTTGATGTGGATCGACGGGCTGGAGACGAGCTTCAACAGCAGCACCCTCCCGGGCGATCACTGCAACTTCGCGGGCGGGGGCGACTGCGAGCTGCGCGCCAGCGGGCCCCGGCCGGTCGCCAGCGCCATCGAGGCCATCGCCGACTACCTCAAGCCGGTCATCCAGTGCGACGGAGCGGTCCCCTGCCGCAAGTACTCGGTCATCCTGCTCTCCGGGGGGACCGAGAGCTGCATGGGAAACCCGGTGGCTTCGGCGACGGCCCTGCGCAGCAACGTGCCCGGGACCCAGGTCAACCTCTACGTCATCGGCCTGTCGGTCCTGCCCTCGGAGCAGGCGCAGCTCAATGCCCTCGCCGCCGCGGGCGGGACCGGGGCCGCCTTCTTCGCCAGCGACCAGGCCGGCCTCTCCAACGCCATCGCCACCATCGCCGCCAGCTCCACGAACTACGAGAAGTGCAACGGCCTCGACGACAACTGCAACGCGCTCGTCGACGAGGACTTCCCCGACAAGGGGCAGCCCTGCGACGACGGCAAGGCGGGGGTCTGCCGCGGCACCGGCGTGCGCGTGTGCAACGCCGCCGGGGACGGCACGGTCTGCCAGATCACCAACCCGGGCGGCGCGGCTTCGCCCGAGGTCTGCAACGGCCTCGACGACGACTGCGACGGCCTCGTCGACGACGGCGGCGTCTGCGCCTTCTGCTCGCCTTCGCCCGAGGTCTGCAACGGGCTGGACGACGACTGCAACGGCCTGACGGACGACGCCCCCCTCGACGCCGACCAGCCCTGCGGACTCTCGCTGGGAGAATGCGCGCCGGGGCTCACCTCCTGCGTCGCCGGCCAGCTCGGCTGCTCCGGAGCCATCGGGCCGCAGCCCGAGGCCTGCAACGGCCTGGACGACGACTGCGACGGCATCGTCGACGGCATGGCGGCGCCCTGCTACTCGGGCCCGAGCGGGACGTCCGGCGTCGGGCTCTGCCGCCCCGGGCTGCAGGCGTGCACCGCGGCCGCCGGCAGCGGCGTCCCATCCTGGGGCGCCTGCGTCGGAGCGGTGCTGCCCTCCGACGAGACCTGCAACGGGCTCGACGACGACTGCGACGGGGTGAGCGACGACCACGTCGCCGACGCGATGGGGCACGTCACCGGCGAACCTTGCTGCCAGTTCGCAGACAAGTGCGGGACGGGCGCCTGCACCTTCGGCGCCTGGGCGTGCGCCGGCTCGCAAATCGTCTGTGCCGGGGGCGCGGGCCCGACGGCCGAGAGGTGCAACGGCGTCGACGACGACTGCAACGGCCTCACCGACGACGTGCCGGGCATCGGGTCCTCGTGCGTGACCGCCGACTTCTGCGCGGGTGCGCTGATCTGCGAGGGGACCAGCGGGGCCCTGCGGTGCGCTCCCGCGGCCGGGCTGGAGATCTGCAACGGCGCGGACGACGACTGCGACGGGACCGTGGACAACCCGGGCGCGGTGGCCAAGAACGACCCCGCGATCGGCGTGGAGTGCTCGGCCCCGGTCGCGCCCTACGACCACGCGCCCTGCAAGGCCGGCAAGAGCGAGTGCGTCGACGGCGCGGCCCGCTGCGTGGGCGCCGTGCTGGCAGCGGCCGAGTCCTGCAACGGCCTCGACGACGACTGCGACGGGGTCACCGACGGTCCGGGCCTGTGCCCAGCGGGGACGGATTGCCACCGCGGCTCCTGCCAGGTCCCCTGCGAGGCCGGCGCCGCGGCTTGCCCGGGCCAGTTCCGCTGCGTCGACGGCTACTGCGAATCGCCTCCCGATGCCGGTTGGCCCGGGGTGGATGCCGGCGAACCCGAGGACTCGGGGGCGGCGGCGGACGCCTCCCCACCGGGCCTGGATGCGGGCGAGACGATCCCCATGGATGCCTCCGCGCCGCGGGATGACGCGAGCACTGCGGCGGCGGCAGACGCGGGCGGTGGGGGCGCGTCCGCCCCTGGCTGCTCGTGCCAGGCGGGGAGCGGGCAGGCCGTGCCCTCGACGCTGCTCGGGCTCCTGCTGCTCGGCAGGTTGCTGTCCAAGGGACGGCGGAAGGCGGTGCGGTCATGAGCGCCCGTCTCCTCCTGATCGTCCCGGTCTGCGTCGGACTGCTCGCCTGCGGGCCTGGTGGCTCGAGCACCCCCGACGCGTCGGCGGCTCCGGACGCTTCGATGCTTCCGCTGGATGCGGCGGTCGCCGACGCCGGCAATCTCGCCGATGCGAGCGGCGGCGAGGACGCCGCCCTGGCGGTCGACGCCAGCGCGACCTGCACGGCCGACACTGAGAACGACCCGGCGAACTGCGGAAGCTGCGGTCACGTCTGCGAGCTGTTCGCGGCCTTCGCCAGGTGCGTCTCGGGGACCTGCGCCGTGGACCACTGCGCGCCCGGCTACTGGAACGTCGACGCGCGCGACGACGACGGCTGCGAGTACGCGTGCGTCCTCACCCGCTCCGGCGTCGAGGCTTGCGACGGGATCGACAACGACTGCGACGGAGCGATCGACAACGGGTTCGACCTGTCGCGCGACCCCCAGAACTGCGGCGCCTGCGGCAAGAGCTGCGACCTGCCCAACGCCATCGCCGGCTGCGGAGTCGTCGACGGTGCGAGCGCCTGCGTCATCAGCGCCTGTGCCGACGGGTTCGCCGACCTCGACCAGCGGGTCGAGGACGGCTGCGAGTACTCCTGTCCCGTCTGGCCCCCGGGGGTGGAGGCGTGCAACGCCGTCGACGACGACTGCGACGGGTTCATCGACGAGGGCAACCCTGGCGGCGGGCTGGCCTGCGAGTCCAGCTGCCCGGGCGGGTTCTGCCAGGGCGAGTGCACTCCGGGGACGACGTCGTGCTCGGGCGCGGTCCTGGTCTGCGTCCCCGGCCAGGGGCCGACGCTCGAGATCTGCGACGGCAAGGACAACGACTGCGACGGCCAGGTCGACGAGGGTTTCGACGTCCTGGACGACCCGCTCAACTGCGGCTCCTGCGGGAACGTCTGCGTGCTGGCCGACGCCATCGCCGCGTGCAGCAACGGCCACTGCTCGATCCTCGCCTGCCAGCCGGGCAACGCCGACCTCGATGGCGACCTCGCGAACGGGTGCGAATACCGCTGCCCGGTCTACCCGCCGCGGATGGAGAGCTGCAACGGCCTGGATGACGACTGCAACGGCGTCGTCGACGACCCGCAAGTCCTCGCCGCCCAGAAGCCGCCCGCGGCCGGGTGCCAGCCCAAGCCGGGGACGCCCTGCGCCGGCGCCGACCAGGTCTGCCAGGGCGCCAGCGGGTGGCGCTGCAGCTACGGGCCCGGGGTCGAGGTCGACTCCAATGGCGCGCTGGCGCTGACCGAGGCCCGCTGCGACGGCATCGACGGCAACTGCAACGGCCAGGTGGACGAAGCGTTCCCGGAGCTCGGGACGGCCTGCGACAACGGGCTGCTCGGCGCCTGCCGCGACGCGGGCAGGCAGGTGTGCGACCCGGCTGATCCGAACCGGACCCTCTGCGATCTCTCGTTCCCGCCCGACCCGGTGCCCGGCGCTCCGTCCGCGGAGATCTGCAACGGCGTCGACGACGACTGCGATGGCCTCGTCGACAACGGCGTCGTCGACGACCTGGTCCACATCACGGCGGGCGGCTTGAACGTCTACCTCGATCGCTACGAGGCCTCGCGCCCGGGCGCGACCGCGACCTCGGCAGGGACCAACGAGGCGCGGCGCTGCGTGCTGGCCGGCGTGCTGCCGTGGACCAACGCCTCGCAGGCCGAGGCCGCGGCGGCTTGCGCCCGCACCGGGGCGCGGCTGTGCACTGCGGCGGAGCTCCAGGCCGTCTGCGAGAGCGGCGCGGCCGACGCGTACCCCTACGGCATGAGCTACGAGCCCTCGACCTGCAACGGGCTCGACTTCGACGGGGTCGCCGGCGGCGCCGACGACAACCTCCTCTTGCCGACCGGAGCCACGGCGCTCGCCGCCTGCGTCACTCCCGCCGGCGTGCACGATCTCTCGGGCAACGCCGCCGAGTGGACCAGCACCGTGACGGGCAACACCGGGGCTCCCCAGAACCTCGCCATCTACATGGCCAAGGGCGGCTCGTACCTCACGCCGGCGCTCGGGCTGACCTGCCAGTTCACCCTCAGCCGCTACGCCTCCACGACCACCCTGCCCGAGCTCGGGTTCCGCTGCTGCCACGACTGAAGGGCGAGGCGGCCCTGGTCGGCGAGCTCCCGCGGGCAGCGCTGACGGAGTTGCCTGTCCCGGGCTGCCAGGCCGCGCCCGGCGTGCGTGCGTGCGTAGATCTGGGCGCTCCAGACCTTGCCCACATCGCCCGGGTTGCTTCCCCCCGGTCGCTCGCCGGACACTGCTGCCATCCCATCGCGCAAGCGCAGCGACATTGGTCGCGCCCGCGCCGTTACCAGGCTGGCGCTCGCACGGACTGCGGGCCTTCGAGGAGCGTTCCATCCATGGCCCGCACCCATCGTCTTCCCGCCCTGCTGTCGCTCGCCCTCGCGATGGCGCTCGCGCGGCCAGTCGCCGCCCAGACCTGCTACCGGCTCCCCTTCTCCAACCCCGACCTCGCCGACGGGTGGGGGTCCACCTGCTGCGGCCGGACGAACCCGCACCGCGGCGTGGACTTCCCGCAGGCGGCAGGCACCGCGATCCCCGCGGTCGCGGCCGGCGTGGTGCGCGTGAACACCTCGACGGGCTGCCTGGGCAACGTCGTGGAGCTGCTGCACGGCGACGGCATGTACTCCGCGTACTGCCACATGCTCGGCCCGTCGCCGCTCGCGGTCGGGACCTCGGTCGCGATGGGCCAGACCGTCGGCCAGGTCGGCAACACCGGCTCGTGCTCCCAAGGCGCCCACCTGCACCTGACGATGAGCGACCACGAGTCCGGCTACTACACCGGGACCACGGTCGACCCCTACGCGTACATCACCAGCCACACCACCTGCGCACCCGCCAACGAGCCGCCGGGCGGCTGGCTCGACGGCGCGGCCTGCGATCGGGTCTGGGGCTGGGCGCAGGACCCCGACGAGCCGGGCAAGGCCATCGACGTGCACCTGTACTTCGGCGGCCCCGCGGGCAGCGGGGCCGTGGGCAAGCCGCTCAACGCCGGCCGCGAGCGCAGCGACCTCTGCGGCGCCATCGGCTCGTGCAACCACGCCTACGAGATGCCCAGCCCCTACAGCCTCCACGACGGGCAGGGCCACGAGGTGCACGCCTACGGCATCGACAGCCAGGGCGGCCCGAACCCGGAGCTGGGGGCGAGCCCGCGCACGCTGACCTGCGCGGCCGACCCGCCCGCGGGGGTGAAGCGGCACGTCGCCAACACCGAGGCCTATGCGGCCTGGAAGTTCGACGCCTTCCTCGACCTGATGTCGATCTCGGACGGCGCGCTCGACGCGCTCCCGACGGCGCAGCCGATTCCCGCGGCGCCGGTGATGATTCGCGCCGACGGACACCCCGAGGTGTTCGTCGTCGACAGCGGCTTCCGGCGGCACGTCCCCAGCCCCGAGGTCGCGACTCACTGGCACCTGGATCTGGGCGCGGTGCAGGTCAAGTCGCCGGCCGAGGTGGAGGCGCTTCCCGTCGCCCCGCCCCTGCGCGGGCGCCCCTCGCTCGTGAAGGGGAGCGGCTCGGCCATCTACCTGGTGGACGACGCGCTGCCCGGTGCAGACGCCGGGACTCCCGGGCCCGACGCCGCCTCCTCGAAGGTGGACTCGGGGGCGGCGGCCCTGAATTCCGATGCCGCTTCCGCAGGAGCGGACGCCTCACCGGAGCCCGGGCCGCGGACCGATGGCGGCTCGGCCGAGCAGACCGAGCTGACGAGTGGCTGCGGGTGCAGCGCGAGCGCATCGGCCCTCTCCCCGCTGACGTTGCTCCTCCTCCTCGCGCTCCGGCGCCGGGCGTAGCAGGCCCCCGGGTCAGCGGAGCACCTGCGGCTGCTGCGCTAACACCTGGACCGTGACGAGGCGCTCTTGGCGAAGCTGCGGGCGATCTTCGTTCCCTCGGTGCGGACGCGGTTGCGCGGGAAGACGAGTCAAGGCGGCGTGCCCCACGCCCTCACGGCGCCGTCATCCTCACCCAGTGCTTTTCCTCGAGGCTCCTGCTCTATCCCCACTTCCACGCCGTGATCCCGGACGGAGTGTTCGCCCAGGACTCCCACGGCAAGCTCGTCTTCCACGCGCTCAGGCCCAAGGAGGAAGGCGTCGCCAAGATCCTGAGCAGGATCGCGAGGAAGTCCGCGCGGCTCCCGAAGCGGCTGGACCTGGATTCGGTGCTGCCCGACGCGCTTGACCTGGTTCGAATGCAGCCGGTGCAGGGCGAATTGGCGACCGGGCTCGGCGCGGCCGAGCAGAGCCGTGGAAGGCTGCTGGCGAACGCCGATGGCGTCAGCCAGCGGGCCGCCAGGCATCTTCACGAGAAGGACCGGGACGGCCTGGCCTTCTTGGTGCGCTACGACTTGCGCCCTCCCCTCTCCCTCGCTTCCCGGCTCGCCCGGTGCCGACGAAGCTTTGTGCCAACCTGATGGATGATCGTTGGGGCCGCGGCGTGCTTCATCGGCGCCGCTGGCGTCGGACGCGCCTCCACTTCGGCCGGCTGCAGGACTGAGGCAACTTACGGATCTTGCGGATTTTGGGTAGATATCGCCCGCCGCCCATCTCGACCCGTCGGTCATCCGAGGAGCTGGAAATGGAGTCGCCCCGATTCGTGACCGCCTCATTGCTGTGCCTGTTCGCTCTCGGCTTGGCCGCCTGCAGCCCGAACCCCACCGCGAGTCCCGGCACCGCCGCCGATGCTTCGATCGCCGACGCTTCGGTCTTGCAGCCCCCGGCCCAGGCCTGGAGGGCAGACGTGTATGACCCGAGCAACCCGGTCCTCGCCTCGGCGTTCGTCTCGGGGGAGCGGATTCGATGGTACTGGGGCGGCTGCACCACCTTCGTCGCGGTCCTGGAGGACGGCGCGACGAAGGAGTTGCTGCTCTACGACGGCTACGTGAGCAAGGACGCCTCGGGCCTCGTCGATTTCTCCGTCTCCGAGGCAGGCGTGGCGCGGGTTCGGCGCTACGCCGAGTTCATCCAGGATTTCCTCGCGAGGGATTTCAAGATCCGCGGATTGATTACTAGCCACTCCCACGCCGATCACGTCGGCGACATTCCGCTGTTGATGTACTTCCTGAAGCAATCGCCGAAGTTCGAGGCCTTCCCGGTGATCGCGGACTATTCGACCAAGATCAATGCGTGCAAGCCCAACAATCTGGACAAGTTCTTCGACGCAGCGGAGCTGGCCAAGATCGCAAGCTTCAGCGATCTCGTCACCGACCTCGTCGTTTACCAGGCGGGCGGCGCCCTTCCCGACGCCTCCGTCGTCACGGATTGCCTGGGCACCAGCCTGGGCAGCGCCGAGAGGAAAGCGAAGGAAGCGCAGATCTCCCCGCACGGGAAGGCTTTCTCGCGCAAGTACGGCATCTACAATCTCGCCACCGGCGCCTACACCTCGACCGATTCACTGACCCTCGGCCATTTCGGCGTTACCGCCTTCCTCATGGACCACGCGGGGATACCGACCGTCCCCGCCGACTACCGCGTGGATGCGTACCAGGTATGGGACACGGCATTCCCGGACGAGGACCGGGTGCTGGCGCTGGACACCACCGACCAAGACTCCTTCCTCACCGATTTCATCGAGACCGACCACCTGTTCCTGACCTGGGTCCCCGAGTTCTTCCAGGCCTACGACGACTACCTCCTGGCCTTCAACCGGACCCGGACCGCGACCACGGTCATGAACAGCATTCGGTTCTCCACGGGAGGCACGCGTTTCATCGTCCCCATGCACACGGACGACATCATGGCGCTCAGCTACACCACTGAGGACATCGCCAGCGCCGCCCTCAGATCGACGGGCGGCTCCTACCGGGGCACGACTTGGATCGGTCGGTACGAGGCGGTCTACAACTACAGCCTGCCGACCTTCATGATGAGCGAAGCGCGGCTCGCGACGCGGCTGCCGGAGAACTCCGAGTACCTCCAGTCCTGGTCGACTCCCCACGTCGACTACCTCATTCCCGCCAGCGCGCCCTGGGCTTCGTCCCCGGTGACCTACGCCACGACGAAGCAGGGCGATGTCGCCCTTGCCTTCGCGCTCTTCGGCTGGAGATTGGGCGACTGACCGAAGCGGCGAGAGGGACTTCGTGGAGCCAGCGTCCCGCCGACGGGCGAACGCCGGGAAGGTCCGCGCTCGAGACCGGGTCGAGGGGACGGCCTGGCACTGTGCACTGCGCCCCGCCGCAGACTCCCCTGAAGACGCGCATTCCCGCGGCACCGGGGAGGCCGGCAGCGTAAGGCGCACCTTCGCGCGGCTCGGGTCCTTGAGATCCTCGTCAATACGGTCAATACGGCGCGCGTGAGCGCCTCCGGGCGTTCGGCCCCGCGGGGCGTAGACTGCCCACTGGAGGGCGCGCCATGGACCGCCGGCTGGACACGCTGCTCGCGCTGGTCTTGGCCTCGGGCTGCTTCGCCGCAACGGGGGAAGGGCTCCCCGGCGCGTACGACGCCGGCACCTCCACGATCGCCAACTCCCTCGCCCCGGGACCGCAGGTCACCGATTCCGCTACCTCGGGGACCGGCCCCTGCGCAGGCAGGACCGTGGCCGAGCTGATCGCGGCGGCGGAGTCGGCCACTCCGGCGGTGCCGCAAGGGATCGGTCTCGGCCGGACCTCCTCCGACTTCGTCTGGGCGTTCTCGCTCTCCGACGGAGGCTTCGCGCTCGCCTTCGAGCACGGCAGCGGCGACTGCCCCGCGGGCTGCATCGACCACGAGTACTGGTACTTCCAGACCGACGCCTCCTGCGTGCCGCAGCAGATCGGCCACTACGCGGTGCTCTACGACGGCGGCGGGAACTGCCGGACCGTCCAGGGACAGTCCCTCTGGGGCATCGGCCGGACGGTCGACCCGACCTCCGTGTGCGGCGCGGACCTCGCGCCTCGGAACGTCTCCGGGACCTTCGTCCTCTCGGGAAACGGCCAGCGGACCGCCTGCACCGAGGAGATGGGCGCCGAGCCGTCGGTCCCGGTGAGCACGGGCCTGGCGATGACCGTCGCGCAGGACCCCGCGGACCTCGCGAGGGGGACCGTGACCTTCCAGGGCACGGGCGTGGCCCTCGTCGACGGCGTCCCGCTCGCCGCGACGTTCTCGCGCAGGCGGTTCGAGGCGACGGACCAGCACAGCAACCTGCCGGCCAAGTGCGCCGAGGAGTCCTGGGTCAGCGCGGCGTTCGACTTCGAGGGCTTCGCGCCCGGCTCGCTCTCGGCGTTCGAGACGCGCACGCTCGACTGCGAGACCGGCGCCTACTGCAAGGGCGACCTGCTGCTGAACCTGACGCTGCCGTAGGCGCATCGAGTCCATGCGGTCCATGCGGTCCATCGAGTCCATGGACTCAATGGACTCGATGGACTCGATGGACTCGATGGACTGACTGCGTGGACCCGCCTACCGCAAGAGCCGGACGCGGTCATCGCATCGAAGGCGCGAATCTTCGCTGCGCCCGCCCGCTCCGCGCCGGCTCCTCGAGGCCGGTCAGGGCGGCAGCCGGCTGCGCACGACGGCCTCGACGTAGTCGGTGACGACCTCGGCCGGCGTCGCGGCGTTCGTGCCCCGGGGCACCACGGCGAAGTGCAGACCGTCCTGGAAGGCGATGCGCGCCAGCCGGGGCGGGTCGTCGACCAGCCCGGAGACCGAGGCCAGCGCCTCGGGCGTCGCCGTGCCGTCGCTGGCGAGCACCTGCCAGCCGTCCGGCAGCCAGCCCCACACCTCCACGCCGTCCTTGCCCGGCGCCCGGGCTCCCGCCACCACCCTCGCCTGGACCCGGGTCAGCGCCGCCTCGGCGGGGAAGCCCGACTCGCCCAGCGCGACGCTGAAGACGTGGCCCGGGCGCTCCCCCGTGCCGGCGTCGAGCTCCCAGAACTCGTCGATCGTCTTGGTGCTCGTCTGGCCGCCGAAGAAGAGCATCCGCTTGCGGCCGCTGTCGTACGCGGCCGCCCGCGCCATCGCCGGCAGCGGAACCTTGCCGCTGTCGGGGTTGCTGGGGACGCGGCGCAGCCAGTCCTGGCGCGCGGGGTCCCACTCCCAGAGGTCGGAGATGGGACCGGTGCCGTAGCCGTCGGCGAGCACCAGCCGCCCGCGGTCGCTGTCGTAGACCATCGTGTGGCCCATGCGCGCCTCCGGGCGGACGGACGGGGCGAGCGAGGGGTCGTTCCCCTGCAGCTGCGTCCAGGCCGCGCCGTCCCAGCGCCAGGTGTCGTTGCGGCGCTGCCCCTTGAACGGCAGCTCCTCGGGGTTGGTGGCGGAGGTCTCGCCGCCGAAGAGGATGAGCCCTCCCCGGCCGTCGGGCCCCAGGGCCGCCATGTGCCGCGGCACGGGCCGGGTCGCCGGGCTGGCGAGGACCCAGCTGCTGCCGCTCCAGGTCGCGGTGTCGGCGCTGCGCACGACCAGCACGTCCAGCGCGGGCGACAGGATCGTCCCCAGGCCCCCGAAGCGCACCACCTGCACCGCCCCCTGGACGTCCAGGGCCGACATCGCGGCGCCCAGCCACGGCTTGCCGGACAGGGTCGAGCCCGCCACGCCGAGCCGCCACGCGTCGGTCCGCTCCCAGGTGTCGCCGTCGCTGTCCCAGCCGCCGAACATCACCGTCGCGCCCCGCGAGGCGTCGTAGGCCATCGCGTGGCTGGCCCGGCTCTCGGGCCAGGGCGGCGTGCCCCCCGGCACCTGCGTCCACGCCCTGCCGTCCCAGGTCCACAGCTCGTCGGAGGTCGGGCCGTAGATGGTGTTCTGGTCGACCTCCCGCGAACCGCCGAAGAGGACTGCCCGGCGGCGCTGCTCGTCGTAGGCCATGGCCGCGGCGAACCCGGGCGCCGGCGCGGGGGGCTTGCCGGTCGCAGCGTCGTCGGGGGGCGTCCGGTCGGTCCAGGCCCCCGCCGCCGGGTCCCACTCCCACAGGTCGTCCACGGCGAGGTAGCCCCTGCCGGCCCCGGGCCAGGGGTACTCGAGGACCCCGCCGAAGAGCACCACGCGGTCGCGCGCCACGTCGTAGTAGACCGCCGAGGCGCCCCGCCCCGGGTAGAGGTTGAACGCCGCGTACTCGGGCACCCCGCGCAAGTCCAGCGGCGTCGGGGTCGCCGTGCGGCTCGACCAGGACGCGCCGTCCCAGTCCCAGACCTTCAGATCGGCCTCCAGGCTCTTGTCGGCGCCGCCGCCGAAGAGCACCACGTGCCCGCGTGCCGGGTCGAGCAGCATCGTCGCCATCGACCGCGCGCTCGGCCAGGGGTCGGCCGGCGAGCCGGGAGGGATCTGCGTCCAGTCGGTCCCGTCCCAGCGCCAGAAGTCGTTCACCCTGAAGCTGTCGACGCCGTTGGTGGTGCTGTGGCCTCCGAACATCACCAGCGCCTGGCTCGACGGGTCCCAGGCGATGCCCGCCCCGTACCGGCGGGGCGGCACGTGCGCGGGGGCGAGCTCGTGCCAGCGCTCGCCGTCCCAGGTCCAGGTGTCCTGGCGGGTGCCGGTCAGGGCCGGCGAGCCGCCGAAGAAGAGCACCTCCTCGCGCACCTTGTCGTAGGCCACCGCCGCGTGGGTGCGGGCGGTGGGCCCTTCGCCGATGGAGGCCAGGCGCCAGCTCGACCCGTTCCACACCCACGTCTCGCCGGTGGCGCCCATGCCCCCGACCAGGACCACCTCGCCGCGCCGCTCGTCGTAGACCAGCGAGCCGCCGCAGCGCGGCGGAGGGTCGCCGTCGCCCTCGGGGTCCACCGTGGTCACCGGCCGCCAGTCCTCCCCCGACCAGATCCACGTCAGGCCGTCGCCGGAGAGCGAGACCACCTGGTCGCGGGCGGCGTCGCGGACCATCAGGGCGCCGCCCAGGGCGTAGGAGCCCAGTTTGCACCCGAAGATCGGCCGCGCCCGGGGGTCGCGCAGCGACCAGGTCGGCTCGCCGGTCTGCCGCACCACCCCGCCCGCGGCCGACGCGTCCACGGCCGCGAGCGCCTCGCCGCCCTGGGGCCGGGCCCCGTACAGCGGCCCGACCTGCCCGGTCAGGTGGCGCCCCATCCGCGAGCGGGAGACGAACTGGTGCGGGTTCTCGCGCGTGCTGCCGGCCACCTTGCCGCCCAGGGTGGCCACCCACTCCAGGTCGCGGACCTGCACCTCGGGCGAGGCGTTGCCGGCGCCGTCGACGGCCCGGACGTAGACGCGAGAGAGGTCCGCGTAGAACAGGTCGACAACCACCGCGCCCCGGTCGTCGGCGGCGGCGTGGCCGAGCTCGCCGTGCAGATCGTGGCTGAAGACGTAGAGGGCGTCCCCCGCCCCGACCCCGCCGGGCAGGGCCTGCACGCTCATGCGCGGCACGCCGGCGCCGGCCTCGGTGCCCCACGGCTCGCGCCGGAAGACGACGCGGCCCTCGGTCGCCACGTCCGGGGCCTCGGGGGCCAGCGTGTCGACCTCGAAGCCGACCGCGAGCGTGTGGCTCGCCTCGTTGCCGGCGGCGTCCTTCACCGCCACCCGCAGCACGTAGGGCCCCTGCGGCACCGCCGAGGCGACCAGCACGTGCTCGAAGACGTAGGAGGTGGGGCCGCCGCTGCGCCGAACGAATGAGAGCACCTCCTCTTTCTTGGGCGCGCCGGGGTCGGCCTGGGCCCAGAGGGCCTCGACCACCGGCTCGGCGCCCGCGGCCTCGTCGAAGCCGAGCGCGACGCTGACCCGGGACCCCACCCCCGCCTTCGCCACCGGGTCGACCAGGCTGCGGGGAGGCGCCTCCAGCTGCACCTCCACCTCGCCCGCGATCGCCGGGGCCGCGAAGTCGAAGCGCACGGTGCCGGCGAGCAGTCCGGCCGCCTCGTTGCCGGTCTGGTCCACCAGGGTGATGCGGACCGAGGCCGGCGGGTCCTGCGGCTCGGTCCCGTCGGGGACCAGCGCGAAGCGGTAGCGCCGCTCCGAGCGCGCCGTCCCCTCCTCGTCCACGATCGCCGGCCGCTCGCCGACGAGCACCGTCGGGTCGACCAGCAGCGGCTCCGTCGTCCGGAACGCGATGGCGACCGGCAGCCCCGCGCGCGCCACCGCCGGGCTGACGTCGACCGGCCCCTCCAGTGCCGGCGGCGTGGTGTCGAGCGAGAGGGGGTCGAGGCAGCGGTGGGCCACCTTGCGGCAGACCAGTCCCGGCGGGCAGTCCTGGTCGGTGCTGCACGTCAACTGCGCACCGACCGGCACCCGCGAGTTGAAGCAGCCGGCGAGCAGGGCGAGCAGGGCTGCGCCGGCCAGGGCCTTCGCGTTGGAGTCTCGAGGTTTTCCCATCACCCGGGAGTCTACCGGCTTCGCCGGCAGGGGCGCACCGAGGCGCCTGCAGACGACGTGCGGAGAGGCGTGGCAGTGGCCGGAGCAGCCAGCAGTCCCCGGCGTCAACTCCCTTTCCCCGGCCGCCCGAAATCCTCGGGTCGATCACCGTTGCCACTGCGCCCGCTCCCCGCTCACCGCGCGGCTGCTATCCTGCGCCGACCAACAACGCCTCCGGAGGCCTCGAGATGCCCAAGCCCACGATCCTTTGCCTGGCCCTGCTCTGCGCCGCTCTTCCCGCCCCCGCTTCCGCCACCGTGGGCGGGCCGAACAGCTTCGAGGTCTGGGGGGTGGACCCGAAGGCCTCCAAGCTCCTCCTCCGGGAGTCCGTCGGCGGGGAGAGCGGGGAGTTCCGGCTCTGGTCCTTCGACCTCAAGGCGCCCAAGGCCGCGCCGGTCCTCACCCCGCTCGAGGCCAACGGGAAGGCTCCCGCGGGCCTCGAGAAGCCCACCTCGCTGGCCACGAACGAGGTCAAGCTTGCGGGGTCGATCGCCGCCCAGTCGCTGGCCCCGGTGCAGGACTCGCTCATCCAGCGCTTCGACCTCAAGGTCGAGCTGAGCTGGTCGACCGCCCGCGCCACCGCGGGGCTCGTCGCCTACCGGACCGCCACCGTCCAGATGGTCGGCACCTTCCTCTTGCCTGGCGGCCGGTGCGCCCTGGCGTTGATCAGCTCGATGGGCAAGCCGGAGGAGGGCGGCTACGCCCTGCAGGTTCCGGTCCTGCTCTGCGCCGACAAGCCCGTCCTCGCGCCCAGCCGCGAGGGGCCCGCCGCGCCGCCGCGGCGACCGACCCGCGTCCCGTGAGACCAGATCGTCCCGGGGATCTCGGCGACGCCCGCGTGCGGGTCACCAATCGGGGTGCTTCGGACCAACACTCGCGGTAGCATCGCCCGCATGCTCTCCCTATCCCCGACCGAGCGTCTCCTCGTCCGCTGCCCCCGTTGCGCAGGCACCTTGGCCCCCGTCCAACTCAGGCAGGGCGAGGCGTCCGCGCTCGCCTCGGAATGCACCGCCTGTCACGGCCACTGGCTCGAGCCGGGCGAACTGGCCCGATTGACCGAGGTGCTGCTGGAGATCCGCCCCGTCTCCCTCGCGCAAGCGCAGCAGAGGCCGATGCGCTGTCCGAAGTGCCTCGAGATCGAGATGTCCAAGGTCGCCCTTCGCGACCCGAAGGCCGGCGTCGACGTCTGCCCCAAGTGCCATGGGACCTGGCTCGACGGAAACGACCTCGAGGCGATCCGGGGCGAGCGGCCGCTGACGACCCTGGTGAACACCTACCTGTTCGTGCGCGATGGCGGAGCCCGCGGGACGTGACCGTCCGCGGCAAGAGCCAAGGAACCGATCGGCGTGCCCTGTTCCCGGGGCGACGGCGCCGACCCTCGTTCTGGGAGACGCCCCGCTCGCCGAATCAGGGCACGGTCCACTCCCCCATGCTGGCGCAGACCTGCTTGGCCTTGTCCAGCCGGTCCTCGTCGTAGATGTGCATGTTCCAGGTCGTCATGTGGCAGGAGCCCAGATAGCCGCCAGGGCAGCTCGCCTCATTCCACTTCCCCAGGTCGCTGGCGCACGCGCTCTTGAACTCCGCCTCGCTCGCGTCCAGCAAGGGCTTCAGATAGTCGATGCACTCCTTCTTGTCCGGGTAGTAGCAGGCCGCCTGGACCGTCCCGTCATGGGTCCATTCCGGCTCGCTCGGTGGGCTACCGCAGTTGCAGAGGGCGACCAGCGCCAAGGACGCGGGGAGTAACGCACAGCGGATCATCATGGCCTCCAGTGGTGAGTGGGCATTCTACCCGTGAACTCGCACTCCAGGGCTTTGGCGACGCGGCCGATTGCAGCTGCGCCGAGCTGTCGGCTTTCGGGCCGGCGGCGCGCGGTGTGCGAGGATGCCCCGGACGAACTTCACGACCGAGGTACTGCCCAGTGATCGACCAGGCGATCGAGCTCGCCCGAACGACCCTGCGCGGCAACCTGCACCGCGCCAGCGTGCCCGGCTTCGCCGAGGAGCACGAGATGCTGCTCGCCGGCGGCGGCAAGTTCGACGCCCTGTGGACCCGCGATGCCTGCTTCGGCGGCCTGGGCCTGGTGCGCATCGGGCTGGCGGGCGCCCTGGAGCCGTCGCTGCGCGTGCTCCTGCAGAACCAGGCGCCGGACGGCCGAGTGCCCCGCCGGATCGGCCGCGGCTCCGTGGAGTGGGTCGCGCTGCGCTACTCGCTGGGCCTGGGCCGCAGCCGCCCGACCCGCTTCGACGAGACCGACCGCAGCACCCGAGGAGGATTTGCGGCATCGGCGAGCGCGGCGCCCGACGCGAGCCTGCTCGTGCTCTGGCTCGCGTCCGAGGTCGTCGAGGCGTCGAGCAACCCGGGCTTCGCGGAGTGGGCCTGGCCGCGGCTCGAGCTGGCCCACGGGTGGGTGAGGCGCCAGGTCCACGACGGCCTGCTGGTGCAAAGGCCCCGGTCAGACTGGAAGGACACGGTCGATCGCGGCACGCGCACCACCTACAACCAGGCACTCTTCTTCCAGGCGCTGCACTCGTTCGCCCGCACCGCCCGGCGCATGGGCCGGATGGAGATCGCCGAAGGCGCCGAGAAGCTGGCTCGGGAGGTCGCGAGAGCCGTGAGCGCTTCGCTGTGGGACGAGACCCGAGGCCATCTTGCCGAGAGCGAGACGAGGCCGGGCTTCTCCCCGGACGGGAACCTGCTGGCCGTCTACACGGGGCTGGTGAGCCGGGAGCAGTCGACGCGGATCTTCGCGCACTGCGATCGGCTCCTCGCGAGGCGGACACTGCTGCCCGCCGCCGAGGATCCGTTCGGCCCGGCGGCAGTTCCGCGGGTGATGAAGATCGCCGGCATGAGTGGCTATCACTCCACCTGCAGCTGGCCCTGGCAGGAATCGCTGCTCGCGCTGGCGGCGTGCCGGATGGGCGACGAGTCCCGGGCGAAGCGGCACCTGGAAACGGTCGCGTCGCTGGCCGTCAAGGATGGCGGCTTCTTCGAGATCTACGAAGACGAGCCGCCGGTGCCGCTGCGCCGGCTCTTCTACAAGAGCGAGCCGCGGTTCACGTGGTCGGCAGGGTTGTTCTTGCGGGCGTGCTCGGAGGCGGGGCTGCTGGGCTAGGCGGCTCATTCATCGCGCAGCGCCGAGGCTTCACCCAGGTACGCCAGCGCCCCGGTGTGCATGATGAGCTTCCACCCGCCCTCGCGCATGCGCGTGTAGACCTTGCAGACGCGCCCGCTCCACCGCTCCTCCTGCCCCGCCGCGTCCTTCCACAGCGTGTCGATGTCCACGACCGCGAAGCCGCCGTCCGCCTGGTCGGTGACGACCACCTTCCGGATCTCGCGCTTGTCGTGGACGAGCTGGTGGCTCGCGAAGTGCTGCTGCCAATTCCTCATCCAGCGGTCCCGACTGAATCGCCCCATCCCCGCGACCCAGTTCATCGGGTCGTGGTCGCGGTGCGTGGGCGGCCAGGGCCACACCATGTCCGGATGGAAGAGCTCGACCAGCGCCGCTGCGTCCTTGGCCTCCCAGGCGCGCGTCTCGCGATGCACCATCTCCTCGATGGCCCGGCGGGCGGCCTCCTTCGGGTCCTGGGCCTTGCGCGCTGCCTGCTCCTTGGGCGCTGGCTTCGGCTCCGCTGGCGCCTTGGGCGCCGCCGTCTCCTCCGCCGGCGCCTGGGGCGCGGCCTTCGCTGGGGCTTTGCGGTCCGCCTGCGGCTCCTTCGGCGACGCGCTCGCCGACCGCTGCTTCACCAGCCACTTGGCGGCGCCGGCCACGCTCGAGTGCTTCGACTTGGCGAGCTGCGTCGCAAGGAACTCGATGAGCTTCGGGGGGATCTGCCCCATCGGCTCCCTGCCGTTCCAGACGACGCCGACATACGGGATCGCCGAGGCCAGCACCGCGTCGTTCAGCGTGGGCAGGAACGCGATGACCTGGTCGACGCGCGCCGCACCCATCGTGAAGTAGGTCGTCCACAGCGCCCCGATACCGGGGAAGCGCCGCTCGAGGTCGTGGTACGTGTTCGGGACGCCCTTGCCACCTTCTGACCGGAGCACGAACTCGATCTCCGCGAAGGCGTCGTCGCCGAGGTGGCCCAGCTCCTCGGCCGCGAGATTGCGCAGCGTGCAGCCGTCCATCTGCACCCGGCTCTTTTCGAGGACTTCGAGGACCAGTTGTCGATGGGCGCCCATGAGCTCCTCAGGGTTCGAAGCCGCGCCGGAGCGCAGGGGCTCATTCTAACCAGCCGCCGTCGGCCTTCGCCTGCTATCTCCCGCCCGACGAACTCCGTGGTCGCCACGCCCGCCCAGGTAGGATGGCGGGGTGGCAGCCGGAACCCCAACGCTCGCTCCACCACGCAAGCTCGCCGGGGCGCTCCTCGCGGTCTTCGTGCTCGCCTTCGGCACGGCACGCGCCGAGCCCGATACGACCGCCCGGCGCAAGCGCGACTGCGACTTGAGCCTCCTCGGCTTCTGCCTGGCGGACTCCGAGGCGAGCACTGCGGCGCCCACCCGCTTCCGGCTGGAGTCCATGGCCGGCATCAAGTTCGCGAACTTCTACTACGGCTACGAGAACGACAACTGCCGCAAGCGGGGCTGCCGCCTGGACTTCACCGGGGTCTCCGGCACGCTCGAGCTCTCCTACAACCTCGCCGGCAACCCGCATGGCGACGACTACTGGGACCTCGGGCTGGCCGTCTCGTACATGCCCCTGGTGAGCATCCGCAACAACGTCGACGGCTTTCGCGGATCGCGGGGCGAGATCGCGGCGGGCGACGGCGAGCTGGGCTACCTCTCGGTCCGCCTCAGCCTGCGCAGGCCGAGCCTGTTCTCCCTCATCGGCAGCAAGTACCTGTTCACCGCCTTCGGGGTCGGCGTCGCGGTCCCGCTCGCCGCGGGCGAGGCGGCGCGGACCTTCACCGGCGGAAACGAGGCCCACTTCATGCTGGGCGGGAAGATCGGCATCCAGGGCCCCATCTCGGAGCGCTTCAAGCTCGGGTTCTGCGCGCACTGGAACGCCATCTGGGCCGGCCGCGACGTCCTCGACTTCTCGATCATGACCGCCTACGGCCTGCACCTCTCCAGCCAGTTCTGAAGGGCTCTCATGCACGACGCCATCGTCGTTCTCGGCGACGCCTTGACCCAGGACGGCACGCTCTCCCGGTTCGGCCGCGATCGCGTCACTCGCGGCGTCGAGCTGCTTCGCGCACCCGCCGCGCCCTGGATGGTCCTCTCCGGGAAGGGCCCGGGCCGCGGAACGGGGCTGAAGCTGCCGGTAGAGGCCGCGGCGATGCGCGAGCTCGCCCTCTCCCTGGGCGCGCCCGCTGAGCAGATTCTCCTCGAGGACCAGTCCGACTCCACGCTCCAGAACGCCTACTTCACCAAGGTCCGCATCCTCGAGCCGCGCGGCTGGACCCGCCTGCTCCTCGTGACTTCAGAATGGCACCTCGGACGAGCCAGGCTGACCTTCGAGCGGATCCTCGGCCGCACCTACGCGATCGACCCGGTCGCGGTGCCCGACGGACTCGCTGGCGAGGAGCTGGCGCAGCGCCGGGAGAAGGAGACGTACTTCACGGGCGAGCTGCTGGCGCAGCTTCAGGGCATGGCGGAACCCGACCACGCGCGCATCGAGGCGCTCATCGCGCAGCGGCGTGCACCTTCCCCGAAGCTCGGCTGAGCCGGGCTCACGACCTGCGGGCCGCCCGGCGTGGCCGGACCCGTCCCGAGGTCGCCAGCTCGGCCTCGATCTCCGCCACCGTCGGCAAGCTGCCGCGCATCCCTTTCGGCAACTGGTCGACGAGCTGGGTCTCCCACTGGGCGACGCCGATGGGCTTGGCCACCCCGCGCAGCGCGTACTCGACGACGATCCGGCTCTTCGAGCGACACAGGATGAGCCCGATGGAGGGCGCGTCCGCCGGGTGTCGCAAGAGGTCGTCGACCGCGGAGAGGTAGAGGTTGAGCGTGCCCGCGAAGGCCGGCTCGAAGGCGCCCATCTTCAGCTCGATGACGACGTAGCAGCGCAGGGTGAGGTGGTAGAAGAGCAGGTCGATGACGAACTCCTGGCCGTCGACCTCCAGCGCCACCTGACGGCCTACGAAGGCGAACCCGGTCCCCAGCTCGAGCAGGAATCGCTGGATGTGGTCGACCAGCGCCTGCTCGACCTCACGCTCGCTGCGCGGGTCCGCCGTGCCCAGGAAGTCGAACAGGTAGGGGTCCTTGAAGATCTGCCCCGCCATGTCGGACTCGACCGGCGACAGCGCCCTCTTGAAGTTGCTGGCCACCCTTCCCTGTCGCTGGAAGGCGCGCTGGTCGATCTGCAGGCAGAGCACGTGGTGGGACCAGCCCTGGCGAACCGCCTGCTCGGCGTACCACGCTCGGGCTGCAGGCTCGGCCAGCCGCTCGAGGAGGGCGATGTTGTGGCGCCAGGGCAATTGTGCAACGGCCCGTTGCACAATTGCCGCATCCGGCCAGGCCGCCGCGAACGCCCTCATGTACTTGAGGTTGCGCGGCGAGAAGCCGTGCATGTCCGGATACGCCTTGCGCAGGTCCGCGGCGAGCCGGTCGACGACCTTGGCGCCCCATCCCGCCTTCTGCTGCTGCTCGAGAATCACCCGGCCGAGGTCCCAGTAGAGCTGCACCATGGCGCAGTTTGCTGCGCTCACCACGCGCAGTCGCGCCTGCCCGACCTTCTCCTTGAGCTGCTTCAGGACCTGCGCGTAGCCGTGCGGCATCCGCGCGAGCGGCGGCGCCACCGGGAAGATCGCCTCTTCTCGTATCCGGCCACGTCCCTGTCGCTCCTGAGCCCGCTGCTTCATTGCCAGCGCACAACCATGGCTTGCTGCCCCCGCCATCGCTCCCCCCTCGGTGCTCAGCCGGCGAACATCGCCGACGAGGGCTCGAAGCGTAGCAGTGGGGTCTGACACTCCGGCGCGTCCACGGACGGCATTTGTGCAACGGGCCGTTGCACAATTGTCGGACCGGCTGTTTCACCCTTCGGAGCCGGAGGCTGCGCCCACTGCAGCCAGAGGACCTGGACCAGCGAGAAGCCGGGGACGTCGCCGCCGTTGCGGCGGGCCCGCCGGGATCCCCGGCCTGCACTTCGGGGCCGATCCCGCCGAGCTGTCTCGGCTCGCCCGCACCTACTGGTTCGCCACCAAGCCCGTCCGCGTCGCCGGCACCGACCTCACCCCGATCTTCGAATCCGACAACAACCTGCCGCAGGTCGTGACCGCCTTCGTCCCCGGCGCCGGGGTCGTCTGCGACGCCGCCGACCTCGCCGCCTTCTACGACGTCCTGGCGCAGGGCGTCGTGACGCGCTCGGGCAAGCGCCTGGTCTCCGAGCAGACCCTCGAGCGGTACACGACCCTCAACGTCTCGGCGATCGACAAGAGCAACCGCGTCCCGCTGCGCGTGGGCTGCGGCTTCCTGCTCGGCTCGGTCACCCCCTGCATCTTCGGCTGGTGGGGGACCCAGCGCTGCTTCGGGCACGCGGGAGCCTTCTGCACCCTGGCCTTCGCCGACCCCGGCCTTGGGCTCGCCGTCGCCATCGTCACCAACGGCAACCGGGGCCCGTACGACAGCCTGCTGCGCCCCGCTCGGCAGCGCGCTCCGGAGGGCTTCGACCGGCAAAGAGGCCGGCCGCTCCCCGCCGAGATGACAAGGTGTCGCCGCTGACCGAAAAGCGTTAGAAAACGTCCCCCCATGAGCGACGCGCAGCCAGACCCGTCCCAGTCCCAGGCCCCACCGGCGGCCCAGCCCTCGCCTCAGCCCCCGCCGAAGGCCAAGGCCGGCCCGCCGCAGCCGACCGCCTGGATGCACACGGCCGAGGCCGGCGCCGTCTGGGGCATCCGCTTCGTGGTGTTCCTGTGCACGGTCTTCGGCCGCACCGCCGGGCGGGGCTTCCTCTACTTCCTGGCCTTCTACTACGTCGCCTTCTCCTCGCAGGTGCGCCGCGCCTCGCGCCTGTACCTCGAGAAGCTGCACCCCGGCACGGCCATCGGCTTCTGGACCGTGTACCGCCACGTGCTGACCTTCGCGAAGGTGACGCTGGACCGCCTGTTCTTCGCCAAGGGCCGCCACGACCTCTTCGTGGCCGAGACCCACGGCGAGGAGCACCTGCGGGCGCTGGCCGAGAAGAAGCAGGGCGCGCTCTTCGTCATGGCGCACGTCGGCTCGTTCGAGGCGGCGCGGACCTTCTCCGAGGACAAGAGCTACCGCATCAACGTGCTGGGCTACTTCCGCAACGCGCGGATGCTCAACTCGGCGCTGGAGAAGCTCAACCCGAGCATCAACCTGCGCCTCATCGACCTGACCCCGGACAGCATCGACTTCATCTTCACGGTCAAGGAGCGGGCGAAGGCGGGCGAGATCGTCTCCACCATGGGCGACCGGGTGGGCGTGGACGGCAAGTACGCGCTGGCGGACTTCCTGGGAAAGCCCGCGCCCTTCCCCACCGGGCCGTTCCTGCTCGCGGGCATGCTGCACTGCCCCGTCTACCTGGCCTTCGGGCTCTACAGCGAGCCCAACCGCTACGACCTGTACTGCGAGCCGTTCGCCGACCTGATCAAGCTGCCGCGGCAGGACCGCGAGAAGTTCCTGGCGGAGCAGGTGCAGAAGTACGCCGCGCGGCTGGAGCACTACTGCCGGCTCAACGAGATGAACTGGTTCAACTTCTACGACTTCTGGGAGGTCCCCAAGTGAAGACGCTCCCCGCCGATGCCGTTTCCATCGAGCTGCGCGCCCCCTTCCACGACGTGGACACGCTGCGCGTCGTCTGGCACGGGCACTACGTCAAGTACGTCGAGATCGCCCGCATGGAGTACATGCGGCGCAAGCGCCTGTCGGTGCCCGAGCTGGAGGAGCTGGGCGTGATGCTGATGGTGGCGCAGACCCACCTCAAGCACGTCGCGCCCCTGCGCCACGACGACCAGTTCCGCGTCAGCGCCTGGCTGGTCGAGCACCACGTCCGGCTGGAGTTCGAATACGAGGTCTTCAACCTCACCACCGGCAAGCGCGCCGCCACCGGCAGCTCGATCCTCGCCTGCGTCAAGGCGGACACGCACGAGATGTGCTTCCGCACGCCGCCGGAGCTGGTGAAGCGGCTGGAGTCGTAGGAAGCGGCGCTCGCGCTACGGCACCAGCTCGACGCGCTGCACCTTGAGGCCGCCCGCGGTCACGAAGACGGTCTGCTCGCTGGTCTGGAAGCCGGGCCGGTGCACCTTCACGACGTGCCCCGACGCGGGGATGTCCTTGAGGGTCACCGGCGACTTGCCGCGATCGATCCCGTCGACCCAGACGTTGGCCGCGTAGGGCCTGCCTCCGAGGACCGTCACGATCCTCAAGGTCCCCACGAGCTTGTTGGACGACGGCGGGGGCGCGACCGGCCGGCGGCTCTCCACCGGCTGGCGCACCTCGACGGGCCTGGCCGGCACGGGCTTGTCCGGGACCGGCGGAGACGGCTTGGGCGGGACCGGGTCGGCGACCGGCGGCGGCGCGGGCTGGATGCCCCGCAGCGCGTCGACCTCCGCCAGCAGCGGCTCGCGGTAGTAGTAGCCGGCAGCGCCCGCGGCGCCGAGGAGCAGCATCAGGAGCCAGCCGCGCCGCGACCCTCCCGAGTACGCCGCGTGCTGCACGGCCGACCCGGCAGGCAGCAGGGCCACCATCGACGGGTCGAAGTTCTGCGGGTCGATGAGCGCCGACTCCAGTGCCCCCAGGAAGGCGTCGGTGGAGGCGAAGCGGTCCTCGGGCTTCTTGGCCAGCGCCTTGCGCAGCACCGGCGTCAGCGCGGCGGGCAGGTCCTTCTTGACGCTGGTCACGTCCGGCGGCGCCGACTCGGCGTGCATGCGGATGATGGTCTGCGCCGACTCCGACTCGAACGGCGCCTTGCCGGTCAGGCACTCGAACAGCAGCACGCCCAGCGCATAGATGTCCGCCTTGTGGTCGATCAGCAGCGCCCCGCGGGCCTGCTCGGGCGACATGTAGCGCGGCGTGCCGACGATGGAGCCGACCGCGGTGATCCCGGGGCTGCTGCGGTCGCGCAGCACCCCGAAGTCGAGCAGCGTGGCCTGCCCGGTGGGGCCGATGAAGATGTTGCCGGCCTTGATGTCGCGGTGGACGCAGCCGTTGGCGTGCAGGTGGCCCAGCCCGGCGCAGATCTGCCGCATCAGCTCCAGCGTGCGCGCCTGGGTCAGCCGGCCGTCCTTCTCCAGGTGCCAGGCGAGCGTCTCGCCCTCCAGCTGCTTCATGACCATGAAGGGCCGGCCCTGTTGGCGTCCGACCGCGTGCACCGGCACGACGTTGGGGTGCTCGAGCTTGGCGGTGGCCCGGGCCTCGCGCTCGAAGCGGGCCACGAACTCCTCGTCGCGGCACAGCTCGCTCTTGAGGACCTTGATGGCCACCTTGCGGTCGAGCGCGACGTCGTGGGCGGAGAACACCGTGCCCATGCCGCCGGCGCCCAGCTCGCGCTCGATGCGCCACTTGCCTTCGAGCAAGTCCCCGACCTTGATGTCGCCTTCCTCCAGCAGCTCTTGCGAGGAGCCCGCGTCGGCCGCCGGGGGCTGCGACGGGGCTCCCGGCGCGGCCGGAGTGGGCGCCTTCGGGACCAGACCCTCCGGGCGCTTGCCGCGCGAGACCGCGGTGGGACCGCACCGCGCGCACAGGGCACCCGGAGTGGGGAGCTCTGCGCCGCAGCTCGGGCAATGGGCGGCCGCCGGATCCATGGTCGAAGTGCAGGATACACAGCGGCCGCTCGTGCGGCGAAGGGATCTTGCTCCGGCCGCGCCAAGCGCAATTGGCCGACGGGCGGCGGCGCCTCCTCCTCGAGCCGCGGAGCGCCTGCACGGTGAAACTGGGAACCGCCTCGTCGAAGGGCGCTGCCGGCATGACTTCCGACTCCCGGGTCCGATCGCAAGGAGCCGACGGGGCAATCAGTCGGCGAGTGCCGGTGTCACAGAGGGCAGGAGACGTAGCCGGGACGGCACGTCCGACAGCTTCCCGGGCTTGAGCCCCTGCATCACGGCCGCGAGGAGGTCCCCCCTCCCCCTCACCTTGCGGCCACGGGACTCGGCCCCTTTTCGCTGGCAATCGCGCCAGCGGCGGTTGTCGTGATCCCCGATCGGCGGGGATCCGCGCCCGCTTCCCAGCCGGCCTGGGAAGCGGGCGGTTGCTTTTCCGGCTAGCGGGCCTCGGGGGCCGGCTTGGGCTTAGGCGGATGCGCCGCGGGGTGCTCGGCGCCGGCGGTCGGCGTGACCCTGGTCGCGCAAAGCCCCTCCCTCCCCACCGAGCGGGAGCGCACGTCCGACCGCCGGATCAGAGGCCTGCCGACCGACGGTGAGGTATGGTTCGCCCCTTTCTGACGCGCCCATGCCGGGCGCTAGCCACACGAGGGGTCCATGGCTCGAATCGGATGGATGATCGCCGCCGCAGCGCTCTTTGCCCTGCCGTTCTCGGGTTGCAGCAAGAAGGACACGAAGGACCAGGCCGGGACCAAGACGGGCGGCGCAGGAGACACGGTGAAGCCGGGCGGCGCCAAGGAAGCGGGCGGTGACTCGACGGGCACGGGCTCGGGCGGCGCCAAGCCGGTCGAGGGCTGCAACAGCGATCTCTCCCAGCCCATCACCGCGGACACCACCTTCACGGCCAAGTGCAGCCCGTACAAGGTCGCCGGGGACCTCGCGGTGGACGGCTGGAACCTGACGGTCGAGCCTGGCGTGGAGATCCAGTTCGCCGACGGGGCCAACCTCGGCGTCGCCTACACCAAGGCCTCCAAGCTCTTCGTGAAGGGCACCGCCGAGAAGCCGGTGAAGCTGGTCGGGGTGCGCAAGGAGGCTGGGTCGTGGCACGGCGTGCGGCTATGGCCCCAGGCCGAGGGCTCGACGCTGGAGAACCTCACCATCGAGTACGCCGGCAGCGACCAGGCCGCGTTGTTCATCGAGGCGGCGGACGTCTCGGTGAAGGGCCTGGCGGTGGTCAAGACCCGCAAGACCGCGCTCAACGTCCTCCCGCAGGAGGGCGCGGTGAAGGAGCTGTCGGGCCTGGACTTCTCGCAGGCCGGCGGCGACCCCGATGAGCTGGTCACGCTGCAGACGATGAGCGTGGGGGCCCTGGGCGCCGGCAACAAGTTCCCGGAGAAGGCCGTCATCGTCGCCGGCGGCGCCGTGTACAAGGACGTCAAGGTCACGGTGCAGCCCGCCCCCTACCGCTTCCTCGGCGAGATCACGGTCGACGCTCCCGAGGGCAAGTCCGCCTCGCTCAGCTTCGAGGCCGGCGTCGTCGCGCAGATGTCGGAGACGGCGGTCATCGCCATCGGCTACAACCGCACCGGGCACCTGAAGATCGCCGGCACCGCCGAGAAGCCGGTCACCTTCACCCGCTACGGCGAGGACCCCAAGGCGACCCCGTGGAAAGGCATCGTCTTCTGGGGCCACGCGCGCGCCCCGCAGATCGACTACGCGGTGTTCGAGTACGTCGGCAGCAAGGAGGAGGCCGCGATGAAGTTCGAGGGCGACGCGCTCGGACTGGGCTCCATCACCCACACCACGTTCAAGCACGTGCCTGGGGATGCCATCGTCGTCACCAGCCCGAAGGAGCGCTTCACCGCGTTCGACAACAACACCTTCGAGGACGTCGGCGGCGCCTCTCTGTCGGGCTCGCTGTACTGGGCGCACAACCTGGGCGCCGCCAACAAGCTGACCTACGTGCGGATCACCGAGGGCACCAGCGAGGACGTGACGCTGAAGGCGGTCGGCGCGCCGTACCAGCTCGAAGGCGAGATCGCCTTCAACGGCGCCGGCGCCAAGATCTCGGCGCTGACCATCGAGCCCGGCGCCGCGCTGCGCTTCAGCGAGTCGGGCTCGCTCGGCATCGGCTACAACGCGGCCGCCAGGCTCGTCGCCAAAGGCACGGCCGACAAGCCCATCACCTTCGCCAACGCGACCGAGGGCCAGAAGTGGCAGGGCCTCGCCGCCTGGGGCAATGGCACCCTCGAGCTGGAGAACTGCACCTTCACCTCGGTGAACGAGGAGAAGCCGGCCATCGACGTGCAGCCCGAGGGCAAGGGCTCGGTCAAGAGCGTCACCTTCAAGGACGTGAAGGTCGGGGTGAAGAACTGCGGCAAGGTCGCCACCGCGGGGCTGAAGATCGACGGCGCCGGCAAGGCCGTGGAGAAGTGCGAGTAGTCGGAATCGCCGCTCCCAGGGGAGGTTCCATGAAGCGCTGGATGCTCGCGGCGGCAGGCCTGATGGCGTCGACGGGGTGCGACCAGTTCGTCGCCCCCGCCGACGCGGCCGAACCCGCCGCCGTCTGGATGTTCCGGAACTTCTCCTGGGGCGTGCAGTGCCCGGACCGGAGGGCGGCGAAGCCGGACGCGCCGCCTCCGGCTCTTCAGGGCGCTCCCGCGGCGCGGGCCGATGCCGGGCCCCCGCCCCTCAAGCAGCAGGTGGATGCCTGCTTCGGCGACAAGATCTCGCCGGAGGCCGCCGTGGAGTGCGCAGCCAAGGCCATCGCCAACGCGGGAATCGCCATCCGTGAAAAGCGGACGGAGACCATGTCGGTGTGCGAGGCCTGCGGCTGTCCGGCGAATGCCCTGCGCCTGCATCTGATGGTTGCACCGACCGCTCAGTCGGCGCTGGAGGCGGCGGGCTTCAAGGTTCGCAGCCGGCCCCCGCCGCCGCCGGAGTAGACCGCCCGCGTCTTCGTCAGTCGGCGGCTTTCCAGCACGGGCCCGGGACCCGATTTCGCCGACTGGACTGCCACCTCCGGCGTGCCTGGCACCGCCCCGCATATAGATCGTTGCGGGGATTTGGTGATCCCGATCACAAGCGGGCCGCAACCCCGGACAGGTACCCGCGAATTCAGCGTCCAGGCAGCTGAGCCGTCGCTGCGACCACACGCTCGACCTGAAGCACCACCTTGCCGCCCACCACGGTCTCCCCGGAGAACACGGCGCCGTCGGGCATCCGCGCCGCCAGCCGCACCCGGTGCTCGAGCACGTCGCCGGGCTGCGCCTCCGCCAGGAACTTCAGCTTCGCCAGCTTGGCGATGACCGGCACCTTGGATGGGTCCCGCGCTTCGCCCGCCGGAGCGGTCGAGGCCTTGAGGATGGCGCAGGCCTGGACGAACGACTCGGCCAGGAGGCTCGCCGGATACCCGAAGGTCTCGAGCGCCCCCAGCGTGGAGTAGCTGGGCTCGGAGACGGTGACCGCCTTGCGGCCGACGAGCACCGGCTTGTTCGAGGCCGCCTCGCAGACCACCGCGCGATCGAGCAGCAGCATCGGGAAGCGGTGCGGCAACACCCGGCGGATGAAGGCCGGCTCGACCGGCTTGCCTTCCCTCTCCGCCTGCACCCAGGTCATCCCGGGCTTGAGCTCCTGGCTGGCCTCAAGCGCCGTGCTCGCGTCCATCCGGCACAGCCTGAGCCGGAAGGCGCCCGCCTCGGCCCGCCCCTCGGCGGCGGCCTCAACGACCTTCGAAGCGCCGTCGTCCGCCACCGTGAACCGGGCCTTCAAGAGGTCGCCGGGAAGCAGCGGAGCCTGGAAGCGCGCCGAGCCGATCTCCTCGATCCGCCAGCCGCCGCCCAGCGCCGCGCTCGCCGCCTGGAACAGCGCCTCGATGAGCAGGTTGCCGGGCAAGAGGGGCGAACCCGGATAGTGGCCCGCGAACGGCGCGGGGTCGCTGAGGACGACGGTCGCTTCGAAGCCGCCGGCGGCGTCCCTGGGTCCCAAGGTCCAGCTCGCCGCGAAGCTGGCAGGCCGTCGCAGTTCGGTCGCCACGGCTAGGCCATCCCGCCGGTGACCATCAGCACGTTGCCGGTGATGTACGAGGCGTCGTCGGAGGCGAGGAACCGCACCGCCTTGGCGACCTCCTCGGGCCTGCCGATGCGGCCGAGGGGGATGTGCTTGGCGACTTCGTCGGCCTTCACGTCCTTGATCATGTCGGTGTCGATGAAGCCGGGGGCGACCACGTTGACGCGGATGCCGTGGCCGGCCACCTCTGCGGCGAGCGAGCGGCTGGCGCCGATGATCCCGGCCTTGGCCGCCGAGTAGTTCACCTGGCCGCGGTTGCCGAGCGTCCCGGAGACCGAGGAGATGTTGATGATCGACCCCCTCTTGCGCGCGACCATCCGCATCAGGAGAGGCTTGGTCACGTGGTAGAAGCCGTCCAGCGTGGTGGAGAGGACCTTGTGCCAGTCGTTCTCCGGCATCATCGCGAACATGCCGTCGGCGGTGACCCCGGCGTTGTTCACCACGACGTCCACCCACTTGTGCCTCTTGAGCAGCTCGGCGATGGCCGCCTTGGTGGCCGCGCCGTCGGCGACGTCGAAGCAGACCGCCTCGCCCTGCCCGCCCGCCGCCACGAGGTCGGCCACGGTCTTCTCCGCGCTCTCCTTGCCGGCGCGGTAGTTGACGATGGTGTAGTAGCCGGCGCGGGCGAGCTCGAGCGAGATGGCCCGCCCAATGCCGCGGCCACCGCCGGTGACCAGCGCGATCCTCTTCTCGTCCATGTCTTCCTCGAGTGGTCGGAGTGCGGGCGCGGAGGGCCTGCCCCCACGGGCTAGCCCGAGACCGCCATCACGCTGTGATAGCCGGTGGTGGTCAGGTGGTAGAGCAGCACGGTCCCTGCCGAGCCGGGCGTGATCTGCCGGATCTCCGCGGGAATGGCCTTCTCCGCCACGGCGCGCACCGCGAGCGCGAAGCCGAGCGCGCTGGCGGTGGCGAACTCGCCGGTCAGGTGCTTGTAGACGCCCAGCCCCGCCTTGGGAGCCGCGCTCTTCAGCCCCGCGAAGACCCCGGCGTAGATCGGGTCGAGCAGGGCGTCGTCGTTGGCGCCCATCAGGACGAGCCCGACCGAGCCCAGGTCGACGCCCATCTGCGCCGCGGCGTCCTTCACGTAGGCGAGCTCGTCGGCGACGATCAGCTTGGGGTAGCGGGTGACCGCGCCGCCGGAGCGCACGCCCAGCAGCCGCGCCTGCCTCTTGGGCGACGAGTTCTCGGCCGCGAGCACGAACGCCGCCGCGCCCTCGCCGACCACGGTGCCCTTGGGCCCCTGCGCACAAGGCCGAGGGAAGCCGGCGAGCGGCTCGATGGGCTTGGGGTCGCTGCGGTAGTGGCCCGCGACGTGCCCGTGGATCTCCTGGAACTCGATGAGCGCGTCCACGCCGCAGACCACCGCGTGGCGCGCCCGCCCGGCGCACAGCAGCCGCGCGCCCTGCCAGAGCGCGGTCTCGAACGAGAGCGCGTCGTGGGCGAAGGTCTGGTTCTCTCCCTGCCAGCCGTTGTTGAGGGCCAGCTGCGAGGCCAGGGCGTTCTTGACCGAGTTGACGAAGTAGGCCGGCTTGGCCCCCTTCTCGCCGAACTCGATGATCTTCTGCAGGAAGAGGATGTCGTCGCCTTCCTCGGCGAGCGAGGTGCCCAGGGACACCGCCGTGCCGCGGCCCTTCTCCGGCGGCTCGGCGCAGGCGGCGAGGGCCCGGCGCACGACCTCCAGGGCCATGGACTGGCCGCGCCCCAGGCGCTTGAGGCGCTCGGGCGGGTTGAGGATGGCGTCCGTCGCCTCGTCGAGCCGGTAGGCGGTCCACTCGCCCTGCGCGACGGCCTTGGGCGCCGGGCGCGAGACGGGGGCCCCGGCCGGCCGCAGCTGACCGACGCTGAGGATGTCGGCGCGGGTCGTCACGGCGTGCCTCCCAGCTTGCGGAAGAGGACGGCGCTGTTGTTGCCGCCGAAGCCCAGCGAGGTGCTCATCGCCACGTCGACCTTGGCCGGGACCATCTCGGTGACCGGCCGGAACGGGACCTTGGGGTCGACCTCGCGCAGCCCCAGGTTCGGCGGCAGCTCGCCCCGCTCGATCGCCAGGACCGAGACGATGGCCTCGATGGCCCCCGCCGCGGCGAGCGTGTGCCCGAAGAAGCGCTTGGTGGAGGAGACCGCCGGCAGCTTCTCCCCGAAGGTGGCGGCGATGGCCCTGGCCTCCGCCGGGTCGTTGTCCCCGGTGCCGGTGCCGTGGGCGTTGACGTAGTCCACCGCCGAGGGCGGCAGCTGCGCGTGCTCCAGCGCCTGGCGCATGGCCTCCTGCAGGCCCTTGCCCTCGGGCTGGGGCGCCGAGACGTGGTGGGCGTCGCAGCTGTTGCCGCAGCCGGCGAGCACGGCGCGCACCTTGGCGCCGCGGGCCCGGGCGTGCTCGAGCGTCTCGAGGACGAGCACCCCGGCGCCCTCGCCGACGGACATGCCCTTGCGGTCCTTGTCGAACGGCCGGCAGCCGTCGGCGGAGCAGAGCATCAGCGAGTTGAAGCCGTTGAGGACCACGCGGTTGAGCGAGTCGACCCCGCCGGCGAACACCACGTCGGCCTCGCCGGACTCGAGCAGGTCGCTGGCCAGCGCCAGCGCCGAGCCGCCGGAGGCGCAGGCGTTGGAGATGGTCGCGCGGAAGCCGGCGAGCCCGAACAGCTCGGCGACCCGGTCGGCGGCGTTGCAGCACTCGCGGTCCTCGAGCGTCGCGGGGGCGGGCAGCGGCGCGCCCTGGTGCATCGCCACGAGGTAGTCCTCGGTGTACTGCATGCCGCCGGTGAGCCCGCCCAGCACGATGGCGCCGCGCGCCGGCGCGTAGTCCTGGCCGGGGGTCAGCCGGGCGTCGGCCACGGCTTGCTTGGCGGCCCAGACGGCCAGGTGGTCGCTGCGCGAGCCGGAGGCGAGGCCGCTCTTCTCGGCCGGGTTGCCTTCGATCTGCCCGACCAGCAGCTTGCCGCAGCGCTGCGATTCGAAGAGGGTCAGCGTCTTGAGGCCGCTGCGCCCCTCGCGCATCGCCGTCCACACCTCGTCGAGCGTCCAGCCAACGGCAGAGGCGATGCCCATGCCGGTGACGACCACCGTCGTGCGCTGGCTCATGCCCCTAGGCCTGTGGCTTGATCTTGCGGACGTAGTCCGCGATCGACTTGATGCTGGAGAGGACCGTCTTGGCGCTGTCCTTGTCGGTGATCTCCACGTCGAAGTGCATGGAGAGCATCGCCGCCACTTCCAGCGCGTCGACGGAGTCCAGCCCCAGGCCCTCGATGAAGAGCGGAGCGTTGTCGTCGATCTTGTCGGGCGAGATCTTCAGCTCGAGCGTCTCGACCAGCTTCTCTTTGATCTTCTGTTCAAGTGTCTGTTCCATGGGTCGGCTTTCTAACATGAGCGGCCGCGCGCGGTCACCGGTGCGAGAGGGGGTGTTTGGGCGCTGCCTCCGGGCCTTGGGACCGGGGGCTTGCATTGCCGTCGGCCGAGCGCTGCACTCTCCGCGCGGCCTCCGCCGGTCCGCGCCGGACCTCCCTCGATTTTCCTCGTGAAATCGACCCCTTGGGCACCCGGCGCCGAGCCTTCCTCGCTGGGCGCCCGGCCTGCGCGATGGACACCTTCACCGCGTGCACCCTCCGCTGCCGCTTTCTCCCAGCGCCCTGGCTGTCCTGGACAGCCGCTACCTCGCCCGGGATTCCACCGGCCGGGTGGCCGAGTCTCCCGAGGGTCTGCTGCGCCGCGTCGCCCGAGCGGCCGCTGCGCCGGAAGCCAGGTATGGAGCCGATCCCAAGAAGGCCGAGGACTCCTTCTTCCGCCTGCTGTCTGCGCTGGAGTTCCTGCCCAACTCGCCCGCGCTGCGCAACGCGGGCACCCAGGGTGGCCAGCTCGCCGCCTGCTTCGTCCTTCCGGTCGAGGGCTCGGTCTCCGGCGTCTTCGACGCCCTGCGCTGGGCGGCGCTGGTGCAGACCAGCGGCGGCGGCACCGGCTTCGACTTCTCGGCGCTGGGACCGGCCGGGACGCCCCTGGCCGGCGGCACCCACGAGCCCGGCCCGGTCGCGTTCCTCGACCTGTTCCACCGCGCCACCGACGTGCTGCGCCCGCTGTCGATGCGCCACGGCGCGAACATGGGCGTGCTGCGCGTGGACCACCCCGACGTCGAGACCTTCATCCGCGCCAAGGACGAGGCGGGGCGGCTGACCAACTTCAACCTCTCGGTCGCCTTCACCGACGAGTTCATGGCCGCCCTGGCCGCGGGAGACCGCCGCTTCGCCCTGCGCCACCCGGACGGCGGCCCCCCCGCGCGCATCGTCGACCCGCGGGCGCTGTTCGACCTCTTCGTCGCCAGCGCCTGGGCCACCGGCGAACCGGGCGCGCTCTTCATCGACCGCATCGACGCCTCCAACCCGACGCCGCGGCTCGGCCGCATCCGCGCCACCAACCCCTGCTCCGAGCAGCCGCTCCTGCCCTTTGAGGCCTGCGTGCTGGGCTCCCTCGACGTCTCGAAGTTCCTGCGCCCGGGCGGCGACGGCCTCGACCGCCCACGCCTGCGCGAGGCGGTGGCCACCGCCGTGCGCTTCCTCGACGACCTCGTCGACGCCAGCCGCTTCCCGGTGCCGCAGATCGCCGAGATGACGCGGGCCAACCGCAAGGTCGGCCTGGGGGTCATGGGCTTCGCCGACCTGCTCATCGCCCTGGGCATCCCCTACGACTCCCCGGCCGCGGTCGAGACCGCCGAGGTCCTGATGTCGCTCGTCGACGGGGCGGCGCTCGAGGCTTCGGCCGAGCTCGCGCGGGTGCGAGGCCCGTTCGCGAACTTCCCGGGCAGCCGCTGGGAGCGCCTGGGCCTGCCGCCGATGCGCAACGCGGCCCTGACGACCATCGCCCCCACCGGGACGCTCGCCATCCTGGCCGGCTGCTCGGCGGGCATCGAGCCCGTCTATGCCTACGCTGTGACCCGGCGCGTCCTCGAGGGCCGCGAGCTGCGCGAGGTCCACCCCGCCATCGGAGCCCTGCTCTCCCGCCACGGGCTCGCTCCCGGACCGCTGCTCCGGGCCGTCGCGAGGACGGGCCGCGTGCGCGGCACTCCGGGAATCCCCGAGGCGGTCGCCCGGCTGCTCCCCACCGCCTTCGACGTCGCGCCGGAGTGGCACGTGCGCATCCAGGCCGCCTTCCAGCGGCACGTCCACTCCGCGGTCTCCAAGACCATCAACTTCCCGGCCTCGGCGACGCGCGGCGACATCGCCCGCGCGTTCCTGCTCGCCTGGGACGAGGGCTGCAAGGGGCTGACGGTCTACCGCGACGGCAGCCGCGCGGCGCAGGTGCTCACCGCGGGGAGCCCCCAGGACGTGGAGGCGCCCGCCTGCGAGTGCCCCCGGTAGCGCTGGGCGGTCAGCTCGCCCGCTTCTCGGCCTCGAGCATCGAGGTGCAGTGGGCGCAGCGCCGCGCGGCCGAGGGCACCTCGCTCAGGCACTCGGGGCACTTGCGGGTGTCCTTGCCCGGCCGCGCCCCGCGCACGGCGTTCAGGGGAACCACCACCGCGAAGTAGATTGCCGCCCCGACCAGCACGAACGCGACCACCGCGTTGAGGAAGTCCCCGTACGCGAAGCGGCTGCCGTTCACCGTGAAGGCCAGCGTCGAAAAGTCGGGCTGGCCGAAGACGGCTGCGACGAGCGGGGTGAGCAGGTCCTTGACCAGCGCGGAGATCACCGCGCCGAACGCCGCGCCCATCACCACCGCCACCGCCAGGTCGACGACGTTGCCGCGGAGCATGAACTGCTTGAAGCCCTTGAGCATGGCATGCCTCCCCACCCTGCCAGTGTGCACGGGGGTGCTACGGGCCAGCCTCCGGTCGGGACCCTCAAAGGCCGCCCCGGCGAGGGCACGGCCCCCGGGAGGCGCACCCGTTCGTCCCGAGAGCACCAGCGCGCAGGGACGCCTTGTCGAAGGACGCCTAGGACTCCGGGCAGGCCTCACCGCGCCGGGCTGAGCGGGCAACTCGAAGGCTGCGAGCTAGAGCTGGCCCCTGAGCCCCAAGCTGCCGACGAAGCCGAGCGCGGGCCCGGCCTCGAGCGCGTCGAGCCCCACCCGGCCGGCGAGCGAGAGCCGCAGCGACAGCCACGAGACCAGCGGCGCGTCGAGGCTGGCCGCCAGCCCCACCTCGTGGGTGCCGGAGGCCGCCCCGCTCGGGACGTCCTGGAAGTACGAGGCCCGCGCCAGCACCCGCCAGCGCGCCGAGGGGAGCAGGATGGCCTGCAGCCAGCCGGTGCGCCCGCCCGTCCAGCCGAACTCCTCGGCGTAGCCCAGGGCCAGCCCGCCGTGCGCGCCGAAGAGCGTCGGCAGGCCCAGCTCCGGCCCGACGTAGCCGCGCGCCCGGCCGACCTCGGCGTCGTGCGCGAAGCCGCCGCTGGCGCCCAGGGTCAGCGCCGGGAGGACGTCCCAGCTCGCCGTCAGGTCGGCGTGCTGCCCGGCGCCGCGGTAGTGGGGATCGACCGCCGCCAGCTCGACGTCGTGGATGCCCTCGAAGCGGTAGCCGCCGAAGATCCGCAGCGTGTCGACGGGCCGCAGGCCGAAGTCCGCCCGGAAGCCGTCGAGGGTGGCCCCGCGCGCGCTGGCGTACGCCACCCGCACCGAGAGCCCCGCGTCCACCGACCGCCAGAAGGCCGCCTGGACCGCGGCCTCCGCCTCCAACCGCGTCTCGAAGTCGGCGCCGCCCGCCACCGACAGCCGCCCCTCGTGGCGCACGACGCGGACGGCATCGCCGACCGCGCCGAAGTGATCGACCGACCAGTAGGCGCCGGCGAGGTAGGCCTTCTGGAAGTTGATGGTCTTCACGTCCGGCAGCTCGCCGCCGAAGACGCCGACCTCGGCCGTCCCCGAGCGGCTGCGCCAGCCGGCCTGCGCCCCGTCGAGGACGGGGATGCCCGGCGCGTGCCAGGGACGCACCCGCCCCGCCGCCACCGCATAGGGGTTGCCGACCTCGCGCTGCACCACCGCGAGCTCGCGCACATAGAGGAAGGTGCTGCCCCCGGGCCGGTAGCGGGCGTTGTCGGGCCGCGACTCGTACTGCACGAGCGACAGGTCCGCCCACACCCGGAAGCCCCCGGCGATCTCCAGGCCGCGGATGGCGAGGTCCACCCGCTCGTCGTGGAAGCCGGCGCCGCCGGACGAGAGCCAGCTGGTGTGCGTCCAGGCCGCCTCGGAGTGCAGGTTCAGCCCCGCCGCGGGCGAGGTGCCCGAGGCCCCCGCGAACGCGACCTTCGGGACGGGCGCCGCGGAGAGCGCCGCGTTGCGCGCCTTCAGCTCGGCGGCCGTCGGCGGCGCGCTCATCGGCTCCACGGCCGCGGGCCGCGAGCCCGTCGACTTCGCCGCGGCCTCGAAGCGATCGCCCGGCCGCAGCCCTGCGCCCTTGCAGCGCGCGTGGTGCTCCGACACCTCCTCGACCTCGCACTCCCCCGCCGCTTCGCCGGCGCGGGTGAGCGCTACCCTGGCGCCGACCGCCAAGCCGTCGGCCGCGCCGCGGTCGAGGTAGGCCCGGGTGGCGCTCGCGGACAGGACCTTCCCCGGCGCCGCCGAGGCCCCGGCCGCTCCGAGCAGGAGCGCCGCGCCGAGGACGGCCGCCGAGGCCCTCTCAGAGGCCGCCCGGCTTCGAGCCATCCGCATGGCAGCCTCCCTGGATGCAGCTCTGCGACTGGTACTGGTAGGCGGGGAAGTTCTGGTGCACGTCGTCCATCAGCAGCCTGGGGTGGCAGGTCAGACAGTCGAGCGCCGCCGGCGCGAAGTCGGCGCCGTACGGCTTGTCGACGCGCAGGCCGGGGTGGCACAGCAGGCACCCGGTGGTGAAGTGCTTGGTGGCCGAGTCGATGCGGAACGGCAGGTGCGTCGCCACGCGCTTGACCTGCGCGTCCGCGTGGCAGCGCAGGCAGAGGACGGTGTCGGTGCTGAAGTCCGGCACTCGGCCCGCGTGCTTGGGCGCCTCGTCGGCCGCGGCGTGCGAGTGGCAGACGTTGCAGGTCGTGACCTTCCGGGCCCCGGGGGTCGTGTGGCAGTCGCTGCAGGCGACGCCGGCGTGCAGGTCCCCGGTCGCGATGGGGAAGTACTTCCCGTGGTCCACCATGGTCACCTTGCCGTCCGGGTGGCACTGCAGGCACTTGGGGCTGTCCCAGGCGTAGCCGGCGATGCCCGCGTGGTTGGTGTCGGTGGGCCCCTGGTCGTGCGAGTGGCAGGCGGTGCAGGTGAACTGCGAGCGATCGGCGCTGGGGTGGCAGCCGGAGCACGTGCGGTCGGTGTGCGTGGCGCCGGTGCCGACGGGGAACCAGGTGTGGTCGAACGGCGGGATCTGGCCGTCGGGGTGGCACTGGTAGCACTTGGCGCTGTCCCAGGCGTACCCGGCCATCGCGCCGTGCGCGCCGTCCATGGTCGGCTGGTCGTGCTCGTGGCAGGCGGTGCAGTCGAACTGCTTGCGGTCGGCCGCCTTGTGGCAGTTGGAGCAGGTGCGGTCGGCGTGCGTGGCGCCGGTGCCGATGGGGAACTTCGTGTGCTCGAAGTTCACGTCGCCCTTGGGGTGGCACGCCAGGCACCTGGCGTCCTCGTAGGCGTAGTCGGCCAGACCGGCGTGCACCGGGTCGACCTGGGCCTTCTCGTGGCAGCCCGCGGTGGTGCAGGAGAACCGGGTGAAGGTGTCGAAGGCGCCGTGGCAGGAGTTGCAGTCGGCCTGCGCGTGGTTGCCGGCGGCGATGGGGAACTTGGGCTCGTGCGTGCTGCGGTCGAGCGCGGTGTTCTCCGGAGCGGTACCCTCCTTCTTGCAGGAGGAGAGCGCGACGGCGAAGACGACCAGGAGGGCGATCCCGAGCTGGCGCATCGCTAGCCTCCCTGCGAGAAGCGGTGGCACTCGTAGCACTTGCGATCCTTGCATTGGTAACCCTGCACCCCGTCGTGGCGCCGGTCCGTCTGCGCGCAGGTGTGCTCGTGGCAGTTGGTGCAGGCGGCGGTCCGGCTGAAGCAGGCGCCGGTCACCGTGACCCCGGTGAGGCGGGTGTGGCAGTCGAGGCAGCGGATGCCGGAGTGCGGCCCGGCCGAGATCTCGAAGCACGCGTCGTGGGCGGCGAAGCGCGCCGGCGAGAAGCGCGCCGGGTCGTGGCAGTCGGAGCAGGAGGTCCCCGTCCCCGCGGCCACGTGATCGAACAAGGTGACCGAGGTCTTGAGGTAGTCGGCCTGGTGGCAGTCGTAGCAGGCCAGGGTCTGGCGGCCGAAACCCCGGTCGCGCGAGTCGAGGTGGCACTCCTCGCAGGGGACGAAGGCGTGGCGGCCCGAGAGCGGGAAGTTGGTGCGGCGGTGCGCCTCGGCGCCGAAGCGCGAACGCCAGCTCTCCGTCTCGTGGCAGCCCTCGCAGCGCTGCCCGAGCTGGCCCTGGTGCGCGTCGCGGTGGCAGCCGGCGCAGTTCTTGGGCAGCGCCTGGCCGAAGCCGCGCGCGTGGCAGTCCTTGCAGGCGGCCTTGGCATGGCGCGCCGTTAGCGGGAAGCCGGTGCGCTCGTGCGCGATGGCGGCCCCGGCGTAGCCCTCGACGGTGTGGCAGGCCTCGCAGTGCGTCTGGCCGTCGGCCGGGAGGGCCGGTCGCCCCGGTCCGTTCGCGGACAGGAACTCGCGGCCGGCGAAGGCGCCCTGGTGGAAGTCCTCGTGGCAATCCTGGCAGGCGTGGCCCAGCGGCTTGTAGCGGCGCGCCTTCAGCCCCGAGCCGACCTCGACCTCCGGGTGGCACTTCTCGCAGGCCACCTGGGTGTGCTTGCCGGCCAGCGCGAAGGTCGTCGCCGGAGGGACGTGCTCGAAGCGCGCCGGCTGGTAGCCGTCCACCGAGTGGCAGCGCGCGCAGTCGGTGCGCCCGGAGGGGCCGGCGAACTGGGCGGCGTGGGGATCGGCGTGGCAGGCGTCGCAGGCGACGTCCAGCGGCTTGTAGCGGGTCTGGACCCGGCCCGACGGCCCGGACTCCTTGCGGTGGCAGCGCCCGCAGGCGACGCCCTGGTGCTTGCCGGCGAGCGGGAAGCGGGTGTCCTTCTGGTGATCGAAGCGCGGCGGGGAGAAGCCCTGCGTCGAGTGGCAGCCCGCGCAGCCCTGCGGCGAGGCCATCTGCCCGGCGTGCGGGTCGGCGTGGCAGTCCTCGCAGCGGCCGGCCTTCACGTCGAAGCGGGCGAAGCTGAAGCGGTCCGGGCGCCGCTGGGTCCGCAGCTTCTGGCGCGTCGCCGCCGGCACCTTCTCGGCGAGCTTGGGGTCCTGCTTGTGGCAGAGCGCGCAGGCGACTGCGCGATGCGCGCCCTCCAGCCTGAAGGCGACGGTGGCGCTCTGGTGGTCCTCCAACTCGAAGCGGGCGGGCTTGAACGCGACCAGGTCGTGGCAGCGCGAGCAGTCCGGTCCCCTGCCCGGCGCCTTCGCGCCTTGTCCCGAGCCCGTCGAGGGGTCGGCGAGCTGGCCCAGGTGGGCGTCGGCGTGGCAGTCGCCGCAGCGGGCGAAGGCGACGCCCTTGAAGCGCGGCGGCTTGCCGTGGCACGCGGCGCACGCGGCGGCGGCGTGGGCGCCCCGCAGCGGGAAGCGGGTCTTCTCGTGGAAGCCGCGCTCCTTCTCCAGGTTGCGCACCGTCTTCCAGCCGTCGGGCGTGTGGCACGAGACGCAGTTGGGCCCGAAGCGGCTCCGGTGCGGGTCCTGGTGGCAGTCGGTGCAGGCGGCGTGGGCGAGGGTCTTGAAGCGCAGGAAGGTCGGCGCCTTGGGCGCGGGGAAGGCGTCCTTGGCGGTCTTCAGATCCTCGTCGCGCGGGTGGCACTTGTCGCAGGCGACGCCGGCGTGCTTGCCCTCGAGGGGGAAGGCCGTCTTCTCGTGCTCGAAGTGCTTGGGCGGCTTGAAGTGGCTCTCGTCGTGGCAGCGGTCGCAGTCGCTGCCCGTCTGGCCGCGGTGCTCGTCGAAGTGGCAGCCGTTGCAGCGGGTGGGCAGGCCCAGCATCGAGCGCGAGGCGGGGTTCTTCTCGAGCATCGCGCGGACCGCGGGATCGGCGACGCGGCGCTTGTCGTGGCACTGGTCGCAGTCGACGCCGGCGTGCTTGCCGGCCAGCGCGAAGCCGGTCTTGCCGTGGTCGAAGCCCTTCTTCGACGGCGGCCACTCGACGAGCTGGGCGGCGCGGCCCCGGTGCTCGGGGTGGCAGGTCTCGCAGGCCCGGTCCTTCTCCGCCATCCGCCCGTGGAAGCCCTTCCCGGCGGCGATGCGCGCGCCCAGCTCCTTGTGGCAGGAGAGACACCGCTCCGCGGAGAGCTGCTGGCCCTCGACGTGGCAGGAGGTGCAGTTCTTGAGTCCTTCGAGGTGGGCGTGGGGCGTCGCCAGCTCGCCCGGCGAGAACATGTCGGCGCGCGCGGCGCCGGAGGCGGCCAGCAGCACGACGATCGATGCGGCGGCGAGGTGTCGCAGGGCCATCAGAAGATCCACCGGTAACCGAGATAGAAGGACAGGCCGATGTGCCCGGCGATGGCGACCACCAGGAACAGGGCCAGCACGGCGTGGAAGAGCCGCCAGCCGGAGAGGAGCCGCTTGAAGCTCCCGAGGAACCGGGCCTGGACGCGCAGCCGCGCCAGGCGCTCGGCGGCCTGGCGCAGCTGCCGCGAGCGCTCGGGGTCGCCCAGCGCCCGCGCCAGCGTCGCCAGCCGTCCCGAGAGGCGGACCCGGGTCGTGACCAGGCTGAGCACGGCGCCCACGAACGAGCCCGGCGGCTTGGCGGCCAGGTCGTCCATCAGCTTCTTGGCGTCCGCGGCGGCGGCGGTCCCGGCCACGGCGGCGAGGATCTGGCCCTTGGACCGCTCCAGCTCGGCCAGCACGTCCGCCTCCTCGAGCGCGGCGTCGCCCTCGGCGGGCACCAGCCCGAAGACGAAGCGGCCGACGACGCCAGTGGAGACCACGATCAGCAGCGCCATCAGCGTCCAGCGGGCGATGTCGTTGTTCGCCTGGAAGGCGGCGTGGAAGAGGATGACCAGCGGGCTCATGAAGCCCACGAACATGTGGAAGGTCAGCCAGGTGCGGATGGTGGTGCGGCCCTTCATGAAGCCCAGCCGCTTGCGCATCGGGTAGAGGAAGTTCGACAGCATGAAGGCCGTCGCCACCACTCCGACCCCGTGGCCCCACAGGCCCGCCGGCTTGAGCGCGGCGTGCATCGCGTCCTTGAAGCGGGCCTTCAGCGGCAGCAGGTAGTAGTCCCCGCCCTTGAGGGCGAGCAGCGCGACGATGCAGGCGCCCAGGAAGGCGAGCCCGGCGGCGATGCGGCGGCGGCGGCGCAGCTCGGCCTGGGCGCGGGTCTCGCGCACGCCCGGGCCGGCCGCGGCCGAGTCCTTGCGCAGCTCCTCGCCGTGGAAGCGCCGCACGCCCACGCCCATCTTCTGCAGGAACTCGAGCGGCAGCTCGCCGCCGATGGAGACGAGCACGTAGTCGTTGGGCAGGGTCACCGGGCCGCCCGGCGTCGTCAGCGTCGCCTCGCGCTCGCCGATGCCGGAGACCTGCGAGGACCACAGGGCCCGGATGCGACCCTTCGCGACGTGCGCCTCGAACTTCTGCCGGTTGGCGTCGCGGCAGCGGCCGAGCGCCTCGTTGCGGTAGGAGAGCGTCACCTCGGCGTCGGTCTCCTCGGCGACGGCCATGGCGGCCTCCAGCGCCGAGTCGCCGCCGCCGACGACCAGGACCTTCGACCCGGCGTACTGCTCGGGGTCGACCAGCCGGTAGGCGACCTTGTCCAGCTGCTCGCCGGGGGCCCCGAGCTTGCGCGGCGTGCCGCGGCGGCCGGTGGCCAGCACCACCTTGCGCGCCTTCACCGGACCTTGGCCGGTCTGGACCGCGAAGTCCCCGTCCGCGCCCTCGATGCCGCTGACCTGGACCCCCTCCTCGACCTTCAGCTCGGCCGCGGCGATGGCCTTGTGCCAGAGCGCCAGCAGGTCCTCCTTGGAGAGCAGGGAGTCCTTGAGATGGCCGAAGAACGGCAGCTCCAGCGGATCGGTCATCACGATCTTCTGGCGCGGGTAGTGGGCGATGGTCCCGCCCACGGTGTCCTGCTCCAGCAGCCGGAAGCTCAGGCCGGCCTTGCGGCACGCCAGCGCGGTGGCGAGCCCGGCGGGCCCGGCGCCGACGATGGCGACCTCGACGGCCCCCTCCGCGACCTTCCCGCGGCGCGACGCCAGCGCCTCGACGACCTCCAGGCCCTGCGTCACCGAGTTGCGGATGAGCCCCATGCCGCCCAGCTCGCCGACGACGTGGACGCCCGCCCGGCTGGACTCGAAGTTGGCGTCGATCTCGGGGAGATCGACCCCGCGCTCCTCGGTGCCGACGACCAGGCGGATGGCGCTCACCGGGCACTCCAGCGCGCAGCGCCCGTGGCCGATGCAGTTGGCGCCGCGGATGAGCTTGGCCTTGCCGTCGACGATGCCGAGGATGTCGCCCTCGGGGCAGGCGCGCAGGCAGGAGAGGCTGCCGATGCACTTGGTGGCGTCGATCTCCGGGTGGAGCGAGGCCGGCTGGTGCAGGTTGCGCGAGACGGCCGCCGCCAGCTCCTGGCGGTGGCGTGCCTCGAGCCGGCGCCGGTAGAGGGCGTAAGCGGTCGCGCAGATGACGATGACGCCCAGCGCGGCGTAGGCGCTCAAGTTGCTGGAATCCATGCGCCGGGATGGTCGCACGGACTGTCATTTCCAGGCCAAGGTTTCGCAGCGGACGCAGGTCCCGGTGCAGAAAAATGCCTCACCCGGCCGGGCGCGCGGCCGGACGCGGGAAATCGGCCGCTCCCAGGCTGCGTGGTAGCCTCGCGGGCAAGGGGTGAGCGATGGCGAAGGCGAAGGACCACGACGAACCCAGGCCGGCCCGTCGCCGCTCCGCCGTCCCGGACGTCACCGAGAAGATGCCGCTGCTGCCGCAGCTCGGGGACGAGGCCGAGGACGAGGACGAGGACGAGCTGACCCGGACCGACCCCGGACTTGCACCGGACCGCCGCTCGGCCAACCTGAAGAAGCCCGAGCCGGCGCCGCCGCCTGCGACTCGCAAGCAGACGCCGCCCGCGCGACCCGCGCCGCCGGTCGCGCTCGCCAAAGCGGCCCCTGGCTCGAACGCCAAGCCCCACCGCCCCAAGCCCCCTGCCCAGCCGGCCCCGGCGCTCGGCGACGAGGAGGAAGAGGAGCCCGAGCCGACGATGGTCGTGGACCAGCTAACGCCCCACTTCTCGGGGGCCAAGGCCGGACTCAAGCCGGTCTACGACTCCCTCCTCGACGCGGCCAAGAGGCTCGGGCAGCAGGTCAAGATCATCGCCGGCCCGCAGTACGTGACGCTGATGCGCAACCGGGAGTTCGCCATCCTCGAGGAGACGCCGCAGGGCGACCGCGTGGAGCTGGGGCTGGTGCTGCCGGGGCGACCGCCGACGAGGCGGCTCCTGCGGGCCCGGCACTTCGACTGGGGCGACCGGTTCACGCACCACGTGACGCTCCGCTACAAGACCGACGTCGACTCCGAGGTGCGCAGCTGGCTGACGGATGCGTGCTGGACCGGGGGCTGACCGCCGGTCGCCGGCCTCAGAAGGGTTTGACGGGCAAGGCGAGGGCAAAGAGCGCCGCTGCGACGTAGAGGATCATTCCGAGCCCGACCAGGTTTCGGAACCAGCCGACCGGTGCAGCGGTGCGTGCGCCCGCGCGAATCAGACCTTCCCACCAGCAGCAGAAGACATGGAGGCCAGCCAACGCGAAGGGCAACGCCACGATCGATCTCTGCAGCCAACCGCAGTCGTCGATGAGGAGCTGCGTGGGTGCGGGCAGCGTTCCGCCGATGTCCTTGAACCTCTTCTCGAAGACGGACACGACCTTCAGCACCGCGGCGAGGATGCCGATGCTGATGACCGCATTAGTAGCCCAAGCCCGCCATGACGGCTTGAACGCCGCCCGCAGCCCGTCGCGCAGGTGCGGCCAGACGGGACGTCCGTGGACTTGGACGATGCGCAAGAGGGCCGGCGCTCCGGCACTGGAGACCAAGACGATCGCCGCCACCACGAACCAGGACAGCCTGCGCAGGCTGAGCACGGCGGCAACGGGAAGCACGAGGTAGCTCGCGAACGCCATCCCCACGGCTTTGGCCAGGGCCGTCCCGGTCTTGCCACGGCACGCGTCGGCGACGAATTGGCCGGCCACGACCAGTTGGCCTGCAACCGCGATCGAGAGCGCAAACCAGAAGAGAACCATTCCCGCCTCCTACGGCTTCGCCCAATTGCACCCATTGCCTGCGACCGACGCGGCGATCTCACTCGATCCGGTGGTCGGCGGTGGCGGCGCGCAGCAGATGAACGCGAAGGCCATCGCGCCAGCCAGCAGGACAACGAGGACCGCAGCGGCGACTGCCCTGGCTCGCCGCGCTTGCTCACCGCACGCCTCCCGCCACCCTCTCTAGCGCCCTCACCGCGTCGCCCGTGCCGTCTTCCTTCGCCGCGATCGCCGCCAACTCTGCCGCCTTGGCAGCCATGGCCTCCGACGTCACCGCCTGCCGCAAGTTGGCCCCGAGAGTCTCCGGGGTGGCCTTCCAGAACTTGAGCGGCTTGGTCGCCGAGCCCGCCCGGTGCAGCAGGCCACCCCAGGCGCCCTGCTCGAAGATGAAGGGCACCGGGACGGCCGGGACGCCCGCCTTGAGCGCCGCGTGCGTCGTGCCTGCTCCCCCGTGGACGACCATCGCCGAGCAGCGCGGCACGATCACCTCATGCGGCACCCAGCGCAGGAAGTAGAGATCGCCGTCCCGGCCCTCGCCACCCACCTTGGTCTGGATGACCGCCCGGACGCCCGCGGCCTTGGCCGCACCCGTCAGCAGACCCTTCGCCCGCGCGGGCGCGAAGTGCTCCATCGTGCCTAGCGACATGAAGACCGGCTTGGGCCCGTCGTTCAGGAAGCGCTCCAGCTCACCGGCCGGCGCCCAGGAGGTCGCGGCGCCGGGCATCGAGAGGTGGCCCACCAGGCGGTCGCGGCCGCCCCAGTCCGACGGCGGCGAGAACAGGGCCCGGCTGGTCCCCACGATGTTGAGCAACTCCGACATCTCGGCGTCGACCATCGCCCGGCGGATGGGAGGCAGCCCCTTCTCGGCCCAGAACTTCTGCGCGGGTTTCTTGAAGGCCATGTCGAGGAGCCAGAAGAGCAGGCCCCACGCAATCGGGTTGAGCCAGCGCCACTCGGGGAACCCCAGCCCGACCGGTGGGACCTCGCGCGACGGGACCATCCCCGGGTAGTAGTGGACGCACGCGAACGGGACGCCCGTCTTCAGGCACGCGGCCTTCACGTACCAGGACGAGAACAGGCCCACGACGACGTCGCTTTTCTTGCACAGCTCCAGAGACGCGGCGTACATCGCCTCCAGGTACGGGAAGAAGGCCTGGTCCAGCAGCGCGATCGACACCTGGGTGGGGTCGGCGCTCTGCGCGGCCGCACAGATGGCCTCGAGCGACTTCTCGACCTTCTCGGGGACCAGCGTCACCTCCAGGCCCTGTCCCCGGCACACCGCCGCCCAGTCCATCTGGTCGACCGGCGACAGCAGCAGGCCGACCTCGTGGCCTTCCTTCTTGGCCCGCGAAGCGAGCGCGAGCAGAGGCCGCAAGTCCCCTTCGGATCCCCATCCTGCGATGCCGATTCGCATGGTGACCTCTCCTGGGCGATGCGATGGATGGCACCGACGAGATTACCTCGGCGTCGAACAGCGCTGACCTTTGCCAAGCGCGGAGGTATACCCGCGCCGACCACCGGTCCGACCAGCCGTCCGACCGCCCTCGAGGGGAGATGACGTCATGACCAAGGCACTTCGCGCTGGGGCGCTGTCCGCGCTCGTCCTCGTCGCCTGCTCCACCAACTCGCCCTCCTCGGGCAACGACGGCGGGACGCCGGCGGCCGGGGCCGTCACCATCGGCCACCTCCAGACCGACCTCTCCAAGATCCCGGACTCGGCCATCCAAGCCGCGAAGGCCAAGCTGCACCTCGCCTTCCAGCACACCTCCCACGGCAGCCAGCTCGTCACCGGCATGGACGCCTTGGCGAGCTATCCGGCCTTCGGCGCCAAGTACGCGTGGGGCTCGGGCAGCGGCGCTCTCGACCTCCAGGACTACGCCATCCCTGGTTGCGGCGACCTGAGCCAGGGCGACACGGTCGACGCGAACGGCGACACGCCGTGGGTGGTGGAGACGCGCAGCTACCTGGGCAAGCCCGAGAACGCCGACGTCAACGTGGTGATGTGGTCCTGGTGCAGCATCTCGGGCCACGACGCGCAGCGCTACGTCGACAACCTGGAGAAGCTGGTCAAGGAGTTCCCGGCGGTGACCTTCGTGTTCATGACCGGCCACGCCGAGGGACAGGGCGAGGACCTGACGGCGGGGAGCGTGCACGCCAACAACCAGCTCATCCGCAAGCACTGCGCCGACCACGAGCGCGTCCTCTTCGACTTCGCGGACCTCGAGGCCTACGACCCCAGCGGCGCCTACTTCTGGGACCGCGCGATGTACGACAACCTCACCTACGACGGCGGCAACTGGGCCCAGCAGTGGTGCGCGGCGAACGTCGGCTCGGAGCTGGAGAAGCTCACCACCGGCAACGGCGTGGGCGGCGGCTATTCGGGGTGCAGCGGCTGCGCGCACTCGGACTCGCCGCAGCAGGCGAACCTGAACTGCGTGCTCAAGGCCCGCGCCGCGTGGTGGCTGATGGCGCGCCTGGCCGGCTGGGACGGCGTCAGCAAGTAGACCGGCGACCTCGACTTCAGCCCTTCTTGGCCTCGACGACGCCGAAGCTCGCGAGGCCGCACCACCCGCAGGAGGCCTCCCACAGCCGCCGCGCCTTGGCCTCGTCCTTCGCGTCGTCGCTGACGATGCCGGGCTTCAGGTCCTCGAAGTACCCGCCGCTCTGCGACTGCAGCGCGGGGTCGGTCGCCGCGAACACGGTGTTCTCCACCGCCTGGTCGATGGTCCGGGCGAACGGGAAGAGCGGGTACACGTGGCGGAATAGGAAGCGCTGGAAGGCCGACTCTCGCGTCTCGGCGATGGTCGCCGGCACCCAGCCCGGGTTGACCGCGACGACCGCGACGGCCTTGCCCTCGAGCCGCCGCGCCAGCTCGCGCGCGAACCAGAGATTGGCCAGCTTCGAGTTCCGGTAGGCGCAGACCGGGTGGAAGCTCTTCTCGCCGTTGAGGTTGTCGTAGTCGAAGTCCGGCCCGGGGCCCGGCCCGAGGCCCTGGCGGTGCATCGCCGACGAGAGCACCACCAGGCGCGACGGCGCGCTCCTCTGCAGGTCGCCGAGCAGCAGGTGCGTCAGCAGGAAGTGGCCGATGTGGTTGGTCCCCAGCGTCAGCTCGAAGCCCTCGGCGGTCTGGGCCGGCTTGGGGTCGGTGTTCATCAGGCCGGCGTTGTTGACCAAGAGGTGCAGCGGCAGCCCCAGCGCGTGGAAGGCCTTGGCGAAGGCGCGGATCGACTCGAACGACGCCAGGTCCAGCGGCAGGCTCTGCACCTGGGCGTCGGGGACCCTCGCCCGAACGGACGCGGCCACCGCCTCGCCGTCCTTGCGGGCGGTGAGCACCACGTGGAAGCCGCGGCGCGCCAGCTTCTCGACCGTGGCGTTCCCCAAGCCGCGGTTGCCGCCCGTCACGATTGCGACCTTCTCGCCTGCCATTGGAACCTCCCGAAGATGGTGCGAAGCCGGCGCGGCGGAGGCCGGCGGCTACGGGTTGGACACGAGGAACGCCAGCTCCGCCAGCGACGCGAGGTGCGCCTCCAGCCAGAGCTCGTTCTCCTTCGCCTCCGCCACGAGCGCGGCCCGCGACCGCGTCCCGTCCAGCAGCGGCAGCAGCCGGCGCTGGTCGGGGTCGAGGTCGACCCGCTGGTGCCAGAGGTTGGTCGCCCAGCCCTGCGACGCCGCCTGCCGCCGCGCGCTGGCCAGCGCCGCGACCGGCTTCTCTCCCCCGGCGTCGGCGCGGATCGACCGGTCGCACGTGCCGGCGGTGACCTGGCCCGCCCCCAAGGCCGCCAGGAGGTTCATGCCGAGGATCTCGCGGTCCGCGGCCGTCGCCTTGGCCCCGTCCACCTGGGCGCGCGCCAGGTCGCACAGCTCGGCGAAGGGCACCGGCGCCGGCCGGTGGTGGACCAGCTGCGTCAGCATCGACCCCACCAGCGGGTCGGGCGAGCCGAAGACCTGGCCGCCCGGGGCGCGGAAGAGCCAGTGCCCGTCCTCCTGGCCCCGCGCCTGCGCCAGGGTCGACAGGTGCAGGTCCTCCAGCCGGTCCCACGAGAGATCGCGCCGCACCGGCGCCTCGGCGTGGCAGAGCAGCGAGGTCCGGAACGGGCGCTGGGTGAAGAGGTCCATGCCTTCCTCGAACGAGGCCTGGTCCGTGGCCGACGCGCGCAGCGCCTCGACCACCTCCTCCTCGAGGTCGCCGGCGAACATGGCGTGCAGCTGCGCGTCGCCCAGGTACGAGAGCCCGTGCGCCTGCGCCCGCCGGGCGAAGGAGGTGAGCGAGATCGCCTCGTGCGTGTCGGCGAGCAGGTCGTGGAGCACGTAGCTGTCGGACATGGCGCCCACCTCGGCCACGAACCTGCGCAGCGCGGCGGAGCCCGGAGCGCGGTCGGGAAGGTGGCGGCCCAGCACCCCGGCGAAGTGGCGGGCCCGCGCCACCTTCTCCTTGGGGTCGGACACGCCGCGCACGCTCCAGCCGAGCATCTCGCGCAGCGCCTGCCGCGGGTGGTCGCCGGGGAGCGCGCTGTACGAGACGTAGGCCACGCCCTGCGGCGCCAGGCTCTTCTTCACCTGCGCGAGCAGCGCCTCCTGCACCTCGCGCGGGACCCAGGAGAAGACGCCGTGGGCGATGACGAAGTCGAACGGCTCTGCCGCGGGCGCCGCCCAGGTCGTCAGGTCCGCCGCGACCAGCTCCAGGTTCGACGCGCCGGACGCGCGAGCCTCGACCCGGCCCTGGTCGATCTGCACCGGCGAGAGATCCACCCCGACGAAGCGCGCCTTGGGGAAAGCCGCGGCCATGGGGACGAGGTTGGCGCCGGTGCCGCAGCCCAGCTCGAGGACCCGGCAGGTCGGCACGTCGGCGGGGCGCAGCCCGAACAGCCGGGCGATTGCCGAGAGCGCGTCGGGGTGGCTGTGCGGGACGGGGAAGCTGTCGTAGGGGAGCTGGTCGTAGGTGAGGGTCACGGTCGAGGGTCCTCTTCGCCTGTCGGGGCTGGTGCGGTGCTCGTCGCCGGCGGCATCCAACCATGGGTTAGACTCCTCAGCCGAGCGGGGCGTTCGCCATGGGGCTTTTCGGCAGGCAGGACATCGGTCGCCAGGAGCGGCTCGCCGCCGCGGGGCGGGCGCGCGCCAAGGGCCGCTACAAGAAGGCCATCGCCGAGTATCGCGAGGCGCTCGCCCAGCAGCCCGACGACCCGGCGACGCACGCCAAGCTCGGGCCGCTGCTGGCCAAGGTGGGCGACTTCCCCGGCGCCTGGGGCGCGTTCGTGGCGGCGGGCGAGCGCTACTTCGACCAGGGCTTCGTGGAGAAGTCGCTGGCGGTCTACCTCCAGGCCGCCGAGGCGATGCCCTGGCACCCCAAGACCTGGAAGGCCGCGGCGCGGATGCTGCTCGACAAGGGCCGGCGCGCCGACGCCTACAAGCTCCTGCTCGACGGGCGCGACCACCTGCGCCGCCGCTCCCAGCGCCCCGAGGCCATCGAGTTGCTGGTCGTCGCCGTCAAGCTCGACGACTCGGACTTCGAGGTGATGATCGACCTCGCCCGCCTCCACCGGAAGGTCGACCGCGCCGACGACGCGCTCGAGGTCCTCAACACACTCGCGCAGCGCAGTAAGGGCGCCCAGCTCAAGCGGGTGCGGCGCGAGTACTTCGCGCTGGGCCCGTCGGCGCGGACGGCCTGGCGCTGGCTGTTCGGCAAGGGCTAGCGGCGAGTCGAAGCAGCCGAGGCGGGCGCGCCCTTACAGCACGAGCTTGAGCAGGACGGCCACGGCCACCAGCAGGAACCCGACGCCCACGCCCGCCAGCACGACGTCGCGCGTCGTGTTCAGCCCGACCTTCGCCAGCAGTCCCTTGGGCGCGTCGTCCGCGCCGCCCGCCGCCTCGATGATCGAAGTCCGGCTGGCGACCGCCATCGGCGATGGCCCGCCCTCGGGCGTCGTCTCGTTGAGGTCCACGGTGGGCCAGCTGCGCGGCCCGGACTGGCTCTCGCCAACGGGCATCTGCAGGCCGGGGTGGCTGGGCCGCGTGGGGTTGGTGGAGATCTCCGGCTCGACCTCCAGGCTGCCGACCTCGATGCCGCGGTCGGTCGGCGGCCCGTCCCGCTCGACCTCGGGCTCGTCGGGCGGCGGCACCTTCAGCTGCTGCATCATCTTCGAGGTGCGCAGCTTGGCCTTGGGCGGCGCGACGACCATCTGCGGGCGCTTGAAGGCGGGGGCCTCCAGCACCGTGGCTCCGGCGTCGTCCTCGGCGGCCGAGGCGGACCCCGGCCGGGGCGACTGCGCCATCGACGCGTCGGCCGGGGTCTGCTCCAGGTCCGCCGGCGACAGCGGCGAGAGGCGCAGGTGCGTCGAGGCGACCTTGGCCGGCTCGCCGGTCTCGTCCACCACGAGCAGCCGCCGGGCGGTGGGGGCGCCGTCGAACTCGGCGTCGCCCTCGTCCTGCTGCGAGGGGGTGCTGTTGGCCAGCGGGCGCGTCTTCTTCTGGATCTGCTCGGCCGGGATGAGCTCGCGGATGTAGTCCTGGAGCTGCCCCGCGGACGAGAGGGCGGCGTTCGTCGCCAGGAACGCGTCGAGCGCCTTGCGCATCTCCAGGGCCGACTGGAATCGCTTGGCCGGGTCGCGCTCGAGCGCCTTGGCCGCGATGCCGGCGAAGTCCTCGCCGATGCCCGGCACCAGGTCGGTGAGCGGGATGATCGGCTCCTCGGTGATGGCCCGGAAGATCAGCACCGGATCGGAGCGCAGGAAGGTGGGCTGGCCGGCGACCAGCTCGTGCAGCACCGCGCCCAGGGCGAACACGTCGCTGCGGGCGTCCACCTTCTCGCCGAGGATCTGCTCGGGCGACATGTACTGGAACTTGCCCTTGATCTGCCCGTCCATCGTCTGGACCTTCTTGCCCTCGGCCTTGGCCAGGCCGAAGTCCAGCACCTTCACCGCGCCGGCGTAGGTGAGGAACAGGTTCGAAGGCGAGATGTCGCGGTGGATGATGTTGAGCGGCCGGTTGTTCTCGTCGACGAACGTGTGCGCGTAGTGCAGCGCGTCGCAGACCGCCGAGAGCAGCCGGGCGGCGATGAAGGGAGGCAGGGTGTTGCGCCGGCCCAGCTCGGCCTTGAGCAGCGCGGCGAAGTCCTCGCCGGCCAGGTACTCCATGGCGATGAAGTAGCTGCCGTCGGTCTCGCCGAAGTCGAAGATCTGCACGATGCCCGGGTGGTCCAGGCGGGCGGCGATGCGCGCCTCGTCGAGGAACATCTCCTGGAAGGTCTCGTCGGCGGCCAGCTGCGGCAGCACCTTCTTGATGACCACGACCTTCTGGAAACCCACGGGGCCGCTCTGGCGCGCGAGAAAGATCTCCGCCATGCCGCCCTGGGCGAGCGAGCGCTCGAGCTGGTACTTCCCGAATCGTTCGATGGGCATTCCGAAGCGGGATGAGAAGGGGGCGACCCCCACACTGTCAAGCCGTGTGTGTCACCCCTACTGCACGAGGCGTAGCGCCGGAGGCCCCTTCCGGTCCGCGGCACGCGCCTCCCGCCACGCCCGGTTGGCGTCGCGCTCCGCGGCCGCCGCCTCCTGCAGCGCAGCCACCACTGCTTCGGCCTTCACCCGGGCCGCCTCCCAAGCCGGCCGCGCCCCCGGAGGGGCCGCAGCCCACTGCGCCGCGGTGGCCCGAACCACGTCCTGCCAGCGCTCGAGCAGGTCCCGGGCGTCGTGCTGCGAGAGCGGCCTGGGCATCGTCATCGTCGTCGGCCTCCTCTGCCGCGCGGGCGGCGGCCCGAGCCTGCCGGGCCGGGCGCCGGCGACCACGCGCCAAAGAGGGGGACCGCGACCCGCCTGTCCGCCAGCGGGCGCTCCCAGCCTGGGCTATCGTCTTCGGGTCCCCACGGAGGCAACGATGCGCTGGCTCGGCGACCCACCGTGCACCCTGATGGAGAGCGTCGGCGAGGACCTCTACCAGGGCCGCCTGGAGCTGAAGGGCCCGGCGCTGGGGACCCGGTTCCAGGGCGGGATCAACCTGCTCGGCAGCGGGATGATCGCCCGGTTCGCGCTGCCGCTCTTTCGCCTGCCGGGCCCTGCCAAGGTGCTCTCGCTGGGCATCCTGGGCGCGGGCGCGGCGCTGGGGGCGCTGGGCGGCGCCAAGCTTTTTGCCCGGACGACGATCGTCGCGGAGCGCGGCAAGGGCATCACCTGCTGGTGGAAGGTGCCGCCGCGCAAGGCCCGGCAGCGGCTCTTCAAGGCCCGCGACATCGCCAAGCTCGAGGTCCGCCGGGAGCAGTTCGCCATCGGCCAGGTCAGGACCGGCAGCGACGTCGGCCACCGGAGCCTGTTCGACGAAGACCGGGTCCAGCTCGGCTGGGAGCTCTTCGTCGTCCACCGGAAGGGTCCGTCGGTGGCCATCGAGTTCTTCAACCGCCAGGAGGACGCCGAGGACCGGCGGCGCAGCCTGGCCAGGGTGCTGCGCCTCCCGGAGGAGGCCCGGTCCGCCTGACCGTGGCCGGCCTTGAAAGGCTGGCGAAGGCTGGTAGCGTGGCCGCCTCCACTTCCAGTGAAGGGGGCCGCCGTGGGCCTGAAGACCGCCGCCGTCGCCGCCGCCGCCGCCGTGCTGACCTCGCTCTCCGGATCGGCCGCATTCGCCGCGACCCCGCGCGAGGGCCTCTGGGAGGTGCAGTCGCTCGACGGCGACCGCGCGGTGGAGGTCCGGCTGGTCTCGGGCGAGGTGCTGCTGAGCCGCACGCTGCACCGCGAGTTCAACGGCGAGCCCTACACCCTCGAGCACCTCTACCGCGGCAAGGCCGGCGAGGGGCGGCTCACCTTCAAGCTGTTCGCCCGCGACGATCCCAAGCTCTCGTTCGAGGAACTGCGCGAGGTCGGCGTGCTCATCCCCTCGGCGGAGGAGATTCGCCTCGACGACACCATCCTGCTCTTCCGGGAAGGCCTGCCCTCCGCCGCGGGCGCACCTGCCGCCGCTCCCACACCTGCCGCCGTTGCCGCCGTTGCCGCCGCCGCTCCGCCTCCTCCGCCGGCCGCCGCACCGACTGCGACGGGCTCCTGGTCGTCGGGCATCGGCTACCTGAGCCGGATCGTCCGGCACTCCACGACCTCCAGTGAGCTGCTGGGGCTGTTCAAGGCCATCAGCGTCTCCAAGGAGGGCGAGGCCGCGCTCGCCGCCGGCGACGAGGCCTTCGCGAAGAAGGACTTCAAGCAGGCAGCCGCCGCCTACGAGACCGCCCTGGCCGCTGGCGTGCCGGTGTCGCGCCTGGCGCCCAAGCTGTCCGAGGCCTGGCTCTCGCTCAAGGACTGCGCCCGCGCCGAGAAGATGATCGGCCGCGCGCAGCGGCTGGACCCCGACGGCAAGCAGCCGGCGGAGCTGGCGCAGGCGCTGAAGAAGGCGTGCCCCGGCGCCAAGCTCGCCGCCGCGCCGGCCCGGCTGGATCGGGCCGCGGCCGCCAAGATCGTCGCCGCGCTCGAGGCGCAGTCCGGCACCGCCCACCGCCTGGCCAACCCGCGCTCCTACGACGACGAGTCCGAGGTCCTCAAGCTCGACCAGCTCACCCTGTTCCCGGCCGCGGTGGCCTACATCTCGACGCAGAAGGACGTCCGCGCGCAGGCGCTGCTGGCGCAGATGGAGCTCGCCTGGGCCGAGTCGCTGCAGCAGCTGGCGGAGATCGACGAGAACCTGGCCGGGCGCTTCCGCGAGCTCATCGAGGACACCACGCGCGGGGCCGCCTCCGGCGGGCTGAGCGCCGAGGAGTTCCGGCACCTCGCCTCACTCAAGGCCAGCGCGGCCGACTCGCAGCAGACCTCCGAGGCGCTGCGGATGGCGGCGGCAGACCACCTGGCGCGCGGGTTGGAGGTGGCGCGCGCGGTCATCAAGCAGTCGCCGGCCGACTACCTGGGCTACCGCGTCGCGGCCGACTACTACCGGCTCCAGGGCGACTGGAGGAACTTCGACGCGATGCTCGCCAAGATCGAGAAGACCAACGCCGGCAGCAACGGGCTCGTCTTCCTCAAGGGCGTGGCCGCCTACCAGCGCGGGCGCAACGGCGCGGAAGCCACGCGGCTGCTGCGCGCGGCGGTGGCCAACGACCCGCGCTTCGCCCGGGCCCAGGCGCATCTCGTCATGCTCCAGCCCTCGCTGGAGGAGACCTGGGCCGAGTTCGGCAAGCTCAAGCAGATGAGCCCGGCGCACCCCATCGTGCTGTGGACCGGGCCGGCGCTGGAGAAGTTCCGAGCCGAGGCGCAGTAAGCCATCGGAGGTCCCGCCTCCGCAGAGTCCGATGCCCCGCGCAGCCCATGAGTCGGCGCCGAGGGAGAGCGTCGTGGCGCTGGCCGAGGCGCTGATCCGAGGGCTCGACCTTATGAAATCGGCCTGGCCAGCGAAGTGAGCCGGCAGGGGCTCTCTTGCGACCCTGGTGGCCTTGTTGCGGATTTCGGAACCGGACTTCGGCCTTCGGAACCGAGCCGGAGGACCTGGGCGTCTTCAGGCCGTCGGGAAATCGTCAGGCAATTCGGGCAGTTGCCGAGCCGACCTCAAAAGACTTGGAAATACCGACGGTTGCAGCCCGCGGACCATGCCCGGTTCGGAGTTCGGGAACAGGTCGCGTACGGCGACCCTCGCTCCACCCTTCGGCAGACCGCGCGATTCGGACCCGCTTGGCGCGCAGATAAGTTGTGCCGACGCGCTTGACAGGCCCGAGGCCTTTCACCAGAATGCGCCGCCGTTTCGCCCGGGTAGCTCAGATGGTAGAGCAGGGGACTGAAAATCCCCGTGTCGATGGTTCAATTCCGTCCCCGGGCACTTCGGAACCCCGCGAGAAATCGCGGGGTTTCGTCGTTTTGGGGACGGTAGCGGCGCGCAGGTGGCCCCGACCATCGGCGGCTACAGTCCGAGCTTGATCGCCAGCCAGGTGAGGCCGAGAAGCGCGACCGCGATCACCACCATCAGAACGACATTGGAGACAAAGTAGGGGAACACCATCAGCGCCAGCCCAGCAAGGATCTGAGGAGCCCGCTTCTGGCTCTTGCCGTACCCCAGCATGGCAAGGCCCACGATGCCGATGAGGACGCTGACGAAGATCGAAGTCGGGTCGAGGTTCATGGTCGAGCTTGGAGAACAACCGGGCAGCCTGGTTCTTCCCGCTTCCCGGCTTCGACCAGGCCCTACGGACGCAGCGCGGGCCGCAGTTCGCGGTCGCCCACCCGCGGCTCATGGCTCATGGAGCGCGAAGCTCGAGCGCGGCTTCGAGAGCGGGACGATGAGCTGGAGGAGGCCGTCGAGAAGCCAGCTCGTCCAGGCAGCCCGGAGCCGTCGTGAGGGCGACCTGCCGTCTCCGCTCCAGCCACTCGGAGGTGACGTTGGCGCCTGCTCTGCGCGGCGCCAGTCCCAGCAGCCGCGCGCTTGGCCTCGACCTTCTGCTCCGCCCGCGTCGGCTTGATCGTTGGCGCGCGCTATCCGCTGGGCAAGCGTGCTTGAAGCGCGAGCAACTGCGGCGGGCGCTCACCCTTTTGTTCGCGCTCGGCAGCGCATGCGGCGCCGCCGCGCACCAACTCGCGACACACCGCCGGTCGCTGCGCATACGCCCCGCACGCCCACTGACCCTCGTCGGTGCACTGCAGCGCAGCGCAGTGGTCGCCGTCCATGCGCATGTAGCAGCGGTTGCCCGTGAACACGGTCAGCGCCTCTGCCTGGGCGCCGAGCCGAGCGCGATCGCCGCCGGTCACGGGGACGTAGGTGTCGAGCCGCGAAAAGCAGCACACGCCGCAGTCGAGGCATTCTTGAAGCTCGCTGGGCTGCACCGGCTAAGCTTAGGCCGTCATCGTTTCCCTTGTCTTGCCCCGTCGTCGTCAGAAGGAGCGAGCTGGGACCAGAACGGCGGTGCGCGCGTGCGTCACGACTGCACCCAGGCATTCTCGGAGCCTCGCGCTCGCGGTGCAGGACCGCGACGTCCGCAACTCCGGCAAGCTCGGGCTACTGCGCTTCGCTGGTGGCGCTGCGAAGCGCCCCGTGTTACGAGCCCCATCCAGTGAGGTCACAGCATGGCCAAGCGCACCGCGGTTCTCCAGCCGAAGTCCATGAAGCTGCAATGGGTGATGTCGCCCGAGCGAGTGCCGCGCGAGGCACCCGAGGGCGACGAAGCGGTCGAGTGGCAGCTCCAACTGGAAGCCACCCCCACGCCGATCCGCGTCACGTTCAGCGCCGCGGACTACCGCCGCCTGTTGCATGAGTTGGGCGCCCGCAGCGACGCCATGGTGACGCTGGACGGCTTCCTGGTGGGCGACGGTGCCGGGAACCTGGCGCTGGAGCGGGTGAGGTTCAAGGTCGACCGAAGGCGTGGTGGAGGCGGACCGAAGCCGTAGCGGGACCTGCCCCGGCCGCGCGTCGTCGCCCCTCCTGGGGGTCACCTCCACGAGCCCGCCCGAGCAACTCGGGGCCGGCGAGCGCGAAGTCTGCGCTGCCTCTCCGTGCTCGCGACCGCCCGCTCTTTGTCGTCCGCGGCGGCGAGCCGGCCTGGATGCCCCTCGTCCGACGTCGCCGCCCGAGGCCAACCGCTCGCGACCATTGGCGATTCTTTCCGGAGGTGCACTCTCCCGGACCGGGAGCGAAACTCCGCCGCCAGAAGCTCGTATCATTTCGGGTCTTCGTCGCTGTCCTAGGGGTGCTCCATGACATCGCCAGCCTCCGCCCTGCGCGGGCCTCACCTGCCGCTCGCTCTCGGCCTGCTCCTCGCGGGCTCGAGCTGCAGCCCCGGCAACTTCGCGCTGCCGGAAGGGGCCGCCCTCACCTGCGAGAGCGACGCCGACTGCCCGACTCCGAGCACCTGCAACGCGCTCGTCCACCGCTGCGTCCGGGCCGGCGAGAACACTCCGCCCGCGGTGCTGCTCGAGACCGTCAAGATCAGTCCCTCGGGCCCCATCGCGGCCGGCGTCCAGGTCACGATCTCCTTCCAGACCTCGGTCCCCCTGGTGGTGACTCCGGAGCTGCGGCTCGCCAGCGCCGGCGCCGGTCCCTCGGCCTTCGCCCTGGTCAAGGCCGTGTCGGCCAAGAGCTTTGAGTTCCAGCGCACGGCCACCGGCGCCGAGCCGGAGGAGACGGTCAGCATCCTGGCGACGTTGATCGACGAGTACGGCAACACCGCCGTCGACCTCGCCATCGGCACCGTGCGCTTCGACTTCACGCTGCCCAGGCTCGTCAGCTACTCCCCGACCAGCCACTCTTCGTTGAAGGCAGCGGCCGGCTTCGACCTCGCCCTCACCACCAGCGAGGCCTTGAAGGCGCCCCCGACGGTCCAGTGGAAGGACGGCCCCGCGATCCCCTGCACCAGCGCCGGGACCGAGAACGGCTACGCCTGCCCGTACCTCACCGCGGGCGCCGAGACCGAGGGCCCCGCGGCGATCCAGGTCTCCATGACCGACCCGGCGGGCAACGCCGCGACGCGGCTCTTGGAGGGGCTCGCCGACTTCGACTTCCAGGCCCCTTCCATCGAGGAGAGCGCCCTGACCCCGCCCACCGCCAAGGTGCGGCCCGGCACGCCCGTCACGCTCGTCCTGCGGACCAACGAGCCCATCGGCAGGCAGCCTGCGGCCGCCCTGGTCCGCGTCGGGCCAGGAAGCCCGGCGAAGCTGGACTGGACCGCGGGCACGCTCGCGGATCGCAACGCGGCGTTCTCGCTGGTCCCCCAGGACGGCCAGGACGGCACCTACGACATCGTCCTGTCGGGCCTGGAGGACCGCGCCGGCAACCTCGCCGGCGACGCCTCCGGCACCCTGAAGCTCGGCACCCTGGTCATCGATGGCGCCGCACCGCAGCTGGCCGGGCCGATCACCGTCACGCCCGCCAATGGCGTCGCCGCCGACGGGGCCACGGCGACGGTCTCCTTCGCCCTGGACAAGGAGGCGGCCCAGGCCTCGGTCGCCCTGCGCGTCGGCCAAGTCGAGGTCCCCTTCGCGCTGTCGGGCGCGCTGCCGTCGAAGACCTTGTCGTTCAGCCACGCGGTCGTCGCCGCGGATCCCGAGGGCGCCGGGGCCTTCTCCATCCGCTTCGCGGACGCGCTGGGCAACAGCAACTCCGTCATCGCGCCCCCGGCCTTCGGCATCGACCGCACGGCGCCCAAGCTCTCCATCGCCGTGTTCCCCGCCGGCCGCCCGGCCCGCGCCGGCGAGACCCTCAGCGTCGCCGTGGACTCCAACGAGCCGCTCGACGCCGCCGGGGTGGTGCTCACCGGCATCGACTCCTCGTTCACCCGCACCGTCACCGGCACCAGCTACGTCTACTCGAAGCTCGTGGACTCCGGCACCACCACCTACACGGTGGTCGCCAACGCGCACGACCCCGCGGGCAACGCCGCCACGCCGGTCGGGGCCACCCTCGAGGTCACCGCCCAGACCGACGCCGACGCCCCGGTCCCCACGTCGATCACCCTCGTGCCCGACACCGCGACCTGCCCGACCTTCGGCCCCTTCAAGCAGGGGTGCGCCACGGTGGGCGTGACCTTCGACTGCGAGGAGCTGAGCATGGTCCAGGTCACCCTCGGCGCCCGGCAGATGACCTGCGACCCGCCGGCCGCCAGCTCGCCCCGCTACCACTGCTCCTACGCCGTCGGCTCGGCGGACGGCGAGGGCACCGAGACGCTCGTCTTCGACCTGATGGACCTGGCCGGCAACGTCTCGCGCACCGTCGGCCCCGCGGTGCAACTCGACGCCGCCGCGCCCCAGCTCGCCGGCGCCACCCTGCAACGCTCCCCGAGCTTCGCCCCGGCGGTCGACGCGGCCAGGGAGCTGCTCTACACGAGCGTGCTCGACCCCTACACCAACGTGCCGGTGACCATCCAGCTGCTCGTCTACGCCAGCGAGCCGCTCTCGAGCGCGCCGCTTCCGGTGGTGTCGGCCAGGGGCGCCTCGACCTCGGCCTCGCTGCCCTTCTCGGCGGCCACCGTCTCCGGCAACACCGTCGAGTTCTCCTTCCAGATGGACCCGCTCCAGCCGCCCCCGGCCGACCGGTACTCGCTCTCCGTGGCCTGGTCGGACGCGATGGGCAACTCGACCAGCCTCCCGCTCGCCCCCGCTCTCGTCGTGGTGCGCGGCGCGCCCGACCCGCTGCTGCTGAACTTCGACCTCGTCCAGTACCAGCGCGTCCCCTGGGGCTCGAAGGACACCGGCGGCCAGCCCCGGTTCTCGGTGGTGGCCCGGGCCGGCGCGGTCGACCCGGCCGCCGCCTCCGCCGAGACGCTCACCGCGCTCGCCTACCGCGACGAGGCGCTGGTGGCCGGCAACCAGATCGGCTCGGCGCCCGTCGCCTCCGACGGCTCCTTCACCCTCCCCGACCTGAGCGGCGGCGACCTGGCGGCGGTGTGGCTGGCGCTGGTCGACCGCGCGGGGGCCAAGAGCCCGGCGATGGACGTCAAGGAGGTCCTCTGGACGGCGACCATGGGCGGAAAGATCGCCACCCAGGACTGGGCGAACCCCAACGTCTACGACACCCGGGGCGTGCTCGGGCCGCTCGAGACGGCCGACGACGCGATGCTGGCCGAGCACGGGGAGGAGGGCCTCAACCAGGTCGGCGACGCTCCGTTCCTAACCGCGGACGGCGCCGGGTTCTGGACGGACCGCACCTACCGGGGCGGGCTGCCGCCGCTGGACGGCCCGGCGATGGCGTACGACTCGGGGCGCGGGCGCCTGGTCCTCTTCGGAGGCGAGCTCGGGAGCGCGAGCGCCGCCACGGCCTTCTCGCCGGACACCTGGGAGTGGGACGGAGCGTCCTGGGCGAAGGTGGCCACCAGCGGCCCGAGGCCCCGGCGCAACGCCTCGATGGCCTACGACTCCGCGCGCGGCGTCAGCGTCCTCTTCGGCGGCCGCGTGAACCCGGGGGACGACTGCGGCGAGAGCGCGGCCGGCACGGAGATGTCCTGCTCCTGGACCTGGGAGTGGGACGGCGCGCGCTGGATGGTGGCCAGCCGCGGCGGCCCTCCCAGCCGCGAGCTGGCGGCCATGGCCTACGACCCGGTCCGCGCCCGGGTGGTCCTCTTCGGCGGCTACCGCTACGGCGACTGCGGCGACGGGGACGCCAGCCCCTCGGTCTGCTCGCGCACCTGGGAGTGGGACGGCAGCCAGTGGACCGTCGCCGGCGAGCGCCCTTCCATCGCCGCTCCGGAGGAGGTCTACCCCACCGGCCGCAGCGAGACGGCGATGGCCTATGACGCCACCAGCGGGGCGATGATCCTCTTCGGCGGCGAGGTCCGGGACCTGGCCGCGCGCTGCCGCGAGCCCGCCGTCTACTCCGGGATGCAGTGCCACTACACCTGGGGCTGGAAGGCCTGGGGCACCCCGACCTGCGCCGACGCCGAGCACCCCTGCTGGAAGAAGCTCGCCGACGGCTCGGTCGGCCCCGGCGGGCGCAACGGGCCGCAGCTGGCCTACAACGCGGCCACCGGCCGGGTGCTGATGGCGGGCGGCTACGACGCCTACGGGTCGAACTGCAACGAGGGCTCGGGCAGCTACTGCGGCAGCAGCTGGGAGTGGAACGGCTCGACCAGCGCCTGGGCGCAGACCTGCACCACCGCGCCGTGCACCACCTCGATGCCGGTCGCCCGCCGCTACCACGCCATGGCCTTCGACCCCACGCTGAAGCGGGTCGTGCTCGCCGCCGGCAGCAACGACTCGGTCTCCTGCGGCGAGGGCGCAACCCCGGCGGGGTTCTGCATCGACACCTGGACCTTCGGGTCCAACGACTGGCAGCGCCTCTCGCCGTCCGTCCCGGACGCCCGGTCCCAGCACGCCATGGCCTACGACTCGGTGCGCAAGCGCTGGGTCCTCTTCGGCGGGGTCGCGGCCGGAAACGTGACCGACTGCGGCGAGGGCGCCGGGGGCTATTGCGCCTACACCTGGGAGTGGACCGGGCAGTCCTGGCTGCTCCGCTCCACCGGCGCCACCGGCCCCAAGCCCCGCTTCGGCCACGCGATGGCCTACGACTCCTACCGGCAGCGGGTGGTGATGTTCGGCGGCTTCAACCAGACGGCCACCTGCGGCGAGGGGGACGCCACCGGGTGGTGCTACTACACCTGGGAGTGGGACGGGACGAGCTGGACGCAGAAGGCGACGACCGGTCCGCACTCCCGCTACAGCCACGCGATGGCCTTCGACCCGGCCACGACGCGGCGCTACACGCTGCTCTTCGGCGGCACCCACGACCGCACGCCGATCGGCGGCTGCGCCGAGACCGGGACCGAGAACGAGTGCGGGCACACCTGGGGCTGGAAGGTCTGGGGCACGCCGACCTGCGCGGACACCGTCAACCCCTGCTGGAAGCAGCTCTCGCCCGCCGGGACCGGGCAACCGGCCCGCCGCTCTGACCACGAGATGGCCTACGACGGCGCCACCGGCCGGCAGCGCATCACGCTGTTCGGCGGCAAGGGGACGGTCGCCAACTGCTCCGAGGACGCGGCGGAGCCGCATTGCAGCCACACCTGGGCCTGGGCGGCCTGGGGAACCCCCACCTGCGTGGACGCGGCCACGCCGTGCTGGAAGGTGATCTCCACGGTCGGCCCGGGCGTCGCCGGCCAGCGCGGGCGCATCCGCCACGCGATGGCCTACGACGACTCCCGCAAGAAGATCGTCACCTTCGGCGGGTTCTCGACCGAGCTGAAGCCGCCCTTCGAGTTCGACGGCAGCACCTGGTCGGCGGCGGCAGCCCCCGGAGCGATGGCCCGCGAATACGCCGCGATGGCCTACGACCCGGACCGGCAGAAGCTCCTGCTCTTCGGCGGCCGCCGCACGCTGAACACCGAGAACTGCCTGGAAGGCAGATTCGAGTACTGCGGACACCTCTGGGAGCTCGACGCCGGCGAGAACACACGCCCGGCGCAAGTGATGCAGGCCCGCTTCGGGAAGGCGGTCGACAGCCTCGCGTCCGTCCAGGTCGAATCGGTGGCGGCCCGCCTCCACGCCGGCGGCACCGGCTATCCCAGCGGCTCGGCGCAGAACGGCGCTTCGCTCTTCCTCTGGGACCAGGGCAAGTGGGGCTCGGTGGCCAGCAACATCTCCGGCGCCACGGCGAGCCCGCCCGCGGCGCTGTCCTGGTCCACCGCGACCGACGCGGCCTGGACCAAGCTCACGCCGGTGGCCTTCGGCGAGCGGATCGGGCGGCTCTTCGGGCTGCCGGACCTCACGGTCGCAGTGGCCGCCGCGCCGACCGCCCTCAACGGCGTCGGGGGCACGCTGGGCAGCGTCGCGGTGGACTACGCCGAGGTCTCGGTCGCCTACCGCCGCTGCCCGGACACGACGCTCTTCTCGGCCACCGGGGCCCCGCTCTACCTGGGCACCACCGCCGGCAGGGGCAACTACCGCGAGGCCTCCTGCGGCGGACACACCGGCGCGGAGCAGACGTTCCTGTGGACGGTCCCGGCCATCACCAAGCCCACGACGTACACCTTCACGGTCACCGGGAGCATGACCCCGGTCCTCGCCGTGCTCGACGAGACCTGCACCGGGCCGGAGCTCGCGTGCTCGACCACCGGCACCGACACCGCGTCCGTGAGCCTGAGCTTCGGCCCCGCCGACGCCTCCCGCCACCTGGTCCTCCTGGTGGATGGCGCCGGGAGCACCGGCGGAGCCTTCAAGATCACGGGCACCAGCCCCTAGCTAGCCCGACGGGCCTCGAGAGAAGCGGGGGACCGCCGCCGGCCTGCCGCTCCCGCGTAGGATGTGCGCATGCCCTCCATCACGGAGCACGATCTCGAAAGCATGGTCACGCGGCGACGAGCCCTCAGCGGCGAGTCCTATTCGGCGGCGCGCAAGGCCGTGCTGGAGTACCTGAAGGGCACGGGCCGGATCACCGCCGAGGAGTACGAGCGGCTGCAGCGCGGCAACCCTCGCGACCCGCGCTGAGGGCCCGTCTTCGCACGATCCGCGGGCACGGTGGCCGTCGGCGGCGTGGCGCTGATGCTCGCCGCGGCGGAGGCTTTCACCGAAGCACTCCAGCCGCGCCTGGCGGTGGCGGGTCCGTCGGCGCTCATTGATTGCGGCAGGGCCCGGTCCCGGGATGGGCAACGGTGGCCCCGCTGGCCCAGGTCGCAATGGCCCGCGTGCCCGAGGCAAGGCGCCGCCTTCCGGGGCAGGCTCGTCTTCGCGGGAGCCGAGCGCGTTCCCTACCCTGCCGCCGGCACCGCCGCGGACGCCCGTTGCTCTGCTCGGCCGGCGCGCACCTCCATCAACCTGAACAGCCCCAGCGTCATCGCCCGCACGCGGTTCTCGTAGCCGAAGTAGACGAACACGTAAGCCGCGATCAGGACGAGCAACAGCAGCTCGAGGATGCCCAGCGCAACCACCAACGGGCCGCTGATGAACCCGGGCAGCAGGATGAAGAAGAGGATGCCCACGAACATGAACGCGCCGAAGTGCATCCGGCGCTCCTCGCGCTCGGCGATGACCCGCTGGTGGTGGTAGCCCTCCAGCCAGGCCAGCTCGTCGTCGGTCACCGTCTCCGGGACCTGCGAGAAGTGCGTCTTGGCCAGCTCGTCGTAGAGCGCCAGCCGCTTGCTCTTGGGCCGGCCGACGGCGATCTGCGCCTCGTCGTACGGGGAGCCGTCGAAGTACTTGGGGACGCCCGCGGGCGGGTGGTTCTGGACGCTGCGGATGCTGCCCTCGTCTGCCATGGGCTTCCTCCCTCGGGGCCTGCGAACCGCGCGTATTATCTCGCTCTCGAACCCCAAGGCGAAGCCGAGCGATCGATGCCCGAGTACCCCGACATCACCGTCTACCTCGAGGCGCTCGAGCGCCGCGTGAAGGGCCAGCCGCTCGCGAAGGTGCGCCTCGCCAGCCCCTTCGTCCTGCGCACCTTCGACCCGCCGATCTCCGCGGCGCAGGGCAAGAAGGTCCTCGGCCTGCGCCGGATGGGCAAGCGCATCGTCTTCGAGCTCGAGGACCAGCTCTTCCTCGTCGTCCACTTGATGATCGCCGGGCGCTTCCGCTGGCTCGAGCAGAGCGGCGCCAAGGTCCCCGGCAAGCTCGGCCTGGCCGCGCTCGACTTCCCCACCGGCACGCTGCTCTTGACCGAGGCCTCGACCAAGAAGCGCGCGTCGCTGCACCTGGTTCGGGGCGAGGCGGCGCTCGAGCCCTTCTCGCGCGGCGGCCTGGAGGTCTTCGAGGCGGACCTCGCGGCGTTCCGCAAGGCGCTCGCCCGCGAGAACCACACGCTCAAGCGCTCGCTGACCGACCCCACCCTCTTCTCCGGCATCGGCAACGCCTACTCCGACGAGATCCTCCACCGCGCCCGCCTCTCGCCGGTGCAGCTGACCAAGAACCTCTCCGAGGAGGAGTCCGCTCGCCTCTTCGAGGCCTGCAAGGACACGCTGCGCGAGTGGACCGACCGGCTGCGCGCCGAGGTCGGCGAAGGCTTCCCGGAGAAGGTCACCGCCTTCCGCGAGGAGATGGCCGTCCACGGCCGCTACCGCAAGCCCTGCCCCGTCTGCGGCTCGCAGGTGCTGCGCATCGCCTACGCCGAGAACGAGACCAACTACTGCGCGCGCTGCCAGACCGGCGGCAAGGTCCTCAGCGACCGCTCGCTGGCGCGACTGCTCAAGGACGACTGGCCCAAGACCATCGACGAGCTCGAGGAGCGGCTCGGCCCCAAGCCGTGATCACTTCCCGGCCGCGGGACCCATGGGCTCGACGGGGTTGAGCTCGAGCTTCGCCTGGAACTTGAGGGCGGCTCCGTCGGGATCGGCCCAGCCGGTGATGGGCTTGGCAGCCTTCAAGAGCGACCCGATCTCCACGCCGACGGCGAAGAGCCCCGCCAGCTCCGGCGACTTGGGCACGTCCATGATCGAGATCCTCCGCAGCGCCGCCGTCGCGCGGGGGCCGTCGATCGTGAAGCTCATCGCGTGCTCGGCCTTCGCGGGCTTGGCCGCGCCCAGCGCCCCGAGCATCCGCGCGACCGCACCAGCGTGGTTGCCGATGAAGAGCACGCCCTTCTCCACGCCGACGCGGACCTCCCGGTCCCCGAGCGCCACCGACCACGCGCTGCCCTCCGCAGTCTCGAGTTTGGTGAGCTTGGCGCCCTTGCCCTCCAGCTTCTTCACCGAGGACTCCAGAGCTTTCTCAGCCTTGGCCGGGTCCTTGACGGGCAGCACGTAGGCATGCGGGAACAGGTAGTAGCGGGCAGGCCTCTGGAGCGCGCCCGCAGGATCGATTCCTTCGACGAGCGCCGCCACGGTTCCCACCAGCTCCGGCTTGAGCGCCGCCAGGATCGCTTGCGAGGTCACGGGATCGCAGCCCTTGCAGGCGTTCGAGGCGAGGAACTGGAGCACCGAGGCCCCGGCGCCTCCGGGATCGGCCATGGCCTTCGGGGTCAGCTGCGCACGCAGGACCATCGGCGCCTCGGCGGATAGGCCTACGAGCACGTCGCCGTCCTTGGCCTTGCCGAGGGGCTGGCCCTCGAGCGCCGCGCGCCCGACGAGCTCGAGCGAGCTCTTCGCCGCGCGGATCTCGAAGGCACCGCCTCCGCCCGGAACCTGGAAGTAGCCCATCACCGGCGCGTCCAGCCCCGCCGCGGCCCTCACGGCCTTGCTCGTGGCGAGCCCCTGACCTCCCAGCGCGTCCACCGCCTCCTTGAGCGCCGCGAGCGCATCGGTCCCGCCGCTGGCCAGGCACATCGCCGAGCCCTTCGTCGCCACTCCCGCCCTCCAGACCTTGGCCGCCACCGCACCTTCGAGCTGCGCTCCCTTGTAGGCCTGCTTGGCCGGCTGCCCCGAACCCGCGAGCGTGGCGCGCGCGCGCTCGAGGGCCTTGCCGCCCTTCACCGTCGAGAGGCAGACGACGGTGGCCTCGCGCAGGAAGCTCACCGACATCGGCGCCTCCCCGTCCGCGCCCGCCGCCTGCAGCGCAGCCGGATCGAGGAGATCGGTCCCCAGCACCGCGCCGAGGGCCTTTCCGAACTCGACGGGCCGGAGCATCGGCGCCCACTGCCCGGCCTCGGCCAGGAAGGCTCGCAGGTCCGGCAGCCCCGCCTTCGGCGAGCGAACGAGCACGGTGGCCGGCGAGGACTTGGGCGCCACCGGCGGGCGGACCGGAGCAGGCGTGGGCGCCGCGGCGGCCAGGGCGAGCGCGACGGCGAGGGAAGGGACGGGCAGCACTGGAGGCCTCCGCTACGGATCGCCGGGCACCTGCCGGCACTTTGGGATCGCCACTCTACCCACTCTCGCCCTCGTTGCTCCCGTGCGGGGCGATGGCTATAGATGCGCCTCCCTCACCAACCGAGCGACGCCATGCCTATTCCGCGAGACCTACGGGAAATCCACCAGACCCTGGGCGCGCGCTTCGAAGGCGAGCGCATCCTGGGCTACGGCGCGCTCGAGGCCGAAGGCCGGGCGCTGCGCGAGACCTGCGGCCTGGGCGACCGCTCCGACCGCGGCAAGCTGCGGCTGACCGGCTCCGAGCGCGTCGGCTTCCTGCACGGCCAGGTCAGCAACGACGTCAAGTCGCTCGAGCCCGGGCGCGGCGTCTACACCGCGCTGCTGACGCCCAAGGGCCACATGGTGGCCGACGGCCGCATCTTCCTGCGCGCCGACGACGCGCTCTTCGACACCGAGCCCGGCCGCGAAGGCGCCGTCCAGAGGCTGCTCGAGCACCACCTCATCTCCGAGGACGTCGCGCTCTCGGACGTCACCGCCGCGTACGCGCTCTTCTCGCTGTTGGGGCCCGCCGCGCCGGAGGTCGTCGCCTCGGCGCTCGGCGGCACGCGCCCGCACCTCGACGAGCACCGGCACTGCGATCGCCAGGGCGTCCTCGTGGTCGGCACCCGGCTCGGCTCGCTCGAGGGCCTGGACCTCTTCGTCCCCGCCGACCGCGCGGCGCTCGTCCTGGGCTCGCTGCTGGAGCGCGGCCAGCCGCTGGGCATCGCGCCGGTGGGCTTCGAGGCGATGGAGATCGCCCGCGTGGAGCAGGGCGTCCCGCGCTTCGGGGCGGACATGGACGAAGAGACCCTCCCGATGGAGGCCAACCTGACCGAGCGCGCCCTCTGCTTCACCAAGGGCTGCTACGTCGGGCAGGAGGTCATCGCCCGGGCCTCGTTCCGCGGAGGCGTGCGCCGCAAGCTCGTGGGGTTCCGGCTGGACGCCGGGCCCCTGCCAACCTCGCGCACGACGCTGTTCAAGGCCGTCGGAGACCTCAAGACCGCCGGCGAGCTGACCACCTGCCTCGGGAGCCCCCGCTTCGGACCGATCGCGCTGGGCTACGCGCGCCGGGAGCACCAGGCGCCGGGGAGCGAGCTGGTCGCGGCCGACGGGCGCAAGGCGACGGTCTGCGCGCTGCCGTTTGCCGCCGGAGGCTGAGGCGGCCGCCCGCTGAGAGTGGCGGCGGACCTCCTCCTCCCTGCCGGCGAAACAGACTCAACGTCCGGCGGGCCCCGCCAGCAACCTCAAGTGCGCCGGCTTGGGCACGTCGGGCAGGCCGCGCTCGTTCCAGGCGTCCTCGGCCTTCATCAGGCTGCTCACCGCCAGCGCCAGCACCGTCTTGAGCGGGCCCGGCGGCCAGGCCACGACCCGGCGGTTGACGAAGAACGCCTCGGTGCGCTCGGTCCGCTCGCCGCGCAAGAGGTCGCACAGCGTCCAGCCGTTCAGGTGCGCGAGCGCCAGGCCGTGCCCCATGCATCCCAGGCTGTAGACGATTCGGTCGCTGCCCAGGTACCCCACCGCCGGCACCAGCTGCAGCGGTACGGAGATGGGCCCGCCCCAGCGGTGCGGGAAGCGCAGGCGCTTGAGCGCGGGGAAGAGCACGCGGGCGTCGTCCTCCAGGCCCTGGAAGGTCCGGGGCGACAGCTCGCGCCCTGCCCCCTTGCCGAACGGGACGCTCACGTTGCGCCCGCCGATGAGCAGCCGCCCGTCGCCGGTGAGCCGGTAGAAGCGGGCGAGGTTGCGCGCGTCGACCACGGCCTGCCGCCGGCGCCAGCCCACCGCTTCGAGCTGCTCGGGCCGCAGGGGCTCGCTGGCGATGGCGTGCATGTACAGCGCGACCTGCTTGCCGGAGAGCCCCCGGAACTGCTGCGAGTAGGCGTTGGTGGTGATGGCCAGCTTGCCTGCGAGCACCCCGCCCTTGGGCGTGCGCACGAACAGCCGCCCGAGCTTGCGCTCGATGCGCCGCGCCGGGGTCTGCTCGAAGAACAGCACGCCGGCGCGGACCAGCACCTCCTTGAGCCCCAGCGCGAGCTTCGCCGGGTTGACCAGCCCCGCCCGCGCCTCCCACGCCGCGCCCAGGAAGAGCGGGCTGTCCACCTGCTGGCGCACCGCCTTGGCGTCCAGCCACTCGATGCCGGAGAGCCCCGCCGCGCGCGCCGTCTCCACCTCCTCGCGCACCCGCCTCTCGTAGGTGTGCGTCGTCGCCACGCGCAGCAGGCCCACGCGCTCGTACTCGCACTCGATGCGGTTGTGCCGCACCAGCCGCTCGACCAGCTCCACCGCCTGCTCCATGCAGTGGTGCGCCTCGCGGGCGCGGGCGCGGCCGAACGTCCGCGCGGTGGCGGCGAACGACAGGCCGAAGTCGGTGGACACGAAGCCGGCGCAGCGGCCGGAGGCCCCCGCCCCCACGCGCTCGGCCTCCAGGACGACGATGCGCGCCGACGGCTCGGCCCGGCGCAGGAAGTAGGCGGTCGCCAGCCCCGAGAAGCCCGCGCCGATCACCGCGTAGTCCGCGGTCGCCGCGCCCTCGAGCGGCGGGCTGTCCGCATAGCGCAGCGAACCGAGCCAGAAGGAGCGGGCCTTCGGGTCGACGGCGGCTTCCATCATGTGCATGGGCTCCCCCAGCGCCAGCGCCGACTCTCGCATCGCGGGCGCGCGCAGCCACCGCGCGCGTCGAGGCGATCGGCCCGAGTGTTGGGGTTTGGGCGTTGGCCGGGAAGCGCCCGGCCGCAACGTCAAGCGGGAGTGCGAGCCGGGGTCAGGCCGCCTTCACGAGGTCCGGGTGCGCCGAGCGCAGGGTGATGAGCGTCACCTCGGGCGGCGCGTTGAGCCGGAAGGGCATGACGGCCCCGCCGATGCCCCGGCTCACATAGAGCTGCGTGCGCTCCAGGTGGAAGCGCCCCGCGATGTAGTGCTCGCGCAGCCCGCGCATGATGGCCCGGGTCAGGCCGGGGATGTTCACGTGCCCGCCGTGCGTGTGGCCCGCCAGGCACAGGCTCGCCCGGTACTGCACCAGGTACTCCGCGCTGCGGGGGACGTGGGCCAGCACCAGCCGCGAGCCCTCGTGCGGGGCGCCGCGGAAGGCCCGGGGGACGTCGGTGTTGCGGGTGACCAGGTCGTCCAGGCCGATCACCGTCAGCGGCGCTCCGCGCAGGGTCAGCGTCGTGTGCTGGTTGCGCAGGACGTCGTACCCCAGGCCCTCGAGCGCTTGGACGGCCCCATCCGCGTCCACCCAGTGATCGTGGTTGCCCAGGACGGCCACCACCGGCGCCTGCAGGCCGGCGAGCTGCTGCTGGAGCAGGTGGATGCCCTTCTCGGCGTGGCTGAGGTAATCGCCCGTCATCACGACGATGTCCGGCGAGAAGGCGTTCGCCTGGGCGACCGCTGCTCTCACGCGGTTCGCCGGGGTGGCGCGGCCGACGTGCACGTCGGTGAGCTGCACGACCCTCAGGCCGTCGTGCGCCGGGTCGAGGTCCCGCAGGACGAATTCTCGCCGCTCGAGCTGGGGCTCGCGCCAGCTGCCGCGCGCCGCGTCCGCCCCCGTGCCTCGTCGCTTCGTCCTCATCCGGGGTCCGTTCGCTCCGCCCTCGAGCACACAAGACAGTGGCTTCCGATTATCCGCTCGCCCTCGAGACCGTCGCAACCGCGCCCCCCGGGCGGGAATTCCCCGCCTCCCGCCCGATGCTCCCGGACGGACTCCTCCCGCTTTCGATAGACGGGCGGCCCCGGCGTTTCAAAAGGTCGAAAGGCTTCGTGCTTCTCATGCGCCGGCCCTTTCCGGTAAGGTCCCGCTCGCCATGCCTCGACTGCGCCTCTGCCTCCTCTGGCACATGCACCAGCCGATGTACCGCGACCCGGAATCGGGCGAGTACATCCTTCCTTGGGTCCGCCTGCACGCGACCCGGGCCTACTACGACATGGCCCGGGTGCTCGGCGAGTTCGAGGGCGCCCGGGCAGTCGTGAACATGGTGCCCTCCCTGCTCTGGCAGCTCGACGACTACGTCCAGGGCCGGGCGAAGGACCGCTTCCTCGACCTGACGCGGCGGCCGGCGGCCGAGCTGACTCCCAGCGAGCGCGAGTTCCTGCTGCGCAACTTCTTCATGGTGGACTGGGAGACCAACGTCCGCCCCATGCCCCGCTACTGGGAGCTGCTGCACAAGCGCGGCCGGGACCTGCGCGGCGTGGACCTGTCCAAGCTGGCCTTCACCACCAGCGAGCTGCGCGACCTGCAGGTGCTCTTCAACCTGCAGTGGTTCGGCTTCCGGGCGACCGAGGAAGAGGAGCTCATCCGGGCGCTGCGCGCCAAGGGCCGCGAGTTCACCGAGGACGAGAAGACGGCGCTGCTCGAGGTCCAGCAGAAGGTGATGCGCCAGGTGATGCCGGCCCTCGCCGAGGTGGCCAAGAGCGGCCAGGCGGAGCTGACGGTCACGCCCTTCTACCACCCCATCCTGCCGCTGGTGATCGACAGCGACTCCGCGCGGCGGGCCATGCCGCACGCCAACCTGCCGCAGCGCTTCACCTGGCCCGAGGACGCGCAGGTGCAGGTCCGGCGCGCGCTCGACTTCGCGCAGGAGCACCTGCACACGCGGCCCAAGGGCATGTGGCCGGCCGAGGGCAGCGTCTCGCCCGAGGCGCTGATGGTGCTGGCGAACGAGGGCGTGCAGTGGGCGGCGACCGACGAGGGCAATCTCTTGCGCTCCCGCCCGCACCGCGAGCGCAACGGCAGCACGCTCTACCGCCCCTACCGCGCCAAGGCCGGCAACCGGGAGATCGCCATGATCTTCCGCGACCGCGGCCTGTCCGACCTCATCGGCTTCACCTACCAGAAGGCGGACCCCGAGGACGCGGTCAGCGACCTGTTCAAGCACCTGGACACCATCGCCAAGGCGGCAGCCCCGGGAGAGGTGCCGCTGGTCACCATCGCGCTCGACGGCGAGAACGCCTGGGAGCACTACCCGCATTCGGGCCGCGACTTCTTGCGCACGCTCTACCGGCGCCTGTCCGCCCACGAGGGCGGCATCGAGCCGGTCACGCCCTCGCAGCTCTTCGCGCAGCACCCGCCCACGGACGTCATCGAGGAGATCCACACCGGCTCCTGGATCGACTCCAACTTCCGCATCTGGATCGGCCACCCCGAGGACAACCAGGGCTGGACCTACCTGCGCGAGGCCAGGCGCGCGATCGCCGACAAGGAAGAGCTGGTCGCCCGCGGCCGGGCCGACCTCGCGCCCAAGGTGCAGGCGGCCAAGGATGCGCTCTACGTGGCCGAGGGCAGCGACTGGTTCTGGTGGTACGGCGACGACTTCCACAGCGACTGCATCCAGGAGTTCGACGCGCTCTTCCGCAGCTACGTGAAGGCGGCGTGGCGGGCGCTGGGCGAGCCGGTGCCGCCCCAGCTGGACGCGCCCATCAAGCAGCAGGTCGCGGCCGCCTCCGCCGCCGTCCAGGAGCCGCAGGGCTTCATCCACCCGCGCCTCGACGGGCGGGTGAAGAGCTACTTCGACTGGACCGGCTGCGGGATGTACGCGCCCAAGGAGGCGCAGGGCTCCATGTTCCGGGGCGAAGGCGCCTTCTCCACCATGCGCTGGGGCTTTGACGAGACCACCCTCTACGTGCGGCTCGACCCGCTCTCGGCTCCGGTGGAGACGATGCGCCAAGCCAAGGAAATCAGGCTGCTTTTGGGCTCCGGCGAGGCCCGGGCCGAGATTTCCATCCCCCTGACGGTGGGCGAGCCGCAGCCGGTGCTGCTGATGGGGGGCCGGGCGCCGGACAGGCCGGTCGGGCGCGCCAGCTTCCATGATATCTTCGAGGCCGGTTTGCCTTTCGAGCAGCTCGGGCTCTCGTCCGGGATCCGAGCGGGGCTGGCGGTGCAGGTGATGCGCGACGGCGTGGAGACCGAGCGGCTGCCTCGGCACGGTTTCCTGACATTCACGGTTCCGGACGCGGACTACGAGCGCAAAAACTGGAAGGTTTGAGCGCAAATCGACAGAGAGCAGCGGTCTTGGCCAACAACATCCCTGACGATCCCCCAGGACAGGAAACTCGGGTCACGAAGATCAGCGTGGCGAAGATCAAGGCGCCCAGCGAGGCGTGCTTGGTCGAGATCTACGGCCCTGACCTGGGCAAGAAGTTCCCGCTCAAGGACCCCAAGGAATTCACGGTCGGCCGCGAGGACGGCAACGACATCGTCGTCAACCTCGACAACGTCTCGCGCAAGCACTGCCGCTTCCACCAGAAGGGCGACAAGATCTTCGTCTCGGACCTCGGGTCGACCAACGGCACGACGCTCAACGACGAGGAGATCACCAAGGAGACCGCGCTGCGCTCCGGCGACCTGGTCAAGGTCGGCGGCGCCATCTTCAAGTTCCTCTACGGCGGCAACGTCGAGGCGCTGTACTACGAAGAGGTCTACCGGATGGCCATCGTCGATGGCCTGACCCAGATCTTCAACAAGCGCTACTTCCTGGAGTTCCTCGAGCGCGAGATGGCACGCTGCCACCGCTACGCCCGGGCGCTGTCGCTGATCATGTTCGACATCGATCACTTCAAGCGAATCAACGACGACAACGGGCACCTCGCCGGCGACTACGTCCTGCACGACTTGGCGGCGATGGCCAAGCAGCGGGTGCGCAAGGAAGAGTGCCTGGCCCGCTACGGCGGCGAGGAGTTCGCCATCGTCCTGCCCGAGAGCGGCCCGGACAAGGTGCGCGTCTTCGCCGAGAAGCTGTTGCGGCTGGTCGCCGACCACAAGTTCAAGTTCGAGGACCGCGACATCCCGGTGACCATCTCCATCGGCGTCGCCGACATGTCCGCGGAGATCACCGAGCCCTCGCAGTTCATCAAGGCGGCCGACACCAAGCTGTACCAGGCCAAGCACGAGGGCCGGAACCGCGTCTGCGGGTAGGGCCGTCCCGCCGGGAGTTGAAGCTCCCGGCTACCTCTGCAAGACCCCTCCGGGCTTCAGAGACTCCACAATCAAGGACCCGGTCCAGTGTTCTTGGACCGGGTCCTTTCTTTGATCCACTTGGAGCCCGAAGGGCTTGGCAGGCGTCGCCGCTAGTCGCCCAGGCAGATGTCGAGCGAGCGCGCCGTCTGCACCATGTCGTCGTCCATCGACACGGCCTTCATGCGCTCGATGGCCTCGTTGAGCGGGATGGTCTTCACCTTCGGCGGGGCGAGGGCGACCATCACGTTGATCTGCCCGTCGGCGAGGGCGCGGATGGCCGCCGCGCCGAAGCGCAGGCCGAGGGCGCGGTCGAAGCAGGTGGGGCTGCCGCCCCGCTGCAGGTGTCCGAGCACCAGGCTGCGGGTCTCCTTGTTGGTCAGCTTGGCGATCTGGTCGGCCACGTAGGCTCCGGCGCCGCCGAGCACCACCTCGCGGCCCGCTTCCTTGGGGCCCTTGGTCATCAGGTCGCCGCCGATGGGCTTGGCGCCCTCGGCGACCGCCACGATGGAGAAGTGCCGCCCGGCCACCTCGCGGCGCATGATCTTCTCGGCCACCTTGTTCATGTCGTAGGGGATCTCGGGGATGAGGATGACGTCCGCCGAACCCGCCAGGCCGGCCTCCAGGGCGATCCACCCGGCGTAGCGTCCCATCACCTCGACGACCATCACGCGCTCGTGCGCCTCGGCGGTCGAGTGCAGCTTGTCGATGGCGTCGGTGGCGGTGGTGACGGCGGTGTCGAAGCCGAAGGTGATGACCGTGCCGGACAGGTCGTTGTCGATGGTCTTGGGCACGCCGATGACGGGGATGCCCTTCTCGATGAACTTCTGCGCGATGCGCAGCGAGCCGTCGCCGCCGATGCAGATGAGCGCGTCGAGCTTCTTCTCCTTGAAGTTCTCCACCACCTGGTCGCTGACGTCGATGATCTTGGTCTGACCGTCGGCGGTCTTGATCGGGTAGTCGAAGGGGTTGCCCTTGTTGGCCGTGCCCAGGATGGTGCCGCCCATGCAGGTGATGCCGCGCACCGAGGAGCGGGTGAGCGGGATGAGCTGGTCGGTGTCGAGCAGGCCGCGGTAGCCGTGACGGATGCCGTAGACCTCCCAGCCGCGCTCGATGGCCGCCAGGGTCGCCGCGCGGATGACCGCGTTCAGGCCCGGCGCGTCGCCGCCGCCGGTGTTGATGGCGATGCGCTTGATCTTCTTGGGATCGATCGTGGTGTCCAAGGCGGCCCCTTTGAGAGTGGTGCGAGTTGTCGCGCAGCGTAGCGAGGCCCCGCACCTGGAGCAACAGGCCCGACGCCCCGGGTGGCCTCAACCCTCGCCGTGCAGCCGCAGGATCTCCACGCCCTCGTGCAGGTCCTCGACGCCCGCGTAGCGCGCCCCGAGGTCGAGCCGCAGGTACCGCTTCTGGGCGCGCGGCGCGCCGAAGAGCACCAGGCACAGCTGGTTCCCGCCCTCGGTGAAGAATCCCGCCGGGTCGCGGTCGTGCCCGTGGACCACCATGCGCACGCCGGGGACGCTGCCGCGCACGACCTCGAGCAGCCGCTCGGTCACTTCGCGCGGCTGCCCGTAGCTGGTCAGCAGCGAGTGGAGCAGGCGCCAGTGCTCCTCGCGCTCCGGGGGCAGCCCGATCCAGTCCAGCGCGTCGAGCGAGGTCCAGCCCGCGTCGGGCGAGCCGTGCGTCAGCAGCACCCCGCAGGGCGCCACCGCCGCCAGGAGCGCCCGCGAGAAGAAGCTCCGCAGCCGCTCCCGCTCCTCCACCCTCAGCATCGACTCCAGGTGCGCGGCCTCGTCGGCGTGGAACTTGGCCGTGCGCGGCCCGCCCACGTGCGAGAAGTCGTGGTTGCCCAGCACGTAGTGGATGAGGCCCGGGAACTGCCTCTGCAGCTGGCTGAGCTCGTCGACGATGGGCCAGGACTCGTCGGGGTAGTCGTACAGCTCGGGTTCGCGCCGGCGCGCCTCTTCGTCCGGCCCGTGGACGGCGTCGCCCAGGAGGACCCAGTGGGTCTCCTGGCGCGGCGAGCGCATCCGCTCCTCCTCGAACCGGCGCACCAGCGCCCGCCAGTCGCCGCCGTTGCCGTGCAGGTCGCCGCTGACCAGCAACGTGCCCTCGGCAGGCAGGACGGCGAAGCGCCGCGGCCGGGAGCGGAGGTGATCGGGCGGGGAGAAGGAGGTCATCGCGACGGCGGGCAGTCTACCCTCCCGGCCGCCCATCCGCGGCCTTTCGCCACCCTTGGAGGGTCGATGCGACTGAGGTAGGTTCTGCCGCCTCTTTTCCTAAAGTCCCGATGGGCCAACTCACCTACGCCGACTCGCTGCCCCTGTGGATCCGCGCCGACCCGCCTGCTCGCGGGCTGGTGGCCACCTGCGGCGAGCGGCGCCTCGAGCTGGCCGTGGTGGACGACGGCGTGGTCCGCCTGCGCTACCGCACCGCGCGCTCGCCTTCCTGGTCGCGCTCCTTCGCGGTGCTGCCCCACGACTGGTCGGCCGCCAGTGTCTCGGTCGCGCCGGATGGCGACGGGGTGCTGCTCTCGACCGGCTCGCTGCGCCTGAAGGTCCTGCCCGACCTGCGCCTGTCCGCAACCGACCCCGACGGCCGGCCGATCCTCGAGGAGGCGCCGGGCGACGGCTTCTTCGAGCTGCCCGCCGGCGGCTGCGGCGTGCAGCGCCGCACCCCGCCCGGCGAGTGCTTCTACGGCTTCGGCGAGAAGACCGGGCCGTTCGAGAAGCGCGGCCGGTCGATGACCTTCTTCAACACCGACCCCTTCGACGACCGCTACGGGGGCTGGGCGCCGGAGGCCGACCCGCTCTACCTGTCCATCCCCTTCTTCATCGGCCTGCGCGACAAGGTCGCCTACGGCCTGTTCACCGACAACCCCGCCAAGCTCGTCTTCGACATGGCGGCGGCCTCCCCGACGGCGTACCGCATCACCGCCGCCGCGGGGACGGTCGACCAGTACCTGCTCGCCGGCCCGGCGATGTCCGACGTGGTGCGCCGCTACGCCTTCCTGACCGGCCGCATGCCGCTGCCGCCGCGCTGGGCGCTGGGCTACCACCAGTCGCGCTGGGGCTACTTCCCGGACTCCGAGGTCGTGGAGATCTGCACCCAGCTGCGCCGCCGCGGCATCCCCGCCGACGGCGTCTGGCTCGACATCCAGCACCAGGACGGCTACCGCCAGTTCACCTGGGACAAGAAGGGCTTCGCCAACCCGCGCGAGTTCGTCGAGTCGCTGGAGGCGATGGGCTTCAAGGCCAACGTCATCCTCGACCCCTGCCTCAAGGTCGACCCGAGCTGGGACCTGTACAAGGAGGGCCTGCGCAAGGGCTTCTACCTCAAGACGGCCGACGGCACCGCGCACGTGGACGAGGTCTGGCCCGGGCACTCGGTCTTCCCCGACTTCACCAACCCCGACGCGCGCGCCTGGTGGGCGGGCCTGGTCCGCCGCGAGACCGACCTGGGCGTGCGCGGCATCTGGCTGGACATGAACGAGCCGGCCACCTTCCGCAAGGACCGCGGCCGCACCCTGCCCGACGCGCTGGTGGCCCGCGCCGAAGGCCGGCCGGCGAGCTTCGGCGAGGTGCACAACGCCTGGGCCCTGCAGGAGGCCAAGGCGACGTGGGAGGGCATGAAGGCGGCGCAGCCGGCGCGCCGGCCCTTCCTCCTGACCCGGGCGGGCTACGCCGGCATCCAGCGCTACAGCGCGGTGTGGACCGGCGACAGCCCCAGCACCTGGCAGTCGCTGCAGCAGACCCTGCCGATGCTCCTGAACCTGGGTCTGTCGGGCGTGCCCTTCGTGGGCAGCGACGTGGGCGGCTTCTCGGGCAAGGCGACCAGCGACCTGTACGCGCGCTGGATGCAGGTGGGCTCGCTCTCGCCGTTCTTCCGCGTCCACACCTCGATGAAGGGCAACCGCCAAGAGCCGTGGCAGTTCGGGCCGCAGGTGGAGGGCCTGTCCCGCTCGGTCATCGCCGAGCGCTACAAGCTCCTGGCCTATCTCTACAGCCTGGCGCACCACGCCAGCGCCACCGGCGAGCCCATGCTGCGGCCGCTGGTCTACGCCTTCCAGGACGACCCGGCGACGCATTCCCTGGGTGACCAGGCGATGCTGGGGCCGTTCCTGATGGCGGCCCCGGTGCTGGAGAAGGGGGCGACGACGCGCAGGGTCTACTTGCCGGCGGGCCGCTGGTTCGACTTCTGGTCGGGGACGGTGCTCGAGGGCCCGGCCTCGTTCGACCTGGAGGTCAGCCTGGGGAGCCTGCCGCTCTTCGTGCGCGCGGGCGCCATCCTGCCCACCATCGAGCCCCTGGCCTGGTCCGACAGCGAGCCGCAGCGCTCGCTCTACTTCGACCTCTACCCCGCGGAGCTGGAGAGCACCTTCGCCCTCTACGAGGACGACGGCGACGGCTACGCCCACGAGGACGGGTGCTTCTCGCGGGTGGAGTACGTGCTGCGGCCCGAGGGCGGGACGCTGCGCTTCTTCCCCGGGGCGCGCACCGGCACCCGGGACGCCGGGCCGCGCAGGCTCTCGGTGCGCCTGTGGGACGCGGCGCGCTTCCAGCGGGTGAGCCTCTCCGGCCGCGAGCTGCCGAGGGTGCCCGCCGACGAGCCGCTCTCCAAGGTCACCGAGGGCTGGCACCGCGGGCTCGACGGCCAGCGCATCGTGGTCGCCTTCCCGGAGTCGAGCGACTGGGAGCTGCGGTTTTTGGCGTAACGCTCCCTCCTCGCCAACGGAATTGCTCCTCGAGCGTGTGCGCGCCTATGCTCGAAGCGCGTCCCGTCACGCCCTGCGCCGCCCCTCTCGAGGTCCAGCCGGATGCTTCGCCTTCGTGTCGCGTTCGCCCTTGCGATCACCCTGCTGGTGTTGCCCTGCGGCCTGGCCCGCGCCGAGTCGCCGGGGGACGCGGTCCCGGCGCCCGCCCCGCGCAAGGCGAAGCAGACCTCGGTGGCGGTGCTCGACCTGGCGGCGCTGGGGGCCCCGGCGGAGCTGGCGCAGAACCTGACCGCCATCGTCGCCGCGGAGGTGGGGCGCTACGACGACGTCAAGCCCATCACCCGGCGCGAGGTGTCGGCGCTGCTCGACGTGGAGCGGCAGAAGCAGCTGGTGGGCTGCACCGACGACAGCTGCCTCTCCTCGGTGGTGGGGGCGCTGGGCGTCCAGAAGATCGTCAGCGGGCAGATCGGCAAGGTCGAGGGCTCCTACGTCCTGACGCTGCACCTCATCGACTCGCGCTCCGCGAAGGTGGAGGGGCGGGTCGTGCGCACGGTGCCGGTGGAGGGCGAGGGCCTGGTCAACGCGGTCAAGAGCGCGGTGACCGACCTCATCGGCGCGCAGGTCTCCTCGAAGAACCAGCCGCCGCGGATGGCGGTGGCCAAGAAGATCGTGGCGCACGAGGCGGAGAAGGTCTCGCTGGACGCCTCGCGCAGCTTCGACCCGGACGGCGACCCGATGCGCTTCCGCTGGCGCCAGCTCGACGGCCCGCCGGCGCTCCTGGAGCACCCGGAGCTGGCGCAGGCGGACTTCGCCGCGGCCGAGGTGGGGACCTACACCTTCGCGGTGGAGGTGACCGACGGCCGCTCGCCGCCCCAGGAGGAGAAGTGCGAGGTGGAGGTCCGCCGGCAGAAGCGGTTCGTGCTCGCGCCCGCGTTCCAGACCCTGCTCTCGTTCAACCGCATCGCCGCCTCGCAGGACGACCCGACGAAGCTCTACCGCAACCGCTCGCTGATGGGAGGCGCGCTGCTGGCGGAGCTGAAGTTCTCGGAGCGGTGGAGCCTCACCGCCGAGCTCGGCTACAACGTCATGGAGATCTACCCGGAGACCGACGCCGTCAAAGACCAGGACTTCGTGGACGTGAAGACCATCCAGTTCCTGGTCGGCGCCCGGGTGACCTTCCCCTTCGAGGCCTTCCGGTTCTACCTGGGCCTGAGCGCGGGGATCGGGCGGCGCTACTTCACCGCCAGCTACGCCAAGCCGGGCGAGACGGCGCTGACCGCGAGCGACATCAACAGCGAGGCGGTGATCGGCGAGATCTCCGGCGGGGTGGACATCCCCGTCCCGACCCTGTTCGGCGTCCCCTTCGGCGAGTACCTGGGAATCTTCGCCCAGGGAGGCATCCGCGCCCTCAAGGGCACCGACGTGGTCCGCTTCCCTTCCCTGCCCATCGACCTGCCCGGCAACGGGTTCCAGTGGGGCGTGAACGGGACGATCGGGTTCTACGTGAGGTTCTAGGTGGAGTCAGGAGCCCCGCGAGGCTCGCTTCTCGACCCGGGACCCGGCTCAGGACTCTGAACTCATTTCTTCCCCGGCGCCGCCTTCGCCGTCTGGTACCCGGTGACGTGGGCGTCCGTCACCACCGCGCCGTGGTCGCTCTTGGCCACCCGGTGCTTGGCGAGCTGGGCGCGGTCCTTGCGGTCCGCGATGGCCATCCCCTCGGAGTGGACCTCGGCGTTCTTGCACGCCAGCGCGCTGACTCCCTTGTGCCGCTCGGCCAGCTCCTGCCAGAGCCGAACCGTGGCGCGGCCGGAGTAGAGCCGGGCCTCGACCGCTTCGAGCTCCGAGTCGAGCTCGCGCGCGCTACGTGCCGACTCGGTGGCGGCGAGGGCGTCGACCGCGGCGTGCTCCTTCGGCGCCTGGCCGCACCCTGCGGCAGCCAGGAACGAAATCAGCGCCGCTGCGGCGATGCCGCCCCTGGCCACGCTCTCCCTCCCCCTTCAGGCCGGAAAGAGGAGCCCGGCCGATCCCGGGAACCGTAGGCACCGGGCGACCGGCAGGCAACCGGCCGGGCCCTCCTCGCGGGGGACCTGTCGGCAGATGGATGGAGCAACCCCCTGGCTGGAGCCTGGGGCCGAAGCCTACTTGGGGACGGCCTTGAGCACGGCCTTGCCGTCCTTGATGACGACCTTGAAGTCCACCGACTTGGCGCCGCTCTCCTTCATCAACTGCGGCACCTGCTTGCGCAGGCTCTGCTCGACGGCCTCCAGGGTGATGCCGTCGGTGCTCTCCTTGCACCGCTTCTTGGCGGTGACGAAGGCGTCGTAGATCCTCTTGACCTTGTCGTTCGAGAGTCCGTCGCCACCGCCAGCGCCACCCGCAGCGCCTGGGGGCGGAGGAGGCGGGCGCGCGGCACCAGCCGGCGGGTTGGTGGGCTGGCGCGGAATGCCGGCCATCGCCGGAGCGGCGGGAGGTCTGGCAACCGGCTTCGGCGATCCGGCCACGGCGCCCGGCGGCGGCGCCGGCGGGTTGGTGGCCTGCCGCGGCAACGGAACCGGAGCCTGAGGCGGCTTGGAAGGCTGCCGAGGAATGGGCGCACCGGCCATGGCGGCCGCGGGCGGCGGGGGCGGCTTGGCGGCCGCGGGCGGCGGGACGGCCCTGGCGACGGCGGCCGGCGGAGCGACGGCCCTGGCGACCGCGGGCGCGGGCGCGGACACCGCCACAGCGCCGGTCGGCGGCGGGGGCGGGCTCTGGGGCCGCGGGCCGGCGCCGATCCCACCGACTTCGCCGGGCAGCGCGGGATCGGTCTTCTGCCGCTGAATCGGCCTGGGGGGCGGCGGGGGCGCGGTCGGCTCGCCGAAGAGCTCGTCGGGAAGGTCGGCCTCGAGGTCCCCGTCGTCGAGGCTCCAGGAGTCCTTCTTCTCCTTCTTCTTGTCGTCGTCCTTGGCTGCGGCGTCGGCCTTCTTGGCGCCCTTCTCCGCACCTGGGCTGCCCTTCTTTCGGCGCAGCTTGAAAAGATCGCGGGAGTAGGTGCCGTCCTCGATTTCCTTGAGGCTCTTCAGCCACAGCCGCTCGTACGACAGGAACTTCGAGTGGAGCGTCTGGATGCGGAACTTGAGGCCGGTGTTGCGGACGAACTCGCGCTTGAGCTTCTGAACCCTCTTGCGCACCTCGTCCAGGTCCTTCTGCGGGTTCCTCTTCTCGAGCCCGAGGAAGAACTTGTCGAAGCGCGCGCGCAGTTCGGCGAGGTCCTCGTCGAGCTTCTTGACCTGCTCGCCGAGCGCCTCTTGGTCGGGCGGGGCATTGGTCTTGTTGTCGTTATCCAGCGCCATCCGCGCCACTTTAGCACAGGCCCCCGACCCTCCCTCCAGCGGCCTTTTCGAGTCCCAGGCTTGATCCGGTGCGGGACTTGCATGGGACTGCGCTGCCTGGCGAGGTGCCGACAGGCGATCCCGATCCCTCACGAAGGCACGCCGCGACGTACGGGCACCGGCGTGCCCGTCCTTCTTAGCTGCTGCCTGCGCTGT
>DASXVQ010000198.1:0-14346 GCA_036504155.1 Myxococcales bacterium
TCGCGCGACCTCGAGGAAGATGGTGTGCGGCACGAACCTCCCGTTGGCGGCCGAGATCAGCCGCTTCGCCGTGGCCTCGGGGTCGACCGCGATCTCCAGGTCTCGCCTCTTCATGATCGAGTTCCTCCTGCCTGGCCCCAGCGGCGCCGGGTGTCGGGCTTGGGCACGCTCGCCGCGTCGAGGCGGCAGAGATAGGCGGTTTGCCAGTAGCTCCGAGCGAGGTCCTCGAGCCTCTGCGCTGCGGCCCAGTTGCCGAGCGCGGCCCAGGCATTGGCCTCTACGCGGAGAGCGGCGGCCGTCATGGGCGCGGCCTCCGCGGTAGCACCGGGCGCCGGCCGGTCAGCACGCGCAGAACGACGTCGACGGCTTCGATCCGGGCATCCAGGGCCGCGCGCTCTGCCATGAGGCGGGCCCGCTCGGCGCGGGTCGCTTCGATGGCCAGAGCGCGGGCAAGAGCGCGGCAGAGAGGGCGCTTCATGTCTGGCCCCCCGCCGGTTCAGTTCGAAGCCCCTGCGTGCCGGGGATGGGGGCTTGGTGCGTTCGCACTGCCGCCCCTAAAGGGGCTGGGGCGTCAGTTCGAAGCCCCCCACCTTCGGACTGCGCTTCAAACTGGTTCGAAGCGGTTCGAAGCCCCTCGGCGCAGTTCGAAGCCCCTTCACGGACCCATCCCCGAGCCTTTTTGTCGCCGGTGGTGACGTTGGTGGCGAGGCCTAGGGACTTGGCCTTGAACAGCGCCTCGGAAGCCTTGGACAGCCCGACGCCGAGCTGGGCGCGCAGGTCCGCGACGGACTGGGCGTCGGAGGTCAGGAAGCCCGACACCCGACGCGCCAGGCTTTCGATCTCGGCGTCATGCTCGGCCTGCTTGCGGAGGGCGGCCTCGGCCTTCTCGGTCTCGCGGCGCTCGGTCTGCGCCGCAGCCTTGGCGGCTTGCGTCTCTTCGTCCTGCTCCTCGACGGTCCACTTCGCCCACTCCGCCTGGTCCTGGTCGTCGTCGCGCACATCGAGGCGCAGCCCGAAGTCGCCGGCCCCGCGAGCCGCCTTGATCTCGACGGCCGCGTTGTTCTGCCAGTAGGTCTTCCCGTCCGTCTCGAGGTCGAAGAGGTACAGCCCCGAATCGACCGTGGCGTGGATGGCCGAGCTGCCCCGCATCCGTTGCCCCGGGCGGCGGTCGCGAGTGTCCTGCCCGGCCTTGGAAGAGTGGTGGACGAACAAGACCGAGCAGTCGAGCAGGTCGCGGACGGCGCGCAGTTGCGCCATCACCAGCGCCATCTCCCCGCTGTCGTTCTCCTCGGCCATGTGGAGGTCCCGGAGGCAGTCGAGGATAAGGAGGCCGAGCCGCTGCGGGATGCGCCGACAGTCCGCAACCAGGCGGGCAACCTCGACGTCGTTCTGCAGGTTCAGGCTCTTGCGAGCCTTCAGGAACAGCCAACCATCAGCCGAGTGGGGGAACGAGCCGCGGGCCTTGAGCAGCGCACGCTCGCGGTTGTTCAGGCTGTCCAGCTTGTCTTCGGTCATGAAGGCGGCGACTGCCGCCCGCTCGCCCACGATGAACTTCCCGAACGCCCTGGTGCCGGTCGCGAGCGCTGTCCCGATCTCCAGCCCGGCCCACGTCTTCGTGGTCTTCGGCTCGCCTGCGATGGCGGCGACGGCCTTCTGCGGGAGGATGCCCTGCACAAGCCACGGGGTCTTCGGGTGCTCCATTTGGCGCACGGCTTCGAAGTCTAGGAACCCCTCTCGCCCGTCCTTGCCGACTCCGCCGCGGCGCGCCTTGAGCTCCACGAGCGCTTGGGCAATGTCGGGGTCGAGTTCCTCGCTGCCAACCTGGTCAGCCGAATGCGGCGGATCCTGGGGGGTTGGCGCGGCGTTGGCCAAGCGCTCAAGGTCCACGCGCGTCCCGCCGGCGCCGAGCCAGTCGGAAAGGTCTTTGCCGGGTCCGGGGAGCTCGAGCACGCGCAGCTCCTTCACCTTGCCGCACAGCTGCGCCGCGATGTGCTGCGACCGGGCGCGGCCGGCTTCGTCCTTGTCGGGCAGGATGACGACCCGGGCAGCTCCGGCCAGGGTCGCGGTGTGCTCCTCGCGCCACTTCTGGCGCTCGCCCGACTTGGAGGCGCCGGCGTCGTCGGTCGTGCAGACCAGGCCGAGCTTCGCGCCCGCGTCGGCGTCCTTCTCGCCCTCGACCACGTAGACGGTTGTTCCCTCGCGGATTGCCTGCAGCACGAGGGGCAGCCGGTAGAGCACGCGGCGTACGCCAGCGAGGCCCCACTCGCCGGGGGAGCGCCGCAGCCGAAAATCCTTGGGCTCGTATCGAACCTTCTCGTAGAGCCGCGCGCCGTTCTCGTCGGTGTACACGTACACCGCTACCTCGCGCGCCTTCTGGGCCCCGGCTGGGAAAAGGTCCGCCATGGCGAGGCCGAGCTTGGAGACGATCGCCTCGGTCGCGCAGCCGACGTGACACTTGACCAGCACGCGGCCGTCCTTGCCCTCGGTGACGCTCAGACTGGCGCGGTTGTCCTCGTGCGCTGGGCAGCGGGCGGCCCAGTTCGCGCCGCTTTTCTTCGGTGCGCAGCCCTTCGCGTCGAGCGCGTCGATCAGCTTCTGGGGGCAGGTGCTCAAGGCCGGCCCTCAGTGATCGCCGCCCATGCCCGGGTCATCGCGCTGGAGACGGTGCCCGGGAGACCGGCCGGGGTGTAGGAGGTGACCTGCTCGAAGGCGCCGGCGGCGCGCTGGACGGCGAGCGCGGCCTGCCAGGTGGCCGATCGGTCACCTCGGCCGATCGCGACGTCGAGCAGAGCCAGGGCGCCGCGGACTGCGGACAGGAGGGTCTTGTCTTCGCAGGTCACGGCGTGCCCCGGCCCCCGGCGAGCCTAGCCTCGTAGGACTCGATCTCGGTCACGAGCCAGCGCAGCAGCCGCCTGCCGGAGCCAAGACGGACGGGGCGCGGGAGTTGCCCGGCCACCTCAAGGCGGCGGCGCGTGCTGCGGCTGATTCCGAGGCGGCGGTCGACTTCCGGCCCGGTGAGAGTGCGGCGATCTGCGGCTGTATTGTCCATGTGGCCTCCGGGTGTTTCCTGCTACCCGAAGGCCACGGTGCGGCAAGCGTCGTCAGAGGGTCAACAAGACACGAAGCGAGAGCCCCCGCGAACCCCCGGGAGCCCCCGGAAGCTCCCGATAGCGGCAAAGTGCGTCATGCGCGCAGCGGCAGGATCTCGGCTGTCTTGTCGGTCAACAGGCCTTCGACCCACACCGCGTAGGACTCGAGCGCGCGCCGCCGCTCATCGAGCCGCTTCGCCCGGTCGTAGACGCCGGCGACCGCGGAGCCGAGCAGGTGGGCGAGCGAGTGGCCAAGTAGGAGCTGTGCGACGTGGGGCGGCAGGCCGAGCGTGTCGGAGACGTGCGTGCTGAGCGTGCGCCGGAAGTCGTGCGGGGTCGCGCGGGGGATCTTCAGCAGCGGCTCGGGCTTCTTCTGGCCGGGCTTGCGCTCGGGCTTCCAGAGCCGCGCCATTGCCCGACACAACGCCTTGTCCGAGAGCCGATTTGAGCGGGACCAGGCCGAGGAGAACACCCAACGCGGTTCGGTGTCCTCGCTCGCGTTCTCCTCGGCGAGCTCGCGCAGGCGTCGCAGGGCGGCCAGCGCGGCGCCCGAGAGCGGGACGACGTATGGCTCGGCGTTCTGGGCTTGCTTCTTGGTCAGCTTCAGGTTCTCCGGGCGGACGGAGAGCGTCGCGGCCTCGAGGTCGACGTCGGACCATTCGAGCGTGATTGCCTCGGCGGTGCGCAGGCCGGCGAAGAGCAGGAGCTTGAGCCCGAGCTTGCAGGACTCGTCCATATCGCTGGCATCGATGGCGCGCAGGACCGCGGGGATCTCGTCGGCGGTCAGCCACCGCTTTCGCTCGTTCGCGACGATGCCGAAGGTTGAGGGCTTCAACGGCGCGGCCGGGTTGCGGTCGAGCACTCCGATTTCGCACCCGAAGTTGAGCAGCTGCTTGAGCAGGGCGAGCGCGATTGCGGCGCTGCGCGGGGAGTCGTCGTTGACGAGCTGCTGCACGGGGCGCCGGCAGGTCACGGTGTCCAACGCAGCGAGCGGCAGGCGGCCCAGCACGGGAACGATCTGGGTGTCGAGGATCCGCTTGGCTTCGCCGGGGCGCTTTCGGCGCCTCTCGATGCTCTCGCGGTAGAAGAGATCCACCAGATCGGCGACGGTGCGCAGGCGCCTGGCCCCGTCCGCGGTGCCCTCGGGGTCGATCCCCGCGGCCACCTTCGTCTTGTACTCCGCCAGCTTCTTGCCCGCGTCGGCCAGGGTGATGGTCCCGGCCGTGCCGTCTCCGTAGCGGCCGAGGGTCCAGGTCGTGCCGCCGTTGACCCAGCGGAAGGTCTTTGTCCCCGAGGGCGCGACGCGCAGTCGCAGACCGGAACCGCGGCGCCCCTCGCCGCCGGACGCGCGCACGTCGTAGGGCGAAGCCCCGGGCTTGAGTGCGTCTAGTCCGCGGGTCGTGAACACGAGCTGTCGGGTCGACATGGCGGGAACCTCTGCGCTGCGTAGGTGGTCGCTGGAGAGACAGCGAGACAGCGAAAAAAGACAGCGAACGGGGTTGGCACAACGTGAACCAGTGCGACGCATTCTGAGGCTATGCCAGCACGCAAGAGGGCGTCAACACGGTGGAATCTGCCGCTCCCTTGGCGCAACATGGCGCAACCGGAATCATCCAAGCCGCTGCCTTGGGCGCAGGTGGTCGCCCGTTCAAATCGGGTCGCCCCGACACACAAGCCCGCGATTCCATCTAGGGATCGCGGGCTTCGTGTTGCGGGATCCGGCGGAGCACGGGCTTGGCGTCGCGGTCGACGCGCGCCGAGAGGCCACCGGCTGCAGGCTCTCGGGTTCGCCCCTACTTCCCGGGCTTGATGGTGAACTCGGCTCGGGCCGTGCCCTGCGACACCGTGTAGCCGGTCGCGCTGTCGACCGAGATCTCCACGTTTCCCAGCGGCCGCGTGTAGCTCTCCGTCTTCCAGACGCTCGATTCGACGGAGTCCAGCCGGTCGAGCGCGGCGGCGCTGGGATGGCCGAAGGAGTTGTCCCAGCCGACGGAGACGACCGAGGCCGTGGGCCGCAGCTTGGACAGGAACCCGGAGGTGGAGGACGAGGCCGAGCCGTGGTGGTGGACCTTGTAGACGTCGACCTCGCCCACGCGGGAGGAGATGTCGGACTCGACGCCGCCGGTCAGGTCGCCGCCGAGCAGCATGGTGAACGCGCCGTAGCGCAGCCGGAGCACCACCGACCGGGCGTTCTCGTCTTCGGTGCTCACGCCGTTGGCGTTGACGGCGACGACCTGGAAGCAGACCTCTTCGCACAGCGCGAAGGAGTCGCCCACCGCGACCTGCTGCCGCCGGTCGCCGTAGTTCGAGGCGTACTGGTCGTAGGACGAGCTGTCGGTCGGGGCCTGCGAGCGGCCGCGGTCGTAGGTCCTCATGACCGGCATCGGGTCGCTGCCTTGCTCGACCTCGTCCAGGCCCCCGAGGTGGTCGGCGTGGTAGTGCGAGGCCACCGCGAAGTCGACCTTGGTCACGCCCTGGGTGCGCAGGTAGCCGCGGATGATCGAGCCGCTGAACGTCGGGCCGCCGTCGACGAGCGCGGCGCAGCCGCTGGGCGCCACGACCGCGATGGCGTCGCCCTGGCCCACGTCGAGCACGGCGATCTTGAGCCCGCCTTCCGCCACGAACGAGGGCGAGCACGGGTTCTTGGTGCAGTCCGCCCCCGAGCAGATCGGCGCGTACTCGCAGGCGCCGTCCGCGTTGCAGGTGTCGGTGGTGTTGGCGTCGCGGTCGTCGCAGTCCGCCGGGCCGTCGCACGGAGTCGCCTGCGTGCAGGCCGCAGCCACGAGCAGGGCGGCGACGGCGAGGAGAGGGACGACAGGGATGCGTCGCAGCGGGGGGGCGGGCGTGGGGATGGCTGGCTGCACGGTGACTGCGTCCTCTCGCCCACCCGGTGAGCTCTCAGTCTAGCCCGGGCCCCGCATTCGAGGGCCGCTGTTTGTCTGCCAGTGGACAGCAGGGCTATCGTGCGCGCCTCCGCCAGGAGCCCCGCGTGTCGCAATCGAAGCAAGGCCAGAACTTCGACGCCCTCAAGGGACTCTTCTTCGGGCTCCTGGTGCTGGTGGCCTTCGTGGCGCTGTCCAGCCTGGGCTTCTGGCTGCTCGGCTACTACTACTACCGGGACCCGACCTGGACGCCGCTCAAGTGCGTCTACCACGTGGTCATCACCATCACGACCATCGGCTACGGCGACGTGCTGCACAGCGAGGAGCAGAACCTCGCGGCGGCGGCGACGATGGTGTTGGCCTTCATCGGGATGGGGGTGCCGGTCTTCATCATCACGATGATGACGTCGGTGGTGGTGGACCGGGTCGTCGGCGAGTCGACGAGGAAGAGGCGCATGGAAAAGAAGATCAACGCCCTCGCGGGGCACTACATCGTCTGCGGCGCCGGGCACACCGGCTCGGTCGTCATCGACGAGCTGCTGCGCACCCGACGGCCGCTGGTCGTCGTGGACAGGGACGAAGCGCGGCTCAAGGCGCTCGTCGAGGAGCTGGGCGACTTCCTCTGGATCGCCGGGGACGCCAGCCAGGACGCCGTCCTGCTGCAGGCGGGCATCGAGCGCGCCTCCGGGCTCGTCGCGACGCTGGCCGACGACCGGGACAACGTGTTCCTGACCCTCACCGCGCGGCAGCTGGGCCCCGGCCTGCGCATCGTCGCGCAGGGCTCGGCCCACAACGTCGAGGACAAGCTCAAGCGCGCCGGTGCGAGCGCGGTGGTGTCCATCAACCGCATCGGCGGCATGCGCCTGGTGTCCGAGGCCGTCCGGCCGGCGGTCACCAACTTCCTCGACGCCATGCTGCGCGACCGCGAGGCGAACTACCGCTTCGAGGAGGTGGTGGTCGCCGACGGCGCGCCGGGCGCGGGGAAGACGCTGGGGGAGTCGGGCGTGGGCGGTCAGTCCAACGTGCTGGCCGTGGGGCTGCGCAAGCCGGGCAGCGAGGTCTTCGAATTCAACCCGAAGCCGGAGGTGCGGCTCTCGCCGGGCCAGACGGTGGTGATGGTGGGGCCGGCGGCGGAGATCGCGAAGATTCGCGAGCGCCTGGGATAGCGGGGCGGATCGAAGAGCTGGCACCCCAGAAGAAGAGCGGCGCCCCGAAGGACGCCGCTCTTTGAATTCCTGGGTGGGACCGGCAGGCCTCTGCGCCTGCCGAACGACGATTACTCCTCGCCCGAGCCGTTGCTGCCGAAGTTCTGGATGGCCTTGCGCTTGGAGCTGAAGCTCGACCCCGCGCTGCCGGCGTTGCTGACGTTGGCGTTGGCTTCCTCGCCGCCGAGGGCGTTCGAGGAGGCGGCGAAGAGGGCGCGCAGGTTCTGGCCGAAGATGGTGATGACGGCGATGGCGGCGATCGCGATCAGGGCGACGATGATGATGTACTCGGTCATGCCCTGGCCTTGCTCGTTGCGGATGAGGGCGTTCATGCGGTTCATCATGGCGTGTCTCCTGTCTGGTCCGGTCGTCGCTCTTTGATGTTTTCGCCGTCCCGTGCGGCGTCGTTCTGAGAGGATTCTCGAGCCGGGGCGGTCTGCCCGCCATCGGTCGTCGGGCGGCGGGGCATCGGTCATCGGGAGGAGCAGCGCAAGAGGCATGAGCCGGCTCGAGAAATCCGCCTTCCCGCTCGCCTGCGCCGCGCTCGCCCTCGCGCTCCTCGGCGCCTACTCGAACCACTTCCAGAACGCGTTCCACTTCGACGACTCGCACACCATCGAGAGCAACCTCTACGTGCGCGACCTGCGCAACGTCCCGCGCTTCTTCGCGGACGCGCGCACCTTCAGCGCCCTGCCGGCGAACCAGTCCTACCGGCCGCTGCTCTCGACCACCCTCGCGATCGACCATGCGTTCTCCGGGCGCTCACCGGTCGCCTATCACGTGGACAGCTTCCTCTGGCTCTGCGCGCAGTGCGCGCTCATGGCGCTCCTCCTCGGGCGCCTGGCCGGGAGCCGGTGGGCGGGGCTCTTCGGCGCCGCGCTCTTCGGCCTGCACACCGCGGTCGCGGAGACGGTGAACTACGTCATCGCCCGCGGGGACATCCTCTCGGCGCTGGGCGCCACCGCCGGGATCCTCCTCTATGCGCAGGGCGGGCGCGCGCGGCGCTGTCACCTCTACCTGGCGCCGATGGCGCTGGGAGTGCTCTCGAAGGAGCAGGGCGCGATGGCGGCGCCGCTCCTGTTCCTCTACGTCGGGCTGATCGAGCAGCGCCGGTCCGTGGCGGGGCTGCTCCGGCCGCGGCACTTCCTCGAGGCGCTCCGGCCCGCGCTGCCGGCCTTCCTGGTCTGCGGCGCGCTCGCCGGGGTCGCGCTGTCGCAATCGGCCGGGTACTCCGCCGGGGCCGCCTCGCGCCTCTGGTACGCGGCGACCCAGCCCATCGTGGCGGCCCACTACTTCGCGACGTTCCTGGTGCCGCTGGGCCTGACGGCGGACGGCGACTGGACCGCGGTGACGAGCGTGGCGGACCCCCGGGTGGCGGCCGGCATCGCCTTCCTCGCCGCGGCGCTGGCGGCCGCCGAGCTCGCCTCCCGGAACGAGGGCACCCGCCCGGCGGCCCTGGGCCTGCTGTGGTTCTTCGTCGCGCTCCTGCCCACCTCCAGCGTCTTCCCGCTCGCCGAGGTGATGAACGACCACCGGATGTACTTCCCGTTCGTCGGCCTGGCGCTGGCCGCGGCGAGCCTCGCGAAGCTCGCCGCCGAGCGCTGTTTGCCGAAGGCGCGTCCCGTGCTCGCCGTGGCCGCCGTCGCGCTGCTCGGAGCCCACGCGGTCGGCGTCCACTGCCGCAACCTGGTCTGGCGCAGCGAGGAGACGCTCTGGAAGGCGGTGACCGAGGCCAGCCCCGGCAACGGGCGCGGGTGGATGAACTACGGGCTCTCGCTGATGGCCCGCGCGGACTACCCGCGCGCGGAGCGGTGCTTCACCGAGGCGTTGCGGCGGGTGCCCAACTACGGCTACGCGCACACCAACCTCGCGATCCTCTTCGGCGCGACCGGCCGGCCGAGGGAAGCCGAGCAGCACTTCCTCCAGGCCCTGGTGCTGATGCCGCGAGTGCCCTCGCTGCGCTTCTTCTTCGCGCGCTGGCTCGACCAGGTGGGCCGGGGGCCGGAGGCGGAGGTTCGCCTGCGACAGGCCCTGTCCCTGTCGCCGGCGGACCCGGCATCGCGCGAGCTCTTGATGCGCCTCCTCGCCCGCCGCGGGGCGTGGGCCGAGCTGGCGGCCGTGGCGCGGGAGACGCTGGGCTTCGACTCCGGCAACACGACCGCCGGGGAGCTGCTGCGGCAGGCCGAGGCGAACCTGCGCGCCGGGGCCGGACCCTAGCGAGCCGGCCGGCGCTGGACCCAAATAAGGAGGGCGGCGTCCATGGGGAACGCCGCCCTCGGTCTGCTGTGCTAGGAGCGGCAGGCCTTTGAGCCCGCCAAACCTGACTACTCTTCGCCCGAGCCGTTGCTGCCGAAGTTCTGGATGGCCTTGCGCTTGGACGAGAAGGACGAGCCGGCGCTGCCAGCGTTGCTGACGTTGGCGTTGGCTTCCTCGCCGCCCAGGGCGTTCGAGGACGCGGCGAACAGCGCGCGCAGGTTCTGGCCGAAGATCGTGATGACCGCAATGGCCGCGATCGCGATGAGGGCGACGATGATGATGTACTCCGTCATGCCCTGGCCTTCTTCGCTGCGAACGAGGGCGTTCATGCGGTTCATCATGGGGTGCTCCTAGGTCCTTCGAAGGTGCTTCAGGAACTGGCGCCGCACCATGCGGCAACGTGCAGGTGAACTCTGGCAGTTCGCCTCCACCGCCGCCATACGACGTTGGGCGGCGCCGATACGTCATTGGGCTGCCAGAGTCGAATCCCCAGCAATCGCAGGCGCTTGGGAGCACCCGCTCCAGTCGAGGCCGTGGCGCGATGAGCCGCTTGGCGCGCGCGGCACGGGCTAGGGCACGAGGGTCGTCGCGAGGTGCCTCTCCTTCGAGTTCGACGCGTCCGGCGACACTGCGGAGCTGATCGTCGAGCGTGCCGCGATCAGGCGGAGCCTTTCCGGCGACAAGAGGGAGCGCGACGGCCTCGCCGTCGAGGTCACCCGCCAACCGCCCCGACGCCTACGGCGCCTGGTGGATCTCGGTCTACGACCTGGCCGCGCTCTCCGTCGCGTGCGCCGAGATGCCCGAATCGATCAGCGAGGCGACCGCCCAGGAGGAGGAGAAGGACAAGGTGAAGAAGCGCTCCCGCTCCTGGAGGCGCTGAGCGGATACCCGCTGCTCGAACGTCCTTGCTCCCACGACGAACCGCCGCGCAAGGCCAAGGGTCACCTGACGGTCGAGGCGTGAACGGGAGGCCCGCCGATCTCTGGGATTTCGAGATTCGAGCGGCTAGACTCCCCGGCGCTTTATTTGCGCCAGTAGCTCACCTGGATAGAGCAGCGGCCTTCTAAGCCGCAGGCACCGAGTTCGAGTCTCGGCTGGCGCGCTCTCTGTGCGGGGAGGGCGGGGGAAGTGGCATCCCCGTCAGCATGTAGCGGATTTGCAGCGCCGATTGCAGGCGCCGTAGTGCCCACCGCCACCGGCAGCACCGTCACGTCGGGCAGCTTCGCCAGCGACTCGCGCAGGTCCTCGACGGTCAGGTGGCCGTAGGTGCCTACGGTGGTGGTGATGGAGGCGTGCCGCAGGATGCGCTGTACGTGCTGGGGAGCAACGCCGGCCCGAAGGAGCAGGGTCGCGGTCGTGTGCCGCAGGTCGTGGAAGCGGATCTTGGGGTACTTGGGTACGGCGCGCGGCCAGAGCACCATGTCGCAGCTCGGGCAGCGCCGGCGGGTGTCGTCCGGGTGCCGCCAGGCGTGCAACTCGGCGCCTTTGGCCTTGCAGCGGCGGCAGACGTGATCGAAGCCCAGGACCACGCCTGCGCGGCTTAGGGCGCGCCGCAGAACGGGGGCGAGCTCTAGGTCCTCGGGCCGCATCTTGCCGTCGGCGTCGGGGAAGACGAGCTCGCCCTTCGCGGTCTCGATGGCGTGCCGCAGGAAGGGCGCCAGCGGCTCGGCGATGGGGATGGCGTCGGCGTGCCCGCCCTTCGTGGTGTCGTTCCCGTACGAGCACGCGACCATCATCACGCGGCCCTGCAGGTCCACGTCGGTCTTCCGTAGGCCGAGCAGCTCGCCCTTGCGCATCGCCGTGTAGAGCGCCGCCGCGAAGAGGTCGAGCCACTCGGGCCCAAGCTCGCCGAGCAGACGCTGGGCCTCACCTGGTGTCAGGGTGTCGTAGGTCCGCCTGGTTTCGCGGCGCCGCTCGACGTCGGCGGCAGGATTCACGCCCAGCCACTTGCCCGCCTTCCGGGCCCGGTTGAACACGGTCCGCAGATAGGCCCGCGTATGGTTGGCGGTCGAGCCAGCAGAGCCCGCGGCCACCATGCCGGCCAGCAGCTCGTCCACCACCGGCGCAGTCACCTGCGGCAGCGGTAGGCGCCCCACCGGCTTCGTCAGGACGTGCGCGTTCAGGTTCGACCTTGCCCGGCGCTCGCTGCGAGCGGGGCATCGGTTCTTGAGCCACCACTCGCACAACTCGGCCAGGGTGGTGGTGCACAGGCCCGGGAGCGGCTCGAGGCCCTGGCGCTGGCGGTCGATCTGCACCTCCATCGCTCGGGCGTCGGCCTCGACGGCCTTGTGCGCCGCGGCCTTCTCCTCGCGGGTGCCGACGGTCTTGTGCTTCGTGGGCCTGTTCTGTCGCTGCCCGGTCGCGTCGGTGTAGCCGATCCACCAGGTTCTGCCGCGGATGTAGACGCTGGCCATCAGCCCTCCGGCTTGAAGGGGATGACCTGCGCATGTGCCGGCCGACGCCCCTTCAGCCAGGCGCGGATCTCCGCAGGGTCGAAGCGGAGGGCCGCCCCGATGCGCAGGACAGGCAACTCGTCCCGCTCGGCGGCCCGATAGACCCAGCACGTCGAGAGGTCGAGGAACTTCGCCACCCGCGCCACGGTCCAGAGGTTCTCTTCGGCTGGCAGTTGCTTCGCTTCCATGCTGCCTCCAACGAACTCCCTGCGGTCAGCCGCGCCGGCCGAGTGCCGGCGCGGTCGTGCTGCTGCTACTTAGACTCGGGCTCGATGTCGGTGGCCTTGAGTCGCTGATCCACCAGCGCCGAGGCCTTCTCGACGTCGACCACGGTCAGCGAGCAGCCTTCGGGGCGGCCGAAGTCGGTGCCGTATCCGCGGCCGCGGCTGATGAACATGTCCGCGATGCGGTTGGCCTTCACCGCCTCGTCGTCCTCTTTCTGGCTGTCGTCGACGACGATGAAGGTCCGGCCCAACTCGAGGAAGGTCTGCCGCCCGGCGGCGACCGAAGCCTGGTACGAGCGGCCCGAGACGATGTTCGCGGCGAGCTTGCCCACCTTGGCTGCGCGAGCGATGGGCATCCCCTTGGCTCGGAGGTCGAGCAGGACGCGGAGACCGACGATGAACGGGACGCCGTAGGTCGACGTGCCTTTGTCGCCCTCGAGATCGTCGAACGCCAGGATTCCACGGGATCGCCACTGGCGGATGGTCGCAGAATCCAGATCGGGATCGATGTCGGCGACCACGTCCAGGACGCGGCCGGTGCTGAATCGGGTCTGCTCGTTCATGGCGCTTCTCCTTGTTTGGTTATACCGGTATACGTTACCCGGTATAACGCTGTCAAGCCCCGACAAAAGAAAAGCGCCCGCCCCCTCTCGGAGACGGGCGCTCGCCCTCGCAGTCGGTCAGCGTCCGGCGTGGCCGCGGAGGAACTCCCGGACGTCCCCACCCAGAAGCGAGACGTAGACAGTGCCTTGCGCGGGGTCGTTGCCGACCGCGGCGCCCTCGGCCAGGTTGGCGACGTGGCGCAGTTGCTCTGCCAGCTTGCGCAGGTCGGTGCGCAGGCGCCGCAGGTTGCGACGCGCGGGCTTCGTCTTCTTCGCGGTGGCGGTCATGGCTAGGCCACCTTCCCAGCGCGCGCCGAGGCACCCAGGAGCCGGTCGGATATCTGCCACGCCGCCTCCTCGGGGTAGATGGCGTAGGCGTCGGAGTCGCGCGCCTTCCGCAGTTCGGCCACCCTGTCGGGTTCCACCGCGTCGAGGGCCAGGACAATCGCGGCGCCGGCGGCCTCGGGGTCGAGGGAGCCCCCGTCCGTCACGCTGCGCTCGGTCATGCGGGCCAAGCCGGCGGCCCGCTCGAGCAGGTCCGCGAAGAGGTTCCAGCGGTCTGCGGCGTCCCTCTGGATCTGCCTCTGCCTCTTCTCGCCATCGGTGAGCGGCACCGCGGCGGGGGTCTTCTCGGCGTTCTTGACGGGGGACTTCGACGGCTTGACGGGCTTCGTGTGCTGAGTAGCCTTCGTGATACGCATGGTGCTTCCCCTCAATCGGCGCCGTGTGTAGAGGGCCGCCACGGTTCCAGCCGCGGCGGCTCTCGTTGTCTCGGCCGAGGGCGCCTTGCCCGGCAGAAACACGAGGCTTCACTTCTTGGGCTTGATGCCCGCGGCCTTCTCGAGCACGGGCAGCCCCTCGGCAACGGCTGCCCGCAGCACGTCCGTCATGGTCGCGGGCATACCGGGCCGCCCCAGCTTCTCCTCCAGCGCCTTGACGCGATCCGCGTCCGCAGGGTCCAGCCGGATCGTGAACTGCAACTTCTGGCCGCTCTTCGTTGGGCTCATGCGCTCTCTCCGGGTTTAAGCATCGAATAGAGGCTAATGCAGGCTAATGGCCGCTGTCAACCCCCGCCCACCGTCGCCCGGTGGACGAGGGCGCGCTGGGTATGAGCGTCCGTCCTGGCGAGGTGTGAACTGGGGACCGTCCCCAGTTGCGACTGCGGGCACCGCCTCCTGAAGCTCGGGCGTGCCGTGCTAGATGACCCTCTGTGCTCGGAATACCTGCGGACGCGCGATCCCGACCCGTCTTCGCTGCGGTGTCGTCGATGAAGGCGGGGGCGGGAAAGGATCCAGACTCTGGATCCTTTCCCTTCTGCCCTGTCGCGCCCTGTCTCGTCTCCGGGTGCAGCGCCTCGTAGATCTCCTTGCGCCGGGAGGGCCGAATACACGAAGGCCCTCGACGGGGAGCGCGTCGAGGGCCAACGGTGCGGCCTGCGCCCTGGGTGAGCGCGCCTCGCTGGGGAAGCGAGGCCGGGCCGCGCGTTTCACATAGCCGGGTGTGTCCAAGACAGCCCACCGATCGCGCGCAGGTTCTCGGCGACGAGGGTGGGGTCTGCGTAGATGAAGTCGCAGACCTTGACCAAGTGGCGCACGCCCGCGGAGGCGATCTTGTAGGCACTCGGGATCGGGCCCA
>DASXVQ010000199.1:0-33851 GCA_036504155.1 Myxococcales bacterium
CGCTACTACGACAGGCAGGGCCTGCCGAGGCTATCTTGTTGAACCTCAACCAACCGAACCGCCGGATGCGGACCCGCACGTCCGGTGGTGTGGCAGGGGACTGACGGGGACGAACCCCGTCAGCCCCTATGCCGATCGGGGGCGGCTGCTCAGCCCAGCTTGCGGCGAACCCCCGAGCTCCGGTAGCGGCGGTAGTCCTCGAGGATCTGCGCGTGGTCGAAGACGATGGGCGAGGGCAGCTCGTCGAGGCGGAAGGCGCGGGCCTCGGCGGCGTCGTCGGCGCCCTGGGGCTCGCCGCTGGCGCGGGCGAGGTAGACGGTGGAGATGGTGTGGCGGCGCTTGTCGCGGCTCGGGTCGGAGTAGGTGAAGAACTGCTCGAGCAGCTCGACGGCGAGGCCCGTCTCCTCCAGGGCTTCGCGGGCGCAGGCCCTCTCGAGCGGCTCCCCCATGTCGACGAACCCGCCCGGGAGAGCCCAGCCGATGGGCTCGTAGCGGCGGCGGACGAGGACGATCCTGTTGCCGGGGAGCTCGATGATGGCGTCCACGGTGGGCGAGGGGCCGGGGGCAGGCAGGGACATGGGGGACCTCCGTCGGGGGCCAAGCGCAGGCAATCTACACCGGGGGGCGGGCGGCGATCCGCGGGCGCTCCGGCGGGGCGCCGCGGCGGGGGCTGCTTCCCCGAGATGAGCGCGTCCCCTCACCATCGGCTGCCCAGCCGGCTGCTGCTGCTGCTGGCCCTCGGCGCGACGGCCTGCGGGCACCCGATTGAGGACGGCACGTGGCGGCTGCAGCAGGACCTTCGACAGGCCACGACGCTCGACACCTGCGCCCTGCTCCCGGCGGACGGCAAGCTGGGCGAGGGAGGGCTCCTCGTCACCGGCGTGGCGGTGCGCCTGGTCATCCCCGTGCCGGGCCCGTCGACGCCGGTGCCGATGGTCGGCCGGTTCAAGAACCCTCTGGGCGGCGAGCCCGACGAGTTTTTTCTCGAGGGATCGGTCAGCGACGAGCGCATGGTCGTGCGCGGGGCGAGCTGCCCGGTCCAGTTCGGTCAGAGCCAGCTCCAGGCCACCGTCCAGGACGCAGGGACCTTCACCGGCACGCTGAAGGCGCGCTACGAGCTCGGGCCCAGCGGCGAGGCGAGCTGCCCGGCGACGTGCGACGTGGAGGTCGGCGTGCGAGGCGATCGGCAGGCGAAGTGAGAAAAGACGAAGGCCGCGAACCCTCGGAAAAGGGCCGCGGCCTCCGCTTTCTTCCGCCCCGGAAGAAACCTTGGAAGTTCGTTTAGCGGGCCGTGATGCGCTCCTCGACCTTCTTCCAGTTCACGTTGGTGAACCAGGCGTCGAGGTACTTGGCGCGCTCGGTGGGCTTGTAGTCCACGGTCCAGGCGTGCTCCCAGATGTCGAGCACGAGGACCGGCCGGTATCCGGCGATGTTGCCGTCCTGGTGCAGGGTCACCCAGCGGTTGGCGAGCCAGCCGGTGGTGGGGTCCTGCAGGGTCATGACCCAGCCGACGCCCCGCATCTTGGCCATCGACATCAGCTCCTTCTTGTAGCTGTCGATGGACCCGAAGCTCTCGTCGATGGCCTTGTTGAGAGCGCCGCCCTTGGGAATCTCCCCGCCGTTGGGGACCATGTTGTCGAAGTAGTACTCGTGCAGGACCATCCCGTTCTGCTCGAAGGGCAGGCGGCGGACCAGCTCGGCGAAGATGGGCGTCTCGGACTGGCCCTTGACCAGCATCTCGGCGATCTGCTCGCGGAGGAGGTTGGTGTTCTTGACGTAGCCCTCGTACAGCTTGAAGTGCTGCTCGAGCTGCACGTCGGACAGGCCCTTCAGACCCTTGAGGTGCGGGAACTCGCGAACCTTGTAGTTACGCTCCATCGGTCATCCTCCCAGCGTGTGGTTTGGACTCCTCGGCACGACGGCGCGTAGGAGTACGTTCGATCTCCACACCGCGCAACCGCCTCCCCGAGGGAGGCGCCGCCGGCCGTCTGCTGGTCGGCTTCGCGGCTTTTCGACCATTCAGATGCGCTGGCCCGTCCGGGGTTGCTCGGAGGGCGGCGAGGCAGGATGGATTGCGACGTACGGGCCGGGCACCCAAGGTTTCTCGGGCGGGGCGAAGGAGGGAGCCGCCAGATGCCCGAGAAACGCACACTCCAGAGAGCCAAGAAGGACCGCGACCAGCACAAGGCGCCGACCACGCAGGCAGGGGAGTTCGTCCGCGAGGAGATGGAGCACGTCAAGGAAGGCAAGCACGGCGCGAAGACCCCGAAGCAGGCCATCGCGATCGGGCTTTCGAAGGCGCGCCGCGCCGGAGTGGAGCTGCCGCCGCCGGAGTCGGGCCGGGTCAAGGCCAAGACCCGCAGCAGCTCCCAGAGCGCCTACCGCGCCGGCCAGCGCTCCGGCCCGCTCGAGCGCAGCGGGAAGACGGCGAGCAAGAAGACCAAGCGCCGCACCTGACCAACCGCCAGAAACGAAAGCGCCGGCTCCGCTGGGGAGCCGGCGCGAAATCGCTGAGCCGATGACTGACGACCGACCCTAGTACCCGTTCTTCGAGATCCCGGTGTAGTCGTTGCTGGTGGTGCGCAGGTTGCGCACGCAGCCGTACGCGCAGCCCTTGCACTCGTAGGCCCACATCGAGCCCCAGCCGTCGCCGGACTCGAAGACGAAGATGTGGCCGGAGCCGTTGGCGTTGTAGACCATCGCGTCGGCCTTCGCGATGGAGGCGCGCGAGACCGAGTGCCAGTAGGTGCGCTCGTTGTCGAAGTTGTAGGTGCTGTAGGGGTGCTTGTCGACGGTCAGGTCGGTGTTGCTGGAGCCCACCTGCCACACCTTGGCGGCCAGGCCGGAGCAGTCGCCGCCGTAGCTGCCGCCGTGGCTGCAGCTGGGGCAGTTGCCCGAGCAGGAGCCGGCGGTGCCGCTCGTCGGGCCGGCCGGCAGGAAGCGCGCGTGGCCCCACCAGTAGCTGAAGCCGACCGCCGACTTGGCGCGGCCGATGGCGGCGTCGCGGGCGCTGGTGCTGGCGCTCGGCGGCGGGGTGGTGGTGCCGCCCGAGGCGACCAGGGTGTAGTACGCGCCGTGGCTCCAGCCGGTGGTGCCGTTGTACTTGACCTTGTAGAAGCCGCTGTTCGGCGAGGTGGTCTCGACGGTGGTGACCTTGGCGCCCTCGGGGACCACGAGCAGGACCTTGTAGTTCGTGGACGGGCCGGAGCGCATGTTCACGCTCGTGGTGGCCTTCAGCGTGCTGCCCACCGGGACGCTGCTCGCCAGCTCGTTGGTGTTGGTGACGGTGTCGTCAGCGCCGTCGAGGCCAATGCTCTCCACGACCGCCGAGCCACCGCAGCCAACCAGAGCGAGCATCGAAGCCAGGACCAGGGAGCGAGCCATCATTGCCGACCTCCAGAAGATGGCCGGCATAGAAGCGATTGGCGTGCCACGGTCTATGGACAAGTAAAATCAATAGCTTGCGCCGATGGGTGTAAAGCGGCTTGCCGGCGGCTCTGTCTCCGAATCGGACAGTCCCGGCCGGACCTGCTCTGGATTTGGACGGGGAGGTGTCCGCCCGGTGAGCGACTTCTTGCCCGGTTAGTGGCCCGGGGCTCGAGAAACGGATGGAGGCCTCCCGAACGGGTGATTCGGAATTCGGCGGTCCAGGACCTAGTCCCAGCCCGCGACATCGGCCACCTCCAGGCCCCAGTTCTCGTCCAGGGCCACGCCCTTGGTCCTGGTGGATCGCACCAAAAGTGAGTGTGCCACGCAACCTCCGCGGCCGACCGCTTGAGGCGGCCTGGGCGGCGCTGGAAGCCGGCCGGTAGCCCGGAGCGAGACCCCTCGACGGGCCGCGGGGGTTTGGGGCATGGTTGTGTATCTCTATGCGCCCTGCGGCCCCGACGCTCCAGACCTGCTGCCGTTTCCTACCCGTCGCCCTGGCGCTCGTCTTCGCGCCGGCGTGCGGCGACGCCGAGGGCGTCCAGGTGCTCGCCGAGGGTTGGCAGCACCGCTGGGACGAGCCGCCTGCGGACCCGGCGGCGCGCCTGAAGTGGCTGGAGGGCGAGGAGGGATGGGCGCCCTCCGAGGCCCCGCCGCGGCAGCCCGAGGGCCATGAGCTCCACAGCGGCAGCCGCGTGGTCTGGCAGCGCGTGAAGCTGCCCCGGGACCTCGTGGGGTCGCAGGCGCTCTTCGTCAACTTCGTCGACCAGAACTTCGAGGTCTTCCTCGGGGACAAGTCCATCCACCGCTTCGCGGCCCCGGACGGCGAGCCGCTCCTCGTCGGGCGGCCGTGGCACCTGATCCCGCTGGGGCCGGAGGCCTCCGGAAGGCACGTCGCCTTCCGCATCAAGTCGGAGCACAGGGTCATCGGCCTCGCCGGTTCGGTGCGCGTGGGCGCGGCGGTGGATCTCATGCGCGACCGCACGCGCGAAGGCCTCGTCGCGTTCGTGCTGGGGATCATCTTCTGCGTCCTGGGGGTCATCGCGGCTCCCTTCGCCCTCCTGCCCGGGCAGGGGGCGCTCGTGCGGCGCCTCGGTGCGCTCGCGCTCGCCACCGGCGTCTACGTGGTCTTCAACGCCTACTCGCCCATCAAGCAGCTGATCGCCTATGCGCCCGTCCTCTCCTGGTACCTCGAGCTGACCGCCCTCTACCTGCTGCCGGCCATCTACCTCGGCTACTACATCGAGGCCTTCCCCCACGTGCGCTTCGCCAGGGCCATCGATGGGTTCACGAAGATCTTCTACGTGTGGACCGCCATCTCGGTCGGCGGCTCGCTGCTGGGCTTCTTCCCGATCATCAAGACGCTGTTCCCCTTCGAGCTGGTCCTGTCCCTGGCGCTCCTGGTGGGCATGCTCTCGGCGACCATCAACGTCTTCGACAAGGCCCCCGGGTCCTGGGCGCTGCTGGTCGGCTTTGCCGCGGTGGGGGTCACCGGCCTGCGCGACAGCCAGGTGGACATGCGCGGCGTGCTCACCGGGGAGACCTTCATCTCGCCCTGGGGCTTCCTCGCGCTGCTGGGCTCGTTGGGCTACGTGCTGCTGGGCCGCTACTTCAATACCGTCGAGCAGCTGGGCCGGTACTCCCGCGAGCTGGAGGCCAGGAACGCCGAGATGACCACCACCCGGGCGCGCACCGCCGCGGCGGTGGCGAGCCTGGAGCACGACGTGGCCGCCCTGCGCGAGGCCTCGTCGCGACAGGTCGAGCTCTCCAACAAGCAGGCCGACTCGCTGCGCGCCACCAGCAGCGCGGCCCAGCAGATCGCCCAGACCTCCGGCGAGGCCGCCAGCCAGGCCTCCCGCGTGGTGGAGGACGCCAAGCGCTCCGAGGCGCTCTCGCAGGACGGCCAGGTGCAGGTGAAGGCCACCGTCTCCGCCATGGAAAAGGTGTCGGTGCAGGTCGAGGGAATCGCCCAGAGGCTCGAGGAGCTGGGCGTCCAGACCGCGCGCATCGACGAGCTGGCCGCCACCCTCAACGACATCGCCGAGCGCTCCAACGTCCTGTCGCTCAACGCCTCTCTCGAGGCGGTGCGCTCCGGCGAGCGCGGCGCCGGCTTCGCCGTGGTCGCCCGCGAGATGGGCGCCCTGGCCGACCAGTCCCGCGAGGACGTGCGCAAGGTCCGCGCGCTGCTTACGGAGATCGCCCGGTCCGCCCAGGCGGCGACGGAGGCCAGCGGCGAGGGGACCAAGACCGCCCAGGGCGCGGTGGGCCAGGCCCACGGCGCCGGCTCGGCCATCGCCGGGTTGGCGCAGGTCATCAGCGAGTCCTCGGCCGCCGCGGTGCAGATCGCCACGCGCGCTCGCGAGCAGACCGAGGGCGTCGCCGGCATCGTCGGCTCGCTCCAGGACGCCTCCTCGGCCATGAGCGAGGTGCTGGAGGGCACCCGCAGCATCGACGCCGTCGCCGAGAGCCTCACCCGCATCTCGCGGGACCTCGCCGCGCTCTCCGGCGAGCGCGCGTCCTAAAGGTCCATGAGCGAGCCCAACCAGCCGCGCCGTCCCGCTCTCCTCGTGGCCTTGCTCGCAGCCCTTGCGCTGGCGGTGCTCGCGGGAATCGCCCTGCTGCACTCGCCAGCCGCGGACCCCGGCGCGGCTTCGGGCGCCGACGCAGGCGGGGCGCGCCCGGCGGGCGGCGGGGTCGATCTCTCGCGCCCGGCCTCGCTCGCCCCGTCCCGGATCGCAAAGGCCGGCGACGCAGCGGGACCGGCGGGAGCGGCGGCGACGCCGGGGTCGAGGCCCGACGTCATCCTGGCCGGCTGGGGCAAAGGACCCGGCGAGGTCGCGCGCAACATCCCGCAGGAGGGCAACCCCGAGGCGCCGATGAGCTTCGCGGCCGGCCCCGGCGGCAGCTCCTACGTGCTCGACCAGGTCAACGGCCGAATCGTGCGCTTCGGCCCCGACGGCAAGCCGCTCGACCCCATCCCCGTGACCCAGCAGGCGCCGCAGGACCTGGCCGTCGCCAAGGACGGCACGACGCTGGTGCTGGACCGCCTGCGCGACAAGACCGTGGCGGTGCTCAAGGACGGCAAGCTCGTCGGCGACCTGCCGGTCGAGGGCAAGGGCATCGACGAGGGCGGAGGGGTCACCGGCGTCTTCGTCGACGGCGACGACGTGTACGTGGAGCGCGAGCACGGTCCGCTGGTCCGCGTCGGCGACACCGACGGCAAGGCCGACCCGGAGCGGGCCGAGGTCCCCGGCCGGCCTTCGCGCGACGGCAAGAGCTACCTCATGGCGGGAATCATCGACGCCGCCGCGGGCCGCGAGTTCGTCAACGCCGTGGACCGCGAGACCCTGGAGCGGCGCTTCACCCGGGAGCTGCGCCTGGGCATGCCGGTCCTGGCCATCGTCCTGCTCGACTCGGACCTCTCCGGGACCCTCTACCTGGGGAGCCTGGTCGCGGGCGACCCCACCACCGGCGGCGGAGCGTTCGTGCGCATCGCCTGCCTCTCCGGCGCCGACGGCGTGCCCACCGGCTCGGTCGACGTGCCGGCCAACGCCGGCGCCGAGGAGACCTTCCGCGAGTTCGCGGTCCTCGACGGCGGCGGCGTCGTCTACGCCCAGCGCGGCGAGAGCGGCGTGGCCTACGTGCGCTACGACTGCCACTGACGCCCGAGGGCCGTTGCGCTCACCTCAGCCGCACGATGCCCGTGTAGTGCGGCGAGCCGTATCCGTCGATCGTGCCCAACCTCGCGAGGTCGGCGCCGTAGCGGTAGAGGGTCGCGCCGGTGACCGCGTCGAGCTCGGGGGTCGCCACGAACTCGTCCCCCACGCGCACCACATGCGGGTGGACCTCCTGGTAGGTCCACCCGGCCTGGGGCGTCTCGCGCACGAACATCCACGACGCGTCGAGCTGGACCAGCAGCCCGCCCGAGGCTCCGGACAGGTACTTGTGGAGCGAGAGCACCACTCCGCCCTCGGCCAGCGCGAGGATGGCCTGGATCTCGCTGTAGCCGTCGCCGCCCTTGAGCGGCTCGATCTCCTGGTACTCGGAGCCGTCCAGCCTGTAGAGGCCGATCTTGAGGCTGGCCATGCTCACCGCGACCTGCCCGTTGGACAGCTGGGCGAGGCCCGCGGTGTTCCCCGAAGGCTTGATCGGGGCGGTCGGCCTGCCCCGGTACTTGCCGTCGGCTCCGTAGATGACCGGGAGCGGGCCGCCGGTGACCCACACCGTGCCGTCGGTCATCTGCATCACGGCGCGGGGGTTGACGTACTTGGCCTGGTCGAAGAGCACTTCCCCGGTGGGCGTCTTGGCGTCGAAGTCGAGCGCGTCGAGGCGCGCGAGGCTGGTGCGGCCGATGACGATGACCGGCGGCGCGATGGGCGTCTTGTTGGTCTGCGCGACCAGGATGTCGCCGTTGGCGAGCAGGCCCAGCGCTCGCGGCGGGGAATCGAACTCGGTCGAGCCGACCGCGTCGACCTGGGCGCCGCCCCACTTCGCGTACTCCGGCGAGGTGGTGAACGCGGCGATCGCCGGCTGCGAGGTGCCCTTGGCGACCCACAGGTTCCCCAGCAGCGAGACCGGCGCGGTCGCCACGCCGTCCCCGCCGCCGCCGTGCCAGGTCGCGCGCACCTTCAGGGTGCTGTCGGGGAAGTTCTTGGGGACCGAACCGAGCGTGAAGGTGGCCGTGCCGGCGGGCGAGCCGGCGGCGAGCGCGTAGCCGCCGTCGACCCCGACGATCCCCTCGACGGACCAGGTCGGGCCGGACATCGACGCCTGCGGGGGGCAGCTGATGGTCACCGCCTGGTTCAGGCGGGCGGGCGAGGGGCTGGCGGTGCAGGCGCCGAGGTCGAGGAGGGCCGCGTCCGGGCCGGAGGGCGCCCCGGTGTCCGGCCTCCCAGCGTCGGGGCCGAAGACCGGCTCGCCGGAATCGGGGCGGGAGAGCGGCGTACCGGTGTCCGGGTCGAGCAGGGGCGTGCTCGCGTCCGGGGGATCCAGCGGGAGGACCGGGGGCCCGTCGATCTCCTGCGGGCAGGCGGCGAGGAGGAGCAGTGCGAGGAGGCAGGCGAAGCGGGCCATGGGGAGAATCCTACCCCGGCGCGCCGCTTTCCTTGGGCGCCGGCAGCAGACCCGCCGCCACCAGGCCCCGGAAGAGGAGCGTGGAGCTGATGACCGCGGCCGGGACGAAGAAGCAGTTGAGCACCGGGACCCAGAGCATCAAGGCCACCGCCGCGCCGAAGCCGACGCACAGCAGCGGCCGGCGGCGCAGCACGGAGAGCTCCTGGTCGAAGGGGTACAGGTGCCGCGCCATGGGGACGTCGAGGTGGGCGGCGGACAGCCAGAGCGCGGTCCAGGTCCAGCTAAGCACCGACCACAGCGGCCCGCCGAGGCCGGGGATGAGCAGGACCAGCAGCAGCAGGAGCTGCCCGAGCGCCAGGACGACCAGTCGCACCAGCCCGTTGGCGACGGCGTGCACGACCTCGGTGACCATGCGCTTGACGCCCTCCTCGGAGCGCACCTCGACGCCCAGCAGGCGCTCGGTGGCGATGGAGATGGGGTCCATCAGCGGGGCCGCGAGCATCATCGGCAGGGTGTTGGCGCCGGCGACCAGGAAGAGCAGGAAGACGAGGATCTCGGCCACCGTGAAGAGCGACGCGCCCCACCACGTGTCCGGCGGAGTCCAGGCCCAGCCGACCAGCGCCGGGACCGCGAACCAGAGCCCGGCGACCAGCCCCACCAGCGTCACCACGGTGACGAAGGCCACGCCCAGGGCGAGCCGCGACAGGGCAGGGGTGGAGAAGACCAGGCCCAGCCCGCGCAGCGCGATGCCGAAGCCTCGGAAGAGGTCGAGCGCGCTCGAGCGGGTCAGGTCGGGGACGGTCACGGCCATGGCGCACGGATGCTAGCAGACCGGCAGCCGCGCGGAGGGCGCGGCTCTCGAGCTTCGCTGGTCTCTACGCACCGGCGCGAGCGCCGATTGCACGAGCGTTGCCCGGGCTCGGGCGTCCACGGCCGGGAACGAGCTCGGTGGCGCGCCGCTACTCGGGTGAGAGCCGGACGCCCTCGTGCCTCTCCGAGGGCGGCATCCCGGGCGCCAACGAGACGGGCACCGAGAGCCGGTCCGGGCGCGGCCGCTTGATGAGCGGGGTGACCGACTCGCGCAGCGCCTCGAGCTCGTGGTGGAAGTCGGCCACGAACGTCTCGGGGTCGGGCATCACCCGCGCGTCCGAGGCGACGCCCACCCGCACCTCGCCGTTGTAGCTGAAGATCGACACGCCCAGCCCCAGCCCCGCCGGCTGCGGCACCCAGAAGACGAGGTCGCGGATGCGCCGCCCCGCGAGGTAGCGCGCCTGCTGCGGGCCGGGGACGTTGGTGAGCACCAGCGACGCCTTGCGCGCGAAGAGCGAGAGCACCACCCGCTCGAGCGCCATCCCGCCGGCGCCCATCGCGTACAGGATGCCCATGGCCACCCCGGCGTCCGGCGACTTCTTCATCCGCGTCATGCGGTGCTTGAGCTCCCAGAGCCGGTGCGCCGGATCGCCGATGGAGATGGGCAGCGGCAGGAACAGCAGCCCGAAGCGGTTGCCCAGCGGCGGGTCGCCCTCGCGGCGCAGGTCCACCGGGACCACCGCGCGGATCTCGGTCGCGGTCGCCACCGTCTCGTCCTGGCGCCGCGCCAGCTGCGAGCGCAGCGCGCCCGACACCGCCGAGACCAGCACGTCGTTGACCGTGCCGCCGATGGCGTGGCCGATCGCCTTGATGTCCCGCAGCGGGATGGGGTGGGACCACGCCGCGTACTTGGCCACGCCGACCTTGCCCTTGAGCGCGGAGCGCGGGTCGGCGGGCAGCAGCGTCAGGCGCACCAGCGCGCCCGCGGCCGAGGAGGCGTGGCGCGCCCAGAGCCCGGGCTCGCGCAGCACCGACCGGCCCGCCCGCGCCAGCGTCCGCCCCGCCGAGCCGGCGGCCTGCACCGCCGTGGAGAGGCGCGAGCGGGCGGCGGGCTCCGGCGCGTCGACCGGCAGGGTGGTGATGGTCGCCGCGGTGGCCTCCTCGTCGGTCAGCGACAGCAGCACCTTGCCCAGCGCCACGCCGTCGGCGATGCAGTGGTGCAGCCGGCAGACGAGCGCGCAGCCGCCCTCGACGTTCTCCACGAAGTGCATCTGCCAGAGCGGCCGGGTGGGGTCCAGGGGGACGCCCATCAGGTCGCCCAGCAGCCGCTGCAGCTCGTACACGTCGCCGCGCCGCAGCCGGGTGCGGATGAGGTGGGCGTCCAGGTTGAAGAACGGGTCGGGCACCCAGCGCGGCAGCCGCAGCCGGCCTTTGCCCTCCACCAGCCGCTGGCGGAAGCGGGCGAAGCGCAGCAGCCGATGCTCGATCGTGGAGCGCAGGCGCTCGAAGTCGAGCGGCTCGTCGAAGCGCAACAGCGCGGTGATCGTGATGAGGTTGGTCGGCCGCTCCATGCGCAGCCAGGCGCAGTCGACGCTGGACATGGGCTCCACTCGGCTCCGGCTCTCGTTCATCGACGGCCACCCTCGCGCTGGCTGGCGGGCGCCAGCGGTCCCGACGCCCTGATAACGTTGGCGTCGAGGTCATCTTGGGGTTGGCTGCCGTGCGGGGCGGACCGCCAAGTTCGTTCGATCACTCGGGTTTTCGGGTAGGTGACAGGCCGCCCGTCTGCTCGGCAACCGACAACGTCGCCGCCCGCCGGGCAGCCCCCGGATGGATTAAGCTCTGCGCCCTCGATGAGCTCCCAGATCCCCGAGGGCTTTGAAGGCCACTGCCTGCGCTGCCTGCTGCGGCAGGAGGTCTGCCTTTGCGACCGCATCCCGGCGATCGACACGCGGGTGCGGGTGGTCATCGTGCGCCACATCGTCGAGCGGTTGCGCACCTCCAACACCGGCCGCATGGCGGCGCTGGCGCTCAAGAACTCCGAGCTGCTCGACTACGGCGACCTCGACCCGCTGGACGAGTCGCGGCTCGCCGGCGAGGGCACCTGGCTGCTCTACCCGTCGCCGCAGCCGCCCCCGGCCGACGCCCCGCCGTGCCGCCGGCTCATCGTCCTGGACGGAACCTGGAAGCAGTCGCGCAAGATGTACGCCCGCCTCGAGTCGGTCCGCGGGCTGCCCCGCCTGGCGCTGCCGGGCCCCGACCTCTCGGTGCAGCGCCTGCGGCAGCCCCCGCGCGCGGACGGCATGTCGACCATCGAGGCCATCGCCGGGGCGCTCCGCCTGCTCGAGGGCGAGGAGCCTGCTCGCAAGCTGCGCGAGCTCCACGACGCCCACGTGCAGGCCGTGGTGAAGCTGCGCGGCTACTGAGGGGCGCGGGGCAGAGGGGCGTCGAGGCGGGGGAGCCTGGCACCGCGGCGCGGGGCAGGCGCATCCAACGAACGATCCGGATGGAGGGTTCGGCGATGCGAGTGCTGGTGACGGGAGGCACCGGGTTCGTCGGCAGGCCGCTCGTGAGGCGGCTGCTGGCATCGGGTCACGAGCCCGCGGTGTTCGTGCGCTCGATCCCGAGGGCGAGGCAGGCCCTGGGACCGTTCGTGCGGCTGGTCGAGCCCTCGGGGCTCGGCGAGGCGGTCGGGCGGGCGGACGCCGTGGTGAACCTCGCCGGCGAGCCGGTGCTGCCCAAGCGGTGGACCCCGTCGCGCAAGGCGGCGCTCGCCGAGAGCCGGGTGGGGACGACGCGCCGGCTGGTCGAGGCTATCGCGGGCGCCTCCCAGAGGCCGCGGGTGCTCGTGTCCGCGAGCGCGGTGGGCTACTACGGCGACCGGGCCGACGAGCGGCTCGACGAGTCCGCCGTGCCCGGGCAGGGCTTCCTGGCCGAGCTGTGCAAGGACTGGGAGGCCGCCGCGCGGCAGGCAGGCCGCAATGGGGTGAGGGTGGTGACGCCGCGCATCGGCATCGTCCTGGGCCGCGAGGGCGGCGCTCTCTCGCCGATGCTGCCGCTGTTCCGGCTGGGGCTGGGCGGGCCGATGGGCTCGGGGCGCCAATACGTCTCCTGGATCCACCTCGAGGACCTGGTCTCGATCCTGGCCGCGGCGATCGAGGACGCGCGCTACGCGGGGCCGATCAACGCAGTGGCGCCCGCGGCGGTGCCGCAGCGCCAGTTCGCACGAGCCCTGGGGCACGGCCTGTCGCGCCCGGCGCTGGTGCCGGCGCCCTCCCTGGCGCTCAAGCTCGCGCTGGGCGAGGCCGCGAGCGCGCTGCTGGAGAGCCAGAGGGTCGAGCCCAAGCGTCTCTTGGAGCTGGGCTTCCAGTTCCGCTTCCCGGAGCTCTCCGGCGCCATCGCCGACGTCCTGGGCGCGCACCCCGAGCGTCCGACCGAAGGCCCGCAAGCGAACGCGCCGTAGCCGGAGGGCACCTGCCCGCCAACCACGGCGCGAAACCTACGACTCGCGGCTGACGACTTCCCGCGCTCACTGCCCCGCGCCGGCCGAGTTCACCTCGGCCTTGAGCAGGTACTCCGCGTTCGAGTCGCAGGAGACCTCGATGAGGTGATCGCCGCCGCGGTAGACGTTCTTGGTGCGGCGCAGGCTGCCCTCCGCTTCGACCTCCTTGAAGAACGCCTTGCCGTCGACCTCCTCGACCGTCTTGTTGCCGCAGGAAGCGTCGTTCCACTCGATGCGCAGCTGCTCTCCGGCGGCGCCCTGCGACTTGAGGTACAGGGCGATGGTGACGGAGGCCTGGCCGTCGGTGCGCACGATGAAGCGGCGGGTGCCCGGGAACTGGCCCTCGAGGTAGTACGAGTTCCCCACGAAGCAGCCGGCGGTGGTGGTGCACACCGGCCAGCTCGAGTTGCACGGGTCGAGGAGCCGGCCGGAGGTGAACATGTCGGCCGAATCGGGGCAGCCCGAGAGCGCGAGCAGGGCTGCCCCGGCGAGGAGCGCGAGGAGGGACGTTCGCATGGGACGGCGCTAGTTCTTTTCCATCTCGATGGTGACGCCGACGGTGGCGGTGGACCAGACGCCGGTCGCCGGCTTGTAGGTGTTGGTCGAATCCTCGGCGTAGAGGTCCAGGCACGGCCAGACGTGGGTGTTGCTGAAGGTGCCGTCGCCGCCGGTGGTGGTGGGGCTCCAGCCCTTCCACGACAGCGGAGCGGACTTGGGAGCCTCGCAGCTCACCTTGATGCCCGCCAGGCCGGTGGTGGTGGCCTTCTCGACGACCTTGCCCTTCACCTTGTAGACGTCGCTGAGCTTGACGGTGATCTCGCTCTTGGGCGTGAAGGGGCCGACGTTGGAGGCGTAGGTCGGGGCCGCCGCCGGGTCCTGCACCAGGATCTCGCCGCAGTCCCAGCTGTGCTCGGCCGAGAACTTGCCGTCGGCGCCGGTGGTGGCGTCCCAGCCCTTCCACTTCGAGTTCTGGCAGGTCAGCTCGATGCAGGAGAGCCCGAGGGTGAGGCAGTCGCTCTCGCCGGTGCAGGAGGCGCCCTTGGGCTTGACGCAGGTGACCTTCATGCCCGCGAGAGCCTTGGGCGTGGCCGCGGAGTCGGTCACGAGGCCCGCGGTCTTGTACTTCCAGAGCGCGGAGGGGGCCATGGTGATGGTCAGGGTCCCGTTGGTCTTGGAGTTGGAGGTGATGGTGAGCGTCGCCTTGTGCGAGCCGGGCTCGGTGGGCGCGTAGGTCACCTGGACGAAGGTGGACTTGGTGCTCTCGACCGCGGTCTTCGGCTGGCCGGTGACGGAGAAGAAGGCGGCGTCGGGTCCCGACAGCTCGACCTTGCTGATGGTCAGCTGCTGCTTGCCGCCGTTCTGGAGCTGGATGGTGTCCGACAGCGAGGAGTCGACGTAGACGGCGTTGCCGAAGTCCGCGCCGAAGTTGAGCTCGATGCGGTCGGGCTGGATGAGCGGATCCTCGGGGAGGTCGGAAGTGGTGGGCCCGCCGCAGGCGGCGAGCGCGACGGCGGCCAGGGCGCAGAGCAGGGTCCTCATGGGTTCTCCTTGGAGGTGCTTCGTCGGTTGGAAGAGGGGGAGTCTAGTACGAGCCGACCCAGCCACAGGGGGCCGGGCACTGGAAGCTGGCGCCGGAGTCGTTGACGGCGGTGAAGGGGTAGGACGACAGGCCGAACTGGAGGTGGATGGTGGAGTCGTCGTAGCTGGTGCGGTTGATGGCCTCGACGGCCACCTTGATCTTGCCGGAGGAGACGTGCGCGGCGTCGAGGCAGGTGCACATCGCCGAGCGCGCCTCGAAGGTGCCGGTGCCGCGGTCGAACTTGTAGGCCTCCTGCATGCCGGGCAGCCCGGCGTCGGTCTTGCCCACGTACCAGGGGTTGGTCTGGCCGCTGGCGTAGCCGAGGTAGCCGCTCTTGGGCATCGGCACCGCCGCCGCGCAGCCGGCGTCCGCGCACAAGCCCAGCTGCATGGCGACGTCGTAGGCGCGGCCCGCGCTCTTGCCGGCGGGCGGGTCGATCTTCCACTTGAGCTGGAAGGCCTGGTCCACCGCCGGGCTGGGCGGCACGAAGTGGAACTCCAGGAACTCCACCTGGTGCTCCTTGTCGTAGTCCAGCACGCTGCGCGGCAGCTCGGGCAGGTCGTTGGGCACGCCGGAGCCGAAGGCGCCCCAACCCCAGCTGATGGCGGTCGCGCCCTCTCCGGGCAGGTTGACCACCCGCGGGTTCTGCAGGCTCGACGGGGCCGTGGCCGGCTTGACCGCGACGGTGAGCTTGTAGGGGATGTCGTCGCCGCCCTCGGCGCCGGTGTACGAGAGCTGGAGGTAGTAGGGCCCGGTCCCCGCGGCCATCAACAGCTGGCCCTCGTAGTTGGCGTAGTCGGCGATCTTGGAGTCGTCCATGCGCTCCTGGTGCAGGCACTGCTTCTTGTTGCACCACGGTACGGTGTACGACGGGTCGCCGCCGCAGTTGGAGGCGCAGGCGGCGCTCTTGTCGACGGTGAAGACGGTGAGCTGCTTGGGGACCAGCGTGGGCACCGCGGGGAACTGCCCGGCGGCCTTGGTGTACTCGAGCTTGTAGTAGACGCGGGCGTCGCCGGCGACGTCGACCTTGTAGGTGTCCCAGTCGCCCGTGTAGGAGAGCCGGCCCTCGAGGACCTTGGAGCCGCCCGTCGACAGGCCGACGTCGGTGGCCGTCTCGGGGCTGTCGTTGCCGGTGGCGCCCTCGTTGGTGTCGAGGTCGGGGAAGAGCCCCACCTTGACCCGGTAGACGAAGGTGGTGTCCCCCGGCGGGTCGACGATGTCCCGGGGGCCCTTGTAGGCGTTGAGCGCCAGCTCGTAGTGGCCGGCGGCCGACAGGCGCGCGGTGGCCACCAGCTGATCCTTCATCGGCGACTTCGAGTAGTCGTTGGCCACCACGCCGGCCGGGCCGTTGAGCACGTAGTTGAGGCGGATCTGCGGGCCCGCCGAGGCCGGCGCCTCGATGGACACGTAGAGGATGGTGCGGCCGCCGGCGCACTGCGTGACGTCGAACTTGAAGCGGTCCACGTCGCCCGAGGTGGACAGGGCGCCGGTGGCCTGCGCGAAGCTGCCGCAGGCGGCGAGGGTGACGTTGGTGGCCTCGGCGCTCAGGTCGTTGGGCTCGTTCAGGTCGGGGTCGGACTCGACCTTGGCGAGGAGGTTGTAGAAGTTCCTCTTGTCCGTGGCCGGGTCGTCGGCCGAGGTGTCGTGACGGACGATGACGAAGTACTTGCCGGGCTTGGTGATCTTGCCGACCGCCTGGGCGGGCCCGGGGCCGCCCGCGGAGGTGGAGCTGGCGCGGCGCGGGTCGGTGCCGGTGGCGATGGAGGTGGACCCGTCGTCCGCGGTGACGTTGACGGTGAGCACCACCGGCGTGGACGGCACCTTGTACTGCGCGACGACGGTGATGAGCGCGCGCGGCGGCAGCGCGGGGACGTCGAGCACCCACCAGTCCACCTTGGCCAGCACGTCGATCTTGCTCTGCGCCTCGGTGTCGAGCGTCAGGGTGCACTCCGCGTTCTTCTCGGCGGCCTCCTTGGACCCGCAGTCGTGCAGCCACTGGGCGGCGTCGGGGAAGGTGATCACCGGTGGGCCGCAGGCGGTCAGCCACGCAGCGAAGGCGAGGGCGAAGGGCGACGCGAGCTTGCGGATCATGGCTTTGGACCTCGGTCCTTTTCGGCGGGAAGGTCTCAAGGGGCGATGAAGTCGGCCGGCGACAGCGGGATGACGCCGTCGGGCGGGTCCTTGATGCCGGCGTAGGGGTAGGTGGCGGTGAAGCGGGCGACGCGGTACAGCGGCGGGCCGCCCAGGTCGTCGCCGCCGACCTGGACCACGGTCATCATCAGGTGGTTGACGCCCTTGCCCTCGCCGGTGTCCAGCGTGGGGACGAGCAGGACGTTGTCGACCGAGAAGTCGTAGCAGATGCGGCCGGTGGCCTCGGTGATGGGCAGCTGGTGCATCTGGTAGCGGTAGGCGCGGTCGGTCAGGTGCGAGTCCTCGGCGAGCAGCGGGTCGGTGTGGCCGCGCACCTCCACGGCGTTGGTGAGCCCGTCGCGGTCGGGGTCCGACTCGTCGTCGGTGGCGCCCGGCTGCGTGTGGCCCAGCCACTCCATGACGTCGGGGATGCCGTCGCCGTCGGTGTCGAACTTGGTGTTCGAGGTGCCGACCAACAGCTCGTCGCAGTCGAGCAGGCCGTCGTGGTCGTCGTCCTTGCCCTTGACCTCGTTGGGGCAGCCCTTGTTCAGCGAGGTGCCGTCCGCCCGCCAGACCGGGTCGAAGGGCCCGCCGCGGTCGGCGAAGTACCTCTCCACGCCGTCCGAGAAGCCGTCGCCGTCGGAGTCGCGCTTGGTGGGGTCGGTGTTGAGCAGGAGCTCCTCGGCGTCGGGGAGCCCGTCGGAGTCGGAGTCGGCCTCCTCCAGCAGCGAGTTGGGGCGCGCGTCGAGGTTGTAGACCTGGATGTCCTTGACCAGGAAGGCGCGCTTGATGCCGCCCAGGTGGAAGGACAGGAAGTTGATGGGCTCGCCGTCGCGGAAGTCGCGGAACTCGCCGCCGCCCTTCTCGGCCATGCGCTTCAGGCGCGCGGCGTCCTGCTCGATGATCTCCGCCTGGCACTGGCCGGCGTCGGCGGCGCAGAAGGTGGGGATGGGCTGCACCGGGTTGAAGACGTGGACGGTGTTGAGCACCACGTCGCCGGCGTCGCTCTTGAGCGCCCGGATGGCGGAGCAGCGCGCCATGATCTCGTCGTTCTTGGCCTCGGCGTCGCGCGGGTGCCCGTCGGAGAGGAAGATGACGCTGTAGCGGGCCAGCTCCGGGTTGCCGCTGGAGGACGCCGCCTGGTGGCCCTTGGAGATGTCCGCGCTGATGGTCGCGAAGATCTCCGAGAGCGGCTTGACGAAGTCGGTGGTGTCGCGGTTGGCGCCGCCCAGCTGGCCCGCGTAGGCGTACGACAGGATGGTGGCCGCCATCTTGTCCCGGTCGGACTGGCTCATCGACTGCAGCTGCTGGAAGCCGCTGGTGCCGCCGTTGGTGATCCAGGCGACGTCGCCGGCGAAGAGCATCACGCCGATCTCGATCTCCGGGGTGTCGGGCAGGCTGTCGAGCAGGTCGAGCAGCGCCTTGGCGCGGGTGCCGTCCGGGTCGGTGGCGGACATCGACTCGGAGGTGTCCATGGCGAAGAGCAGCTTGATGGGGCGGGACAGGTCGTCGGTGGCCTCGGTGCAGAACCGGCCGCTGGCGCGGATGGCGCGGTCCTCCATGCCGTGGCGCCCGGCGGAGGGGTCGTAGACGTAGGTGTCGGTGCAACCGGCAACGCTTGCCAACGCGAAGACGAACGCCGTCCCGAGACGTCGTTTCATGGGCTGCCTCTCATGGCCGATGACGGACGGACATTATCGCCTTGGTTGCGGGTTCCTGGCGAGGCCTCGGCCACCTCGTCCTACACCGGCAGCATGAGCCGGCAGCGCGGTCCGCACCTTGGTGTATCCCAGGGCGAAAAACGGACGTGCCGGGCTGCGAAAAGGCGGGTCGTGGCCAGGGGTTGGGGGCGGCGGGGCCAGGGGCCCGAGCGCGGAGCCTGACTTCTACTTCTTCACCCCGGCCCCGGCCTTGAGCTGGGCCTCGAGTCGCGCCACCTTCATCTTCAGGGCGGCGGCGACCTCGATGGCGTTCTCGGCGGCGGCCATCTTCTTCTTGAGGGAGGCGATGTCGACCTTGAGCTTGTCGCGCTCGGCGACGAGCTCCTCCGGGGCTCCCCCGGCGGCGGCGGGTGCGGCGGTGGTGGCCTTGGCCTTGGCGGTCTGCAGCGCGGCCTGGGTGACGGACAGCTCGCGCAGCAGGTCCGCCTCGCTCTTCTCGGAGGTGGCCAGCCGGGTCTCGAGGTCGCCGAGCCTGGCCTCCGCCTCGCGCAGCTTGCTCTCGATCTTGGGATCGGCGGCGGCCGGGGCCTTCTCGCGCAGCTTGCCCTCGAGCTCCTTCACGCGCGGCTCGGCGAAGCGCAGCTTGGTCTCGGCCTCCTGGGCCTTGGACTGGCTGTCGCGCAGCTTGCCCTCCAGCTCCTTGGCGCGCGCCTCCAGCTCCCTGACCTTGGGCTCGAGCAGCTTGAGCTTGCTCTCGGCCTCCTGGCCGCGGCCGACCTTGGTCTCGGACTCCTTGAGACGGGTCTCGGCGTCCTTGGCCTTGGGCTCGAGGACCTTGAGCTTCGACTCGAGCTCGCCGACCTTGGTGGCCGCCTCGCGCGCCTTGGCCTCGGCCTTGGCGGCCCGGGCGTCGGCGTCCTTGGCCTTGGCCTCCGCGGCCTCGCGCTCGACCTTCTCGCGCTGCAGCCCGGTCTGGGAGTCCATGGTCTTGCGGTGGGCGTCGGCCAGCTCCGCCCGCAGGCTCTTGGCCTCGCTGGTCGCCGCGGTGCCCTTCTTCTCCAGCTCCGCGCGCAGCGTCCGGGCTTCCTCCTCGAACGGACGCAGCTCGGTCTCCAGCCGCTCGGCCTCCTCGCGCAGCCGGTTGCACTCGTCCTCGAGGGCGCTCTCGTTGCCCTTGGCCTCGGCCAGCTCGGCTTCCGCGGTCTCGCGCCGGGTCTTCTCCTCGACCAGCGCGGCCTCCGCGGCTTCGAGGTTGCCGGCGAGCTCGGCCTTGGCCTGCTCGTGGGCGGAGCCGGCCTCGTCGGCGGCGGCCTGCGCGGCGGCGTCGAGCTCGGTCTTCTGGTCGGCCAGGGCCTTCTCGCCCGCTTCCTTCTGGGCGGCGAGGGCCTCGCCGTGCCGCGCCTCGAGGTCGGCGGCGGCCTGCTCGTGGGCCGCCTTGAGGTCGGCGATCTCCTGGGCCTGGGTGTTGGTCAGCTCGGAGATCTCGTCGCCCTTGCGGCGCTCCAGCTCCTCCAGGTCCTGGCGAGCCTGGCCCAGGTCGGCGGCCGCGCCCCTCTTGGCCTCCTCGACCTCGGCGGCGAGCTTGTCGACCTTCTCCTGCAGGCCGTCGCGCTCGCGGGCCAGCTCGGCGGCGCGGGCCTCGGCGGCGGCCTTGTCGGCCTCGAGCTCGGCGCATTGGCTCTGCGCGGCCTTGAGGTCGGTCTCGGCGGCGTCGCGCTGGCCGGCGGTGCGGTCGCGCTCCTCGACCAGCCGGGCGACCTCGGCCTTCTGCGCGTCCAGCTCCTTGCCGACGCCCTCGTTGACCTCGTTGACGATCTCGAGCTTGGCCTCGGTCGACCGCAGCTTCTCGTCGCGCTCCGCCACCTGCTTGGTGAGCGCCTCCACCAGGGCCTGGGCCTGCTGGTGGGCGGCGGTCTTCTCCGAGAGCTCCTGCTCGCGCGTCGTCAGGGTGGCCTTGTCGGCCGACTGCACCTTGCGCAGCTCGAGGACCTGCGTCTCCAGCTCGGCGAGCGCGGCGGCCAGGTCCTTGCGGTCGGCCTCGTTGGCGCCCAGCTCGTCCTGGGACTCCTTCAGGCGCGTCTCCGCGGCCATCGCGCGGATGCGGAAGTCGGTCAGCTCGTCGCGCAGCTTGTCGAACTCGCCGTTGCGCTCGGCCCACATCGCCCGGGCGCGGTTGAGCGTCTCGGTCTTCTGCTTCACGATCGCCCGGAAGTAGTCGACCTTCTCGTCGGGCGAGCCCTTGGGCATCCGGGGCTCGGGACCCTCGCTGAACGGGTCGGCGGCCTTGGGGTCGCCCGGCCGCGGCAGCGAGGACGCCGCGGCAGCCTTGAGGTCGCCAGGCCTCGGCGACGAGGCGGCGGGCGCAGGAGGAGAAGCGGCCGGCTTGGCCTTCGGTGGCAGCGGAGGCGGGACCTTTGGGGCTTCTGCCATGCGCGGCTCAGTCTATCCGGTAAGGGGCTGGATTCAGAAAGCCGATGGCCGTACGGGCGGTGAAGGTGGGAAGAGACTACCGCCGGAAGGGCGCGGCACTACAACCTTTTCGTCAGAATCACGAGGTCGTCGCCCGGATGGTAGAAGTCCTTGATGACGCTGACCGGGAGGTACTTCATCCGGTCGTAGAAGGTGCGGGTGGGTTCGTACTCCGTGATCGAGCTCGTCTCCACGCGGACCAGGCGGGCCTTCTGCTTCTTGAGCGCCGCCTCCATGGCGCGGACGAGCGCGCTGCCGGCGCCCTTGCCGCGGGCCCAGGCCGCCGAGGCGATCCAGTAGAGGTCCCAGGTGCCGGGCGCCAGCGGGGTCGGCCCGTAGGTGAGGAAGCCGGCGAGCCTGCCCTCCTGCTCGGCGGCGAAGCCGTGGTAGCCGGAGCCGTCCGGGTCGCGCACCGCCAGCTCCGCCAGCTCCATCGCGCAGGTCACCTCGTCGGGGCGGAACTCGACGATGCCCTCCAGCATCGCGCGCAGCGGCGGGAGGTCAGCCTCGAGAAGCGGTCGGACGTGCATGGCGGCTCCGGGCGATCTCCACGAGGCGCCAGACCAGGGCCTCGTAGTCCATCCCCGCGGCGCGGGCGGCCTTGGCGAAGCCGGCGTCGGCGGACAGATCGCAGTTGGGGTTGACCTCGATGACGTAGGGGGTGCCGTCGCTCGACAGGCGGATGTCGATGCGGCCGTAGTCGCGCAGCTCCAGCGCCCGGAAGGCGGCGCGGGCGACGCCGGAGACGCGCTCCAGCGTCTCGGCCGGGAGCTGGCTGCGCACCGGCGGGGTGCCCTTGAACTCCGGCGCCGCCTCGTCCCACTTGGCGGCGTAGGTGACGATGCGCGGGTGGTCGGCGGCGAGCCCGCTGAAGTCGATCTCGTTGATGGGGAGCACCTGCAGCTCGGCGGCGCCGTCGGGGCCCAGCACGGCGACGTTGAGCTCGCGGCCGTCGACGAAGCGCTCGACCAGCGCCGGCTGCTGGCGCTCGGTCAGGACGCGCTGGCAGGCCCAGGCCAGCTGCGCGGCGTCCTGGGCCAGCGAGCGGCGATCGATGCCGATGGAGGCGTCCTCGTGCGCGGGCTTGACGATGACCGGGAAGGGCAGGTTGACCGCGGCGAGGTCCTCGGGCCGCTCGACCAGGTGCCAGGCAGGCGTGGGGATGCCGCGCGCCTGGAGGATCTCCTTGGCCTTGTGCTTGTGCAGGGCCAGCAGGAGCGTCAGCGCGCCGGAGCCGGTGTAGGGCACGCCGAGCAGGTCGAGCAGCGTGGGGACGATGATCTCGCCGCGGGCGTCGCCGGCGAAGGACTCGCACAGGTTGATGACGAGGTCGGGCTTGCCGGCGACGAAGTCGCGCGGGAAGGAGAACGGGTCCTGGCCGGCCGGGAAGGTCGACACCGAGGCCCCGCGCGCGGTGAGCACCTGCTCGAAGGCGTGCACGACGCCGACCACGGCGTCCTGGCTGTTGCGGGTGACGCCCTCGGGCAGGTGCGCGAAGTCGTGGTTGTAGAGGATGGCGATGTGCATCAGAGGCAGTCGATGGTTGATGGTCGATAGTCGATAGGTTCGTGACGGGAGGCTTCAGGCCCTGGCGCCAGTCTCAACCCTGGCGCGCAGAGCATAGAGCATCCTCGCCACTTCACTGGCTTCCTTGACCAACTGCTCGGCCTGAGGGCTCGGGACATACCCGAGGTCGCCGCTCAAGATGACGAGGTACTCCGTCTCGGCGAGCGAACCCTCGGCGATGTTGAGGAAACGGGCGTAGTCCGGCCCGTGTTGCCGCTTCGAGCCTTCTGCGATGTTCGTTGGGACGGAGGCTGCCGCCCGCCGCAGTTGTGACACCAACCCGAACCGCTCCGCGCCCGGGAAGTCCCTCGTCAACCGATACACCTCGAGCACCATCGCGTGGCTGCGCTGCCAGACCTTGAGATCCTGAAATCGCTGCACGGCTAACCCCCAGTCGACCGCTCGAGCGCTATCAACCATCGACTATCGACTATCGACTATCGACCATCGACCATCGAGTGCGCCAAGCCGCTAGCGGGCGACGAAACGAGATGCCGCGTCCGCGCTGCGCGGGTCGAGCTTCTCGCGCGCGCAGAAGCCCAGGTAGTTGAAGACGATGTCCACCAGCGGGGCGAAGGCCTTGCGCGTCTCCGGGCCGTCGGCCTCGAAGAGCACCGCCACCTGGCCCGCGGCCCTGGCGTCGCCGAGCATCGACAGGCCGCTCTTGATGAGCTTGAGCCGCTCCTTGTTGATGCCGAGCAGCCCCCGCTCCTTCTCCTGCCCGGCCACGTAGAGCAGGGTGAGCGCGGCCAGCGCCCGGGACTGGCGGACCTGCGGGTGGCGCGCCACCAGGTCGTGGGCGAAGCGCATCAGGTGCGCCCGGTCCGAGGAGCGGGCGGTGGCGAAGGACTGCGCCCCCACCAGCGACTGGTTGGGGTCCGGCATGCGCCCCAGCGCCTTCTCGGCGTAGCTCCAGAACTGCTTCGTCTCGGCGTCGGGCCCGTCGTCCTGCTCGTCGTCTTCCGGAGGCGGCGGGGCCTGGCGACGGGGGGCCTCGGCGCCCGAGGCGACTTCCAGCGCTTGCGGCGGCGGGGGCGGCGGCGGCGGGCGCCGGGGCGGCGGCTCGGCCTCGTCCTCGATGATCTCCTGGATCTCCGCGATGAGCTCGGTGGGGGTCGCCAGCCGCTGCATCGCCCGGCGCGCCTCGAGGTCCTGGTCGGAGGCCGGCGGCTCCTCCTCCTCCTCCACGCGGTCGGCAGAGATCTCTTCGACCTCTTCCTCCGCCGGGGGCGGGTCCTGCCGCAGCGCCACGAAGTCGGCCACCACCGGGCGGATGCGCTGCCAGCGCTGGTCCAGCTCGGGGCTGCCCGCCACCAGCACGTTGGCCAGACGGGGGTCGCGGTAGGCCTCGAGCAGCACGGCCACGTAGTTGGGCAGCGCCGCGCGCGCCTCGGGATCCTTGAGCAGCGCCAGCTCCAGCGTCAGCACGCAGGTGGCGAACACGGCCCGGTCGCCGCCGATGACCGACAGGTCCATCAGGCACCGGCGCGCCAGCTCCGGGGCCTCGGGCAGGGCTTCGAGCCCCGCGGCCACCAGGTGGTCGACGATGCGTTCGGTCTTGACGCGCTGCTTCTGGCCCGACGTCGGCATGGCCTTCAGGCTCCCGGATGCCGCGCATCTTAGCGGAAAGGTTCAGGGGTGGCAGGCCTCTGTGCCTGCGACTTCGGAACCTGCCGCCTCAAGCGATCACGCCGACAGGGCCTCGTCGGCCGCCGAGAGGGTCGCGGCGATCTCCGCCTCGCCGTGCGCCAGCGAGACGAAGGCGGCCTCGAACTGCGAGGGGGGCAGGTACACGCCGCGGTCGAGCATGGCGTGGAAGAACCGGGCGAAGCGCGCGGCGTCCGCCTTCTTGGCCGAGGCGTAGTCGTAGGGCGCCTCGGCGGCGAAGAAGAGCGTCAGCATGCTGCCCACGCGGTTGACCACGGCCTGCAGCCGGTGCGAGGCGATGCGCTCCTTGAGCCCCATCGCGATTCGGCCGGCCGTGCCCTCCAGGCGCTCGTAGGTGCCCGGCTTGCCCAGCTCGGTGAGCATGGCGATGCCCGCCGCGGTCGCCAGCGGGTTCCCGGACAGCGTGCCGGCCTGGTAGATCGGGCCCTCGGGCGCGACCTTGGCCATCACGTCCCTGCGCCCGCCGTAGGCGCCCACCGGCAGGCCGCCGCCGATGATCTTGCCGAAGCAGGACAGGTCGGGCTTCAGGCCGAAGAGCGACTGCGCCCCGCCGTAGGCCACGCGGAAGCCGGTCATCACCTCGTCGCAGATGAAGAGCGCGCCGTGCTTCGTGCACAGCTCCTGCAGGCCCTGCAGGTAGCCGTCGCGCGGGATCAGCACGCCCATGTTGCCGACCACCGGCTCGATGATGACGCCGGCGATCTGGTCGCCCTGCTTCTCGAACAGCTCGCGGGCGCGCTGCAGGTCGTTGTAGGGCAAGGTCAGCGTGTGCCGGGCGAGGTCGGCGGGCACGCCGGGGGAGTCGGGCAGGCCCAGGGTCTCGACGCCGCTGCCGGCCTTGACCAGCAGGCTGTCGACGGCGCCGTGGTAGCAGCCCTCGAACTTGACGATGACGTCGCGGCCGGTGAACCCGCGGGCGACGCGGATGGCGGCGGTGGTGGCCTCGCTGCCGGAGGAGACCAGGCGCACCTTCTCGACCGAGGGGACGATCCTGCAGATCATCTCGGCGATGGTGATCTCCCGCTCGTGCGGCGCGCCGAAGCTGGTGCCGCCCTGGGCCGCCTCGATGACGGCCTCGGTGACCGAGGCCGGGACGTGGCCCAGGATGAGCGGGCCCCAGGAGCCCACGTAGTCGACGTAGCGGTTGCCGTCCACGTCGGTCAGCCAGGCGCCCGAGCCGCTCTTGAAGAAGACGGGGTCGCCGCCGACGCCGCGGAAGGCGCGGACCGGGGAGTTGACGCCGCCGGGCATCAGGGCGCGGGCCTTCTCGAACAGGGCGTGGCTCTTGGAACGGTTCATGGTGTGTGGGACCTCGGGAGCGGTTTCGGAGCGCGAAACCATAACAACGCGGGAGGGTTGCGCGCGACCCGCTGTCGACGGTCGGGGCGCTAGGGCACTTCGCGAACGTTCGGCTCCAGGCCGTGGAACTCGGGCCAGGCGTTGGCGTGCTCGAACTTGTCGGGGGGGCGGCGCAGCGCCAGCTTCTTGCGCAGCCGGGCGATCTCGACCTGCACGGCCCTCGGGTTGGGGTGGGACTTGAGGGCCTCGACCAGCACCTCGACCGCCCGCTCCTCCTTGCCGTCCTCGTAGAGGACCTTCGCCTGCTCGACGCGGGCCTGGGGCGCCAGCGCGTCGTTCGGCCAGCGGTTGAGCAGGACGTCGTAGGCCTGGATGGACTTGGGGCGCTGGCCCTGCAGCGCGAGCGACTCGGCGAGCATCAGCTGTCCCTGGACGGCGTAGGGGCTCTCCGGGAAGCGCTCCTGGAGCGCGCGCGCCTCGACCAACACCTGGTCGTAGTCGGCCAGCTCGAAGTAGTCCTGCACGGCCATGTAGCGGAAGCGGTCGACGTCGGGCCCGGTCGGGAAGGACTGGATGAGGGCGGTCAGCTCGGCGACGGCGGCGCGGCGGTCGCCGTGCATGCGGTAGAGGTCGGCGAGCGCGGCGCGGGCGTCCAGCGTCTCCGGCGAGTCGGGGAAGTGGTTGGCGAGCTGGCGGTAGTACTCGATGGCGCGCGGGTACATCCGCAGCTCGAGGTAGCACAGGTCGCCGGCGCCCTTGAGCGCGGGGACGAGCAGGTCGCGGACCTTGTGCGGGTCCTTCTTGGCGAGCAGCGACAGGACCTCTTCGTACTGGAGCAGGGCGTCGGCGGGCTGGCGCTGGAAGGCGTATTGGCGGGCGCGCTCCAGGTGGGCGGACGGGTCCCCCACGCACCCGGCGGCGAGGAGCAACAGCGCAATGGCGAACGGTGTCGTGCGGCCCACGAGGGATCCATTGTCCCGGAGGCGACCGAAAATCAACCCCGGGGGCGGGGGAGGGGACCGACGCCACCCGGGGAAGGGCTGCTGTCACCCCACATCCATCTCTTCGATTGATTTCCACCAACTAGCCGGCGAGTTGGGTAGAGCCCGGCCTCCGTGCCGGGGGCGCGTCGGTCGGTCGTGTCGGTCGTGGTCGACGCCCGGCAACAGCCGCCCCCGCCACGGAGGGCGGGCTCTACCCCCCTTCCGCCGACTGAAGATGTGGGGTGACAACAGGGCTGAAGCCTCCGGCTTGGACGGCGTGCCCCCCAAGAAGACCGGGCGGCCGTGCCCTTCTGCCCCAGAACCTCCGCAGGCCGCCCGAATCCAATGATCCGGCCGCGAGTTGGCCGAGTTGGAGGGCGTGTCATGGCGGCGAGCGGCGGTTTCAGGATTCCGGAGCCCCACAACGAGCCGATCCTGCAGTACGGACCCGGCTCCCCGGAGAAGCGAACCCTCAAGGCCCGGCTCAAGGAGATGGGCTCCAGCCAGGTGGAGATCCCCGTCGTCGTCGGCGGCAAGGCCATCCAGACCGGCAAGCTCGCCGACATCCGCGCGCCCCACGCGCACCGGCACCTGCTCGGCCGGTTCCACGAGGCGGGCCGCGCCGAGGTCGAGGCGGCCATCAAGAGCGCGCTGGAGGCCCGCCGCGACTGGGCCGCCCTGCCCTTCCACGAGCGCGCCTCGGTGTTCCTGAAGGCCGCGGACCTGCTCGCCGGCGGCTGGCGCCCGACCATCAACGCCTCGACCATGCTCGGCCAGAGCAAGACGGTCTACCAGGCGGAGATCGACGCGGCCTGCGAGTCCATCGACTTCTGGCGCTACAACGCCTCCTTCGCCGAGCGCCTCTACGCCGAGCAGCCCAGCGCCTCGCCGCAGCACTTCAACCGGGTCGAGTACCGGCCGCTCGAGGGCTTCGTCTTCGCGGTCACGCCCTTCAACTTCACCTCCATCGGCGCCAACCTGCCGACCGCGCCGGCGCTGATGGGCAACACGGTGGTCTGGAAGCCCGCCTCCAGCGCAGTGCTCTCGGCCTGGTACCTCTTCGAGCTGCTCCAGGAGGCGGGCCTGCCGCCCGGCGTCATCAACTTCGTGCCCGGCCCGCCCGCGGCCGTCGGCGGCACCGCGTTCGGCTCGCCCGACTTCGCCGGCCTGCACTTCACCGGCAGCACGGCGACCTTCCGGGCGCTGTGGAAGACCATGGCCGAGAACCTGGAGCGCTACCGCAACTACCCGCGCATCGTCGGCGAGACCGGCGGCAAGGGCTTCGTCTTCGCCCACCCCTCGGCCGACCCCGAGGCGCTCTCGGTGGCGCTGGTGCGCGGCGCCTTCGAGTACCAGGGCCAGAAGTGCTCGGCCGCCTCGCGCGCCTACATCCCCGAGAGCCTCTGGCCGGCGGTCAAGGAGCGCCTGCTGGGCATGCTCTCGGAGATTAAGGTCGGCGACGTCGAGGACTTCACCAACTTCATGGGCGCAGTCATCGACGAGAAGGCCTTCCACCGCATCCAGGGCTACCTCGACGCGGCGCGCGACTCCTCGCAGATGAAGATCGTCTACGGCGGCCGCTGCGACGACTCGGCCGGCTGGTTCGTCAGCCCCACGGTGGTGCAGACCACCGACCCGCGCTCGCGCCTGATGGCCGAGGAGATCTTCGGCCCGGTGCTGACGGTCTACGTCTACCCCGACCACTCGCTCGACCGGACGCTGGAGCTCGTCGACACCACCACGCCCTACGCGCTCACCGGCGCCGTCTGGGCGCGCGACCGCCGCGTCATCCACCAGCTCACCGACCGGCTGCAGTACGCCGCGGGCAACTTCTACGTGAACGACAAGCCCACCGGCGCGGTGGTCGGCCAGCAGCCCTTCGGCGGCGCGCGGGCCTCGGGGACCGACGACAAGGCGGGCAGCCCGGCCAACCTGATGCGCTGGACCTCGCTGCGGACGATCGCCGAGAACTTCGCGCCGCCGAGCAGGTACGACTACCCGTTCATGGCGGAGAAGTGAGAGGAGCAGGTAGCGTGGCACGCAGGAGGGTTCCCGCGTGTCCGACCTGTCGTTCGAAGAGCAAGACTGGCTCCTGCAGGCCCTCGTGAGACTCGCCGCCCAACGCGGCGCCGCACCGCTGCTGTCCAACCCGCTCCTCGAGCCTTCGGACCGCTTCTTCCCCGACGGCTGGGAGGCCAGCAAGCGGGGCGTGTGCGTGCTGGCAAAGCGCCTGCTCGACTACGCCGGTCTGCCGCTCACCCCCGACGTCGTCCCCTTCTCCCAGCCCGAAGAGCTTCGCGAGCTCAACGAGTTCGGCGGCGCGAAGTCGTGGGGCCACGAGGGCGCGGCGGCCTACTTCGCGGGCATCGAGGGCTCCCGTTGTCTCTTCGGCTGCGCGGTCGAGCGCATGGCCGAGCCGGACGTGGTCGTCGCCACGATGGCCCACGAGGTGGCGCACGCCTACCGCCGCTTCCACGGCCTGGAGGTCGAAGACCGCGACCAGGAGGAGCGCCTCACCGACGCGACGACCGTCTTCCTGGGCTTCGGGATCCTCACGACCAACGGCTCGTACATCTACCGTCAGTCGGGCGGCCTCGAAGGCTCCATGACCGTCACGAAGTGGTCGCACCAGCACGCCGGCTACCTGCCGCCCGAGGCCATGTCCTTCCTGCTCGCCGCCCAGATGGAAGCGCGCGGCGCCGGTTTCTGAGAGCGCCGGAGGATCGCTGGGCTGCTCGAACCCAACCAGTCCGCCTTCTTCCGCTCGGCGCGCGGAAAGGTCCGCGGGCACCCGATGCTCGCGGAGTTCGGCGCGTCCGGCGGCCACAAGCCGTTGGCTGTGCCCCTGGCTCCCATGCCCCTGGCTCCCATGCCCCTGGAGGGCCCCGCACCCGAGCCCGAGACGCCTCGATGGACCGAAGGCCGCCGCGTCTGGCGCGTCCGCAGGGACAAGGGCGTTTCCCGCGCATTCCTTGGCATGATCGTCGGCACGGCCCCCGCCGCCCTCGCGATGGGGCACAAGCAGACCGAGCTCGCCTTTCTCCTGATCGGCGTCTTCACCGCGCTGGGCTGGTCCATCGGCAAGCGCCAGCGCTGGGACTACTGCTCCGATCCGGACTGCAGTGCGGACCTCGCGCCCTCGCTGCTGACCTGCCCGAAGTGCGGCGGCACGATCTCCGGCGAGATCAGCGATCCGTCGAAGCGCCCGCTCGACGACGATGACGACGACGGCGCTGGCCACGCCTATCCGAATTGATCGACCGCCGTCGCGGAGCGGCTACTGGCAGGTCCCGTTGGTGTTGCACTGGAACGGGATGCAGCCCATCACCCCCGAGCACTTGCAGGTCAGCCCTGCCGAGCAGGAGCAATCCATCGCGCTGCAGCCCGCGCCGCTGACGCACTTGCAGCTGGCGGTGTCGCAGGTCTGGGTCGGCAGGCAGGAGCCGCCGCAGTTGTTGCACGCCACCGTCTCGCACACGTGCTTGGTGGTGTTGCAGGAGAGCCCGCCGGTGCAGCAGTTGGAGCCGCAGGGCATCGGCAGGCAGCCCCACTTGCACATGCCGCTCGAGGTGTCGCACCAGTGCCCGGCGGTGAGCGAGTGGCACTGATCGTCGGTGGTGCAGGCGGTCTTGCCCACGCACTTGCCGGCGGCGCAGTCGAAGCCCGGGCCGCAGTCGGTTCCCGCGACGCAGGGCCGGCACACCTTCTCCACGCAGGCCAGCTCGCCGCAGGGCCCGCGGTCGCCGCCGGGGCAGGCGATGGCGGAGGTGCAGGCGCCGGCGACGCAGTTCTGCGTCGCCGCGTCGCAGTCGGCGGTCTCGGCGCACGGGCCGCACTGGCCGCTCGCCAGATCGCACCGGGGGCCGGCCGCCGCGCCGGCGCAGTCGGCCTTGGAGGAGCAGCCGACGACGCACTCGCTGGAGGCGTTGCAGATGGAGCCCGCCTCGCACTCGTCGCTCTTGGTGCAGGAGGCGCCCTGCTGGCCGCACACCCCGTCGATGCAGGCGAGCCCGGCGCAGTCGGCGCGGGTGGCGCAGCGGGTGCCGGCGTCGGTGACCACCGCGGCGTCGAACTCGCAGCCGCCGTCGCAGCCGACGCACTTGCCGTTGTGGCTGCACCACTGGCCCGCGGGGCAGGTGGTCTCCTCGCACCAGAGGCACAGGCCGCCGAGGCAGTCGCCGGCGGCGCAGTCGTCGCCGGTCTGGCACTCCACCTCCGCCGTCCCGGTGTCGGGCCGCTTGTCGGGCGGGGTCTGGTTCTGGCTGCAGGTGGTGGTCGCGAGCAGGGCGCAGAGCGCGAGCGGGACGAAGAGCAGGCTGCGCGAGACCATGAGACCTCCGGGACGACGGCGAAGGAGCGATGCTAGCGACGCGGGCGAGCGAGGGTCAACGCGGCGCGTGGTAGATTCTCCGCTCCCGCGAGGTCTTGATGATCGCCAAGTGTGCGCGATGCCAGTACGTCTTCACCACCGACCGCTTCGGCCGGCAGTTCTGCCCGTCCTGCGGCGCCGAGCTGGTCCTGCCCGCCCCGGGCGGCTCCCCGCCCCCCGCCGGGCCCCCGTCGCAGCCGTCCGGCCCGTCGGCCCCGCCCGCCCAGCCCGGCGAAGCGCCCGTCCCCTCGCACGCCGCCACCGGCGGCGCCGGCGCCAGCGCCCGCTGCTCGGCCCACCCCGACCGGCCCGCCAAGGACATCTGCGCCCGCTGCGGCGCCTTCGCCTGCGGCGACTGCCTGCAGCCCGGCCCCGACGGCCAGCCGCAGTGCCCCGCCTGCCGCGCCCGCGGCGGGGAGATCGAGCCCACTCCCTGGGAGGAGCGCGACCAGCGCGGCCTCGTCGCCGCCTACATCGAGACCGTGAAGCGCTCCGTCGTCGACCCCGTCCGGCTCTTCGAGCGCATGCGGGTGGACAACACCGACGGCGTCCTCTCGTATTGCTGGATCACCGTGGCCATCGGCGCCCTCGGCGGGCAGGCGTGGCAGGCGCTGTTCGCGGCGGTGGGCTTCAACAGCCTGGGCGGCGGCGGCGGGCCCAAGCTCCCCGAGGGCCACCCGCTCTCGTCGCTGATGGCGATGTCGAACTCGCCGTTCTTCAACCTGGCGCTGGGCATCGCCGTGGCGCTGATGGCACCCCTCTCGCTCTACCTGAACGCGGGCATCTTCCACCTGGGCCTGCTGCTCTTCAAAGGCGCCAAGAACGGCTTCAACGCCACCTTGCGCGCGGTCTCCTACGCCTCGGGACCGAACCTGCTGCAGCTGGTGCCGCTGTGTGGCGGCGCCATCGGCGGCATCTGGGTGCTGGTGCTCTACGTCATCGGCCTGTCGCGCGTGCACCGCACCTCCACCGGCGTCGCCATCGCCGCCGTCGTGGTGCCGCTGGTCCTGCTCACCTGCTGCGCCTGCGGGCTGGGGGCCGTGGCCCTGGCGCTGGGCGGCATCGCCGCGGCCAACGCGGTGCAGCAGGCGACGCAGTAGGCCGGCCGTTATCCTCGGACTCCGATGTCGATGGTGCGCTTCCAGAGACCGATCAAGCCGACCGTGGGCCTGCTGGAGATCTACGGCGCCATCGGCGTCTTCCTGATCGTCGTCGCCCGCTTCGTGCCCCTCGCCCGCCTGCCGTACTGGGGCTGCGGGCTGCGCAAGGTCACCGGCTATCCATGCCTGGCTTGCGGGATGACGCGCTCCTTCGACTGGTTCGCGCAGGGGCGCATCCTCGACTCGTTCCTGGTCAACCCGCTGGGCTTCCTGCTCGCCGTGCTCAGCGTCGTCGGCGTCGTCTACCTGGCCCTGCGGCCCCTGCGGCTTCCGCGGCTGGAGATCGACCTGTCCGACCGCGCGGGCTTCTGGGTCCGCGTCGCGGCCATCGTCCTCATCTTCGCGAACTGGGGCTACCTGGTGACGCGGACGGTGCTGGGGCGGATGTCGTAGGGCCCTCCCCCCTGCCCCCATAGCCGTTAACCGGTGCATGGCGGTCGCTGGAGGAGTCTGAAGAAGGAGAAGACCTGCCCCGGGTCCGCCTTTCGCTTGAGGCGACGCAGATGCTCTCGAAAGCGTCGGGTGAAGGCGGGAAGTTGTCGCCAATCCACTGGGAGAAATGCAGCGCGCAAGAGAGACCAGGCAAACGCCGTGCACTCCCATAGGTGCTCGGGCTGGGGCCACGCGGGCGTCGCGGACGAGCGAGCGGATGCCGAGCGCCGTGATGGCCGGCGGCTTCGCTGCCTGCGCACGGGCGAGCCGGACGCCAGTCGGCGCGCGATCTCGCAGAGCACCAGCTTGGCGAGCAGCCAAGCCTTGATCGTGTCCGGGCGCCGATTGGGCAGCCTGTCCAGGCCGCCGAGGGACTTGTCGCGCTTGAACTGCAGCTCGACTTGCCATCGAAGGCGGTAGAGCTGCGCAATCGCGAATCGATCGAGTCTCTCGACCGGCACTGTTGTGACCAGCATGACGAAGCCCGCCCAATAGAGCACCTGGGCCGTCACCGGGCCGTCGTGGTCGCGGCGGACGCGGGCGCGGGCTTCGGCGGCCTTGTCGGCAGGCAGGCGAGCGATCACAAGGCGCGCTGGAATCGGGGCCCGATCGCGCGGGCGCACCTCCACCCGCCACTCCCTGACTTCCTGGAGATTGAGCTGCCGCAGGAGCCTGGCCGGGGAACACCTTCGGCCTCTGGCGTCGTAGAGCGGGAGCCCGGGCGGGTTCCATCGCACCAGGACGTCGCCGCCGTGCTTGGTGGCGGCCGCGATGGAGGCGGGATTCGAGTAGTAGCGGTCCCCGATGTCCAAGACGTTCTCGGTCGCGGGGAAGTGGTCGAAGCTTTCCCCCACTTTCTCGTCGGTAACGATGCAGCCGACGCAGGCCATGTCGTTGAGCCGCAGGCAGTAGTGGATGCGAGCAGTTGTGCCCTTCGCCCCGGGCCGCTGCGAAGTCGTCGCATCGACAGCCCGAACGGAGTAGCCAGCCCAAAGCGAGGGGGCGAAGGCACGCTGGGACCCCGTCAGGCTGACAAGCAAGTATGAGAAGAAGGCCACGGCCTTTCGGAGCCACTTGTGAATGGCAACGTGCGAGACCGTGACGAGTCCCGCGGCGGCGAACGCGGCGGCGGTAGTGCGCAGGGACATGCCCGCGGCAACAAGGTGCAGGACGACTTGGACAACGGAAGTGACGGGAGGGAGGACTGCGCCGGGCGTAGGGCGGCTCGGGCAGAAGCCAAGCCGTTTCGCGACCTGCTTCCAGTCGGGGGGAAGGTAGGGTTCGACAGCAGAGAACGAGTCGGTGGCGTGGGAAGAAGTGGCCAAGGGTCATTCACGCTATACGATGACGTATAGAAATGGGTTTCGCTGGCCGATCCAACCCGAAGGCAAAAACGAGAGACTTGATGCCTCGCAAGAGCCCATACACCGTCGCGCTGACGGCAGCGGAGCGCCGAGAGCTCGAAGCGCTCGCGCGTAAATATACGTCACCATATATCTCAGTCGTTAGGGCAAAAATCGTGCTCTACGCGGCCGATGGGCTGCGCAACGACCAGATCGGGGCCCGCCTAGACCTGCCGCGACAGATAGTCAGCAAGTGGCGCAAGCGGTTCTTCGAGGAGCGGATTGCAGGCCTTGAGGAGCGGCCGAGGCGGGGTACCGCAAAGGCGAAGCGGCGCCCGGGGCGGCGGAAGCCCAGCAACCACGGTTAACGGCTATGCCCCC
>DASXVQ010000200.1:0-4698 GCA_036504155.1 Myxococcales bacterium
TCTCGCTTGGCCATGCTCAAACAACAGCCGAGCAGAGGACCCATTCCCAAGTCGAGTGCGAAATTTGACCCGCGTGGCGCCCTCAATGATCACGAGGGGTTGCGGTCGGCCTCCTCGGGCGCCGCAGGAAGTCTGGAGCCCTGGGCGTCCTTGGCCAACCCGTCGAGCGGATCGAAGAACTCCCAGCCCGAGCCCCGCGAGCGGTGAAGCAAGAGCTGCGACGCCGATTCGCTGCGAACGCTCCACGCCAGCCAGATCGTCCCATTGGCGACCGCCCCGAGCGCAACCGATGAGTCGAGGGACGCGCCCGCCCAATCGGATTCGCGCACCCAGGCTTCGCCCGTCCAGCGGAAGAGGTGGATGTCCCCGACTCCCGGGTATGGGCTCTGGCGGGCCGGGCCCTCGTTGAACGCGAGCCAGGCGCTGCCCAGCTCATCGACGGTGAGGGCGGCACCAGCCAAGTGCGAGGTGGGGCAGCCGGTGGTCCATTCCTCCCCCTGGTCGAGCTTCATCTCGCCGAGGCCGGTCCAGGAGAGTCCGTCGTAGAAGGCGACCTCGAGGCCGTCGGAGTAGCAGCCGATGTTGGCGTTCGCACGGGCGGCCCATGTGCTCATCGCGAAGGCCTTGCCGTCTACCGCAGACGCGATCGACGAAACAAACGCCCCGTACCACGTCGAAAGAAAACCCGGGGTGCCGAGCCCCAGAGTTCGTGCGCGGCCGCCTTACGGAATTTGGAGTCGGAAGCGGATCGGGCGGGCGAATGGGTCCCCCGGGTGGCATAGGCGGCGGCGGTTGATCGCATCGAAAAATGTTTCGAGTGCTGCCCGCTCGGGTCGGTTGGCCGCAGGCGCAAGGGAAACCGTTATCGCGGTGTTGGAGACGCGGATGTCGCCGGGAGCTGAGAAGACGTTCTGGAGCAACCGCTTGGCCTCAGGCGGATTGAGCCAGATGCTCGGCGAGGCTCGATGGCCAGGTCTGCCCTCGGCGTTCTGCGCGATACACCGCACGGTGTCCACGAGCAGCTTGTATTCGCGCGTGTGCTGCTTGAGCTCGCCATGGAGGTCGGTCTGTTCGACCGGGACCTTCTTCGGCGTCTGGCGTCTGCGCCTGCTCGATGTCGCGCTGCGCTCGGCGGTTCTCCGCGAGCACAAGGCTTTCAGCTCCCTTCGCTCGGGATGGCCGGGGTACATCTGATTGGAGTTGGAGGCGGAGTTGGCGCTCCCCGCTGCTTGTCGTCCCGGAGGAGCCGGTCGAGGTTGGCGCGCGCCGGGTTGGTCACCAGCGTGCCCTCGGGGACTTGCTCCACGCGGCGCCCGTCGAGCTGGTTCAGGCCCCAGCGCTCCACGGCGTGCTTGAGGCCGTTCTCCTGTCGCCAGCGGCTGAAGAGCGTCTGGCACAGCCACCGCGCAGAGCGCCGCGAGGACGCCACCACGTTCAACTGCACGTCCGCCCGGGCATGAGGAGGCGGATGCGCCGGACGCGCCCACGGTCATCGCCGAGGTTCATCCGACCCGCTTCCACCATCACCCGGACCTTCTTAGCCGGCCGCGTCGCGCAAGGTCATGGGCCGACCGTGGTGCTCGAACCCACTCGCGCCGGAACTTCCGATAGGTCGCAGCGCGTGGTAGGTCACGAACTGGATGCCCTGGTCTTTCAGCCAGCTCCACAGGCCGGGGAACGCCCCCTTGCTCGGTCGAAGACGAGCAAGAGCGGCGTCTTTCTTTCCGAGGCACTCGCGCAGGAAAGGCCACCTTGCTGCGGACCGTCTCCGGCAAGCTGGCGTGCGGCTCGACCGGAATGACCAGCACCGGGCGTCCCTGGGCCGTCGTGGACCCAGTAGTCCATCGCGCCGGGGACGGTGCGCTTGTCCTGCATCCGCCAGATGCGCCGCAGGTGGTGGATGCCGGTGTACTGCCGCCCGTGGTTGTCGAAGAACAGCACTACCGGCTGACCGCGGGGCGTGCGGTCGCGCGCCGCTCGCAAGAGGTCGCCGGAAACATCGTCGAGCAGCTTCTGGGACACCTCTCCAGCGCAGTAGCCGCCCAACGTCCGCCTCACCCAGGTGGCCGACGGCGCGGAGCCGGCCAACAGCAGCGCCGCGGCACTGCTCGTCGCCAGGCGACGCACGCCTTCCGACAGGCAGCGCCCGCCGACTGCCAAGGTGGACAACAAGCGCGTCAGATGGCCACGGACCGCAGCGGGCGCCCCTCCGGGCTTCTTCCGCTCAGTGGGCGCGCAGGTGCGCATGGAGGCCGAGCCCGGCAACCGTCACCAGCAAGAGCCAAGAGCCGACCTGCTGCACGCCCTTTGCGGAGAAGGGCGCGAACTCCGCGATCTCCGTGTGCGCTCCGGGAGACTCGGGCTCGGTGGGCTCGGTCACAGGGGCGGCTGCGCGCGCGACGCGCTCGCTCTCGGACCGCGGTGCTCCGGATCGGCGGCAACTCCACTTCGCCCGCCTCGTCTTCGCTCGGCTCCTTCGGCGGCGCCGGCTGCGTCTGCGTGACGGGCGCCTCCGACGGACGTCGTGAGCCGGCAGCGACGCCTGCTGCGCGGGCTACCTCGGCTACACCCAGCCGGTCGGCGAGCACCTCAAGCACCTGGTCTTCGCAGGCGGCAGGCCGGTGGCGTGCTTCGCCTTCAGCTCCGGGCCGCGCCACCTCGGCCCGAGCGACACCTTCATCGGCTGGTCGCGCGAGGCGAGGCAGCGCAACCTGCGGCTGCTCGCCTACAACACTCGGTTCCTGGTGCTGCCCTGGGTCCGGGTCCCGCACCTCGCCTCGCACCTGCTCGGCCGGATGGCGCGGCAGCTCCCCGCGGACTGGGCACGCGTGTACGGCCACGAGGTCTGCCTTGCACTGACCTTCGTCGACACCACGCGCTTCAAGGGCACCTGCTACCGCGCCGCCAACTGGGTGTACCTGGGCCGCACCACCGGCCGGGGCAACAATGCGCCGACCTTCGAGCAGACTCGCCCCATCAAGGACGTCCTCGGAATGCCGCTCTGCCGTGACTGGCGCGAGCGCATGACCGCGCTCGCATGACGGCCAGCCCCGCGCCTGCCGCCGAGGACCTGAAGCGGCTGCTCTCCCGCGCTGCGCCGCTGCTGGCCGCGGAGGACTACGCGGTGCTGGAGCTGACCGTCGCGTGCCTGACTGCGGTCACCTCCTTGCTGCACCAGCAGGGGACCACCCTCGCCAGGTTGCGGCGGCTCTTCGGCGCAGGGAGCAGCGAGAAGGCCGAAAGGATCCTCCCGCCCGAGGAGGCACCGCCGGCGCCCGCGGAGCCGGCCCCGGCCGCGGGTGCGGAGCCAAAGACGAAGGCGAAGCGGAAGGGCCACGGCCGCATCCCGAGGGAGGACTACCCGGGCGCCACACAAGAGAAGGTCGGGCACCAGACGCTCTCCGCCGGGGACGACTGCCCCGAGTGCGCCAAGGGCACGCTGTACGCGCTCAAGCCCGCGGAGGTCCTGCGCATCCTCGGCCAGGCGATGCTGACCGCGAAGGTCTGGCTGCAGGAGCGCCTGCGCTGCAGCGGGTGCGGCATGGTCTTCACCGCACAGGCGCCCGCGGCAGCCCAGGGCCCGAAGTACGACGAGGTCGCGGTGGCCATGATGGCGCTGCTTCGCTACGACAACGGCCAGCCGCTCCACCGGCTCGAGCGGCTGCAGCGCCACCTCGGCGTCCCCGTCCCCGCCTCGACCCAGTGGCAGCTCGTCAACGCGGCCGCCAAGGACCTCGAGCCCCTCCTCGCACAGCTGCGCCGCCTGGCCGCGCAGAGCCCGCTGCTCCACGTCGACGACACCTACCTGAGGCTGCTGGCCCTCATGGGAAAGCGCCGCGCCGAGATGCTCGCGCGAGGCGAGCTCGACGACCCGGAGCGCACCGGCCTGTTCACCACGGGCGTCGTCGCGAAGACCGCGGATCAGAAGCAGATCCTCCTGTACTTCAGCGGCAGGAAGTGCGCCGGCGAGAACCTCGCCGACCTGCTCGCGCAGCGGGAGCCAAGCCTGCCGCCGCCGATCCTGATGAGCGACGCCCTCGAGCGAAACCTCCCGAAGGGACACCCCGTCGTCGGCTCGAACTGCCTCTGCCATGGCCGGCGCAACGTCGTCGATCAGGTCGGCAACTTCCCCGAGGAGTGCCGCTTCCTGATCACCGAGCTGGGGAAGGTCTTTCAGATCGACGACCGCTGCCGGACCGAGCAACTCTCGGACGAAGAGCGCCTGCGCGTGCACCAGGCCGAGAGCGCGTCGGTCATGCAGGGCATCCTGGACTGGGCCAACGACCTGCTCGACCAGCACAAGGTCGAGCCCAACTCCGACATGGGCAAGGCGCTCAACTACCTGATCAACCACTGGGACGGTCTGACACGCTTCCTCCACGTCCCCGGCGCCCCGCTGGACAACAACGTCTGCGAGCGGGCCCTCAAGATGGCCATCCGCCACCGCAACAACTCGCTCTTCTACAAGAGCGTGCGCGGCGCCGAGGTCGGCGACCTGTTCATGTCGCTCATCGAGACCGCCGTCGCCAACGGCGAGAACCCGCTCGAGTACCTGACCGGGTGGTGTCCCGAGTCGTGGGGAAAAGTGAAATGGCGCATTCTTCCGGTGGGCAACAACCGGCCGCTTGGAAGGCGGCCACCCGGAGGAACGCGCCATGGGGAAGACTACCAAGAAGGACATCACCGCGAAGGGTGTAT
>DASXVQ010000201.1:0-4572 GCA_036504155.1 Myxococcales bacterium
AAGGAGTGCGTCGGGCGACAGGCCATGCTCCGGCAGCGCGGCGACGCCGATGGAGACCGTGACCCCCGCCAGCGTCCGTCCGTGGAAGTCGACGGCGAGCTTGCGCACCCCCACGCGGATCTGCTCGGCGCGCGCGAGTGCCTGGCCCAGGGTCGTGGGCACCCGTCTCTGGGAAGCGGTTCCCGCGCCCTGCCGAAAGCCGCCTGACCACGGGCGGCTGCCTTCGGGGGCTCTCCCAGCGAGGCCTGCTCTTCAATCACAACGCGAGGCACTGCCCCGGCCCGATTGCTGGCTCGGGACCCGCGGGAATCGTCTGAGGTGGATGCCGCTCGTTCGCAGCCCGGGGAGGCGCGCGGTGCTCCGCGGCCTCCCCGGCGCGAGTTCCCGATTACATCTCCATGCCGCCGGGCATCCGTCCCCGTGCGCCCTGCTCCGCCTTCGGGCGCTCGGCGATGAGGGCTTCGGTGGTCAGCATCAACGCGGCGACGGAGGCGGCGTTGACCAAGGCGGTGCGCGAGACCTTGGTCGGGTCGATGATGCCCGCCTTGATGAGGTCTTCGAACTCGCCGGTCGCGGCATTGAAGCCGAAGGCGTTCTTCTCCGACGCCTTCACCTGGTTCACCACGACGCTGCCCTCGAACCCGCCGTTCTGGGCGATCTGCCGCATCGGCTCCTCGAGCGCCCGGCGGATGATGGCCACGCCGGCCTTCTCGCCTTCGGGGACCTGCAGCTTGTCGAGCGCCCCCAGGCAGCGGATGTAGGCGACCCCGCCGCCGGGGACGACGCCCTCCTCGATGGCCGCGCGGGTCGAGTGAAGGGCGTCCTCGACGCGGGCCTTCTTCTCCTTCATCTCGGTCTCGGTGGCCGCGCCGATCTTGATGACCGCCACGCCCCCGACCAGCTTGGCCAGGCGCTCCTGCAGCTTCTCGCGGTCGTAGTCGCTGGTGCACTCCTCGATCTGCGCCCGGATCTGCTTCACGCGGGCCTGCACGGCGTCCTTCTTGCCGCCTCCGTCGACGAGGGTGGTGTCGTCCTTGTCGATGGTGATGCGCTTGACCCGGCCGAGGTCCGCGAGCGTCACGGCCTCGAGCTTCACGCCCAGCTCCTCGGCGATGAGCTTGCCGCCGGTGACGACGGCGATGTCCTCCAGCATGGCCTTGCGGCGGTCGCCGAAGCCGGGCGCCTTCACGGCCGCCACCTTCAGGGTGCCGCGCAGCTTGTTGACCACCAGGGTCGCCAGCGCCTCGCTCTCGACGTCCTCGGCGATGATGAGCAGCGGCTTCGACGACTTGGCGACCAGCTCCAGCACGGGCAGCAGGTCGTTCATGTTCGAGATCCGCTTCTCGTGGAGCAGGACGTAGGCGTCCTCGAGGCTCACCGACATCCGCTCGGGGTCGGTCACGAAGTAGGGCGAGAGGTAGCCGCGGTCGAACTGCATGCCCTCGACGACCTCGAGCGTGGTCTCCAGCCCCTGCGCCTCCTCGACGGTGATGACGCCTTCCTTGCCCACCTTCTCCATCGCCTCGGCGATGATCTTGCCGATGGCGGTGTCGCCGTTGGCGCTGATGGTCCCGACCTGGGCGATCTCCTTGGGGTCCTTGGTCGGCCGGGACATCTTCTTGAGCTCTTCGGTCACCGCGGCGACGGACTTGTCGATCCCCCGCTTGATCTCCATCGGGTTGTGACCGGCGGACACGAGCTTGCTGCCCTCCCGGAGGATGGCCTGCGCCAGGATGGTCGCGGTGGTCGTTCCGTCACCGGCGACCTCCGAGGTCTTGGAGGCCACCTCCTTGACCATCTGCGCGCCCATGTTCTCGAACGCGTCGTCGAGTTCGATCTCCTTGGCGACGGTCACGCCGTCCTTGGTGATGAGCGGTGAGCCGTACGACTTGTCGAGCACGACGTTGCGGCCCTTGGGGCCGAGCGTGACCTTGACGGTATCGGCGAGGATGTTGACGCCGCGCAGAATCGCGTCGCGCGCCTGGACGTTGAAGACGATGTTCTTGGACATGGACTGCTCCTTGGAGCGTTGCTGAGAGGACTTCCTGGAGGCACCGCGCGGGCGCCGCGCCCTACTTCTCGATTACGCCAAGGATGTCCTCCTCGCGGAGCATGAGGTGCTCCACGCCGTCCAGCTTGATCTCGTTGCCGGCGTACTTGACGAACAGGACCCGGTCGCCCGCCTTGACGTCCAGGGGTCGGACCTTCCCGTCCTTGAGCACCTTGCCGTTGCCGACGGCGATCACCAGGCCCTCCAGCGGCTTCTCCTTGGCCGAGTCGGGGATGATGAGCCCGCCCTTGGTCTTCTCCTCCTCTGCAATGCGCTTCACGATGACGCGGTCCTGCACCGGGCGAATCTTCATGGGGGTCTCCTGGGTGATGGGGTTCTCGGTGGCCGCGGGGGGCCGTTGCGGCTCGACGCGGTCTTCGAGCTTCAGCCTGTAGGCGACGATGCGGGTCGAACGGAATTCCTCGGCGGACCTGCGGATCAGGCCGTTCGTCATGTCCGGCCTCCGTTGCCTGCGGCGAAGGGGCGGGCCGGCGAGACCCGCGCGCGGGTGGCGGATCGCACCCCGCGCCCGCGGACCCCGGCGATGAGGAGCAACCCGCCGCAGACGAGCGCGGCGACCGCGATGAAGCCGGAAGGAATCTCGAACATGGCCTTCTCCTGTTGGGGCCGCGCTCGCTCCAAGCGAGGGCGCGCTCGACTGGCGGCTGGGCAGCCAGCACGGCTGGCGACAAGCCGGCCACCCTGAGAGAGCAGTTTCCGGGCCATCGACATCCGCCAGTGCTTGCGGGCGCTTGGGAACCCCGCCCTCGCCGCCGCGGCGGCGCCGTCCATCAAAATGAAGTACCCTGTCCTTCAGAGCGAAGGGGTACGCCATGCACGCCGAAGACCTGGATCACAAGGAGCTGCTGGAGTTGGACCCCGAGGGCGGCGTGATCCGGTTCGCCGGGCAACGGGCGCTGCTCCTCGACGCGGTGGCGATGGGCCTGTTGCGCAAGTACCTCGTCGACAACTTCGGCGTCACCGCGACCCGCGCGGTGCTCACCCAATTCGGCTTCGCGCACGGCTGGCGCATGGCCGAGGCCATGGAGCTCGAGTTCGATTGGGACAGCAACGAGGACTGGCGACGCGCCGGCCCGCGCATCCACACCCTCGAGGGGCTCTTCCTGATCGAGCCGGGGAGCAAGGACCCGCTCTCGAGGGAAGGCTCGATGCTCGTCGCCTCCTACGAGGCGGAGCAGCACCTGCTGCACTTCGGCCGCGCCGCCTCTCCGGTGTGCTGGACCATCTGCGGGCTCATCAGCGGCTACATCAGCAAGACGGCCGGCAAGGAGATCTACGTCCTCGAGGATCGCTGCCTGGGCCAGGGCGACGCCGCCTGCCACCTCCTCGGTCGCTCCGTCGAGGACTGGGGGGACGAGCGAGCCGAGGAGCTGCGCTTCTTCGAGCAGACGCGACTCAAGGAGTGCCTCGACGTCTCGTTGCACCGGGTCACCGAGACCTTGAAGGAGACCGAGCGCAAGCTGCGCGAGCACCGCCGGGCGCTGGTCCGCGTGGCGCGCGACGTCGAGGAGCCGCTGGGGATCGTCGCCAAGAGCTCGCAGATGCAGCAGGTCGTGGACCTGGCGCGGCGCGTGGCCAAGGTCGACAGCACCGTGCTCATCACCGGCGAGAGCGGGTCGGGCAAGGAGCGCATCGCGCGGCTCGTCCACGACGAGTCCACCCGCGCGACCGGGCCGTTCATCGCGGTCAACTGCGGCGCCATCGCCGAGACGCTGCTCGAGAGCGAGCTCTTCGGGCATGCGCGGGGCGCGTTCACCGGTGCCGCGCAGGACCGACCGGGCCTGTTCGAGGCGGCGAACAAGGGGACGCTGCTGCTGGACGAGGTCGGCGAGGTCTCGCCGGGCATGCAGGTGAAGCTCCTGCGGGCGCTCCAGGAGCGGGAGGTCCGGCGCGTCGGCGAGAACAAGAGCCGCAAGGTCGACGTGCGCATCGTCGCCGCCACCAACCGCGACCTCGCCCACGGGGTGGCCGGCGGCACCTTTCGACAGGACCTCTACTACCGGCTGAAGGTCGTGGAGCTGCACGTGCCGTCGCTGCGAGAGCGCCGAGACGATGTCCTGCCGCTGGCCCGGGTGCTCCTCGCGGAGGCGGCCGTCCGGATGAAGCGCAAGATCTCCGGCCTCGCTCCGGACGCCGCCGACCAGCTCCTGCGCTACGCGTGGCCGGGCAACGTGCGCGAGCTCATGAACGTCATGGAGCGCGCGGTCGCGCTCGCGCGCGGCAGCCGCGTCGAGCTCGAGGACCTGCCCGAGGAGATCCGCCAGGCCTTTCCCAGCCCGGTGGCCGCCGCCGGGTCGGTGCAGCCGCTGGAGGAGGTCGAGAAGGGGTACATCCTCGCCGCCCTGGAGCTGAACGGCGGAAACCAGACCCGCACCGCTGCGCAGCTGCAGATCGGCTCGGCGACCCTGTACCGCAAGCTCAAGAGCTACGGATTGATCGGGGGAAAGCGCGCGAAGCGGAAGGCTCATGCGCGCGGCCGAGCCGGTGCCGAATAGTCCCGC
>DASXVQ010000202.1:0-22929 GCA_036504155.1 Myxococcales bacterium
CCGGGCCTGCCGTGATCTTGCCGAAGGGTGCCGGGGTCGTGTCGGTATGTTTGGTCGTGTCAGCGCCCGACAAAGGCCGCCCCCGCCACGGAGGGCGGGCTCTACCCAACTCCGCCGGCTGAAGATGTGGGGTGACAGCAGGGTTTCAGGGGCCGGCGTCGGGCGGTTCCCCGACGCAGGTGCCGGCGGAATCGCAGATCCACCCGCCGGGGCACACTCCGCACGAGGTGCCGCAGCCGTCGTCGCCGCAGTCCCTGTTGGTGCAGGAGCAGGCCGCCTGGCACGCGCCGCCGACGCAGCGCTGGTTCGCCGCGCAGCAGACGCCGCTGCAGAGGAGGGTGGTGCAGGGGCCGGCGTCGACCCGCGGCGGGGCCGACGCGTCGGGCCCGAGCGAGGGGCCGGAATCGGCCCTGGCGTCGCGGCAGGTCTTCGAGGTCCGGTCGCAGACCTGGCCGACCAGGCACTCGTTGTCGTTGGCGCAGGTCACCACCGACGTCGGCGAGCTGCAGCCGGCGGCGGAGGAGGCGAGCAGGGCGATTCCCAGGTGCAGGAGCGGCTTCATCTGCCGGGCATCGTAGGCCAGCCGCGGACCGCGCCTCAATCCTCCCGGTGGCGGCGCTTCCTCGGGCGGGGCGCCATCTGGTACAACGCGCCGCATGAAGGTCGCCCTGGTCCACGACTGGCTGGTGGGCATGCGCGGCGGAGAGCGCGTCGTCGAGGCCTTCTGCGAGCTGTTCCCCGAGGCCGACCTCTTCACGCTGGTGCACCGCAGGGGCGCCTGCTCCCCGGCCATCGAGCGGATGCGCATCCGCACCAGCGCCCTCGACCGCTTCCCGTTCGCCCACCAGCGCTACCGCAGCCTGCTGCCGCTGTTCCCGCACGCCATCGAGGCCTTCGACCTGACCGGCTACGACCTGGTGCTCTCCTCGAGCCACTGCGTCGCCAAGGGCGTCGTCGTCCCCACCTCGGCGGTCCACGTCAGCTACGTGCACACGCCGATGCGCTACCTGTGGGACCAGTACCCGGAGTACTTCGGGCCGGGGCGCGCCTCGCTCCTGACCCGCGCGGCGATGCGCGTCTGCTCGACGTTCCTGCGGACCTGGGACGAGGCCTCGGCGAACCGGGTCGACGTCTTCGTGGCCAACAGCTTCAACGTCGCCTCGCGGGTGGAGAAGCGCTACCGCCGCGAGGCCGAGGTCGTCCACCCGCCGGTGGACGTCTCGCGCTTCCAGGTGCGCGGCCCCGAGGCGGTCGAGGACTTCTACCTGATGGTCACGGCCTTCGCGCCGTACAAGAAGATCGAGGTGGCGCTGGAGGCCTTCCGGCAGAGCGGCCGCAAGCTCAAGGTGGTCGGCGGGGGCCAGGAGTGGAAGCGGATGAAGGCCCTGGCCGGCGGGACCGTGGAGCTGCTGGGCCCGCTGTCCGACCCCGAGGTCGCCGACCTCTACCCGCGCTGCAAGGCGCTGATCTTCCCGGGCGAGGAGGACGCGGGGATCACGCCGCTCGAGGCGCAGGCCGCGGGTCGCCCGGTCATCGCGCTGGCGCGGGGCGGGGCGCTGGAGACCGTCATCGGCCTGGGCGGACCGGCCGCGGCGGCCGAGCGGCAGGCCAGCATGCTCTTCGAGCCCACCGGCCTGTTCTTCGACGAGCCGACGGTGCCGTCGCTGCTCGAGGCCCTCTCGCGCTTCGAGGCCAGCCGGGACCGGTTCGACCCGGCGGCGGCGCGCCGCAACGCCGAGCGCTTCGACCGCAGGCACTTCAAGGCGCGCATGGTCGCCATCGTGGACCGCGCGGTGAAGAGCCGCGACCTGCTGCTGCTGCGCCAGCCCGCCGGCGACGCGCCCACCGCGGTGCACTGATGCTGCTGCGCGCCCAACGCCGGCTGTCACCGCTGCTGGTCGCCGCCGACCTGGCGATCGTCGTGGGCTCGCTGCACCTGGCGCAGGTGCTGCGCCAGCGCCTCGAGCTGGGCATGGCGCTCGACCAGGGGATGGCCTGGATCTGGCTGACGCGCTCGTCCTACCTCTCCGCGGCGGTGGCCTGGGGGCTGGCCTTCTTCATCGTGGGCACGCACCTGCCGCGCCGGGTGCTGGAGCTCGACTCCTGGCGCTACCTGGTGCTGGCCTCGTGGCTGGGGGTGCTCTTCTTCGTCGCGGCGCTCTTCTTCCAGAAGGTCTACGACTTCTCCCGGCTGCTGGTCGGCTACTTCTTCGTGCTGGTGCAGGCGGCGCTCGTCGTCCGCCACGTCGCGACCCAGGTGATGCTGCGCCGGCTCACCCGGCCGTTCGCCCGGCGGATCCTGGTGGTCGGCGGCGGGGAGGTGGGCGAGGAGGTGGCGCGGCGGCTGTCGACGGCGCCGTTCGGCGTCACGCTGGCCGGGGTGCTCTCCACCGACGACAAGCTCGACGGCTTCGAGCGGCTGGGGTCGATCAAGCACATCTCCCAGGTGGTCAAGGAGCACGCCATCGACGACGTGTTCCTGGCGCTGCCGGCCGAGCAGCACGCCATCCTCGAGGACGTGATCCTGCGGCTGCAGGCCGACCCGGTGCGCGTGCACTTCGTGCCCGACGTCCTGGAGCTGACGCTGGTGCGCGCCAAGGTGGAGGACCTGGGCGGCATCCCGGTCATCGGCCTGCGCGAGCCGCCGCTGGACGAGGCGGGGCGGCTGGCCAAGCGGACGTTCGATCTGCTCTTCGGCAGCGCGCTGACGCTGCTGGCGGCGCCCCTGATGCTGGCCTGCGCGGCGGCCATCAAGCTCTCGGACGGCGGGCCGGTGTTCTTCCGGCAGAAGCGGGTGGGGGAGAACGGCGCGCCGTTCGACATGCTCAAGTTCCGCTCGATGGTGGTGGGGGCGGAGGAGAAGCTGGTGGAGCTGGGCATCGACCCGAACCACCTGCCGGCCGACAACCCCATGTTCAAGCTGCCGTTCGACCCCCGCGTGACGCCGGTGGGGCGCTTCCTGCGCCGCTGGAGCCTGGACGAGGTGCCGCAGTTCCTCAACGTGCTCCGGGGCGAGATGAGCCTGGTCGGCCCGCGGCCCGAGGAGGCCAAGGTGGTGGCGCAGTACAGCTTCTTCCACCGCAAGCGCCTGGCCGTGAAGCCGGGCATCACCGGGCCGATGCAGGTCAGCGGGCGGGGCGACTTGCCGCTGAAGGAGCGCCTGAAGCTGGAGCTGGCCTACATCGAGAGCTGGACCCTGTGGGCGGACCTCAAGATCCTGGCGAAGACGCTTCCGGTCGTGCTGTGGGGCAAGGGAGCGTACTGAGCGCAAAGCCGTCGGTGCGGAGCGCTTCGCCTCGACGGGGAGCCCGGGAATGGGCTGCCCGTGGCAAGTTCCTGCTGCCAAGCGCCCGCGCGCGGGCTAGAACCAGGGGCACGCGAAGCTCCCGGCCCACCCACGACTTAGAACTTACGACTGGACTTCCTTACCCTCCATGCGCACTCCCGGCGTCCCATCCGAGCTCGTCTCCCAAATCGAAGCCGCGGCCCGTGTGCTCAGGGAAGGCGGGCTTGTCATCTACCCGACCGAGACCTTCTACGGGCTCGGCGCCGCGGTCTCCCGGCCGGACGCCGTCCACCGCATCGGCGCGCTGAAGGGCCGCGAGGGCGGCAAGCCCATGGCGGTCATCGTCGCGGACGAGGCCTCGGCGCGCTCGCTGTGGCGCGAGGTCCCCAAGGCGGCGGACCTCTACATCCGGCAGTTCTGGCCGGGCCCGCTCACGCTGGTCCTGCCCGCCAAGCCCGGCCTCCCGTTCGAGATCGCCTCCACCGGCGAGGTGGGCGTGCGCGTCTCCTCGGACCCCGTCGCCCGCGAGCTGGCCCGCCTGGTCGGCCCGATCATCTCCACCAGCGCCAACCTGTCCGGCAACCGCGAGGCCAGCCTGGTGAAGCACATCGAGGCGAAGCTGCGCGAGTCGGTCAACGTCGTGATCGACGCCGGCCGGACCCCGGGCGGCAAGCCCTCGACGGTGCTGGGCTTCAAGGACGGCCAGCCGGTGGTCCTGCGCGAAGGCGCCATCCAGCAGGCGCTGCTGGACGCGTGCAAACCGTGAAACGCACTGGCACTAGCGGTCAGTGCTAGGATGCCTGCGTTCCCTTATGCAGACCCTGACCGACCAAGCCCAGCCTGAGCAGGTCTTCGACCTCAAGAAGCAGGCCCAGATCCCCCTGGGCAGCACCGAGACCATCGACGGCATCTGCCGTGGCGAGGTCCTGGTCATCCAGCGCCGGTCCGGCTACCGCTTCGCCGTCGACGCGATGCTCCTGGCCTCCTTCGCCGGCGCGCCCAAGGGCCGCGTCGCCGACCTCGGGACCGGCTGCGGCATCGTCTCGCTGATCCTCGCCTCGCGCGGGGTCCGGCCGATCACGGCGGTCGAGGTCCAGCCGCCCCTGGCGAGCCTGGCCATGCGCAACGTGGCGCTCAACCGCCGGGGCGAGGACGTCGAGGTCGTCGGCGCGGACCTGCGCGACCTCAAGGGCAAGGTCCCCGGCAGCTGGTTCGACCTCGTCGTCTCCAACCCGCCCTACGTGCCGCTGCAGGCGGGCCACGTGAACCCGGGCAGCGAGCGGGCCATCGCGCGCCACGAGGTGAGCTGCACCCCGAAGGACGTCGCCTCCGCCGCGCGCTTCCTGCTCAAGGACTCCGGCTCGCTCAAGGTCATCTTCCCCGCGCCGCGGGTGGTGGAGCTGATGCAGGCCTGCTGCGAGGTGGGGCTCGAGCCGCGGCGGATGCGGATGGTGCACCCGGTGCCCACCCGCCCGGCCAAGCTCGTCCTCTTCGAGGCGGTGAAGGGCAAGCGGGGCTCGCTCGAGATCCTGCCGCCGCTGCACCTGTTCGACGCCGCCGGCGGCCGCAGCCAGGAGTTGGTGGAGATCCTGGGCGACGACGCGGTCGACGTCGCCCGGGACCTCGACAGCGTCAGCGGCCCTTGAACACCGCCAAGGGCTCCAGGCGCATCCGCGGCCGGACCAGGTCCGCCTGCTCGGCGAGCACTTCGCCGATGTCGCGGTAGGCCGCCGGGGCCTCCTCCACCAGCGCCCGCGCCAACCGCTCGTCGTAGGCCACCTTGCGCATCGAGCGCTCCAGGTCCTTGGCGCCGATCTGCTCGCGCGCCTCGCGCCGGGACAGGACGCGGCCGGCGCCGTGGGAGCACGAGCGGAACGAGGCGGGCTCGCCCAGTCCCTCGACGAGATAGGAGGCGGTGCCCATCGAGCCGGGAACGAGGCCGCGCCCGCCCGCGGGAGCCGCCGACGCGCCCTTGCGGTGGACCCATAGCGGGCGGCCGTCGTGCGTCTCCCGGGCCACGAAGTTGTGCGGCAGGTCGAGGGCGCTGCCCGGGTCCGGCTGCGCCCCGTGGCTCGTCGAGAGCACCTCGCTCGCGAGCGCGATCAGCCGTTGGCGGTTGGCCCGGGCGTAGCGCAGGGCCCAGCCGAGGTCGGCGAGGAAGGCGCGCCCGGCGTCGGATTCGGCGTCGAGGAAGCCCGTCCGCGCCGCCTTGGCATGGTGGGCGCCGAGGGCGCCGCCGACCCCTCGCGAGCCGGAGTGGACGAGCAGCCAGAGCGAGCCCTCCATGTCCCGGTCGAGCTCGGCGAAGTGGTTGCCGCCCCCCACCGTGCCCAGCTGGCTCCTGGCGAAGCGCTCGCGGTCGTGATCGAGCGAGCGGGTCGAGAGCGGCTCGCGCAGGAGCGCCTCGCTCTCTTCGCAAAGCGGCAGGCGCGACTTGGGCCCGAAGGCCTTCGCGAAGGCGTCCAGCAGCGCCCGCAGGTCCTCCCGGGAGAGCGAGGCCGCCGGGAACTCGAAGCGCTGGGCGGACATGCCGCATCCCAGATCGCTCCCGAGCGCCGCCGGCATCAGCGCCCGCTCGGTGGCGAAGACGGTGCCCACGGCGACTCCCTCCGCGACGTGGAGGTCGGGCATGCCGGCGACCCTTCCGACGACGAAGGGCAGCTCGGCGAGGGCCTGCAGCTGGCGCAGGGCTCCCGGCGGCGGGTCGGCGGCCCACACGGCGATGGGCACGTGCGCGGTCTCGATCACCCGAGGCATGGGCCGGCCTCCTCTTCCTTCTCCTTCGGCATGGGGTCGTCGAGGGCGACGCCGACGAACGTGAACCCGAGCTTGGGCAGGCGCTTGAGATCCAGCGAGGTGGCCAGCCGGGAGCGCAGGTAGCCCGTGGCCGCCTCGAGCGCCGCCTGGGTCCGGCGCCCGACGGCCGCTTCCTCCTCTCCCGGCTCGGCGCGGCCGGCGTAGGCGACCCGGGCATGGCTGCCATCGGGCGCCAGGTCGAGGCGCAGCAGGGCGACGCCCGCGAGGCCGGGTTGGCGCACGTCGTCCCTCAAGGTGGAGCGCAGCTCGTCGAGGACGAGGCGCTCCAGGCGTTCACGGCGGAAGGCGTCCCGGGCGCTCGCGCGCTCGGGGGTACGGCGGTTCTTGGAAGACATGAAGAAGGGAGTTCCCTCGCGGCCTGCAGGCTCGACGAGGCGAGCCCAGGCCACGCTGAAGAAGAAAGAGAAGAAGTCCTGGACGGATTCCCAAGCGCGCGCCGGGACGCGGCCTTCCCTCCGACCGGTCGAAAGGCCGGTCAACCCGCTTCAGCGGATTTCAGGGGGCAGGCGGACGGCTCAACGTCCGGCGAGCAAGGGCTGGGAGGCAAGCATGGGACACCTCCGGAAGAGTTCGGCCGGGAAGCTAGTCCCTCCCGAGAGCGTCCACCATCCGTCAACCGGAGGAAGGCTGGGGGAGGGCTGGCCTGCTCGCCGCTCTGGCGAGGATCGGGCAGCAAAGCGCGGAGGGGGTCGTTAGAATCCCCCGAACAGGCTGTCTGCCGGCCGGCGCCCGTCACCGACGAGGTCCGGCCCTGCATGGGAGGCGAACATGTCATTCCCGGTCGACCGACCCCGGCGGCTGCGCCGCAACGAGGCCCTGCGCACGATGGTGCGCGAGACCACCGTGGCCCCCACCGACTTCATCTACCCGATGTTCGTGGTCGAGGGGAAAGGCGTGAAGAACGCCATCCGCTCGATGCCGGGCATCTTCCAGCAGTCCGTCGAGAACATCGCCGCGGAGTGCATGGAGGCCTGGAGCCTGGGCGTGCCCAGCGTCATCCTCTTCGGCATCCCCGACCACAAGGACGAGAAGGGCAGCGGGGCCTACGAGAAGGACGGCATCGTCCAGAAGGCCATCCGCGCGGTGAAGGACGCGGTGCCGGACATGCAGGTCGTCGCCGACGTCTGCCTGTGCGAGTACACCTCCCACGGCCACTGCGGCCTGGTCAGCCCCAAGGGCGAGGTGCTCAACGACGCCTCGCTGCCGCTGTTGACGCAGATGGCGGTGACCTGCGCGCAGGCCGGCGCGGACATCATCGCGCCGTCGGACATGATGGACGGCCGCGTGCTCGCCATCCGCAAGGGCCTGGACGAGGCGGGCCACTCCGGCCTGCCGATCATGGCCTACAGCGCCAAGTACGCCTCGGGCTTCTACGGGCCGTTCCGCGACGCCGCCCAGAGCGCGCCGCAGTTCGGCGACCGCCGCGGCTACCAGATGGACCCGGCCAACGGCCGCGAAGCCCTGCGCGAGATCAAGCTCGACCTGGCCGAGGGCGCGGACATGGTCATGGTCAAGCCCGCGCTCAGCTACCTGGACGTCATCCGCGCGGCCCGCGAGATCTCCGACGTGCCGATCGCCGCCTACAACGTCTCCGGCGAGTTCGCGATGGTCAAGGCGGCCGCCCAGAACGGCTGGCTCGACGGCGACCGCGTGATGCTGGAGATCCTCACCTCCATCAAGCGCGCCGGAGCGGACCTGATCCTGACCTACCACGCCAAGGAAGCCTCGAAGCTCCTGGCGAAGTAGGCGGGCGGCGGGCCCTCTGTGGAGTCAGCGAAGCCCGGCGCCTGCCGGGCTTCCCCGCCCCGGGTGCCGCTTGACAGGCGGCCCGCCACCGGATTGCACCCTGCAATCCCGCACTTAGCCGTCCTTGAAGCGCTCGACGCGGTGTGCCATCGTTCGGCTGCCCATCGCCTGCGAGGCCGCCTCTGTGATCCAGTGCCCGTCCTGCAACAACAAGAATGACGACGGCGCCAAGTTCTGCCCCAAGTGCGGCTCGGTGCTGGTGCGCACCCCCGGCAACGACGACGACGACCAGGTCGGCCGCATCGTCGCGGGCAAGTTCCGCATCGAGAAGCTCATCGGCGAAGGCGGGATGGGCAAGGTCTTCCGCGCGACCCAGATGTCGCTGGACAAGACCGTGGTCCTCAAGGTGCTGCGCACCTCGCTGCTCGGCGACGCGCGCACGGTGGCCCGCTTCCAGCGCGAGGCCAAGGCCGCCAGCCGCCTGAACCACCCGAACTCCATCAGCGTCATCGACTTCGGCCAGAGCGACGACGGCTCGCTGTACATCGCCATGGAGTACGTGGCGGGCGAGGACCTGCACCAGCTGCTCAGCCGCGAGGGGCCGCTGCCGCAGAAGCGCATCTGCCGCATCCTGGGCCAGGTGCTCTCGGCGCTCTCCGACGCGCACGCCGCCGGGGTCATCCACCGGGACCTCAAGCCCGAGAACATCATGGTGGAGCAGCGCCGCGGCGAGACCGACTTCGTCAAGGTGCTCGACTTCGGCATCGCCAAGATCCAGGAGGCCGAGGGGCAGGGCGACGGCCAGGCGCTCACCCGCGCCGGCTTCGTCTGCGGCACCCCGGAGTACATGAGCCCGGAGCAGGCCCGCGGCCTGCAGCTGGACGCCCGGACCGACCTCTACGCCGTCGGGGTCATCTGCTACCAGTGCGCCACCAACATGCTGCCCTTCGAGGCGGACTCGGCGGTGGCCCTGGCGACGATGCACCTGACGACCCCGCCCCAGCCGCCGCGGCAGAAGTACAGCGACGCGCCCATCAGCGACGGCATGGAGTCGCTCATCCTGCGGGCGATGGAGAAGGACCCGGCGCTGCGCCCGGGGTCCGCCGAGGACTTCCGCCGCGAGCTGCTCAGCCTCGAGAACGACTTCGACGCCACCAAGGTCCAGACCATCCCCCCGTCGCTCGCGCTGCGGAACTCGGGCGCGCTGCGCAAGGTCTCCAAGAACAACCACAGCGGCCGGCACGCCGCGCCTCCCTCGCTGCCGTCCGAGGCGTCGATGCCCACCTGGGCCTCGTCCCCGGGCGGCGCCGTCCCCGACGACGCGACCTCGGTCACCGGCGATGCGCCCCCTCCCGTCGCCCGCCGCACCTCCAAGGGCCACGCCTCGACGGTGGCGATCTTCGTCGGGGCGCTGCTGGGCACCGCGCTCGTCGCCGGCGGCGGGCTGGTGGCCTACGACCGCTTCGTGCGCGCCAAGGACACCCCGGCGGTGAGCGTCGAGGACCCGCCGACCAACCCGCCCACCACCAACAAGCCGCCGCCCAGCGACGTCAACCTGGTGCACGAGCAGCCCAGCGAGGACCAGAAGAAGGAGCGGGCCCGCAAGATCCGCGAGCACCTCGCCGATGGCGACCAGGCCGTCGCCCAGGGGCTCACCGACGCGGCCCTCTCGTCCTACCTCAAGGCCTTCGAGTCCGACGCCCCGTCGCCCCAAGTCATCAAGCGGGTGACCATGGTTTATCTGATGCAGGGCCGCACCGCCGAGGCCGAGGGCTGGCTCAAGCGCTACGCGGAGCGCAAGGACGAGCCCGACGTCGCGCTGTTCGAGTCGGCGCTGCAGGCGGTGGAGAAGAAGTAGCCCGCCGCGGGCCTGCCGAAAGTGGGCAGGCCGCTCCCGCCGCAGACCCAACAGGTTGGTGGCCGAGAGAGGCCGGCCTCAGCCGGCGTCGATGCGCAGCACCTGCACGCCGAAGCGGACCATGTCGCCCGGGGCGAGGCTGCGCTCCGAGCCGGGAGCCATGCGCACGTACGTGCCGTCGGGCGTCGAGAGGTCGCGCAGGATGGCGCCCATGGCGTCGACCACCACCTCGCAGTGGCGCGGCTGGATGAGGCCGTCGGTGGCGAAGGTCAGGTCGCAGCCGGCGCGGCCGACCGCGAGCACGGGCCCGGGGCGGGTGCAGGCGCGGCCCGGCCGGCCACCTTCAAAGAGCTCCTCGAGCGAGAAGAGCGCGCCGGGCGGCACCGGGGCTCCGTAGGGCACCGCGCCGCTGGTGGCGGGCGGGACGAGCGGGCCGATGAAGCGGACCAGGTGGTCGCCCAGCGCGAACTGCCCGCCGCTGGTGAGGATCTCCGGGCCGCGGATGCGCACGAAGGTGCCCGAGGCGCCGCCCTCGTCGCGCACGAAGAGCTTGCCGTCCTTGAAGTGGAAGGTCGCGTGCAGCGGCGAGAGGTAGGGGTCCTCCGGGAAGAGCATCACGCCCTTGGAGGAGCCGGCGCCCACCGGCGCGGAGCCCAGCCGGAAGGCGCTGCCGGGCATGGTCCCGCGGACGACGACGACCTTGGCCTTCTCCCCGGGCCGGGCCTTCTCGGCGGCGGCAGGAGCGGCGGCATGGGGAGGCGAGCCGTGGTGCGGAAGGGTGGTCGCCTCGGCCGGAGGCAGCGGGGCGGAGGGCGGCGGGGTCGGCTGCTCGGCGATGGGCTGCGAGGGCGGTCGTGCCGCCGGCGCAGGAGTCGGCCGGGGAGCGCTGGGCGCGGCGGCAGGCTGGGTCACCCAGGCGGCGGGAGGCGCGGCGGGCGCGGAGCCCATCGGCCGCGGCGGAGGGGGAGGCGGAGGCCGCGCGGCCACCGGAGCCTGGGGGACCGGGGGGACCGGGCCGGGAGGCATCGCGGCGCCGAAAGGGCCGGCCGGCCGCGGAGGTGGCGGCGGAGGCTTGGCCACGGGCGAAGCGGAAGGCTTGGGCGCCGGCGGCGGTGGGGCGATGGGCTGGGCACCCTGCGTCGGCGGCCGCGGGGGCGGAGGCGGGGGCTGCGCGGCGACGACGGCCGGGCGGGGCGGCGGTGGGGCGAGCGGCTGCGCGGGGGCAGGCTGAGCGCCCGGAATGCTCATCGCGGGGACGGTCGGGGCGTCGCGGTAGACGGCCGTCAGCGCTTGTCCGCAGTCCACGCAAGCCTGGGCCGCCGCCTGGTTCAAGCGCTGGCAGCGGGAGCAGACGATCCCGAGATCCGCAAGGAGGGAGACCATTTGGCGCAGGACTCTAGCGGCCAGTGCGCGGCGGCGTCAACGAACGCGCGGCGCCCTTTTCACCCTCGGCGCCACTCGGCGGAGGCCCGGGCGCAACGCGGCGCGTCAGGTAGACAAGGCGTGCGCTCACCATTAACATCTGTAAGCCATTACCGGCCAATTCACCGAGCGCCAAGCGCAGGAATGATTCGGCGCCGCTCCGGGTCGGACACAGAGGACGAGGACGATGGGCGCGGCGGCCGGCCGCGCGCATGCGCCCGACGCGCCGCGGACCTGGATGCTTCGACTCAACGACATTCTCGACCGGGTCGCCCAGTACCATCCGGATCCCGACCTCGATTTCATCAAGAAGGCCTACGTCTACAGCGCGAAGGTCCACCAGGGGCAGATCCGCAAGTCGGGCGAGCCCTACCTCGTCCACCCCCTGGAGGTGGCGGGCATCCTCGCGCAGCTCAAGCTGGACGAAGCGTCCATCGTCACCGGGCTGCTCCACGACACCATCGAGGACACGCTGGCCACGCCCGAGGAGCTCACCGAGCTCTTCGGCGCCGAGGTCGCGCAGCTGGTCGACGGGGTCACCAAGCTCTCGCAGTTCTCGGCCAGCGCCAACGTCACCGCCGAGGAGAAGCAGGCCGAGAACTTCCGCAAGATGATCGTGGCGATGGCGCGCGACATCCGCGTCATCCTGGTCAAGCTCGCCGACCGCACGCACAACATGCGCACGCTCGAGCACATGGCGGCCGAGAAGCAGAAGCGGATCGCCCAGGAGACGCTCGACATCTACGCGCCCTTGGCCAACCGCCTGGGCATCAGCTGGATCAAGCAGGAGCTCGAGGAGCTCTCGTTCAAGTACCTCAAGCCGACCGAGCACAAGGAGATCAGCGAGGCGATCGAGAAGAAGCGCAAGGCCAGCGAGAAGTACGCCGACGAGATCATCGAGGTCCTCAAGAAGAAGATGGCCGAGAACAACCTCGAGTGCGAGGTCTCCGGCCGCTTCAAGCACGGCTACTCGGTCTGGCGGAAGATGCGCGAGAACAGCGTGGACTTCGAGCAGATCCATGACGTCATCGCCTTCCGGCTGATCATGAAGACCATGCCCGCCTGCTACGAGGCGCTGGGCCTGGTGCACACGCTGTGGAAGCCGGTGCCGGGGCGGTTCAAGGACTACATCGCCATCCCCAAGCCGAACATGTACCAGTCGCTGCACACCACGGTGATCGGCCCGTACGGCGACCGGATCGAGGTGCAGATCCGCACCGAGGAGATGCACAAGATCGCCGAGGAAGGCATCGCGGCGCACTGGGCCTACAAGGAAGGCAAGACCGGGCAGAGCAAGGACGACGCGAAGTTCGCCTGGCTGCGCCAGCTGATGGAGTGGCAGCAGGACCTCAAGGACCCCAAGGAGTTCCTGGAGACGGTCAAGGTCGACCTCTTCACCGACGAGGTCTTCGTCTTCACGCCCAAGGGCGACGTCAAGAGCCTGCCGCGCGGCGCGACCCCGGTGGACTTCGCCTTCGCCATCCACTCGGACGTGGGCAACAAGTGCGTGGGGGCCAAGGTCAACGGGAAGATCGTCCCGCTGCGCTACAAGCTCAAGAACGGCGACACCGTCGAGGTGCTCACCAGCGGCAACGCGCACCCGTCCAAGGACTGGCTCACCTACGTCAAGACCAGCCGCGCCCAGGCCAAGATCCGCGCGTACATCAAGGCGCAGCAGCGCGAGAAGAGCCTGGAGCTGGGCCACGAGCTGACCGAGCGCGAGTTCAAGCGCTGGGACCTGAACCTCAACAAGCTGACGAAGTCCGGCGAGGTGAAGAGGGTCGCGGTCGAGCTGGGCTACCGCGTCGAGGAGGACCTGCTGGTCGCGGTGGGCTACGGCAAGGTCCAGCCCAACCAGATCATCCAGAAGATCGTCCCTGCCGAGAAGCTGGCCGAGAGGGCGCCCAAGGAGGCTCCGAAGGAGAGCGCGCCAACCAGCCGCCTGGGCGAGATCATCAAGAAGGTCACCGGCAAGGCCAAGACCGGCGTGCAGATCAACGGCATCGACGACGTGCTGGTGCGCTTCGGCCGTTGCTGCAACCCGGTGCCGGGCGACAAGATCGTCGGGTTCATCACCCGCGGCCGCGGCGTGACGGTGCACACCGCCGACTGCGACAAGGCCCTGTCCACCGACCCGGAGCGCCGCGTCGACGTCTCCTGGGACGTCAAGAGCGACTTCAAGCGCCCGGTCACCATCCGCGTGCTCACCGCCGACCGCCCAGGCCTGCTGGCCGACATCTCGCAGACCTTCTCGAAGAAGGGCGTGAACATCTCGCAGGCCAACTGCCGCGCCACCGGCGACGACCGCGCCGTCAACACCTTCGAGGTCACCATCAGCGACCTCAAGCAGCTCAACGAGGTACTGCAGTCCATCGAGCGCATCACCGGCGTGTACGCCGTGGAGCGGCTCTGAGCCGCGTTCATCCAATCCCTCGCGCGAGCCCCTCCGTCCCACTGCTCCGCGAGCCCGGGGAGCGAGCTACTCGTCGGACGAGCACGCGGCCTTCGATCGAGCGGGAAGGGTCTTCGGGCCGGTCATCACCCTGCGTGGTCGGCGACTCCCAGACCTGCCGCGGGAGCTGCGCCAGCCCCCGCGGGCCCAAGGGCGAGTGCAACCGACCCGACCCTCTCGGTGGATCGGTCGACCGTACTCCGGACAACATATCGACCTGCACGGCATCTGAATCTTCGCGAGGAGTGGAGACACGACCTTTCAGGCAGGCAGCCGTAACCTTGACAGGCAGCCACACGCAGCGGACCGTGAATTCAGGATAGAATCTCGGCAGATGGAGGGCCGGCCCAACGAGGTATGACCAAGCTGCCCCCAGACCAAGGCGATAGTCCCGAGAACGAGCCCGAGGGCTCGGACGCGGAGAAGATTGCCCGGCGAAAGCTTCTGAAGCTGGGGGCCTACGCCGCGCCGGCCATCATCGGCACCCTCCTCATCTCCCGCGACGCCCAGGCCCAGACCATCAGCTGCGGCCCGGGCAACTGCTCTCCTACTCCCTGCAACCCGGTCCCCTGCGACCCCAAGGGTTGCCCGCCGATTCGCTGATGACCCTCGCCGGCGCCATCGCCCCAGCCCGTCCTGCCGCCTGGGTCGTGGACGGCAAGGGCACGCTCCATCTCGTCGACTTCGCTTCCGGCCAGTCGGCTGCCGCCGACGGCGTGCTCCGCGACGATCTGCTCTCCTTCATCTCCGGCGAGGGAGACGGACGCCTGCTCGCGGCGCTCGGCGAGGCGCACCCCGCCGCGCGGATCGCCCAGGCCTTGCGCGGGCTCACCCACCTCCCGCTCACCCGCGCCAACGCCGTCCGTTTGCGCTCCTTCGACACGCTCTTCGTCGAGGTCACCAGCCGCTGCAACGAGCGCTGCCGGCACTGCTACGCGAGCGCGGGTCCCGACACTGGCGCAGACCTGCCACGCGCCCATCTCGAAAGTTCGTTGACCGACGCGCGGGCACTGGGCTTCCGTCGGGTCCAGCTGACCGGGGGCGAGCCGCTGCTGCGCGCCGACCTGCCCGACCTGGTCGCCTTGGCCCGGGCGTTGGGGTTCGAGGTCTGCGAGATCTTCACCAACGGGACCCTCCTGGACGACGCGCTGCTCTCGCGCCTGACGCCGCTCTCGCCTTCGTTCGCGTTCTCCGTCTATTCCGCGAGGGCCGCGACGCACGATGGCATCACCCGCCTCGCCGGGAGCCACGCCGCGACCTCCGCCGCCATCAGGCGGGTGCTGGCCCACGGGCTCTCCGCGCGCGGCGCCGTGGTGGTGATGGAGGAGAACGCCCGCGAGTTGGCCGAGACGCTCCGGTTCATGGAGTCGCTCGGCCTGGACCGCGACGCCTGCTCGGTCGCTCCGTCGCATGCGGTCGGGCGCGGTCGGAGGTTCGAGGGCGCCTACGAGGTTCCCGCGACGCCGGGGCCGGAGCGCGAGGGCGCCTGCGACTCCTTCGAGCGAGGCGGCACCGGGGTGCTGCGCATCGCTGCGGACGGGGGCGTCTTCCCCTGCATCTTCAACCGCGTGGATCGCCTGGGCTCCCTGGCGGACCGGACGCTCGCCGAGATCCTCCGGGACCCGGGGCGTGCGGCGGCCCCGCCCGTACCTCCGGCGGAGTTCATGAGGCTGGCGTCCTCGCGGCTGCAATGCTTGACTTGCAGGGCCACGGCGTGGGTGTTGCAGCTCGCAGAACCCCCATGAACCAGACCATGCGACCTCGCCGCAACCCGCTCCTGCAGGCCGAGGATCTCCCGAGTGGAGAGACCGTCGTGGTGCGGCCCCAGGACGGCCAGGCGGTGGTGCTCAACACCATGGGCGGGGTGGTCTGGGACCTGTGCGACGGCCGCCACGCGGTCGAGGACATCGCCGCCTTCATCTGCTCGCAGCTCCGGGGAGCGGCTCTCGAGAGCGTGACCCGGGACGTGCAGGCGCTGACTCAGCAGCTGGTGGTGGCGGGACTGGTGGAGGACGTCGATTCGTGTGGCAAGCAGCCTTCCACGCGCTGAGCACCGACGTCCGCATCGACGCCGAGGACGGCGCCGACGTCTCCTCGTTGCAGGCGCTGACCTGCCGCTACGGGCCGGCGCGGGGCGACCCCTCGCCGCTGGTCTACCGGGTGGCCGCCGACGGCCGGTTGGCGCGTGACGACCTGCAGATCGTCCCCGGGGGCGAGCCGCTCGACGCCGTCCCCCTTCTCGAGTCCGACCTCTACCGGCAGCTCGTGATGCGCACCAAGGGGTGGGCCTTGCACGCGGCGTCGCTCTCCGACGAGCGCGGCGCGGTGCTGCTGGTGGGACCGGAGGGGGCGGGCAAGAGCACCCTGTCGGCCGCGCTGCTGCGCCGCGGGCTGCGCTACCTGGGCGACGACGTCGCCGTGGTGCGCGACGGCCATTGCCAGGCCATCTGCCGGCCCATCAGCTTCTCGCGCGGGGTGGACCCCGCCGTGGTCGCCGGCTGTGAGCTGGTCCGCTATCCCTTGCGCCTGGCGCAGGGCCAGCGCGAGCACTCCCTGGCCATCCCGCCCGCCGACCGGGTCGAGGTGGGCAGCCCCGCACTGCGCGCCCTCGTCTGGCTGGAGTACGCCCCCTCCGCCGTGCCCGGCCCGACCCCGCTCACGCCCGGGGAGGCTCTGAACCTGTTCTGGCCCGCGACCCTGCGCTGGGGGCCGTCGGGCTGGGACGAGGCCCTCGAGACCGTGCGCTGGACCCGCGCGGCGCGCCTGCGCACCCGCCGGATCGACGACGCCTGCGACGACGTGCTCGCGCTGCTCGCCTCCGCGCCTGCGCCGCGCTAAGAAGGCGGGGTCCTTCTTGCCAGTGGAGACCCCATGTCCCGCCAGATCGTCAGCTCCCCGCAGGCCCCCAAGGCCATCGGCCCCTACTCGCAGGCCGTCGCCGTCAGCGCCGCCGGCAAGTTCCTCTTCTGCTCCGGGCAGATCCCGCTCGACCCCGCCACCGGCGAGATGGTCCAGGGCGACGTCGTGGCCCAGACCGAGCGGGTGATGAAGAACCTCGAGGCGGTGCTCGCCGCCGGCGGGATGAGCTTCGCCAACGTCGTGCGCACCACCATCTTCCTGACGGATCTCGCCGACTTCGCCAAGGTCAACGAGACCTACGCCCGCTACTTCAAGGCCGATCCACCCGCCCGCGCCACCGTACAGGTGGCGGCGCTGCCCCGCGGCTCGAAGGTGGAGATCGACGCGATTGCTGCGTCCTAGAAATTCTTGAGGTTTTCGACCGCCGGCGGCCGGTGGGGGAGGGCGCCGACGAGGCCCCTCCCGGCCTCTCTTCTATGGCACAATGCAGTTCTCGTTGCCGGCCCGTCTGCTCTGGAGGTCATCCGTGCGCAGGTACCTCTTCGTCTACACCCTCGCCCTTGGCCTGGGAGTGCTCTCCTCCTGTGACTGCACGCCGCCCGCGTCCAAGACCTGCGAGCCAGGTTGCGGCGCCGGAATGACGTGCGTGGACGGCGTTTGCCGGCCCGGCACCGATCCCGGGCTGGACGCGACCACTCCGCTCCAGACCGACGCCGAGGTGCTCAAGGACGACGCCGGCGGGGAAGGCGAGGACGCCGGCGGCGGCGGCGAGGACGTCGGGTTCGCGCCGCGCGACGCCTCCAGCATCGACAACCCGGACAACTGCAAGGTCGACACCGACTGCGACGGGCTGTCGGACTGCGAGGAGTTCGCCGACTTCTGGGGCAAGGACAAGCTCAAGACCAACCCCGACAACCCCGACACCGACGGCGACGGCATCCCCGACGGCGTGGAGGTGGGCCGCCTGACCACCGTCGACCCGACCTGCGGCGGCCTCTTCAAGCCGGCCGAGCCCAACGGCACCATCACCAACCCGACCTCCGCGGACACCGACGGCGACGGCATCCCGGACGGCGTCGAGGACGCCAACCACAACGGCAAGGTGGACCCGGGAGAGACCGACCCCTCGCGCGTGGACACCGACGGCGACGGCCTGCCCGACGGCGTCGAGGACCGCAACCACAACGGCAAGGTGGACCCCGGCGAGACCAACCCGCTCTCCGGCGACAGCGACCGGGATGGGCTGTCCGACGGCGAGGAGGACAAGAACCACGACGGCAAGAAGGACCCGACCGAGACCGACCCGCTCAACCCCGACACCGACGGCGACGGCTGCTCCGACGGCGTCGAGGTCAAGAACGGCACCAACCCGCTCCTCCCCGGCGACTGCAACGGCGCGGACATCGACACCGACCACGACGGCATCAAGGACCAGACCGAGCTGCGCGTCACCCACACCGACCCGGCCAACCCCGACACCGACGGCGACGGGCTCAAGGACGGCGAGGAGGACAAGAACCAGAACGGCAAGGTGGACCCGGGCGAGACCGACCCGCTCTCGCGCGACACCGACTGCGACGGGCTGGGCGACTACCAGGAGATGAGCATCTACCTGACCGACCCGCAGAACTCCGACAGCGACGGCGACGGGCTCAAGGACGGCCTGGAGGTGGGCATCACCGTCAACCCCGAGCCCATCGCCTGCCCGGACTTCGTCGCCGACGCCGATCCGTCGACGCGCACCAACCCGCTGCGCAAGGACTCCGACTGCGACGGCCTCACCGACGGCGAGGAGGACCTCAACCACAACGGCCAGGTGGACCCCGGCGAGTCCGACCCCACCCGCAAGGACTCGGACGGCGACGGCCTGACCGACGGCCAGGAGCGGGGCATCTGCGCCAACGCCGACCCGATGTACTGCCCCGCGCCGCCCTACGACGCCGACTGCGGGGCCACCAAGACCGACCCGCTCAAGCCCGACACCGACGGCGACGGCATCCCCGACGGCGTCGAGGACGCCAACAAGAACGGCAAGGTCGACATCCTGGAGACCGACGCCTCGTCCAAGGACACCGACTGCGACGGGCTCGACGACGGCGCCGAGAAGCTGGCGCGCACCGACCCGAAGAACCCCGACACCGACGGCGACGGCATCCCCGACGGCGTGGAGATGGGCATCTGCGTCAACCCCGAGCCCAAGTGCCTGGGCTTCGTGGGCGACGGGGACTGCGGGCTGACCAAGACCGACCCGACCCGGGCCGACAGCGACGGCGACGGCCTGCTCGACGGCGCCGAGGACGCCAACCACAACGGCAAGGTCGACCCGGGCGAGACCGACCCCTCCAAGGTCGACACCGACGGCGACGGGCTGCCCGACCCGATGGAGAAGAAGTACGGGACCAACCCGCTGGTGGCCGACACCGACGGCGACGGCATCCCCGACGGCATCGAGGACTTCAACCACAACGGCGTGCGCGACGCCTACGAGACCGACGCCCTCAGGGTGGACAGCGACGGCGACGGCTGCGCCGACGGCGAGGAGGACAAGAACCACAACCACATCGTCGACCCCGGGGAGACCAACCCCAACCTCTTCGGCGACTGCGGCCCCAACCGCACCAACAAGGACGGCGACTGCGACGGGCTCACCGACGACGTCGAGGCGAGGCTGGGCACCGACCCGGCCAACCCCGACACCGACGGCGACGGCGTCTGGGACGGCCGCGAGGTGGGCGTCACCACCAACCCCGACTCCAGCTGCCCGGCGGCGCAGTTCGCCTCCAAGGTCTTCGACGCCAACCCGAGCATCGTCACCAACCCCAAGTCCAAGGACACCGACTGCGACGGCGTCGCCGACGGCGTCGAGGACAAGAACCAGGACGGCAAGGTCGACCCCGGCGAGACCAACCCCGCCAACCCCGACACCGACGGCGACGGCCTGACCGACGGCCTGGAGCTGGGCGTTTGCGCCAAGGCCGAGGCCAGCTGCACCACGACCCTGTTCGACGGCGACTGCGGCGCGACCAAGACCGACCCGACCAAGGCCGACACCGACGGCGACGGCATCAACGACGGCACCGAGGACGCCAACCAGAACGGCGTCGTCGACCCCGGCGAGCTCAACCCGAACCTCGCCGACGCCAGCGGCGCCGACACCGAGGCCTGCGCGGCGAGCAAGCTCAAGCCCATCCAGATCATCGAGGGCCCCGGCGGCAAGCAGGACATCACCTTCGCGGTGGCCACCGAGTTCGCCAACAAGACCACCATCCGCGTCGCCGGCGAGGACCGCGGCGTGATGGTCTTCGACCCGACCACCCAGGTGGCGGCCTTCGCCCTGAAGATCACCCCCGCGGTCTCGGGCGCGGACGTGTCGGCCCAGCTGGGCACCCTCGAGGCGATGATGTCCCCGACCGCGGGCAGCGTCTCCTCGGGCACCAAGATCGCCCGCACCGTCAAGAGCTGGGAAGGCGTCTTCGACGCGGTGCTCGCCCAGTACACCTGGAGCGACGGGCTCGGCGGCAACACCAGCGCGGCGGCCAACGCCCTGGTTTCGGCGATGCTCCCCGGCGCCACCGGCCAGCTGTCCACCGGCGGCGAGACCGGGCCGTTCCGGCTCAAGCTCGACTACATCCAGCGCTCGCCCCAGACCAGCATCGTGGTCGGCGCGCTGACCCAGGAGTCGGCGTCGATGCCGGAGCAGCGCCTGTTCCGCCTGGACGACATCGCCAACGGCTCGGCCATCGCCCAGTACGGCGACACCACCGGCGTGCAGTGCGACCGCATGAGCACCACCGGCAGCCAGAAGGTCGACTTCGTCTTCGTGGTCGACAACTCCGGTTCCATGGGCAACAAGCAGGCCGCGGTGCGCACCGCCGCGGCGCAGATGGCGGCGCAGCTGTCCAACTCCACCGCCGACTGGCGGCTGGCCGTCGTCTCCAGCGACGCCGACGCCCTGACCTCCGGCGGCTCGACCTGGGATGCCGCCGCGCTGGGCATGGCCGGCTGCGTTGACAACTCGAAGAACGGCACCGAGACCGACGTCGACTGCGGCGGGTTCAACTGCTCGCCCTGCGCCGCCACGAAGAGCTGCGCCCTCGCCCGCGACTGCCTGAGCGGCCTGTGCACTGCCGGCAAGTGCGTGACCCCCCCCGCCAGCTGCTATGACGGCGTCAAGAACAACACCGAGACCGCCGTCGACTGTGGCGGAGGCTCCTGCCCGCTCTGCGCGGGCACCAAGGCCTGCACGCTGGGGAGCGACTGCCTTTCCGGCACCTGCAACGCGGGCTCCAAGACCTGCACCGGCTATGCGGGGCCCAAGTTCTGCGCCTTCACCCGCGACGCCAACGTCTTCCAGGGCTGCATGGCCTCGGTGGGCACCGGCGGCGCGGGCAACGAGTTCTTCTTCAGCCCCTTGGCCTGCATGCTCGCCAAGGGGGCGACGCACGCGGACGGCACCACCGCCAGCCCGTACGCCAACAACTGCGGCCGCACCGCGGCGGACCCGCCCGCGCACTCCTACATGACCCCGCCGTCTCCCTACCCGCTGCTGACCCGCAGCGCGGCCGGCGTGGAGGACCGCAACAAGCTGCGCAGCGGCGCGGTGGTGGCCTTCATCTTCCTGACCGACACCAACGAGCAGTCGGACGGCCGGTACGCGTCGCTGGGGACCTGCCCGGCCTGCACCGCGCCGGCCGCGGCCAACACCAAGATCCCGAACTGGGTCGCCTTCTTCAAGAACTTCGACGGCCTGCAAAACGACGGCAGCGGGACCAAGGACGCGACCTCCAAGGCCTTCGTCGCCGGCATCGTCTGCCCGCCGCTCTCCAACTGCGGCGGCGGCGAGGACAACACCAACAACCGCTGGCCCACCTTCTTCAACCAGATGGGCGGCGTCAGCGCCGACCTGCCGCTCGACGGCGACTCGGCGCAGGCCACCAAGATCGCCACCGCCATCGCGCTCATCATCGACAACGCCATCGGCACGGCCTCGACCTACAAGCTCTCCAAGCCGCCGATCTCGGCCACCATCAAGGTCGCCACCGAGTCCTCCCTGGTCAACGACGCGACCTGCAACAAGAACGACATCCCGCGCAGCCAGGTGAACGGCTTCGACTACGACGGCCCGAACCGGGCGCTGAAGTTCTACGGCGACTGCCGCCCGGCCCAGAACGGCAAGCGCGTCGCGGTCAGCTACCGCTACTGGATCGATCGGACGCCCGACCCCGACGGCGGCACGCCCCCCTGCGGCGGCCCGTGCCCGGCGCCCAAGGTCTGCGACCCGGTGACCGACCAGTGCATCTGCCCCGGCAACTGCGGCGGGACCTGCGACGGCACGGGCCTGGCCTGCGACATGGGCAGCTGCGGCTGCGTCTGCCCGCCCGACTGCGGCGGGTGCCTGGCCGACCCCAAGTTCAACTTCTGCGACAACACCGGCACCTGCACCTGCAGCTGCGTCCAGAACTTGTCCTGCGGCGCCGGCTTCGTCTGGGACCAGGCCAGCTGCGCGTGCAAGTGCGACGCGACTGCCCTGGGCTGCTCCGGCGCCTACGGAGCCGACCTGACCACCTGCAGCTGTAACTGCAAGGCCGACTGCGGCGGCTGCGCGGCGCCCTACAAGTGCAACCCGCTCGTCTGCGCCTGCGGCTGCGACCCGGCCATCAAGTGCCAGCCGGGCCAAAAGCTCGACCCCAGCACCTGCGCCTGCGTCTGCGACGCGGACGCGCTGTTCTGCGGGCCCAACCAGCAGCCCAACGCCGGGACCTGCTCGTGCGACTGCCGCAGCGACTGCGGCGGGTGCCTGACCGGCTACAAGTGCAACTCGTCGTCCTGCAGCTGCGCCTGCGACACCACGCAGACCTGCGCGGCCAAGCAGAAGATCGACCCGGCCTCGTGCACCTGCGTGTGCGACACCGCGTCGCTCGGCTGCCAGGCGCCGATGACGGCCGACTCCATCACCTGCGGCTGCATCTGCGCTCCCGACTGCGGCGGCTGCGGGCCGGGCTTCGCCTGCAACCCGGGCACCTGCGCCTGCGTGTGCCCGGGCACCACCACCTGCGCGCCGGGCTACAAGCTCGACCAGGCGACCTGCAGCTGCGTCTGCGACACCGCGGCGCTGGGCTGCGGGTCGCTCGGCAACACGTACACGGCCGACCCGGCGACCTGCGGCTGCGTCTGCAAGCCCGACTGCGGCGGCTGCACCGGCGGTGGCGAGCTCGGCAGCAAGTGCGACACCTCGCGCTGCCAGTGCACGGGCGGGCCCACCTAGGCGGTAGGCCGCAGCCGGTAGGCCAGAAACCGAGAGGGAACCTGGGTCGACCAGGTTCCCTCTTGGCCTTTCAGGAGCTCGAGCCCGATCGGCATAGGGGCTGACGGGGTTCGTCCCCGTCAGTCCCCTGCCACACCACCGGACGTGCGGGTCCGCATCCGGCGGTTCGGTTGGTTGAGGTTCAACAAGATAGCCTCGGCAGGCCCTGCCTGTCGTAGTAGCGA
>DASXVQ010000203.1:0-17190 GCA_036504155.1 Myxococcales bacterium
GTCGGCTCGCGGTTTCGCTCCCCGCTTCTTTCAACGCCAATCTCGCGGTCGGCGCCTTGCGGGATCGCTCGGGGTCCCTACGACCAGGTTCCCCAGAGGACTTTCACCTCCTAGTCACGCCCATGCTGGGCACACCAAAGGAAAGCGGGCGTCCCCGACCAGGGAACGCCCGCCTTCGAACTTCACGGAAACCTCAGCTGAACGACGCCGAGCCGACTACTTCTTCTCTTCGGCCTTCACTTCGGCCTTCTCGTCGGTCTCTTCGGCTTCCTCGCCCTTCTTGGCCTTGGCCGCCTTCACCTTGAGCTTGGGCTTGTAGTCGACCAGCTCCAGCAGCGCCATGGGCGCGGCGTCCTTGGCGCGCTTCCCCAGCCGGAGGATGCGCGTGTAGCCGCCCTTGCGCTCCTTCATCCGCGGGCCGATCTCGGCGAACAGCTTGTGCAGCACCACTTCCTCGCGAACGGTCTTGAAGGCCGTGCGGCGGGCGTGGAGGGTGCCCTTCTTCGCCAGCGTGATGACCTTCTCGACCAGCGGCCGGACCTCTTTGGCCTTGGGCAGCGTGGTCTTGATGGACTCGTGCTTGAGGACCGACGCCACCAGGTTGTCCATCAACGCGTGGAAATGCGGGCGCGAGCGGTTCAGCTTCCTTCCGACGACTCCGTGCTTCATGGTCAGCCTCTCGACTCTTCTCGAATGGGGTTAAGGGGGAAGGGGCGCGCCGCTAGCGCGCCCACCGTCTCGCTTCGTTCAGACGACCGGCTTGGGCGGCAGCGGCGCGGCCGGGGGCTGCACCGCGGGAGCCGCCGGGGCGGCGACCGGCGCGGCCGCGACGACCGGCTGCGTGGCCTTCGGAGGCCAGTTCTCCAGACGCATGCCGAGCGACAGGCCCATCTCGGAGAGGATCTCCTTGATCTCCTTGAGGCTCTTGCGGCCGAAGTTCTTGGTCTTGAGCATCTCGGCCTCGGTCTTCTGCACGAGGTCGCCGATGGTCTTGATGTTCGCCTGCTGCAGGCAGTTGGCCGAGCGCACCGAGAGCTCCAACTCGTCGACCGAGCGGAAGAGGTTCTCGTTGAGCTTCTCCTCGGTCTTGGGCGCCTCGACGACGGCCGGCTCCTCGGCCTCGTCGAAGTTGATGAAGACCGTCATCTGCTCCTTGAGGATCTTGGCGGCGTAGGCCACCGCGTCCGCCGGCTTGACGCTGCCGTTGGTCCAGAGCTCGAGGGTCAGCTTGTCGTAGTCGGTCTGCTGGCCGACGCGGGCGTTGGTGACCTGGTAGTTGACCTTCTTGACCGGGCTGAAGAGCGCGTCGATCGGCATGGTGCCGATGGGCGAGCCCGGGACCTTCAGGCGGTCGGCCGAGACGTAGCCGCGGCCGCGACGGCAGGTCAGCTCCATGCGGACCTTGCCGCCCTCGCTGATGGTGCAGATGTGGTGGCCGGGGTTGAGGATCTCCACCTGGTCGTCGGTGGTGATGTCGCCCGCCTTGATCTCCTTGGGCCCGGTCGCCTCGAGCACCAGCGTCTTCTGCTCGCCGGTGTGCATCTGCAGGAGGACTTCCTTGAGGTTGAGGATGACGTCGGTCACGTCCTCGGCGACCTCGGCGACGGTCGAGAACTCGTGGTCGACCCCGTCGATCTTGACCGAGGTGAAGGCCGCGCCTTGCAGGCTGGAGAGCAGCACGCGCCGCAGGCTGTTGCCCAGGGTGGTGCCGAAGCCACGCTCGAGCGGCTCGGCGACGAACTTGCCGTAGGTGTCGGTGAGGGAATCCTGGTCCACGCTCAAGCCGCGGGGCTTGATCAGGTCGCGCCAGTTCTTGGCGATGATCGCGTCTGCCATGTGTGTGTGACCTCTCGCCGGGGACGATGGGGCTAAGACCCAAAGTACTGCCCGGAAGGCCCCTGCCCGCCAGACGTCCGTTCCTTCGGACGAAAGGCGACGCGGGAGGAGCGCTCTCTGTGTTTTCGGCCCGCCACACGCGCGCCGAAGGAGCCGTCGCACGGCCCCGAGATTCTCAATGGATAGCGGGCCTGGCCTCGCGGCGCAGGCCCGCCGACGAGCAAGCGCTACTTCGAGTAGAGCTCGACGATCAGCTGCTCGTTGATCGGCATCGTGAGGTCCTCACGAGCCGGGCTGGCCTTGGTGGTCGCCTTGAAGGCCTTCTTGTCGACCTCGAGCCAGGGCGGCACGCCGCGGCGGTCGACGGCCTCGAGGGCCTCGGTCAGGCGCACGACCTTGCGGCTCTTCTCGCGCACCTCGATGACGTCGCCGGTCTTGATGGCGAACGAGGGCATGTTGACCCGGCGGCCGTTCACGTTGAAGTGGCCGTGGCGCACCAACTGGCGGGCCTCGGTGCGGGTGTCGGCAAAGCCGGCGCGGAAGACCACGTTGTCGAGCCGGAGCTCAAGCGCCTGCAGAAGGTTCTCGCCCGTCTTGCCCTTCTTGGCGGCGGCGCGCGCGTAGTAGAGCTCGAACTGCCGCTCGAGCAGGCCGTACATGCGCTTGACCTTCTGCTTCTCGCGCAGCTGCACGCCGTACTCGCTGAACTTGGCGCGGCCCTGGCCGTGCTGCCCAGGCGGGTACGGGCGACGCTCGATGGCACACTTGTCGGTGTAGCAGCGGTCGCCCTTCAGGTACATCTTCAGGTTCTCGCGCCGGCAGAGGCGGCACGCGCTATCGGTGTAACGAGCCACGGTTGGTACGCTCCTTCTCCAAAAGGTGGTCTGGCCGCCCGCCCCACTATTCGGGCACGAGCGGCGATTGCTCGCTGGCTAGACGCGGCGCCGCTTGGGCGGCCGGCAGCCGTTGTGCGGGATGGGCGTGGTGTCACGGATCAGGGTGATCTTCAGGCCCGCCGCCGCCAGGGCGCGCAGGGCCGACTCGCGGCCGGCGCCGGGGCCGGAGACCTGCACGCTGACGGTCTTGAGGCCGTGCTCCATGGCCTTGGCCGCCGCGTCGCCCGCCGCCACCTGCGCGGCGAACGGCGTCGACTTGCGGCTGCCCTTGAATCCGCGGGCGCCGGCCGACGACCAGGACAGGACGTTCCCGGACAGGTCGGTGATGGTGATGAGCGTGTTGTTGAAGGTGCTCGCGATGTGCACGATGCCGTTCGCGACGTTCTTCTTGACCTTCTTCTTGCCCTTCTTCGGGGTCACCGCGCTGGCGGTGATCGTCGGGGCAGCGTCCAGGTTCGGCACGCTCGGGCCCGCCTCGACCGGCTTCTCGGCCGGCTTCTCGGGGGCAGCCGCGGGCTTCTTTTCGTCAGCCATGAATCGCCTCTTCTTCTGACGGCCGGGCACATGCCCGTCCGGTTGGTCTGGGGCGTCCGACCTGGGCGCCCAAGTCAAGGGAATCGAAGGTCAACCGCGCAGCGCAGCCGGGTTCATCCCGGCCTGACCGCTGACGCCTCGCTACTTCGCCGGGGCGGCCGGAGCCGTGGCGGCGGGCTTGCGGATGATGCCACGCTTGGGGCCCTTGCGGGTGCGCGCGTTGGTGTGCGTGCGCTGGCCGCGGACGGGCAGGCCCTTGCGGTGACGCAGGCCGCGGTAGCAGCCCAGGTCCATCAGGCGCTTGATGTTCATCGACGTCTCGCGGCGCAGGTCACCTTCGACCTTGCAGGTCGCCTCGATCGTCTCGCGCAGCCGGCGGATCTCGTCCTCGCTGAGCGCGTGAGTGCGGGTGCTCGGGTTCACGTTGGCCGCGGCGCAGATCTTCTTGGCCGTGGTCTTCCCGATCCCATAGATGTACTGAAGAGCGATCTCGACGCGCTTGTCCTTCGGGAGATCGACACCGGCGATACGAGCCATTTTCTACTTCTCCTTCTTCCTACTTGATGGAAGGTGATCGAAGGAAGGCCTGCAGGGCCTTCCCCTGTCCACGCTAGGCCTGGCGCTGCTTGTGTCGCGGGTTCGCCTTGCAGATGACGCGCACGACGCCCTTGCGGCGCACGACCTTGCAGTTCTCGCAGATCTTCTTGACTGACGCTCTGACCTTCATCTGTCTACTCCGCCCGCCCGCCGCTTGAAGCGGGCTCTCGTTGGGTTCAGCCGTTGAACAGCTACTTCGCGCGGTAGGTGATGCGCCCGCGGGTCAAGTCGTAGGGCGACAGCTCCACCTTCACCTTGTCGCCGGGCAGGATGCGGATGAAGTGCATGCGCATCTTGCCGCTGATGTGGGCCAGCACCTTGTGTCCGTTCTCCAACTCGACCCGGAACATGGCGTTGGGCAAAGGCTCGATGACCGTTCCTTCTACTTCGATGGAGTCGTCCTTAGGCATGGCGTCCTTTGCACAATTCAGCTGTGCGGTGCCCCACTTCGCAATCATGGAAACCGCGGGCGTATACCAAGTTCTCTAACCTTCTGCAAGCGCCCGTTCCGGCCCTCGCCAGCTCCTCAGCCAACCCCTCGAAGCCCCTCACGATTTCCAGCGCGCCCTCCAACTCACGAAAGCGTCAAAATCTGCGGCCCGTCGGCGGTTACTGCGACCGTGTGCTCGAAGTGCGCCGACAGGCTCTTGTCGGCCGTGACCGCGGTCCAGCGGTCGGAGAGCACCCGGGTGGCCCAGCCTCCGGCGTTCACCATGGGCTCGATGGCCAGCACCATGCCCACCTTCAGCCGCGGATCCGGGCCCTCCGCGCTGCGGAAATTGGGGATCTGCGGAGCCTCGTGCAGCGCCCTCCCGATGCCGTGGCCCACGAACTCGCGCACCACTGAAAAGCCCCTCGGCTCGACGTGCCCCTGGATGGCCGCCCCGATGTCCGAGATGCGCTTGTCCGGCTGCACCTGGGCTATCCCCTGCTCGAGCGCCTCGCGAGTCGCCTCGGCCAGCCGCTTGGCCTCGGTGGACGCCCGGCCGACCGCCACGGTGACCGCGGCGTCGCCGTAGTAACCGTCCTTGACCACTCCGAAGTCCAGCTTGAGCAGGTCCCCATCCCGGAGCACCCGCTCTCGGCTGGGGATGCCGTGGACCACCTCTTCGTTCAGGCTCGCGCACAGGCTGCGCGGGAAGCCGAGGTAGCCTTTGAACGCCGGGCGGGCCTTGCGCTTGTGCGTCAGGTCCTCGGCGATGCGGTCGAGCTCCCAGGTCGTCTCGCCTGGCTGGGCGGCTCGCGAGAGCTCGGCCAGCACCTCGTGCACGACGCGGCCCGCCTCGCGCATGCGCGCGAGCTCGTCCGACGTCTTCAGCTCGATGGTGCGCCCTGCCAAGCCCGAACTCGTCCCTTCTTCCCTAGTGCGGAGGGAGCGCGGCGTGGATGGCCGCATAGACCGATTCGGCCGTCCCGTCGCCCTGCACGGCCGAGAGCACGCCGCGCTTGGTGTAGAAGGCGATGAGCGGCGCGGTCTTCTCCCAGTACTGCTTGTTGCGCTCGACCACCTTCTCCTGCTTGTCGTCGTCGCGCTGCACCAGCGCGGTGCCGCACGTGTCGCAGATCCCGGCCACCTTGGGCGGTTGGGACGTCACGTGGAAGACCGAGCCGTCCTTGGGGCAGCTGCGCCGGCCGCTGATGCGCTCGACGATGACCTTCTCCGGGACCTCGATGGAGAGGACCCTGTCGACGCGCTTGCCTAGCGAGGCCAGCAGGCGCTCCAGCGCCTCGGCCTGCGGGACGGTGCGGGGGAACCCGTCGAGGATGAAGCCCTTGTGCGCGTCCGAGACACGCAGCCGGTCGGCAACGATGCTGATGACCACCTCGTCGGGCACCAGGCGGCCCTCGTCCATGATGGCCTTGGCCTTCTTGCCCATCGGCGTACCTGCAGCTACCGCCTGCCGCAGGATGTCGCCGGTGGAGACCTGGGGGATGCCGAGGTCCACCACCAACTTCTTGGCCTGGGTGCCCTTGCCTGCGCCCGGGGGTCCCAACAGGATCAGGTTCATTGCGCCCTCCTGACTCTCCAGACGTACGTGTGGGGCGGTCCCTGTTCAAGGACACCGCCCCACCGTCCCCACCCCGCTGGATGGTGGTGGTCAGACTGCCATGCGCGTGCGGCCGCGGATGCGCGGACCGCGCGGGCCGGTGAAGCCCTCGTAGTTGCGCGTGATGAGGTGCCCCTCGATCTGCTGGACGGTGTCGAGTGCGACGCCGACGACGATGAGGAGGCTCGTGCCGCCGAAGTAGAAGGGCACGTTGAAGTAGTTCATGACGATGGAGGGCAGCACGCAGACGGCGGACAGGTAGAGCGCGCCGCCGAAGGTGATGCGGGTGAGCACCTTGTCGATGTACTCCGCCGTCTTCTTGCCGGGGCGGATGCCCGGGATGTAGCCGCCGTGCTTCTTCATGTTGTCGGCGACGTCCACCGGGTTGAAGGTCACCGCGGTGTAGAAGTAGGCGAAGAAGACGATCATCGCGACGTACAACGAGTTGTAGATCCAGCCGCCGTCGCGGATGACGTTGTTGACCTTCTGCATCCAGGGGAACCACGAGCCCAGGGTCGCCGGGAACATCAGGATGGAGCTGGCGAAGATGGGCGGGATGACGCCGGAGCTGTTGACCTTGAGAGGCAGGTGCGTCGACTGGCCGCCGTAGATCTTCCGGCCCACCACGCGCTTGGCGTACTGCACCGGGATTCGCCGTTGGCCACGTTCGAAGAAGATGATGACCGCGATGACCGCCAGCATCAGCACCGCCAGCACGATGAACTTGGTGGCGTCGGCTTCCTGCGTGCTGGAGCGGGCCTGGTAGATGGTCTGGACGGCCGCGTCGGGGATGCGGGCGACGATGCCGGCGAAGATGATGAGCGAGATGCCGTTGCCGATGCCGCGCTCGGTGATCTGCTCGCCCAGCCACATGATGAAGGCGGTGCCGGCGGTCAGGGAGATGACCGTCAGCAGGCGGAAGCCCCAGCCCGGGGTGTGCACCACGCGCACGGCGGCGGCGACGGCCTGGTCGGCCCGGCCGCTGCCGATGTCTTCCAGGTAGTAGGCGATGCTGAAGCCCTGGACGATCGACAGGACGATGGTGCCGTAGCGGGTGAACTGGGTGATCTTCCGGCGTCCGAGCTCACCCTCCTTCTGCAACTTCTCGAGGGCGGGGATGACCACCGTCAAGAGCTGCAGGATGATGCTCGAACTGATGTACGGCATGATGCCGAGCGCGAAGATGGACAACTGCTCCAACGCGCCGCCGGAGAACAGGTTGAACAGCGAGAGCAGTCCACCGGAGGACTGGATATAGCTGCGCATCGCCTCGCGGTCGACGCCGGGCGTGGTGATGAAGATGCCCAGGCGGTAGACCGCCAGCAGTGCGAAGGTGAAGAGCAACCGCTTGCGGAGCTCCGCAATGCGGAACATGTTGGCGATGCCTCGGGTCAGCAACCAGGCCTCCTCGTGAGCCCCTGGGGCTGCAGGCGCCCCGGATCGGGCCGCGTGCCGCGCCAGCTCAACTCTCCAAAAAGCGGTCGTTTATAGACCACTTTGCAACGCCAAGGGAACAAACTTGCGCGGGCGCCTCTGCCCGGGCTCGTTTTGCGCCCGGTCAGCGACGCCCGCAGCAGCCGCCAGCCTGCTAGGCCTTCTTCTTGGCCGCGCGGCGGGCCGCACGAGCCTTGTAGAGCTTGGCCTTCACGCCCTCGCCGCGCTTGGGGAGCTTGAGCTCCTTGGCGGCGATGAGCTCGACCTTGCCGCCGGCCTTCTCGATGGCCTGCTTGGCGGTCTCGCTCACCTTGTGGACCTTGAGGGTCAGGGCCTTCTTGAGCTCGCCGGCGCCCAGCACCTTCACGCCGTCCTTGAGCTTCTTGACCAAGCCCTTCGCCTCGAGCGCCGCCGCGTCGATCACCGCGCCGGCCTCGAATGCTGCCTCGAGGTCGCCGACGTTGACCACCGCGTATTCCTTGCGGAAGAAGTTCGTGAAGCCGAACTTCGGCATGCGGCGCTGGAGCGGCATCTGGCCGCCCTCGAAGCCGCCGAAGTGCATGTTGCCGGAGCGGGCCTTCTGGCCCTTGCCACCGCGTCCGGCCGTCTTGCCCAGGCCGGAGCCCTGGCCGCGGCCCACGCGCTTCTTGGTGGCGGTCGAGCCCTTGGGGGCCTTGAGCTGATTGAGGTTGAACATGTCTTTCTCCGATGTCTTGTGCGGAGCCACCGGCCTTTGACGCCGGCAGGCTTTGCCCTACGCCTGCGCCTCGGGCTTCTTCGCGCGGCGCGCCTTGCGCGTGCTGGCCGGCGGGGCGTCGTTGACGCGCTCCCAGCTGACCATGTGCTTGAGCTTCTCGCACATGCCGAGCGTGGAGGCGTTGTCGGGCAGGACCCGCTCCTGGCCCATCTTGTACAGGCCCAGGCCCTTGAGCGTCCCGAGCTGGTCCTTCGACCGGGCAGCGCGGCTGGCGATGAGCTTCACCTTGATCCCTGGCATTGTCGTTCCTCTGGTAGGGTGCGCTGTCGCGGGACTAGCCGCGCAGTTCCTGGACGGTCCGGCCGCGCAGCTGAGCGATGGCCTCGGCGTTCTTCAGGCGCTTGAGACCATCCACCACGGCCTTGACCACGTTGTGCGGATTGCGGCTGCCCTGGCTCTTGGTGAGGATGTTGCGGATGCCCGCGGCCTCGATGACCGCACGCACCGCGCCACCCGCGATGACGCCCGTACCGGCGCTGGCCGGCTTGAGCAGCACGCGTCCGGCGCCGAAGTGGCCCAGCACCTCGTGCGGGATGGTGTCGCCGTCAATGGGGACGTTGAACAGGTGCTTCTTGGCCTGCTCGCCGCCCTTGCGGATGGCCTCGGGCACTTCGTTGGCCTTGCCCAGGCCCACGCCCACGTGCCCTGCGCCGTCGCCGACCACCACGAGCGCCGAGAACGAGAATCGCCGGCCGCCCTTGACCACCTTCGCGACGCGGTTGATGTGGACGACGCGGTCGGTCAGCTCGAGATCGTTCGGATTGATGGGAATCGCCAAGGTCCTTCTCCTGCCGTTGGTCTGCCGGCACGCGGCCGGCGATCCAATTCAGTAACTGCCGTTTAAAACTTGAGCCCCGCCTTGCGCGCCGCATCGGCCACCGCCGAGATGCGCCCGTGGTACGGGAAACCGTTGCGGTCGAAGACCACCTTCGCGATCTTGACCTCGGTGCACTTCTTGGCGACCAGGGTGCCGACCTTCTGCGCAACCTCGGTCTTCTTGTGCTTCTTGGCCTTGAGCTCGTCCTTGAGCGACGGGTCGAGGTCGGAGGCGAAGACCAGGGTCTTACCCGAGGCGTCGTCCACTACCTGTGCGTAGATGTGCTTGAGGCTCTTGTACACGGTCAGCCGAGGCTGCTCCGGGGTCCCGGAGAGCTTGCGGCGGATGCGCTGCTTTCGCTTGAGGCGGCTTTCGTCCATCTGGTTCATGGCTTCACTCCTTCGAGCGGCCTCTCAAAGGCCGCTCGATGAGAACGGGGCTCGAAACGGGCTACACCGCACCCTGCTTGCCCACCTTGCGGCGGACCTTCTCGGACGCGTACTTGATGCCCTTGCCCTTGTACGGCTCCATCTTGCGGATGATGCGGATCTGCGCCGCAGTCATGCCCACCAGGTGCTTGTCCACACCCTTGAGCGTCACCCGGGTACCCTTCTCCACCTCGACGGTGATGCCCTCGGGGATGGGGAAGTCGACCGGGTGGCTGAAGCCCAGGGCCATGTTGAGGATCTTGCCCTTGACCTCGGCCTTGAAGCCGACGCCGGCGATCTCCAGGATCTCCTCATAGCCCACGGTCACGCCCTTGATGGCGTTGTTGATGAGCGTGCGGGTCAGCCCGTGCAACGCCTTGGGCAGGCGCTCGTCGCTGGGGCGAGTCACGGTCACGTGGCCGTCCTTCACCGCCACGGAGACCTCCGGGTTGAACGGCACCCGCATCTTGCCCTTGGGCCCCTCGACGCGGACGGCGGTGCCGTCCATGGTGACTTTGACCTTCTCGGGAATCTTGATCGGCAGCTTTCCAATGCGCGACATGGCGTCCTCTTGCGGTTGCCGGCCAGAAGGCCGGCCACAGGCAGCTTTAGTAGATCGTGCAGATCAGCTCGCCGCCGACGTTCTGCTTGCGGGCTTCGCGGTCGACCATGATCCCCTTGGAGGTGGACAGGATCGCCACGCCCATGCCGTTGAGCACGCGGGGAATCTCGGCGGACGGCACGTACTTTCGCAGGCCGGGCTTGCTCACCCTGCGGATCTCGGTGATCGCGGGCTCGCGGTTGGGGCCGTACTTGAGCACGAGCGTCAGTTCGCCGCCCTTGTTCTCGACGCGGTGAATGACCACTTCCTTGATGTAGCCCTCGTCCTTAAGGACGTTGGCGATCCGCTCCTTCAGCTTCGAGCCTGGGAGCACCACCTTCTCATGGCCCGCCCGCGAACCGTTGCGGATCCGGGTGAGCATGTCCCCAACGGGGTCCGTCATCGACATGGTTGGTTCCTCTTCCTGATAAGCGCTCCTGCGTCGCGGCCCCTGTGGGGTCCGGGCGGCAGGAATGAATGAGTCCTCGAGGCCTCTACCAGCTCGACTTGATCACGCCAGTGATCTCGCCCCTGAGCGCCCGGTCCCGGAAGCAGATGCGGCACATCTGGAACTTGCGCAGAAAGGCGCGCGGCCGCCCGCAGATGGGGCAACGGTTGTAGTTGCGCACGCTGAACTTCTGCTTGCGGGACGCCTGGGCCATCTTCGAAAGCTTTGCCATCTTCGCTCCGACTTCCTTCCAATAGACTGCTCGTCCGACTGCCGAAATCTGCTCGTCCGGTTCAGCGAGCGGGCGCGGGGGAATACCCCAGCCCGCCCGCCAATGCAAGCGGCCTTACTGTGCGCCGCCCGGCGCCCGGAACGGCATCCCCAGGATCTTCAGCAGCGCCCGGCCGTGCTCATCGTTGCGCGCGGTCGTGACGATGCTGACGTTCAGGCCTTTGATCTTCTCGACCTGGTCGTAGTTGATCTCCGGGAAGATGATCTGCTCCCGCAGGCCCAGGGTGTAGTTGCCGCGGCCGTCGAAGGCCTTCGGCGAGACGCCCTTGAAGTCGCGCACGCGAGGCAGCGCCACGTTGACCAGGCGATCGATGAACTCCCAGGCGCGGTCGCTGCGCATGGTGACCATCGCGCCGATCTGCTGGCCGGCGCGCAGCTTGAAGTTGCTGATGGCCTTGCGGCTGCGGGTGATGACCGGCTTCTGCCCGGTGATCGCCGCCAGCTGCTGGACGCAGCCGTCGAGGATCTTCGGGTTGGAGATGGCCTCGCCCAGGCCCATGTTGACCACGACCTTGACGACCCGCGGGACCTCCATGCGGTTCGTCAGGCCGAGCTCCTTCATCAGCGCGGGCAGGAGCTCCTTCTCGAAGCGCAGGCGCAGGCGGGCCGGGCCCTTCTTCTGGTCGGGCTTGCCAGCCGGAGCCAGCTCCCAGCCATGCTCGCCCTTCTTGCCCTTGCCGGCCTTCTTCTCGCCGCCGCCCTTGCCTTCGGCCTTGGCCTTCTTCTCGCCGCCGCCTTCCGGCTTGGCCTTCTTCTCGCCGCCGCCTTCGGGCTTGGCCTGCTTCTCGGCCTTGGGGGCCTTCTCGGCCTTCTCAGGCTTCTCTGCCTTTTCCTTCTTGTCTTCGGCCATCTGTCTTTCTCCTCTGCTTCGGTCGGGCCGACGTCCCGCTCCCGCCGATCAGCGGGCGCCCTCGGGCGCCTCTTGGCTTACTTGTCGATGAGCTCGTTGCACTTGCGGCAGACGCGCTTGTTCATCAGGCCCTTGTCGCCGCCCATGTCCACCTTGCGCGTGCCCACGCGGGTGGGCTTGTCGCACTTGGGGCAGACCAGCTGGACGTTGGCCAGCGCGATGGTGCCGACCTGCTCGATGCGGCCACCCTCGGGGTGCTTCGGGTTGCGGCCGCGCTTGAGGTGCTTCTTGACGAGGCGCAGGCCCTCGACGCGGATGCGCTCCTTGGCCGGAACAAGCTCGATGACCTTGCCGCGGGGCTTCTTCTCGCCGCCGCGCGAAGCCGCCGCTTCCTTGCCCTTCATGACCTGGACGGTGTCGCCCTTCTTGATGTGCATGGCTTCCCTTCCTTGCCCTTCCTACAGAACCTCGGGGGCGAGGGAGATGATCTTCATGAACTTCTTGGCGCGCAGCTCGCGGGCCACCGGACCGAAGATGCGCGTTCCGAGCGGCTCGAGCTCCTTGGAGATGAGCACCGCGGCATTGGTGTCGAACTTGATGTAGCTGCCGTCGGGCCGAGCGATCTCCTTGGCGGTGCGCACCACGACTGCCTTGGCGACGTCACCCTTCTTCACCTTGGCGTTCGGGATGGCCTCCTTGACTGCCACGACGATGACGTCGCCGATGGAGGCGTACTTGCGCTTCGAGCCGCCGAGCACCTTGATGCACGAGACCTTCTTGGCGCCCGAGTTGTCGGCCACGTCGAGCATGGTGGTCGTCTGAATCATGAATCGCTCCTGTCGAGCCTCGCCGTCGCCGGCTGGGCTCCGTGGCTTGTCAGACCTGCGCGGCCTTGCGGACGGTCTCCACCACGCGCCAGCGCTTGTCCTTGCTGGTGGGGCGGGTCTCGACGATGCGAACAATGTCGCCTTCGAAGAGGGTCGGCTTCTTGGGGTAGTCGTGGTCCTCGGCGTGGACCTTGTACTGCACATGCTTGGTCACGTACTTGCCGTAGAGGGCGTGGCGCACGCGGCGCTCGCACTTGACCACCACCGTCTTCGTCATCTTGTTGCTGGTGACCACCCCGATCCTCACCTTGGGGCGGCCGCGCTCGGCCTTGCTGTCCGCCTGCGCCTTGACCTCGTCAGCCATGGTTCGTCCTTTCCTTAGGCCTTCTTCTCAGCGGGCTTGGCCGCCGCGCGGTTCTTCTCACCGAGCACGGTGAGCACACGGGCGAGCTCGCGCTTGTTCTTGCCAATCTCGGCGGAGGACTCGAGCGTGCCGGTCCGGTGCTTGATCCGCTGGTTGAACAGGGTCTCGCGCAGTTCGACGACCCGCTTCTGCAGGTCCTCGAGGGTGAGCTGGCGCATCTCCTTGGAGGTAGCCATCAGATCGTCTCCTCGTGGCGGAACACGATGTGGGTGGCGATGGGCAGCTTGAACTGCGCCAGCCGGAAGGCCGCGCTGGCGAGCTCGGGCGAGACGCCCTGCAGTTCGAAGAGGATGCGGCCGGGCTTGACCACCGCCACGTAGTACTCGACCGAACCCTTGCCCGTACCCTGGCGGGTCTCGGCGGGCTTCTTGGTGATGGGCTTGTCCGGGAAGATGCGGATCCACAGCTTGCCGCCGCGCTTGATGTGGCGGGTGAGCGCCACGCGGCCGGCCTCGATCTGCCGGCTGGTCAGCCAGCCGGGCTCGAGCGCCATCAGACCGGAATCGCCGAAGTTCAGCCGGTTGCCGCGGGTCGCCTGACCCCTGGTCCGGCCCTTCTGCATCTTGCGGTACTTGGTGCGTGCAGGTTGCAGCATGACGTGCTCCCGAGGGCGACGCGCCTACATGCCACGGCGCCCCGTAATGTTCCAGTCCGTTGGCTTACGCGCGGGTGGTGGTGGCGGCAGCAGCCGCCGCGGCGCCCTTGCCGCGCGGCAGCACCTCACCCCGGAAGATCCACACCTTGACGCCGATGGTGCCGTAGGTGGTGCGGCCGATGGCGTAGCCGAAGTCGATGTCGGCGCGCAGGGTGTGCAGCGGCACGCGGCCCTCGCGGTACCACTCGTAGCGAGCCATCTCGGCCCCGCCCAGGCGGCCCGAGCAGGCGACGCGGATGCCCTTGGCCCCGAACTTGAGGCTGGTCTGGACGGCCTTCTTCATCGCGCGGCGGAAGGCGATGCGGCGCTCGAGCTGGGTGGCGATGTTCTCGGCCACCAGCTGCGCGTCGGTCTCGGCCTTGCGGACCTCGACGATGTTCAGGAAGACCTCGTTCGCCGTCAGCTTCTGGAGGTCCTTCTTCACCGTCTCGATGCCGGCGCCGCGCTTGCCGATGACGATGCCCGGGCGCGCGGTGTGGACGTTGACCTTGATCTTGTTGGCGGCCCGCTCGATCTCCACCTTGGAGATGCCGGCGTGGCCGAGGGACTTCTTGACGAACTCGCGAATCTTGATGTCCTCGTGCAGCCACTTCGCGTAGTTCTTTTCCTCGTACCACTTCGAGTCCCAGGTCTTGATGACGCCGAGACGGAATCCGACGGGATGGACTTTCTGGCCCAAGGCTTTCTCCTTCGATGGGGCCGCTAGCGGCCCCTCAAATCACTTGCGGTCGGCGAGCACCAGGGTGACGTGGGTCGTCTTCTTGTTGACGCGCGTGGCACGGCCCTGAGCGCGGGTCATGAACCGGCGCAGGGTCGGCCCCTGGTCGACGAAGACCGTGTGGACGAACAGCTTGTCCACGTCCACCTGGCCCTTGGTCGTGTCCTCGGCGTTGGCGATGGCCGACTGGAGCAGCTTCTCCATCGGCTTGGCGGCGGCCTTGGGGGTGAACTTGAGGATGGCCAGCGCCTGCTCCACGGACTTGCCGCGGACCAGGTCGGCCAGGAGGCGCACCTTGCGGGGAGCGATGCGCAGGTACCGGAGTCGAGCTTGGCTCTGCATGGCTAGCCTTCCTTACTTGGCGGGCGCCGCGGAGGCGGCGGCCGGAGTCGAGGCGCCAGGAGCGCCGGAGGCGCCGGGAGCGCCGGCAGCGACCTTCACCTTCTTCTCGCCGGAGTGGCCGTGGAAGGTGCGGGTCGGAGAGAACTCGCCGAGCTTGTGCCCGACCATGTTCTCGGTCACGAAGACGGCCATGAACTTGCGGCCGTTGTGCACCATGAAGGTGAAGCCGACGAACTCCGGGAGGATCGTCGAGCGGCGGCTCCAGGTCTTGATGGTCCGGTTCTTGGCGTTCGTCTTGACCATCTCCTCGACCTTCTTCACGAGGTGCTTGTCGACGAACGGGCCCTTCTTGAGCGAACGCGCCATTTTCTATTCCCTTTGGGGATTGCCGGGCCCCGAGGGGCCCGGCGCGTCCTTTAGTTACTGGGCCTGGCTGCGCACGCCGCGCCGCCGCCCGGTGACGATGTACTTGTCGGTCCGCTTGTTCTTGCGGGTCTTCAGGCCCTTGGTCTTCTGGCCCCATGGCGAGACCGGGTGCGGGTTGCCCTGCCCGGACTTGCCCTCGCCACCGCCGTGCGGGTGGTCGACGGGGTTCATCGCGAGACCACGCACGGTCGGGCGCACGCCCAGCCAGCGCTTGCGGCCGGCCTTGCCCAGCCGGACGATCTCGTTCTCGATGTTGCCGACCTGGCCGATGGTCGCGCGGCACTCCTGCAGCACCGAGCGGACCTCGCCGGAGGGCATGCGGATCTGCGCGTAGCGGCCTTCCTTGGCCATCAGCTGGCCCCAGCTGCCCGCCGAGCGGATCATCTGGGCGCCACGGCCCGGGCGCATCTCCACGTTGTGGATGACGGTGCCGAGCGGGATGGAGGAGAGCGGCAGGCTGTTGCCGGGACGGATGTCCGCGGTCTCGCCGCACACCAGGGTGTCGCCGACATTCACGCCCACCGGGCAGAGGATGTAGCGCTTCTCGCCGTCGGCGTAGTGCAGCAGCGCCAGGCGGGCGGTGCGGTTGGGGTCGTACTCGATGTGAGCGACCTTGGCCGGCACGCCGTCCTTGTCGGTGCGCTTCCAGTCGATGACCCGGTAGCGCTGCTTGTGGCCGCCGCCGACATGGCGGGTGGTGATGTGGCCGTGGTTGTTGCGGCCGCCGTGCTTGCGCAGCGACTCGGTGAGCTTCTTCTCCGGCTTGCGGCGCGAGATCTCGCCGAAGTCGTTGACGGTGGCCAGGCGGCGCCCCGCGCTCGTCGGCTTGTATTGCTTGAGAGGCATGGCTCTGTCTTCCTTTAAACGCCGCTAGGCGGTCTCGAAGAGGTCGATGGACTGCCCTTCCTTCAGGGTGACCACCGCACGCTTCCAGTTGGGCCGACGGCCGATGGACCGGCCGATGCGCTTGACCTTGCCGCGGTGGATGGAGGTCCGCACGGCAACGACGTTGACCTTGAAGAGCTTCTCGACCGCGTCGGCGATCTGGCTCTTGTTGGCCTCGCGGTCAACGAGGAACGAGTACTGGTGGGCTTCCTCGCGGGCCTTGTCGAGCTTCTCGGTGACGATGGGGCCCTTGATGACGTCGGTGAGGTTCATGGGGCGAGCGCTCCTTCGAGCTTCTTGGCCGCCTCGGCAGTGAGCACCACGATGTCGTGGTTGAGCATGCTCTCGAGGTTGACGCCCTCGGGGGGGAGGACGTCGAAGGCGCGCAGGTTGCGCACGCCGCGGTGGAGGTTGACGTTGTCCTTGGCGTCGACGACCAGGGCGTTCTCGAGCTTCAAGTTGCCCGTGAGGAGCTTCGCCGTGGAGTTGGCCAGCCGCTTGCGGCCCTTGTCGTCGAGCGCGCGAATCTCGATCTTGTCGACGATGAGCAGCTTCTGCTCCCGCGCGAACTGGCTCAGCGCCACGCGCAGCGCGCCGCGGCGCACCTCGCGCGGAGGACGGTAGGTGTAGTCGCGGGCCTTGGGGCCCATCGCCTTGCCGCCGCCCACCCACTGGCTGGCGCGGGTGGAACCCTGGCGCGCCCGGCCGGTGTGCTTCTGCTTCCAGGGCTTCTTGCCGCCGCCGGAGACGAGCGAGGTGTTCTTCACCCCGAGCGTACCCGCGCGCCGGTTGATCGCCTGGAACTTGGCGACCTCGTAGATGAGGTGCTCGTTCGGCTCCGCCGCGAAGACCGCGTCGGACAGCTCGATCTCCGAGACCTTCTTCCTGTCCGTGTTGATAACGTCGAACTTTGCCATGACCGCCTCTATCTCGCGCCTAGTGCGCCGTTAGGACTTGATCTCGACGTCCACGCCGGCCGACAGGTCGAGCTTCATCAGCGCATCCAGCGTCTGCTGGGTGGGCTCGAGGATGTCGAGGAGGCGCTTGTGCGTGCGGATCTCGAACTGCTCCCGGCTCTTCTTGTCGCCGTGCGGGCTGCGCAGCACGCAGAACTTGTTGATGCGCGTGGGCAGCGGAATCGGACCCGCGACCTTGGCGCCGGTGCGCTTGGCGGTCTCCACAATCTCGCCGGCCGACTGGTCGAGAAGCTTGTGGTCGTAGGCCTTCAGCCGAATCCGGATCTTCTGGGTTGCCATCAATCGCCTCGATGCCGGGTGCTTCACCGGTGACAAGCCGGGAGTCCACCCGCTTCTGCTATCAGGCCGCCGCCCACACGGGCTTCGGCTTCAGGTCGACCGTAGGGGGCCGCGCGCGGT
>DASXVQ010000204.1:0-32370 GCA_036504155.1 Myxococcales bacterium
GCGTAGTGCCATGGCAGCGAGGGGCGGCCGCGCCGGCGGACGTCTGTCGCGGCGTGCCTGCGCGGGGACCAGCGGGCGCTTAGCGGTAATGCCGCAAGCAACACCACAAGTGAAAGCAAGACCCATGCCGATCAAACCTGCAATCCGCTTAATCCCGTCCAGAATTGTCAGACCCGCCGGGTACCCTGCTGTCACACGGGCAAGGGGGGAAACCATGACGTTCTGGGTCTACATCCTGCAGTTGGCCGACGGCACCTTCTACACGGGCCAGACCGATGATCTGGAGCGGCGTCTGGCTCAGCACGACGTCGGCGAAGGCTCTTTCTACGCGGCAAAGCGGCATTCCGTGCGCTGCGTTTGGTCGCAGGAGTTCCCGACGAGGCAGGATGCCTTTGAGCGCGAGCGGCAGATCAAGAACTGGAGCCACGCGAAGAAGGTGGCGCTAATCACTGGGAACTGGGAGGAGCTCAAGAGGCTATCGAAGGGGAAGAACCAAAATGGTACCCGGGATTGAACTCTGGCCCCTCGACAAGCTCGGGGTGAGGCGGAGTCCACATGGATTGAGTTCTGGCCCCTCGACAAGCTCGGGGTGTCGGGCGAGCCCTGGACACCGCGCGGCGGAGCGATAGGATTCGCCGCGTCGCGATGGAACCTGTTTCAAAGTCGGTTCGCGCGCTGGTCTGGCTGGGTCATCTTGTAGTTCTGGCCGGCGCGGTCGCAGGAGCGGTGGGGGCACTCGGTATCCTCACGAGCCCATCGGCCCCCACGCTGCAGATCGGCCTTCCGCGGCTCTTCCCCTGGGCCGCGATGTCCCTGGCCGTCGACGGGCTCTCCGCCTTCTTCCTCCTGGTCGTCGCCGTGGTCACCGCCGCGGCCGCGCTGTACGCCCCTTCCTACCTGGGCGGGCACGCCAAGGCTCCGCTGGTCCAGACCCTCGCCCTGGCGGTCTTCGTGGCCTGCATGGCGCTCGTCTGCTGCGCCGGCGACGGCCTGACCTTCCTGCTGGCCTGGGAGGGCATGACGCTGGCGAGCTACGTCCTGGTCGTCGCCGACACCAAGAACGAGGAGAGCATCCGCGCCGGCCTGCTCTACCTGGTGATGGCCCACGCCGGGACCGCGGCGCTGCTCGTCGTCTTCCTCACCCTGGCCGATCGCGCCCAGGCCTACGACTTCGCCTCGCTGCGCGCCGCCGCCGCGAACCTCGACGACCCCACCCGCACCGGCCTCTTCATGCTGGCGCTGGCGGGCTTCGGGGCGAAGGCCGGCGTCGTCCCCCTGCACGTCTGGCTGCCCAAGGCCCACCCGGCGGCGCCCAGCCACGCCTCGGCCCTGATGTCCGGCGTGATGCTCAAGGTCGCCATCTACGGAATCCTGCGCTTCGGCCTCGACCTCCTGGCGCCTCCCAGCGGCACGCTGCCCATCTCCTGGGGCTGGACGGTGCTCTCGCTGGGCACCATCTCCGCGGTCATCGGCGTCCTCCTCGCCCTGCAGCAGCACGACCTCAAGCGCCTGCTGGCGTTCCACAGCGTCGAGAACGTCGGCATCATCCTCATCGGCGCCGGGCTGGCGATGCTCCTGCGCAGCGGCCGCGGCGAGAGCCAGGCGCTGGCGGATCTCGCCCTGGCCGCGGCGCTGCTCCACACCCTCAACCACGCCGCCTTCAAGGGCCTGCTCTTCCTCGGCGCCGGCAGCATCATCCACCGCACCGGGCAGCGAAACATCGAGGAGTTGGGCGGACTTGCGCGCCGTATGCCCTGGACCGCCTGGCTGTTCCTGCTGGGCGCGGTAGCCATCTCGGCGCTGCCGCCGCTGAACGGCTTCGTCAGCGAGTGGATGACCTTCCAGGCGCTGCTGCTGGGCGGCGCGCGGCTGGGGGGAGCCTCGGGCCTGCTGGCCGGCGTGGCGGCCTCGATGCTCGCCCTCACCGGCGGCCTGGCGGCGGCCTGCTTCGCCAAGGCCTTCGGCGTCACCTTCCTGGGCCGGCCGCGCTCGCCGGAGGCGGCCACCGCCAAGGAATCTCCGGCCCCGATGATCGGCGGGATGCTGCTCCTCGGCGCGGTCTGCGTCGGCCTCGGCCTGGCCCCGGGCTGGGCGATGCGCCTGCTCGACAAGCCGACCTCGGAGCTTCTCGGCGGGCCCGGCGTGAGCGCGGTGGTCACCGCCCGCGGGCCGCTGATCCTCACGGCGGGGGCGACCGCACCGGACGGGCTCGGGGCGACCGCGGTCTCGGTGACCGGCGCGGCCGCGCTCTTCGCCGTCCTCGCGCTGCTGGCCCTGCTGGTCCGCGCCTGGCCGCGCACGAGCCCCAAGAAGCTCGCGCCGACCTGGACCTGCGGCATGACCCCGCTCAGCCGCTTCGACTACACCGCCACCGCCTTCGCCAAGCCGCTGCGGCTCATCTTCGCCGCCATCTACCGCCCGAAGCGCGAGGTGGAGAAGGACGTCGGGCCCTCGCCCTACGTCCTGCAGCGCATGCGCTACACCGGCGAGATCACCGACCTCGCCGAGACCCTGCTCTACGCGCGCCTGAAGATCTTCGTCACCACCACCGCCGAGCGCGTGCGCGCCTACAGCACCGGCCGAATCCACGGCTACATCGGCTTCGTGCTGGCCACCCTGGTCGCGGCGCTGCTGCTCTTGGCGAAGGTCTAGGGCGCCATGGAGACCACCGCCACCCACCTCGGCAGGGTCCTGGCTCAGGCGGCGCTCGTGGTCCTGCTCGGGCCGCTCGTCACCGGCTACGTCCAGAAGCTCAAGGCGCGGCTGCAGTGCCGGCAGGGCGCGAGCCTGCTGCAGCCGTACTGGGACCTCGCCAAGCTCCTGCGCAAGGGGAGCGTCCGCTCCGACACCGCCAGCGGCTTCTTCGAGGCCGTGCCGGTGCTGGTGCTGGCGGCGACGCTGACCGCCACCGCGCTCTTGCCGGTGCTGTGGGCTCCCGACCGGGCCTCGCCGCTGCCGCTGGGCGACGCCATCCTGCTGCTGGCGCTGCTCTCGCTCGCCCGGTTCCTGCTGGCCATCGGCGCGCTCGACGCCGGCGGCGCGTTCGGCGGGATGGGCGCCTCGCGCGAGATGACCGTGGGCCTGCTGGTCGAGCCGGCGCTGATGATGGCGGTCTTCTCGGTGGCGGTGGCGGGAGGCACGACCGACCTGGGCGACCTCGCCGCGCGGCGCACGACGCTGGCGGCGATGAGCTGGCAAGCCAGCGATCTCCTGGCCTTTTTCGCGGTGCTCGTCCTGGCGCTGGCCGAGACCGGGCGCATCCCGGTGGACAACCCCGACACCCACCTCGAGCTGACGATGCTCCACGAGGGGATGCTGCTGGAGCACTCGGGACCGGGGCTGGCCTGCATCGCGCTGGCGACCCACACCAAACAGCTGGTCATCCTCACCCTGATCTCCGCGCTCTTCTTCCCGCTGGGCTTGGCGCCCTCCCCGGACCTGCTGGCGGTGGCGCTGGCCATCGTGGCCTTCGCGCTCAAGGTGCTGGTGCTGGCGACGTTCCTGGGGCTGGTCGAGTCGTCCTACGCCAAGCTGCGCTTCTTCCGCGTGCCGCAGTTCCTGGGCCTGGGCCTGGTCTGCGCGTTCCTGGCGCTGGCGCTGAGGATCCTATGACCAGCGAGCTCTCCACCCGGCTCATCGACGTCTTCGGCGCGCTGCTGCTGGTCACCACCCTGCTCATCCTGGCGTCCGGGCAGCTCTTCCGCGCCATCTACGCCGTCGCCGCCCAGGCCGTCTTCCTGGGGATGGCCGGCGCGGTGCTGGCCCTGGCCACCGGCAACGCCGACCTGTGGGTCATCGCCGGCATCACCATCGTGGTGAAGGCCATCCTGCTGCCCTGGCTGCTGATCTGGGTCATCCGCCGCATCAAGATCCCCCGCGACATCGACGCGGTCATCCCCATCAACGTCACCCTCGCCCTGGCCGCCGGCATCGTGGTGCTCTCCTTCAACCTGAGCTCCCGGCTCGGGCCGGTGCGCCAGGCGGTGACCGGCAACGCCCTGCCGGTGGGCATCGCGCTCATCCTCATCGGCGTGCTGGTGATGGCCACCCGGCGCAAGGCGCTGACGCAGATGGTCGGCCTCTTCGCCAGCGAGAACGGCATCTTCTTCACCGCCATGGCCGTGAGCGAGGGCATGCCGCTCATCATCGAGATCGGCGTCATCCTCGACGTGGTCCTGGGGGCGCTGGTGATGGGGATCCTGGTGCTGCGCGTGCGCTCCAGCGTCGACACCGACATCGCCGACTTGGAGAACCTCAAGGGCTGAACCGACCGATGACCTCGCACCTGCTGTGGATAGCGCCGCTCCTCCCCTGCGTCCTCGGGCTCGCCATGCTCGCGGTGCGCAGCCGGCGGGTCCTGGCGGTGCTGGACGTGGCGGGCTCGCTCGGGGTGCTGGCGCTGGCGGCGAACATCGCCTGGCAGGTCGACCGGTTCGGGCCGGTGACCTCGCTGGGCGTGCTGCGCGCCGACGCGGTGTCGGTGGTGTTCCTGCTGCTGGTCGGCCTGCTGGCGGTCTCGGTGTCGGTCTCGAGCGTCGGCTGGATGAAGAGCGAGGTCGGCCGCGGGCACATGCAGGAGAAGCGGCTGCACTTCTACTTCGCGCTGGTCCACGGCTTCCTGGCGACGATGGTGGTGACGGTGCTCGCCGACAACCTCGGCATCCTGTGGATCGCCATGGAGGGCACGACGATCACCTCGGCGCTGCTGGTCGGCTTCCACGGCGACAAGCTGGGGCTGGAGGCGGCCTGGAAGTACATCATCGTCACCACCATCGGCATCAGCTTCGGCCTGTTCGGCACGGTGCTGGTCTACGGCGCGGCGGTGCACGCCCAGGGCGCGGTCTTCGACGGGGCGATGAACTACTCGAGCATCGCCGCGGTGGCCGGAAGGCTCGACCCGGGGATCATCCGCATCGCCTTCGTGTTCGTGGTGGTCGGCTACGGGACCAAGGCGGGCCTGGCCCCGGTGCACATGTGGCTGCCCGACGCCCACAGCCAGGCGCCGACCCCGGTCTCGGCGCTGCTCTCCGGGGCGCTGATCAAGTGCGCGCTCTTCGGGATCATCCGCTTCCACACCATCGCCCGCGCCTCCTGCGGCCCGGACTTCAGCGAGAACCTGCTGCTGGTCTTCGGGCTGATCTCGGTGGTGGTGGCGACGCCGTTCATCCTGGTGCAGCACGACCTGAAGCGCCTGCTCGGCTACCACAGCGTGGAGCACGTGGGCATCGTGGCGCTGGGCCTGGGATTCGGAGGGAAGATCGGCACCTACGGGGCGCTGCTGCACGTCATCAACCACGGCGTGACCAAGGCCCTCGTCTTCCTCGTCGCCGGCGACGCCATCGGCCGCTACGGCACGCGCGACATGCGGCTGATGAAGGGCTTCCTGGGGCTGGCGACCGGAGCCGGGACGCTGCTCTTGATGGGCGCCTTCTCGCTGGCCGGCACCCCGCCGTTCTCGATCTTCATCAGCGAGCTGCAGATCGTCCGCGCCGGGCTGGCCGCCGGGCACTGGGTGCCGGTGGCGGTGCTGCTGGTGATGGTGGTCACCATCTTCGCGGGCCTCATCCACCACGTCGGGCAGATCGCCTACGGCACCGCCGACGCCTCGGCGGACAAGAGCAAGGAGACCGGCTGGACGCTGGCCGGAATGGCGGCGCTGGCGGTGGCGATGGTGGCGCTGGGGGTGTTCATGCCCGAGTCCCTGGACCGCGTGCTCACCCGCGCGACGGAGATCATCCTTGGCTGACCACCCTCGTCCCGAGCATGTCGAGGGGCCCATCCTCGAGCAGCGCCTGAAGGAGGTGCTCGCCTCCGCCGCCCTCGAGCGCGGTCCGCGGCCGCAGGATTTGTGCGTGCGCCTGGCGAAGCCCGACGACCTGCCGGCCGCGGTGGCCGAGATGACCCGCGCCGGGCTGGGGCTGGCCTCGCTGGTGGCGACCGACGAGACGGGCGCGCCGGACCAGGACCTGAAGGTCCGCTACCTCTTCGAGCCGGTGCGCGGCGAGCCGCCCCTCGCCGACACCTTCGTGACGCTGATCGCCTCGCTGGACCCGGCCAGGCCCGAAGTGCCGTCGCTCACCCCCGAGCTGCCCTGCGCCGATTGGCACGAGCGCGAGGCGCGGGACCTGTTCGGCATCGCCTTCGCCGGCCACCCCGATCCGCGCACGCTGGTCCTCCACGACGGCTGGCCCAAGGGCCTGTATCCCCTGCGCAAATCCTTCGACGCCGCCCAGCGCCCGCCGCACGAGCAGGCCGAGGAGTTCCCGCACCTGCACGTCGAGGGCGAGGGCGTGATGGAGGTGCCGGTCGGCCCCATCCACGCCGGCATCATCGAGCCCGGGCACTTCCGCTTCTCGACCGCCGGCGAGCACATCCTCAACCTCGAGGCGCGGCTGTTCTTCACCCACCGCGGCCTGGAGAAGCGCTGCGAAGGCCTGCCGCTGGAGGACGCCTTCTTCGTGGCCGAGCGCATCTGCGGCGTCTGCTCCGTCTCGCACGCGCTGGGCTTCTGCGAGGCCGCCGAGCAGATCGCCCGGGTGCAGGCGCCGCGGCGCGCCCGCTTCCTGCGCACGCTGGCGCTGGAGCTGGAGCGCCTCTACAACCACGTCGGCGACATCGGGAACATCGCCGCCGGCGCCAGCTACCACTACGGCACCAGCAACGGCCTGCGGATGCGCGAGGCCTTCCAGCAGCTCAACGAGCGGATCAGCGGGCACCGCTACCTGCGCGGCCTGGTCTGCCCGGGCGGCGTGCGGCAGGACCTGACCCCGGAGCTGGCGCAGTCCATCGAGGCCGTGCTCGCCTCGACGGCCGAGGCGCTCGGCGACCTGATGGAGCGCATCGAGAACAACCCGTCGATCACCGACCGGCTGGAGACGACCGGGCTGCTCAAGGAGCAGGACGCGTTCTGCCTGGGAGTCTCGGGCATCGCCGCGCGCGGCAGCGGCATCAACCGCGACGCCCGGCGCGACCATCCGCACGCGGCCTACGGGAACGAGACGCAGCTGAACGTGAAGGTGGCCACCGAGACCGACGGCGACGTCAACGCCCGGCTGATGGTGCGCGTCGCGGAGATCGCCGAGTCGATCCGCCTGGTTCGCGCGCTGCTCGCCGGCCTGCCGCCCGGGCCGCTCGCCGTCGAGGTGCCGCAGTCGCTGCCGGCGTGGGGCGTCGGCCAGAGCGCCATCGAGTCGCCGCGCGGGGCGGCCGTCCACTGGCTGCGCGTCGACGCCCGGGGGCGGGTGGACCGCTACCACCTGCGCACTCCCAGCTTCGCCAACTGGCCGGCGGTCGCGCTCGCCGCGCAGAGCTCGATCATCCCGGACTTCCCGCTGGTCAATAAGAGCTTCGAGCTCTGCTACTCGTGCACGGATCGGTGAGTCGCACATGCTGAAAGCCCTGCTGCGCAGCCTGCGGACCGGCGTGGTGACGGTGAGCTATCCCGCCTCGCCGGCGCCGGTGCCGGAGCGCTTCCGCGGGGCGCCGACGGTGCGAGCCGGGGCCGCCTTCGACCGGCTGCCCAAGCCGGCGAGCTGCCCGTCCGGCGCGCTGGCGGTCCGGGACGGGAGCCCGCCGCGCTACACCATCGACCTCGCGCGCTGCATCTTCTGCGGGCGCTGTGCCGGAGCGGAGACGGGCCTCGAGCTTGGCCACCAGATCGAGCTGGCGTCGCGCCGGCGCGAGAGCCTGGTCGTCCAGTTCGAGCGCAGCCCGGAAGGAAAGGCGGCGGTGCTCCCGCCGGCGCCGGCCGCCGAGCAGGTCGCGCAGCGAATCCACCAGATCCTGGGGCGCTCGCTGGCGCTGCGGCACCTGGACGCCGGCAGCTGCAACGGCTGCGACTGGGAGCTGACGACCCTGCTCAACCCGGTCTACGACGTGCGCCGGCTGGGCATCGACTTCGTGGCCTCGCCGCGGCACGCCGACGGCGTCATCGTCACCGGGCCGGTGACGCGCAACCTGGAGCAGGCGGTGCGCAAGACCTGGGAGGCCGTGCCCGAGCCGCGCATCGTCGTGGCGGTGGGCGCGTGCGCCTCGTCCGGCGGGCTTCCGGGGAAGAGCTACGCCAGCGCCGGCGGGGTGGGCGAGGTGCTGCCGGTGGACGTGTTCATCCCCGGCTGCCCGCCGCGGCCCGAGGCGATCATCTTTGGCATCCTGCTGGCGCTGGGGCGGACTTCACCGCCGCTCGCCAAGCCGGCCGCCGCCGCTACTTCAGCTCTTTCTTCGCCTCCCGCTCCGGCGGCTTCCGCTCCGCTTCCGAAGGTGGGTCGAGCGGGCGGGGCGGGAGAGGGCCTCGCCGGCGCGCGGACTCATCTCCTGCACCGGCGGAAGGCGTGGGACGGGCGCATGGGGTAAGGAAACACGTGTTGGGGGCTGCAGTCGGTGGCCCTCACCCCGTCCCGCTCCCATCCGCCTCGGCTTCAGGGCTCTGCCTCGATCCACCCGGATTGCATCATCGAGGCTGAGCGCTCGATCGGCGAGGGAGCGGGCGATCCCGTGTGCTCGTCGCGACCTCCTCGGAGCGCAGCGCTTTCTGAAAAACCTACGCCCCGAGCTCCGAGGAGACCGCGACGAGCAACCAACGATCGCCCGCTCCCCCGTCGATCAGGAGTCGAGCCCTGATACGGCTCCCCAGGGCGAGCGAGGCAGGCCGCTGAAGCCGAGGCGGATGGGAGCGGGTCGGGGTGAGGGGTTGGTCCGGAATTGCCCCCCACGCTTTCTTTCTCCTCTCCATGCGCCTGGCTCTCCGCGTCCTCTGTGGTGCCGCCCTTCTGCCCCATCGGTCGTCTCCTCGTCCTCTGCGGTGCCGCCCTTCTCGCCCCATCGGTCGTCTCCGCCGCCGAGGGCAGGCAGCCCGCTCCCCCGCCGATCGGGACTCGAGCCCTGATACGGCTCCCCAGGTCGAGCGAGGCAGGCCGCTGAAGCCGAGGCGGATGGGAGCGGGACGGGGTGAGGGGCAGCCGCTCCAGGGCGGGACGGGCCTTTCTTCGGCAACGCCGGGCATACTTCGTCATCGAAACAATCGAATAGGGTGGCTCTCGACCGCTCCTGGCCCGACCTTGCGGAGGCTCTGCCATGCCCGTGCACTATCAGGGAACTTCCGAGGAAGTCCGGGCGCTTGAGGCCTGGGTCAAGCTCAACCGCGGGCTGGAGACGGTGCAGGCCCGCCTGCAGGCCAAGCTTGCCGAGGCTGGGCTGACCGAGCGCCAGCTGGGCGTGCTCGAGGCGCTGCTGCACCTGGGGCCGATGTGCCAGCGAGAGCTCGGCAAGAAGCTCCTCCGCGGCGACTCGAACATGACCGCGGTGCTGGAGACCCTGGAGCGCGACGAGATGGTCCGCCGCACGCGCCGCGCCGAGGACCGCCGGCAGGTCCTGGTGGAGCTGACCCCGCGCGGCCGCGAGCGCATCGAGGCGGTCTTCCCGGACCACGTCCGGGAGGTCAAACGCGTGATGGGCGCGCTGACCGGCGAGGAGCAGGAGGCCCTGGCAAAGCTGTGCAAGAAGCTCGGGCTCGGGAACCAGTCCGGCGTCGCACGCGAGGCGGTCTGATTCGTCGCGCTGGTCGCCCTGGAAAAGCCGGCGACTGAAGTCGCGCCTGACGCCGCCAAGCCCGCCTGCGCGGGCTGCAGTGGCCTCGGGTCGCGAAGTAGGAAACCTGAGATTCAGAAGTGCGAAGACCTGAACCCGGGCGCCCTTGTCGTCGCCCATGACACCGGTCGCCACTTGGTCCGCGCAGGCGGACCTCGCAATCTCAGGCGCGGCTTCAGCCGCCGGCAGTCCCGAACCCTGATCGAACTTCCAGGTGCTCGACCTAGCGCGCGGCGGCCCGCTCGGGCACTTCCGCCAGCAGCTTCTCGAGCGACTCCATGCTGGGGGGCTTGGCGAGGTGGCGGTCGAAGCCCGCCGCCCTCGACTTGGCGACGTCCTCCTGCAGGGCGTAGCCGCTCAGGGCGACCAGGAAGGTCGACCGCAGCCGGGCGTCCGGGTCGGCGCGCAGCGCCCGGGCCACGCCGTAGCCATCCATGCCCGGCAGCCCGAGGTCGCACAGGACCACGTCGGGGCGCTGCCTGCGCGCGGCCTCCAGCCCTTCGGGCCCGGTGTGGGCGACGGCGACCTCGTGCGCCCCGAAGCCGAGCGCCTCGCGCAGGCTCTCGGCGGCGTCCAGGTTGTCCTCGACCACCAGCACGCGGCGCGCCCGGGCGCCGGCCGCCGGGGCGGGCTCGGCGCAGGCCGCGGGCCGGGCCGGCGGGAGCAGCGGCAGCGCGAGGGTGAACTCCGAGCCCTTGCCCTCGCCCTCGCTGCGGGCCCAGACCCGGCCTCCGTGCATCTCGACCAGGCCCTTGACCAGCGCCAAGCCCAGGCCGAGTCCGCCGCCGGCGCGCTCGATCGTCTGGGTCGCCTGCACGAAGGGCTCGAAGAGGTGCGAGAGGGTCTGCGCGGAGATGCCGGCGCCGTTGTCGCGGACCCGCACGACCGCCTGCCCCCCGCGGGCGTCGGCCTCGGCCTCCAGGGAGAGGACCGTCCTGCCGCCGCGGGGCGTGAACTTGGCGGAGTTGCTGAGCAGGTTGCCGATGGCCTGGGCGAGGCGGGTCGGGTCGCCGTCGACCCACAAGGGCTCCGGGGCGCCCAGCACCTCGAGGTCGAGGCCGCTGCGCGCGAACACCTCGCGGTGGTCCTCCGCGGTCCTTCGCGCCAGGGCGTCGAGGTCCAGCCGCTCGCGCTGCAGGTGGACCTTGCCCCGCGAGATGCGGGTGACGTCGAGCAGGTCCTCGATGAGGCGCGTCATGTGCTGCGCCTGCCGCTCGATCACCCGGCGCGCGCGCGCGGCCTGCTCCCCGCCCGGAGCGGCGCGGTCGAGGATGTAGACGCTGTTGCGGATGGGGGCGAGCGGGTTGCGCAGCTCGTGCGAGAGCACGGCCAAGAACTCGTTCTTGCGGCGGTCGGCCTCGACCAGCCGCTCGTTGGCCTCCCGCAGCGCCGCCTCGGCCTCCCGGCGCTCGGTGACGTCGATGCCGGTCCCGACGACGAACTTCACGCTCCGGTCCTCGTTCAGGATGGCCGTGTTCGACCAGCTCAGCAGCCGCCGCCTCCCGTCCCGGGTCGTCCAGTGGTTCTCGTAGTCGCGGGCGTACTGGCCGGTGGCGAACCCCCGGAACACCTGCCCGAGCGCCGGGAGCTCGTCCTCGGGGATGAGGGTGGAGAACGGCTTGCCCAGCATCTCCTCCTCGCGGTATCCGCTGACGGCCTCGCAGGACTTGTTGAAGCGGACGATCCTCCCCTGGGGGTCGAGGACGATGACCAGGCTGGCGGTGGTGTCGAGGACCGCGGAGGTGAAGTCCCGCTCGGCCCGCAGCTCCTGCTCCGCGCGCTTGCGCTCGGTGATCTCGACGAAGGCGCCGACGCTGCCCCGGACCCGGCCGGCCGAGTCCCGCAGAGGCTGCGACGAGCCGAACAGGAAGCGCCGGGCGCCGCTGGGCAGCAGCACCTCGACCTCGGTGTCGCGCACGCCGAGGTCCTGGGCGGCGGCGCGCTGCATCGGCAGCTCGGAGGTGTCCAGCTCCCGCCCCTCCTGGAAGACCCGGCGGTGCGCCGCCCGCTCCGCGGGCAGCGCTTCGGGAGAGACGTTCTCCCCCGGCCTGGCCTCGTAGAGCCGGTTGGCGGTCGCGTTCCCGTGGATCTTCTGGCACCCCGGGTCCTCGGCGACCCAGATGGCGACGGGGGCGACGTCCATCACGATCTCGAGCTCCTCGGCCCGCTCTCGCAGCCGGGCCTCGCTCTCGCGCAGCGCCTGCAGGGCGCGCTTGCGCTCGGTGATGTCCAGCCAGCCGACGACCCCGCCGATGATCCCGCCGCCGCTCGCGCGGATCGGCGCTGCCGAGCAGAGCAGGGGGACCCGGGTGCCGTCGGACCGCTGCAGGATCCACTCCTCGTCGCGAACGTACTCGCCCCGCTGGACGGCGCGGGTCAGCGGGAGCTCCTCGTTGCGAGCGGGCGTGCCGTCGGACCGGAGCAGCCCGAAGCGCTCGGCGTAGTCCGCGGAGGCGAGGCCCAAGACGCTCTCCACCGGCTGTCCCGCCACCTCGCAGCCGTAGCGGCTGACGGCGAGGATGCGCGCCTCGGACGCGTCGGCGAGGGTGATGCCGATGGGGATGTTCTCCAGCATGCCGTCCAGCAGGAGCTTGCTGGCGTTGGCGTCCTCCAAGGCGCGCCGCAGCTCCGCCTCGGCGTGCTGGCGCTCGCGCAGGTCGATGCCGATGCCCACCTGGGTGTCGTCGGACAGGCGGACGTTCGCCCAGGAGCTGGCGACCTTGCTGCCGTCCTTGGCGGTGACCGTGAACTCGCGCCACCCCGGCTGGGCCGAGGCCATGAACCGCTGCGCCTCGTCCCGCTCGCGGGGGTCGGGGTAGCACAGCGCCATCAGGTCGCCGCGGCGGGTGTCCTCGTCGGTCCACCCCAGCACGCGGCGGAACTCCGGGTTGAGGCGGAAGGAGCGCACCGCCGGGTCATAGGTGGCCACCATCACCGGGATGCGCTCGATGACCCGGGCGAAGAGCTCGCGGTCGCGCTGGGCGGCCGCTTCCACCCGCTCGATCTCCGGGCGAGGGGCCGTGGCCGGGCGAGGCGCAGCCGCGAAGAGCGTGACCAGGGCGCCGGCCGCGGCGGCGTCCTCGGCGCGCACCGGGCTGCAGCAGAGCGTGAAGGCGGCGCCCTCGCGGCGGCCCTGCCCGTCGGCAGGGAAGCGCCGGCCCTCGAGGGAGACGGTCTCGCCGCGGCCCAGGACCGCCGCCAGGGTGGCCTCGTCGGCGGGCCAGTCCTCGGGCCGGCTCTCGCGGATCGGCCGGCCGAAGGTCCGCGAGTGCGGGTCCGCAGCGGTCCGCCGGTAGGCGTCGTTGTAGACCAGGACGAGCTCGCGGCCCCAGAGCAGGGCCATGGGGAACGGGCTCTCGACCACCAGGCTGACCACCGTGCGCAGGCTGGCCGGCCAGCGCTCCCGGGGGCCCAGAGGCGTGCGCGACCAGTCGGTGGAGCGGATGAGCGCGCCCATCTCGCCCCCGCCGATCAGCCACTCGAAGGCCGTCGCTGACTCGAAGCGCTCCATCCGAGGCCGCCCCCGCGGCCTGGGCTCGCCTGGGCGACGAACACCAACTCGACCCGGGGGCAGGGAGGCTGCCCAGGCGGAGACCCATGACTGCGCCCAACCCTTCATGTGCGGCCGGGAGGGGATGGCGACAAGCAGCGAGGACCTCGGGCGGCATTCGAACTCGGTCGGGCAGCGCTCGGCGCGGGTCGGCTCAGCGGCCAGGTTCGAGTCGCCTGGCAACGGCTCTCGCCTGGCAACGGCTCACGCCCCAGGTCCCGCCGGCACAGGGCCTGGCGCCCGGCGGGCCTCCCCACGCCTTGAGTCCCGCCAAGCAGGGATGCCCACCCCACCGAGTGGACCCGTTCGGGAGGATTCCAATCCGAGCGGGCACTCTCATTTTGGCGCCGCCGCAAACCCGTCACCCGGAGGCTGGTATGGCACGCGGGAAGAGCCGCCTCGGCGCGCTGCTGGCCGTTTCGATCGCGCTCGGACAGTCGAGCCCGGCGCAGGCCATCCCCGCGTTCGCGCGAAAGTACGGCACCAGCTGCCAGACCTGCCACGTCGTCTATCCGAAGCTCACGCCGTTCGGCGAAGCGTTCCGGCACAACGGCTACCGCTTCCCCGGGGTGGACAGCGACTTCATCAAGCAGGAGCCCGTTGCCCTGGGCCAGGACGCGAACAAGAAGACCTTCCCGCACACGGTCTGGCCGGCGAGCATCCCCAACTCCGTGCCCTTGGCCTTCGGGGCCAACGGCCAGGCGATCATCCACCCCGACAAGAACTCCGGCGGCGCCCGGGCCGACAACGGCACGATCTTCACCCTCAACGACCTGGTGGCCGAGGCCCACGTCTTCGCCGGCGGGACCATCGACGACCGGATCGCCTACTGGGCCGAGGTCACCTACGGGACCGACGGCGGGCTGAGCGTCGAGCACGCCGAGGTGATCGTCAGCGACCTGCTGGGACCCAAGCACGCGCTCAACCTGTGGGTCGGCCGGGGCTTCACCACCCTGACGCCGTTCGGGCCCCACTCCTCCTACGTCGCCGACCTCTACCTCCCGGCCCTGCCGGTGACCCAGCTCTTCGGGGCGACGTCGAGCTCCTGGAACCTCGTGGACAACTACAACCTCGTCGAGCTCAACGGCGTGCTGCTCGGGCGCCTGGAGTACTCGGTCGGGGTCAACGCCGGCGCCAACCTCGACATCCGCCCCACCGAGAACGTGTACGGGCACCTGGGCCTCAAGCTCGGCGGCCAGTGGCTCGACGGCGAAGGCGGCCCGCCCCCCAACGCGGCGCGCCCCTGGGAGGAGACCGCCCTCACGCTCTACGCCTTCGCCTACCACTCCAACTCGCGGTTCAGCTTCGTCAACGCCGACACCGCCGAGACCGAGGCCCGCCAGGACACCGCCGCGACCTTCGGCGGCGGCCTGCGCGGGCAGTGGCGGTCGCTGGAGCTCAACGCCGGCTTCTGGTGGGAGAAGCACAACCACGCCAACACCGACCAGAGCGAGGTCCGGGCCTGGTCCACCTTCGGAGAGCTCTCCTACGTCGTCTACCCCTGGCTGGTGCCGTCGGTGCGCGTGGAGTACACGAACCTGCAGCCCGAGGGCGCCGGGACGGTGACCGACCTGCGGCTCATCCCCGGGATCGCCGCGCTCGTCCGGCCGGACCTGCGGATCACGCTGGTGGGGCTCATCGAGCGCGCCGGCGGAGCGCCTCCCGGCGGATGGGGCCCGGCGGGCGGATCCGCCCTGCCGCCCGACCCCGGCAGCGTCGTCTCGACCGAGCTCGAGGCCCTCACCCTCGGGCTCGCCTGGGCCTTCTAGTTCCACCCCGCACTCTGGGAGGTTCTCCGATGAAGCGTTTCCTCTGCACGTCCCTCGTCGCCCTCGTCGCCGTCGCCTGGTCGCTCCCGGCGCTGGCCCAGAACGGCAAGATCACCGGGAAGGTCGAGGCCACGCCGCCCAAGTACCTCGAGGAGACGGTGGTCTACCTCAAGGAGGTCAAGGGCACGCCGGCGCCCAAGACCGCGACCATGGACCAGAAGGGCATGAAGTTCATCCCCCACGTGCTGGCCATCACCGCGGGCGACACGGTGAAGTTCCTCAACGACGACGCCGTCGCCCACAACGTCTACTCGTCGGACGCCGAGGGGTTCAACCTGGGCTCGTTCCCCAAGGGCGAGTCCCGGACCAACACCTTCAAGAAGGCCGGCACCTACACCATCCTCTGCAGCATCCACCCCGAGATGCTGGCCTTCATCTTCGTCGGGCAGAACCCCTACTCGGCGGTGGTGGGCAAGGACGGGACGTTCGAGATCGCCAACGTCCCGCCGGGCACCTACCAGCTCGCGATCTGGAACTCCAAGCTCAAGGCGCCGGAGCAGAGCGTCACCGTCGCCGCCGCGAAGCCGGCCCAGGCGACCTTCTCGCTCAAGCGCTGAGGAGCCACGGTGAAGAAGGCGCTCGCCGTCGCGCTCGCCGCTGCGGGCGCCCTCGCTCTCGTCCTGGCCGTCGCCTGGGCCTCGCCCGCAGCCGCGCCGGCGCAGCCGGTGCCCTACAGCCACAAGGTGCACGCCGGCGACTACCAGATCGGCTGCCTGGCATGCCACGTCCAGGCCGAGCGCTCCCCGGTGGCCGGCATCCCCTCGATGCAGCGCTGCGCGGGGTGCCACAAGTTCGCCGGCAAGGACAAGCCGGCCGTCCAGGCGGTGATGAAGGCGGTCGAGGACGAGAAGCCGCTCGAGTGGGTGCGCGTCTACCGCTTGCCCGACCACGTCTACTTCACCCACGAGCGCCACGTCGCGGCGAAGCTGGCCTGCCAGGAGTGCCACGGCCCGGTGCAGGCGATGGAGGCCGTCCGCCAGGAGGCGCCGCTCACGATGGGCTGGTGCCTGGGCTGCCACGAGAAGAAGCAGGCGTCGCGGGACTGCTGGACCTGCCACAAGTGAGGCCGCCGTGTCCGAACAGGGGAGGAAGTTCAGCCGCCGGTCGCTGCTCAAGGGCGCGGGAGCCCTGGGCGCGCTGGCGGGCTGCTCCCCGAAGCCGGGCGCGGAGAAGCTCGTCCCCTACCTCGTGCCCCCCGAGGACATCGTCCCCGGGCTGCCGCTCTTCTTCCGCACCGTGTGCCGCGAATGCCCCGCCGGCTGCGGAGCCACGGCGCGGACGCGGGAGGGTCGGGCGATCAAGCTCGAGGGCAACCCCGAGGACCCCATCGGCCGGGGCGCGCTCTGCGCCCGCGGCCAGGCCACGCTGCAGGCGCTCTACTCTCCCGACCGCCTCAAGGGCCCGATGCGCCGCGGCCCCGACGGGAAGCTCGCGCCGGTCGGCTGGGACGAGGCGGTCGGCCAGCTCGCCGGCGCGCTCGCCCAGGCGCGGGAGAAGGCCCCCTCGAGCATCCGGCTGCTGACGCGGCCCGAGCCGGGCCTCACCGGGTCCGTCCAGCGCGCCCTCCTCGAAGGCCTGGGCGCCGCGGGCGGACGGGTGGTGCTCGAGCCGTTCGATCTCGCGCCGGTGCGCGCCGCCGCCGAGGCGCTCTTCGGCAGGCGCGAGCTCCCGGTCCACGACCTGGCCCGGGCGCGCTCGGTGGTGTCCTTCGGCGCCGACTTCCTCGAGACCTGGAGCTCGCCGGTGGAGCTGGCCCGCGGCTTCGCGCAGGGTCGCGGGAAGATCGGCGCGGAGCGGACCCGGCTGACCTGGGTCGGCCCGCGGCTGTCGCTGACCGGGGCCAGCGCCGACGCCTGGGTCCGCACTCGCGCCGGAGGGGAGCTGGCGCTCGCCCTGGGGTTGCTGCGCTGGCTGGCCGACCCCGCCAGCCACGTCGCGGGCCTGTCCGAGGAGGTGCGCGCTCTCTGGCCGGTCCTCGCCCGCCTCGACGCGGCCAGCCTGGCCCGCCGCGCCGACGTCCCGGCTTCGTGGTTCCAGCGGCTCGGCGCCGAGCTCGCCCAGAGACGGCCTTCGGCCCTGCTGGGGCCCGGCCCGCTCGCCCAGGGGCCGGACGCGACGCAGCTCGCGGCGGTGGTGGCCCTGCTCAACTACGCCCTCGGCAACGTCGGGAGCACTGTGCTCTTCGGCCTCGACCCGCTCGAGGACCCGCCGTCGAGCTTCGCCCAGGTCCAGCAGCTGGTGGAGGATCTGAAGGCGGGGAAGGTGGCGGTGCTGCTCCTGCACCACGCCGATCCGCTGGGCACGCTACCGCGCTCGCTCGGGGCGGAGGCGGCGCTCGCCAAAGTGCCGCTGGTGGTCAGCTTCTCCGACCTGCCCACCGCCACCGACGCGCACGCCCGGCTGCTCCTTCCCGACCACCACCCGCTCGAGTCCTTCGAGGCCCTCGTCCCGCGGCGCGGCGTCCTGCAGCTCGGGCAGCCGGTGATGCAGCCGCTGGCCGACACGCGCGCGGCGGCGAAGACGCTGATGGACGTCGCCGCCAAGCTCCCCGCCCCGGCGATCAAGCTCCCCGCGACCGACCCCTGGGACCTGTTCCAGGCGCGCCTCGCCGAGAAGGTCCCGGCCGAGGACGCGCAGCGCGAGGCCCTGCAGCGCGGCGGCCTCTACTCCGCCGCCGGCCCCGAGCCGGTGGCGCTGCGCCCCGGAGCCGCGGAGCCGCTGCTGGCGCTCGCCGAGCAGCCCGCGCCCGCGTCCACGCCTGCGTCCGCGGGCGAGCTGGACCTCGTCTTCTTCCCCAGCGCGCTGCGCGGCGACGGTCACCGGGCCGATCTCCCCTGGCTCAAGGAGATCCCCGACGTGCTCTCCAGCCTCTCCTGGATCGGCTGGGTCGAGCTCTCCCCGATCGCCGCGGAGCGGCTCGGCGCGCGGCCGGGCGAGGTGCTGCGCGTGGCCACGCCCGCCGGCCAGGTCGAGCTGGCGGCCACCGTGAACCCCGGCCTGCGCGACGACGCCGCCGCGGTGCCGCTGGGCGGGCCGGAGGCGCTGGCGCTGCTGCCGGCGGCCACCGACCCCGGGTCCGGGGCGCTCGCCTTCCGCTCGGCCCGGGCGAGCCTGTCGCGCACCGGCCGCCGCATCGCGCTGCCGGTGCTCGCCGGCAGCGCCTACCAGCACGGCCGCCAGATCGTCCGAGGGGTCTCGCCGCAGTCGCCGAAGCTCGAGCGGCCCGACCTGACCGCGGTGATGTACGAGCCCCCCGCGCACCCCAAGCACCGCTGGGCCATGGCCATCGACCTCGACCGCTGCACCGGGTGCCAGGCCTGCGTGGTGGCCTGCTACGCCGAGAACAACGTCCCGGTGATGGGCGAGGAGGCGGCGGTGCGCGGCCGCAACATGGGCTGGCTCCGGCTCGAGCGCTTCCTGGAGGAGCGCCGGGGCGAGGTGCGGGTCGACCTCATGCCCATGCTCTGCCAGCAGTGCACCAGCGCGCCCTGCGAGCCGGTCTGCCCCGTCTACGCGACCTACCACACCGCCGAGGGGCTCAACGCGCAGGTCTACAACCGCTGCGTCGGCACCCGCTACTGCTCCAACAACTGCCCCTACAAGGTGCGCACCTTCAACTGGCGCGACGCCCAGTTCGCCCGGCCGCTCGACCAGCAGCTCAACCCCGACGTCACGGTGCGCTCCAAGGGCGTCATGGAGAAGTGCACCTTCTGCGTGCAGCGCATCCGCTACGGCGAGAACCGGGCCCGCGACGAGGGCCGCCCCGTCGCCGACGGGGAGATCGTCCCCGCCTGCGCCCAGACCTGCCCCAGCGCGGCCATCGTCTTCGGGGACGCCAACGACCCGCGCTCGCGGGTGCGCGCGCTCTCCTCGAGTGGGCGGGCCTTCGCGGCGCTGGAGGAGCTGAACACCGGGCCGGCCGTCACCTACCTCGCCCGGGTCCGGGAGGAGCAGCCGTGAGCGGCGAACCTTCGCGCGTCGGCGTCGAGGAGGTGGTGCTGGCCACCCACCGCCGGCCCGGGCCGGGCTTCTGGGCGCTGCTCTTGGCCTGCGCCGCCACGGCGGCCTTCGGGGGCTGGTGCTACTCGCGGATCGTGGTGCACGGCATGGGGCTGAGCGGGCTCAACCGGCCGGTGGGCTGGGGCAGCTTCATCACCAACTTCGTCTTCTGGGTGGGGATCGCCCACTCCGGCACGCTGATCAGCGCCATCCTCTTCCTGTTCCGGGCCCGCTTCCGCACCGCCGTCTACCGCGTGGCGGAGGCGATGACCGTCTTCGCCGTGCTCACCGCCGGGCTCTTCCCGGTGCTGCACCTCGGCCGCCCCTGGTTCGCCTACTGGCTGTTCCCGTACCCCAACCAGCGGATGCTGTGGGTCAACTTCCGCTCGCCGCTGATGTGGGACGTCTTCGCCGTCTCCACCTACCTCATCGTCAGCTCGGTCTTCCTGCTGGTGGGCATCGCCCCCGACGCCGCGGCGCTGCGGGACCGGGCCCGGGGCTGGCGGCGGCGCTTCTACGGGCTCTTCGCCTTCGGCTGGCGGGGCACCGGCGAGCAGTGGCGCCACTACGGCCGGGCCTACCTGTTCTTCGCCGCCTTCGCCACGCCGCTGGTGGTCTCGGTGCACAGCGTCGTGTCCTGGGACTTCGCGGTCTCGCTGCTGCCCGGCTGGCACTCCACGCTCTTCCCGCCCTACTTCGTCGCCGGGGCCATCCTCTCCGGGGTGGCGATGGTGGTGACCCTGCTCGTCCCCCTGCGCCGCGCCTTCCACCTCGAGCCGGTCATCCAGGTCCACCACCTGGACATGCTCTCGCGGCTGGTGCTGCTCACCTCGCTGATCGTCAGCTACTCCTACGCCACCGAGTTCGTCCTCGCCCTGACCGGCGAGCCCGGCGCCGAGCGCTCGACGCTCCTCTACCGGGCCAGCGGCGCCTACGCCCCGCTCTTCTGGATCATGCTCACCGCCAACTCGGCGGCGCCGCTGCTCTTCTTCTTCCGCCGGGTGCGCACCACCGTCCCCGCGCTGTTCGCCATCTGCCTGGGCGTGAACGTCGGGATGTGGCTGGAGCGCTTCGTGATCATCGCCAGCTCCCTCTCCCACGACCGCGACCCCTTCACCTGGCACACCTACCTGCCGACGTGGATCGAGTGGGGGATCACCGCCGGGGCCTTCGGCTGGTTCTTCTTCTGGTTCCTCCTGTTCGTGAAGCTCTTGCCCGCGGTCTCCATCGCCGAGCTCAAGGAGGACGCCGCGCACCGAGAGGAGCCGGAGGTGGCCCATGCCGCTTGAGCCGGGAGTGCTCGCCAGCTTCGCCGACCCCGCCTCGGCGGCGCGGGCCATCCGCGCCCTGCGGCAGGGCGGCGTCGAGGACGTCCGGGTGGCGATGCCCGCGCACTACCCGGCGGTGATGGAGGCCCTGGGGCGCCCGCGCTCGCTGCTGGGGTGGGTGACCTTCCCCGGCGCCATCCTCGGGCTGCTGTGCGGCCTGGGGCTGACCATCGGGACGTCGCTGGCCTGGCCGCTGGTGACCGGGGGCAAGCCCATCGTCTCCCTGCCTCCGTTCGTGATCGTCACCTTCGAGGTCACCGTGCTCGTCGGGGCCGTCACCAACCTCGTGGCGCTCTTCGTCGGCAGCGCCCTCGGGGAGCGGCGGCGCGCCTTCCCCCGGGGGTCGCGCTTCACCGGGGAGCTGATCGGCGTCTTCGCCGCGGGCGAGCCGGAGGCGGCCGAGCGGCTCCTGCGCGAGGCGGGCGCCAGGGAGGTGACCCGTGTCGGCGGCTGACCTCGCTCGTCTGGGAATCGCCGTGGTGGGCGTGCTGCTGGCCACGGGCTGTGCCAACGACTGGCGGACCGACATGTGGTTCCAGGCGGCGATCCGTCCGGAGCAGCAGCCGCGGCCCGAGCCGGAGCACGCGGTGGCGCTGGGGGCCGGGCCGCGCTACCAGGACCGGGACGAGACCGAGAAGCTGGCCAACCCGCTGCCGCCGACGCCCGAGGCGCTCGCGCGCGGGCAGGCCGTCTTCCTGAGCCGCTGCGCCCCGTGCCACGCCAAGGACGGCCGCGGCAACGGCCCGGTGTCCAAGTTCTTCCCGCCGCCGCCGGACCTCGCCTACCGCACGGTGGTCGAGCGGAGCGACGGGTACCTGTTCGGCACCGTCACCCTCGGCGGGCGGGCGATGCCGCCGCAGCGCGAGGGGCTCACCCCCGGGGACCGCTGGGCCGTCGTCGACTTCATCCGCTCCGTGCAGGACCGGGCCAAGCCATGAGCGAGCTGCTGAGCAGGGGCGCCGCGGCGCTGGGGAGGCCGGTGACGGCGCTGGCGGTGGCGGGCGGGGCGGTCGGAGTGCTGGCCTTCCTCGCCGCCCTGGCGACGGGGCGCGCCGGGGCCGCGCTGGGCTCGCTCAGCGCGAGCTGGCTGTTCGCCGCCGGGCTCGCCGCCGGGGGGATCGCGCTCTCGGCGGCGATGCGGCTCGCTCGGGCGCGCTGGGCGGCAGAGGTCCTGCCCGTCGCCGAGTCGACCGGCGCCTTCTTCCTGCCGGCGCTCGCGCTGCTGGCGGTCATCCTGCTGGGGGCGAGGAGCTTCGTCCCCTGGGCGGCGGGCGACGGCAGCGGCGGGCGGCTGGTCGCCATGAGCGCCAGGCTGCTGGCGGCGAGCGCGGTCCTCTTCCTGGCCGGCGGGCTCTACCTGCGCGGCCTGCGTCGCGACCGGGCCTGGGCCGGCCGGGCCGGGGTCGCCTACCTGCTGCTGTACGTGGCGGTCCTGTCGGTGTGGGCCTACGACCTCGTGATGGGGCTGGCGCCGGGGCCGCCCAGCACCGTCGTCCCCGCCTACTACTTCACCGGCGCCTTCGTCTCGGCCATCGCCTTCGTGGCGCTGCTCTCCGCCGCGCGCGGCCGCCCCGGGCCGGACGCCCGCCACGACCTCGGCAAGCTCCTCTTCGCCTTCATCGTGTTCTGGAGCTACCTGCTCTGGGCGCTCTTCCTGCCCACCTGGTACGGCAACGTCCCGGAGGAGGTGGGGCCGCTGCTCGCCCGTTGGCGCGGGCCGTTCAAGGCGCTGACCGTCGCCGTGCTGCTCGGCGTCTTCGCCTTCCCGTTCTGGCTGCTCTTCTCCGAGCGGCTCAAAAGGATGCGCACGACGCTCGCCGTCGGGGCCGCGGCCGTCTCCCTGGGGATGCTCGGCGAGCGCTTCCTGCTGGTCCTGCCCTCGCTGGGGCTGCGCGCCGACGCGGCCTCGCTGGCGATGGGGGCCGGGGTGACGCTGGGGGTCCTCGGGCTGCTGGTGCTCAGCGTGGGAGCGAGGCTGGGCGCCCCCGGGCCCGAGGGATAGCCGCAGGGGCCGGGGCCGGCGCGCGGAGGGAGCGCGCACGGCTTCGGCGCGCAGCTGCGGGTCCACGCTCGTCCCCTCTCGTCCTCTTCCAGGGAAAGGATCGCCCGTGCGCCGTCCTCGCAGGAGCCAGGTCCTGATCGTCGAGCCCGGCGCGGCCCAGGCCCACGTGTTCTCGGCGTTCGCGAAGTTGCCGCTGCTCGGGCCTCTCTACCTGGGCACCCTGCTGGAGCAGGCCGGCTTCCGCGCCAAGGTCGTCTCCGAGAACCTGCTCGGGCGCTCCCTGGGAGCCGCCGACCTCGACGCCGACTTCCTGCTGCTGTCCTGCCTGACGCCGACCGTGGAGCGGGGCTACGAGCTGGCGGACCTCTTCAAGCGGCGCAATCCCCAGGGGAAGGTCCTCATGGGAGGGCCGCACGTCTCCTTCATGTCGGAGGAGGCGCTGCGGCACGCCGACTGGGTGGTCGCGGGCGAGGCGGAGGAGGTCGTCGTCGACCTGCTGCGGAACGGCTGCGAGTCCGGCGTCGTCCAGGGCCGGCCGGTGGAGGACCTGGACCGCCTGCCGGAGATCGACTGGAGCCTGCTGGTCGGCGCCGGCCGCCTGGCGCTGCATCCGTTCATGTTCTCGCGGGGCTGCCCGTTCGGCTGCAACTTCTGTTCGGTGACCTCGATGTTCGGCCGGCGCTACCGCGCGATGAGCGTGGAGCGGGTGCTCGCGGAGCTGGCCCGGCCCTTCGCGCCGGCCTCGGCCTTCTTCTACGACGACAACTTCGCCGCCCACCGCGCCCGGACGCACGCCATCCTGGACGGGCTGCTCGCCCGCAACCGGCGCGTCGACTTCGTGGCCCAGGTCCGGGCGGACGTGACCCGCGACGAGGAGCTGCTCTCGAAGATGGCGCGCGTCGGCTGCGCCCGCGTCTACGTCGGCTTCGAGTCCGTCGACGACGGCTCGCTGCGCGAGATGAACAAGGGCCAGACCGGCGAGGACGTCCGCCGGTCGATCCGGCTGTTCCACCGGCACGGCATCCACGTCCACGGGATGTTCATGTTCGGCGCCGACGCCGAGGGGCCCGAGTCCATCCGCGCCGCCGCGGAGCTCGTGCGCCAGCAGCGGGTCGACTCCGTGCAGTACATGGTCATGACCCCGTTCCCCGGGACGGAGCTGTTCCGCCGGCTGGAGGGCGAGGACCGGCTGCTGCACCGCGTCTGGCGCTACTACGACGGTGCGCACGTGGTGATCCGGCCCAAGAGGTTCACGCCCAGCCAGCTGCAGCGGCTCGCGCTTGGCTGCTACGGCGAGTACTACGGCCTGCGGCAGGCGCTGGGCACCGGGCTGGAGGCCGCCGCGGCGTCCGTGGGCCGGGCCTTCGGGGTGGCGCCGGAGCGCTGGGGGGCGCCCACGCTCACCAACGCGTTCCTCAAGGTCGTCGGCACGCAGATCGTCCGGCGTTGGCTGGGCCAGAACGCCGATTACCTGCGCTACCTGGCCGGCATGGGGGCCTCCGCCGCCAAGGTGGCGGAGGGAGGCCCTGCCGCGACGGCGACTCCGCCGCCGGGCTACGCCGGGGCCTCCGCCGGCCGCCTGAGCAGCACCCACAGCCCGTAGATGCCCAGCGCGGTCCCCAGCGGGAACGAGATCAGCGCCAGCGCGCTGAAGGCGATGGCGAACACCCGGACCCGCGGGTCGTGCGCGCGCAGCTTCAGCCCCACCAGCCCGTAGACCACCACCGCCAGCGCCCCGAGCGCCCAGCGGACGAGCGTCCAGGCGAGCGACTGGGATACCTGCTCCCCGAACCGGGCGAGGAGCACCATGGTGACCGCCTGCAAGGCGGCCCAGGCCAGGAACAGCGATCCGAGGATTCGCCGGTGATCGCGCATGGTCTCAATGTCGGCACGCCGTTACGGTTTGCCGACGGACGGTTCCCGGGCGCCTTGACGCTCGCTCTCGCGGCCGCGACCATCAGGCGCCCATGCCCTCGCTCCGCACTGCCTGCACCTACGACTGCCCCGATGCCTGCGCCCTGGTCCTCGTCGACGAGGGCGGCGAGCCGAGGCTCAAGGGCGACCCCGACCACCCGATCACCCGCGGCTTCACCTGCCTGCGCGTGCGCTCGCACCTGGCGCGGCTGCGCGCCCCGGACCGCGTCCTCTCGCCGCTGCTGCGCGAGGCGGGCGGCTGGAGGCCGGTGTCCTGGGACGCGGCGCTCGACCTCGCCGCGGAGAAGCTCTCGGCGGCGCTGGACGACGAGGGGCCGGAGTCGGTGCTGCTGCTCCAGTCCGGCGGATCGCTGGGCATCTCCAAGGAGCTGGTCGGCCACTTCTTCCGCAGCCTGGGCCCGGTGGTCACGCTGCGCGGCGGCGTCTGCGGCGAGGCGGGCGAGGAGGCCCAGCGCGCCGACTTCGGCGACTGCGCCGACCACGACTACTCCGATCTGGCCAGCAGCGCGGCCATCGTCCTGTGGGGCAAGAACCCGGTCGAGACCGGGCCCCACCTGGTGCCGTTCCTCGAGGAGGCCAAGGGCCGCGGCGTCCCGCGGGTGCTCATCGACGTGCGCCCCACGCCCTCGGAGAAGCTGGTGGACCGGGTGATCCGCGTGGCCCCCGGCGGCGACGGCGCGCTGGCGCTGGCGGTGCTGCGCCGCCTGCAGCAGGACGCGCCCCTCGACCTCTCCCGCGTGGAGAACGCCGAGCGCTTCCTGACCATGCTCGCGCGGCAGGACGCGCAGGGCTGGGCGAGGCTCGCCGGCGTGGCGCCGGCGGACGTCGACTTCCTGGCCTCGCTCTACGGCGCCAAGAGGCCGGTGTCGACCTGGGTGGGCTGGGGCCTGCAGCGGCGCAAGAACGGCGGGGCGAGCCTGCGCTGCATCGACGCGCTCGGGCTGTGCAGCGGCAACGTCGGCGTCGCGGGCGGCGGGGTCAACTTCACCTCCTGGCGTCGCCGCGGCCTCGACCAATCGATGCTCGCCCCGGCGACCGGCCGCACCGTCGCCGCGCCCACCCTGGCCCACGACCTGGCGGCGCTGCGCGAACCCCCGGCGCGCTTCACCTGGCTGTGCGCCGCCAACCCGGTCGCCTCCTTCGCCGACTCGACGTCCATCGCCGCGGCGCTCAAGCGGCCCGGCGGGTTCGTGGTCGTCTGCGACGGCTTCCTCACCGACACCGCGGAGTGCGCCGACCTGTTCCTGCCGGTCTCGCTGATGCTCGAGGAGGACGACGCGGTCGGCTCCTACGCCCACCACCACGTGGCGCGCGCGCACCGGGTCGTCGACCCGCCGGAGGGCGTGCGCGGCGACGTGTGGATCTGCCACGAGCTGAGCAAGCGCCTGAACCTGCCGGAGGATCCGCTGCTGGCCGACCCCGCGCGAGCGCTGGAGCGCATGGTGGCGCCGTGGTTCGCCGCCGGCAGCGCGCGCAACCCGGGGCAGGATCCCATCCCGTTCGCCAAGCGGTTCCCCACGCCGTCGGGCCAGGCGCGCCTGGTCGAGACTCCGCCGGCTCCGGCGCTGCGCGACCCAGCCTGGCCGCTGCAGCTGCTGACCCCGTCCTGCCAGGCGTGGCAGACGAGCCAGCACCCGATGGACGCGCAGCAGGGTCCCATGGAGTGCCGCGTGCACCCGGAGAGCGCGAGCGGGCTCGGCGACGGGGCGAAGGCGAAGCTCGTCACGCCGCGCGGGACGCTCACGGTGCTGGTGAAGATCGACGTGGGGCTGCCCAGGGATCTGGTCGTCGTCTACCGCGGAGGCTCGCTGGCGAAGGGCAGGGCGGCCAACGCCGTCGTGCCGCAGCAGGCCACCGACTATGGCGAGGGGACGGCGTTCTATGACGTGGGGGCGCGGTTGGAGAGGTAAGACCTCCCCCCGACCCCCTCCAGCGGAGCTGGAGGGGGGGCCGTTCGTTGCCTTCGACGACGCGGTAGGAGCTGCTGGCACCGCCACGTCCCAGGTCGTACTTGAGCCCTTCCGAACAAGCTGGGGGCCCGCGGTGCCAGTAGCTCCGCAGGGAAGCGGAGCAAGCAGAGGCGAGCTCCCCTCCAGCTCCGCTGGAGGGGCGGGGGGGAGGGTTTCAGGCCTTGAACCTCTGCGCCAACCCCGTCAGCCGCTTCGACACCTCGGTCAGCGACTCGGCAATCTCCTGCACCCGCCGCGTCCCTTCGACGCTGTCGCCCACCGCCGCCGATAGCTGCGAGACGGCGGTCGCGATCTGATCGACGCCGGTCGTCTGCTGGCGCGCGTGCACCGCGATCTCCTTGGCCGCCTCCGCCGACTCGCGCATGGCCGCGGGCATCGCGTCGATCGATCCGCCGGCGCTCTGGGCGAGGTGCGCGGCCTGGTCGGCGCGGCGGCTGCCCTCCTCGGTCTCCTGCACGGCGGCGCGGGTGCCCGCCACCACCCGCGAGAGCAGCTTGCGCGCCTCGCCCGCCGAGTCCTTCGACTTCCGGGCCAGCCGGCGCATCTCGGCGGCGACCACCGCGAAGCCCTGGCCGCTCTCGCCCGCCCGCGAGGCCTCGATGGCCGCGTTGAGCGCCAAGAGGTTCGACTGGTCGGACAGGTCCTCGACCGAGGCGACGATCTCCGCGATGCGCCGGGTCAGCTCCGACAGCTCGGTGATGCTGCTGGCGATGCTGCCCACCTGCGAGGCCAGTTGCTGCAGCCCGCTGAGCGCCTCGGAGACCGCCTGCTGGCCGGAGGCGGCCGCCGCGTCGGTGCGGTCGCACGTCCCGGCCACGGCGTCGGCGCGCTCCGTCGACAGCTTGGAGGTCTGGGAGATCTGCGCGACCACCGCCGTGGTCTCGCTCACCGCCGCCGACTGCTCGCTGGCCATCGCCGACTGCCGCGCCGCCGCTCCCTGGGCCGCGCCGGCCTGCTGGTCGAGCGTGCTGGTCGCCTGCTGCAGGTCCTTGAGGACGCCGCGCAGGTTCTCGGCCATGCCGCCGAAGACCTGCGCGAGCTGGCCGATCTCGTCCCGGCCCACGAGCCGATCGAGCTGGCGCGCCAGCGCGTTGCCTTCGGTGCGCGCCGAGGCGGTCAGGTCTCCCGCGGCGATGGCCCCGGCCGCCTTCGCGATCTGCGAGAGCGGCTGCACCACCAGCGAGCTCAGGAGCCCGAACACCAGCCCGATGACCAGCAGGGCGACGACCAGCCCGGCGAACAGCGTCTGCCACAGCGCCGCCGAGAGCCGCTCGCCCACCTCGTCCCGCGTCTGCCGTACCAGCAGGCCGCCCAGCACCGGCCGCGCCTCGCCGTGGCAGTGGAAGCACGACGGGGCGTTGCGGATGGGCCGCAGGACGACCGGGGGCGAGTCGGCCAGGCGCAGCGGCTTCTCCGCCGCCGCGGGCCCCATCGCCGCGCCGACGGCCGCGTTCAGCTCGCGGTCCGGGAGCCGCTGCGCCAGCGGCGTTCCCACCGCGGACGGCACGCTGGCGAAGGCGATGCCCCGGTCGGAGTCGAGCAGGTAGATCTCCACGCCCGGCATCGTCTGGGCCACCGTCGCCAGGTGCATCGCGATGGCCTGGTTGTTTCCCGCCTCCATCGGTCCGGCGAGGCCCGCGTAGGTCGCGTCCGAGACGTGCATCGCCGCCGCCACGCCGTTCTCGATCAGCGTGCTCTTCTGCCAGAGCCGGTTGGCGACGACGAGGCTCGCCATCGCCAGGCACACCACGCTCCCGACCACGAGCAGGACCTTCAGGTGGAGGCGGCCGAGCAAGGGGGAAAGGGCTCCGGGTCAGTGCGCGCCGGCCCGAAGGACGGGACGGTAGTTGAAGGCCTTGATGCGGCTGGCCACGTGGCAGGCCTCGCAGGCGGCCAGCTCGGGCAGGCGCTGGATGTCGGCCTTGCTCGTGGACCTGGCGTGCCTGGAGCCCGGGCCGTGGCAGACCGCGCAGCCGGTGTGGGCCAGGTCCGGGGTCTTCTCCAGGCTCTCGAAGCCGCCCGGCTTGCCGTAGCCGGTGGTGTGGCAGGAGTAGCAGCCGTCCAGCTCTTTGGGAGTCAGCCTCTTGTTCATCTTCTCGACGGCAGCGAAGGACTGCGCCTTCTTGGCGTTCTTCAGGAAGCTCTCATAGTAGTCGGCGTGACACTTCCGGCAGGAGTGGGAGCCCAAATAGGCCTTCGGGGATTCGGGCGCGGCGGCCTTCGCCGGCTTCTTCTTGGGCTGGGCCGCCGCCGCGGAGGCCGCGAGCAGCAGCGCAGCGGCGAAGGTCACGACGAACGCAGGCTTCTTCATGACCAGATCCCCTAAACAGGGGAACAGCAGGCCTCCCGCGCGAAGAGGGGCAAGGCGGGGCTCAGGCCTGGAGGGCCGGCCTCAGAAGCGGATCGTCCCGGCGAACGCCGCGGGCTTGGCCACGGTCAGGCGCTGCTCGGGCTCGATCCCGACCTGCAACGGCTGCTTGGAGACGTCGACCCACGTGGAGCCGTAACGCGCGAGGACCAGCGTGTAGGGTCCCGGCAAGAGGTGCTGGAAGCCCTGGCCGCCGTCGGCCTCCCGCTTCGACCCGATTCCAGCCAAGACCTCCTCGATGCTCGAAGGCAGCGGGGCGTCTCCGGGGATCAGCACGGGGGAGATTCCCTCGGGGACGGAGAGCACCAGGTGCACACCGCCGCTGGCGGGTGCGAAGTCCACCTCGATCTCACCGGCCTCGGGCACGTCGATGACCCGCGAGGCCCCGGTGCTGGTCGAGACCGTCGCCTTGCCCGGAGGAACGGCATCGAACCGATACCGGCCGCCCTCCACGAAGACGAACCGGTACGCCTTCTCGCTCCTCAGCGTGACCCTCGCCGAGGCGGCGGGCTTGCCGGAGGCGTCGGCGAGGATTCCTCGGATCGCGGCGCCCTTTTCCAGGAGCACGGTCACGGTGCTCTCCTCTGCCCCGAGCCGGCGCTCGAGCGAGCAATAGGCTTCGTGCCGGACGAAGAGGCCCACGGAGGTCGGTTCGACGCCTGGCAGCGTGAACGTGCCGTCGGGCCGCGTCTCGATGGCCCCGCCATTGAGCGAAACCGCCGTGTCCAGCCTGCCCAATTGCCCGAGGGCGCCGACCGTGACCAGCGCGCCTGCGATGGGGGCGCCGGTCCGGGCGTCGAGGACCCTGCCGGTGACTGCGCGACCCTTGGCCATCACGACGTCGCCGAGGTCCACGTCGCCGCCCGTCGCTGACGTCACTTTGCGCCGGGTCGACGCGTAGCCCTCGGCCTCGAGGACGAGGAATTCGGTGTCGAGGCCCGTGAGCGGGAACGTGAAGGCTCCGTCGGGGTCGCGGTAGGTCTCGCTTTGGACCCTGAAGTGGGTAATCGGCTTGCCCGACTCCTGGACCACGCGGCCGCGCGCCTTGCTGGCATCGATGAGGATCGTGACGTTGGTGTCGCCGGCCTCGACGCGCAGTGGCTGGTCGTGCGGATTCGTCGACCAGAGTTGGTAGCTTCCGGCATCGACGTCCTCGAAAGCGAACGTGCCGTCGTCCGCGGTCACCGTCGCCGACTCGCGGTCGTAGAGACTGTGGCGCATCTTGGATGCGAGGATCTTCTGCTTCGCGACGGGCCTGCCGTCTCTGCCCATCACCTTCCCGGCGATGGCGAGGCCTCTCGGAAACCGCAGCTCGATGGGCCGCGTGACTGGGGCGTGGACCACCACGTCTTGGGAGACGCTCCGGAGACCGCCGAGATACGCCGCGACCCAGTACCCGCCGGGCGCCAGCCCCAGAATCCTGAACCCGCCGCCGGGCTCAGCGCTCGCCGACGACTTCGAGCCCACCTCGGGACGCGCGTCGAACTCGGGCCTCTCGTCGGGCCAGGCGACCACCGTCGCCCCGGCGAGGGGCTTGCCGTCCGCGTCGACCACGACTCCGGTCAGCTCCAGCCCGCGCGAGAGGACGATGCGCGCGGTCGAGGAAGGCGAAGCGAGGGGGGTCTGGCGATTGACGAAGCTGTGGTGCTCGACCCTGATCTCGTAGGCGCCGGGGACGAGGCGGTCGATGGAGAAGGATCCGTCTCTCGGGGTGGTGGCGGAGCCCGAGGGGTCTCCGTCGACCGTGTGGGCGAAGGAAGCGAGGATCTCGGCGCCCTCGACGGGATGGCCATCCTCGTCGACCACCACTCCGGCCAGCGGGCTGGCGGCCTCGACCACCAAGTCCACGGTCGTCTCCTTGCCGGCTTCCACCACGAAGACGGGGCTCGCCGCCGCAAGGAATCCCCTGGTCGAGACCGAGACCGAGTAGCGGCCGGGCGCAAGCGCCTTGAAACGGTACGCGCCCTCCGGCGAGGTGCGAGCGACGCTTCTTTCACTCGCCTCGACCTCCACGCCGCCGACCGGTGCGCCCGATCGGTCGCGCACGACCCCGACGATCTCGCCGGCGGGCTCGAGCTCCAGCGCGACATCGAGGAGATCCCTCTTGAGCAGGAGCTCCACCTCGGGGGCCGTGGCGAAGGTGGAGTGGGCGGTCAGCTTGTAGGCCGCGGGACGCAGGCCCGAGAAAGAGAAGCCACCGTCGGCTCCCGCGGGGACTTCCTGCTCCTTCGCGCCGTCGTCGTTCCAAAGGCCCACGATGGCGCCGGAAGCAGGCTTGCCGGCCCTCGAGACCTTGCCGCCCAGGACAAGTGGGGAGAAGAGCTCGACCCTTCCGACGTCCGGCTCGCGGCGGGTCGCTCGGCCACGTCCCGGCACGAACCCGGGCGCGTTGGCGACGACGACGAGCTCTCCCGGAGGCACCGGTCCGATCGAGAAGGTCCCGTCCTTGCCCGAGGAGGCGTCGAAGAAGCGACCGTGCGCTGCAAAGACCGCGGTGACCGAAGCGCCCGCGACCGGCTTGCCGCCGGCGACCGTCTGGCCGCGGACGGTCATCCCTGGACCGATGCGGACCTCGACACCCCCGGTGCCTGCCTTGACGTCGAGGCGCAGCCCGATGAGCTCGCCGGGGACCTCGGCCCACACCGCGAAGCTTCCCGCATCGAGGCCCTGGAGCGCGAAGGAGCCGTCTTCCATGCTGACGGCGCGGGCCACCGGCGGTGCCTCGCCCCGGCGCTCCGCGACCGAGGCTTCGATGAGGGCTGTCGCCTCCTCGGTCCTGCAGCCCAGCACGGGGACGTGCTCCTGTCCGCGACAAGCCAGCGACATCTCCGAGAGCACGTCTGGCGTGCTCGCGGCCGCCACCACGATGGCGCCCGCGACGGGGCCGTCCGGGCCCAGCACGCGGCCGCGGATGGAGAGCTCGCCCCTGGCCGCGGGGATCTCGGCGGTGAGCAGCGCATGGGGAGGCAGTGCGCGGGCGGAGCCGGCCGGTCCCGAGGACGGCGTCGGCTTCGAGTCGCAAGTCACCGAAGGCCGCAGCAGGAGGCAGCCAGTCGCCGCCGCGCCAACGGCAGCCAGCAGCCCACCCAGCCAGAGCTTCGTGCGCAGAGGCGCCCTCCTTCAGTGAACCTTCCAGCACCATAGGACGGGGAGGGCTTCTAGCGCACCTGGAGCCGGCGAGGTCCGGTGCCGCCAGCGGCAGGGCCAAGGCATCCGGGCCACCGGTCTCGCCTCCGCTGGGCCTTCTGGACGGTCATGGGGTCCGCGGCGGTGTGAGCATCGGCGGGGCGGGTGGTGACGGTGGATTGACGAGTGGGGACGGGGGTTCGGTGCAAGCTGGGCGCTCCTGTCGAGAGCGTCAGGGGTGGTGTCGGGTGTCTGCCGGGTCGGAGGCCCGGCCCCCTGCCCCTCCCAGCGGTGCCTGCTCCGCCGCTTTTCACGAAGACATCGAGTTGTGAGTTCCTCAAGAGGCCGCCAAAGGCAACCAACGAGCTCCCCTCCCTCGTTGTTCGAGCGAGGAGCCGCAGTGAAGCATGGAGGTCGACAGCGGCAGAGCGCAGGGAGCCGGCAAGATTGGGAGGGGCAGGGGGGCGGGCCTCCGACCCGGCGACCCATCCGCCCCGCCCCCACCCGAGCAATTCGACACCCGAACAATTCAACCACCTGCTGTCACCCCACATCTCTTCGGATGATTTCCACCAATTAGCCGGCGAGCTGGGTAGAGCCCGGCCGAGCCTGCCCTGAGCTCGCCGAAGGGTGCCGGGGGCGTGTCGGTCGGTTGGTCGTGTCGGGCTGGGAGTGCCC
>DASXVQ010000205.1:0-13284 GCA_036504155.1 Myxococcales bacterium
TGAGCGAGAACAGCTCCTCGCTCGCCGCGGCGGCGGTCAGCGCGGGCGCCTTCTGGTACTTGAGCTCGCTCGCCTGATTCGCCTGGCCCGCCGGCACCAGCTCGTACAGCGCGGTGACCGCGTGCCCTGCCCCGACCGCGCCGGCGTCCTTCTTGTCGTCCTTGAAGTCCTGGGCGGCCATCACGCGGTTCTCGTAGCCGAGGAGCCGGTAGGAGGCGACGCGGGCCGGGTTGAACTCGACCTGGAGCTTCACGTCCTTGGCCACCGTGACGAGCGTCGAGCCCATCTGCTCGACCAGGACCTTCCTCGCCTCGTTCTCGGTGTCGATGTACGCGTAGTTGCCCTTGCCCTTGTCGGCCAACGTCTCGACCTTGGAGTCCTTGTAGTTGCCCATGCCGAAGCCGAGCACGGTGAGGAACACGCCGGTCTTGGCCTTCTCTTGGATGAGCGTCTCGAGGCCGCCTTCGCTGGAGACGCCGACGTTGAAGTCGCCATCGGTGGCGAGGATGACGCGGTTGATGCCGCCACTGCGGAAGTTCTCGGTGGCGACGCGGTAGGCCAGCTCGATCCCGCCCGCGCCGTTGGTCGACCCGCCGGCGCCCATCCGCTCGATGGCCGCGGCGATCGCCTCCTCCTTGTCGCCGCGCGTCGGCTGCAGCAGCACGCCGGTCTCGCTGGCGTAGACCACGATAGAGACGCAGTCGCGCTCGTCGAGCTGGTCGACCAGCATGCGGAAGGCCTTCTTGAGCAGCGGCAGCTTGTTCGGGACATCCATGGAGCCCGAGGTGTCGACGAGGAACACGAGGTTCGAGGCCGGGCGCTCCCCGCGCGGGATCTCGCGGGCCTTCAGGCCGATGCGCGCCAGCAGGTGCGCCTTGTTCCAGGGTGCCTGCGCGACCTCGATGTGCGCGGCGATGGGGTCCTGCTGCGGCGACTCGTAGTCGTAGCTGAAGTAGTTGACGAGCTCCTCGATGCGCACGGCGTCCGCGGGCGGCAGCGAGCCCGAGGTCAGGTAGCTGCGGACGTTCGAGTAGGAAGCGGTGTCGACGTCGGCGGAGAAGGTCGAGAGCGGGTTGCTGGCGACGGCCAGGAACGCGTTGTCCGTCTGGTGCGAGTAGGACTCGTTGCCGGGGTCGCGGGGAGTGGCCTGCGGCGGGACGTAGCCGCCCTCGTCGCCTTGAGCATTGGACCCGAAGTTCTGGATGGCCTTCCGCTTGGAGGCGAAGTGCATGCCGGCGCTGCCGGCATAGGCGACGTTGGCGCTGTCGTCCGAGCCGCCGAGGGCGTTGGACGACGCCGCGAACAGCGCCCGGATGTTCGGCCCGAAGAACAGGGTGATGACGACGATGGAGCAGAGCATCCCGCCGAGGACGCCCAGGTACGCCGCGAGGGTCCACTTCGAGGTCTTCGCTTTCATGTGTGCCTCCTTTGCCTAGCCACAACGGGCCGGAGGACGGGCGGTTCGCGCGATCGGTCGGGTGACCGAGGCACGGGAATTACGCATCGGGCGTGGGGAGGATGCGGCTAGCGCGGCGATACGACGTTCTGCCCGGCGAGGACCGCGAAGAAGCCGACCAGGGTCTTGCCGAACACCACGAAACACGTGTTGAGGAGCAGAAGCGCCACGAGCGCCACGCCGAGGAGGTTGAGAACCGACACCTTTCGGCGTTTCGCCACGATGGCCAGCACGCTGACCCACAGAGCTGGGACCACCGAAAGGGCGCCACCCTGTGGGTGCGCCATGCCAATCGCCACGAAGATGAGCGGCGTCGCCATGAAGGCGAGCCCGAGCCCGAACTGCTTGCCGGCCGGCGGGCCGGTCACGATCTTCCCGTCCGCCATGAGGCAGATGCTCGCCGCAATCCACACGGCGAGCGACGGCGCGAGGAGCGCGGCGTAGAGCGCCATCGAGCGGCTACAGCACCTTCCAGGTCGTCCCGGTCGGCGTGTCCATGATCTCCACGCCCAGCGCCTTCAGCTCGTCGCGCACGCGGTCGGCCGCGGCGAAGTCCTTGGCCTTGCGGGCGTTGGCGCGCTCCACGATCTTCTGCTCGACCATCGCGCCGTCGATGCCCTTGGCCTTGGCCTTCTTCTCGCGCCGCCGCTGCAGAAACGCCTTCGGGTCCTGCTGGAACAGGCCCAGCACCTTGCCGATGACGTCCATGTCCTTGCGCAGCCGGTGCAGCGTGCGCAGCACGGCGGTCTTGTCCTTGCTCTTGGGCTTCTCGGCCAGCTCGTTCATCAGCGCGAACGGATCGCCCAGCCCGCCCAGCGCGTCGGCGGCGTTGAAGTCGTCGGCCATCGCGGCCTCGAAGCTGGGGACCACCTTCTCGACCTTCTCCTTCTCGAGCAGCTCGCCCGGCGTCGGCTCCTTGCCCGCGAGCTTCTCGTCCGCCTTGGCCAGCGTCTCGTAGAGGTAGTCCATGCGCCGCTCGGAGTCCGAGAGGGCGACGTCCGAGAAGTTGATCGGGTTGCGGTAGTGCGTGCCGAGCAGGAAGTAGCGCAGCGCCTCGGCCTCCACCTTCTCCAGCACGTCGCGGATGGTGAAGAAGTTGCCCAGCGACTTGCTCATCTTCTCGTTGTCGATCTGCACGAAGCCGTTGTGCAGCCAGGTCCTGGCAAACGGCTTGCCGCTGGCCGCCTCGGACTGGGCGATCTCGTTGTCGTGGTGCGGGAAGACGAGGTCCTTGCCGCCGGCGTGGATGTCGAAGGTGTCGCCCAGGTACTTGGCGCTCATGGCCGAGCACTCGATGTGCCATCCCGGCCGGCCCTTGCCCCAGGGGCTCTCCCACTCCGGCTCGCCGGGCTTGGCGGCCTTCCAGAGCGCGAAGTCGAGCGGGTCCTTCTTCTTGTCGCCGACCTCGACGCGGGCGCCGGCCTCCATCTCGTCCAGGCTGCGCTTGCTGAGCTTGAGGTAGCCGTCGAAGGAGCGCACCGCGAAGTAGACGTCGCCGCCCGACTGGTAGGCCTTGCCGTTGGCGATGATCTTCTGGATGAGGCTGATGATCTCCGGGATGTGCTCGGTGACCTTGGGCTCCACCGTGGGGCGCTCGACGCCGAGCGAGGCCATGTCGGTGAGGAACTCGGCGATGTACTTCTCGCTGACCTCGGTCGACTTCACGCCGCGCTCGTTGGCGCGCTTGATGATCTTGTCGTCCACGTCGGTGAAGTTGCGGACGTAGGTGACCTTGTAGCCGGCGTGCCGCAGGAACCGGGCGACGACGTCGAAGGTGACGTAGACGCGGGCGTGCCCGACATGGCTCATGTCGTAGACGGTGGGGCCGCACACGTACATGCCGATGGCGCCGGGGACGAGCGGCTGGAGCGCCTCCTTGCGGTTGGTCAGCGTGTTGAAGGTCCGGATCTCCATGGTCGCCATCCTCTCGATGTCTCTGCCCGAAAAGGGCCGGGGATCCTAACACACAACCTTTCGGTCGCCCGCCCGTTCGAAGGGGAAGGCCGGCGGCGCGGGCCCCCGACCCGGTCTGAACAGCTAAGTGGCTGTTTTTCGGTCACGTTCACAGGCCCGAATGGAGTATGGATGTACCCATCGTCAACGGAGTGAGCGGCAGCCGAAGCGTGGCAAGCATTGAAAACCCTGGAGATTTTGCGCATCCCCGCCCTGCGGGCCCCTGTCAGGTTGTTTGGCAGGCTGCTTGCTGCGGCGTAGGATGAAACCAGCGCAAATCCGAGCGGATAATCGATGGCACAGGACCCCCGACGACGCCCCCCTGCCCGCCGAAATGGGCACTCGAACGAGCCCATCCGGCTCGAGACCGGCGACTTCGAGTCGCTCGACCAGCAGTTCGACGACGTGGACGAGGATGCCCCCGCCCTGCCGCCGACCAAGGTCCTCCCCAACGACCCGCAGCGGGCCGTGCCCACCGGCGTCTATGACGAGCAGCGGTTGAGCAACGGCTCGGAGTCGTTCAACCCGCCCCTGCCGTCGGACTCCTTCAACCCGCCCATGCCCTCGGACACGCATCCCTTGCCTGAGGTGGATCCCCGTCGGTATCCGGCGGACCGCACGCGTCCGGGCCCGCCGGTGGGCCGCGGGCCGGCGCTCGACCCGGCGTTCCTCTACGTCGACCGCGGCCCCGGCGAGGGTCGCAACGTCCCCATCCCCTCGGGTGAGATGGTCATCGGCCGCTCGTCGGCCAGCGGGCTCAAGCTCTCGCACCCGTCGGTGAGCCGCGAGCACGCCATCCTCGAGCGCCAGGGCGGACGCTTCTTCGTCCACGACGCCGGCAGTCACAACGGCACCTACGTGAACGGCCGGCAGATCTCCGGGCGCGTCGAGGTCTTTGGCGGCGACGAGATCGCCTTGGGCAAGGCCGTCCTCATCCTGCGCTACGGGGTCGAGATCGCCACGGGCACGGGCACCGGCACGCGCGCCGGGACCTCCACGCACAACACGCCGCTGACCGAGCGCAAGGCGTTCAAGTTCACCGTCTTTGGTTCGGCCGTGGCGCTGGGCATCCTCAGCGTCCTCGTCCTCTCCAAGCTCAAGCCGGCCCCGGTGGACGAGTCCAAGGTCGCCGCGTTGCCCGCCAAGGCGGCGGTCGCGCTCGCCGCCAGGCCCGAACCCCGGCAGCCCATCGCGGTCGCGGCGCCCCGGCCCGAGCCCCGTCCGGAGCCCGAGCCCGAGGTGGACCGGCCCGAGCCGACGCCGCCGACCAAGGGCAGCAAGGGCAGGGGCGACTTGAACCTCGACCAGCCGACGGAAGTCTCGGCCGCCAAGGTATTCCAGGAGGCCAGGAAGAACAGCACGGCCCCCCGCTACGACGCCCTGGACAACAACAAGCCGCTCAAGGCCCAGCCCAAGAAGGCCCCGACCAAGATCGCCTACACGCCCAAGGCCCCGATGTCCTCGGTGGACACGTCGGATGCGGCCGAGGCCATGGCGCTCTACGAGGCGGGCGACCTCGACGGCGCCATCGGTGCCGCCAAGTCGGTCGGCAACGCGGGGCTCGCCAACAAGATCGCCAAATTCAAGACGGAGATCAGCGCGGCGAAGGGCTGCCTGACCTCCAAGGACGGCGCCGGCGCCATCAAGCACTACTCCACCGCGCTCGCCATCGACGACGAGCTGTCCAAGGGCTGGGGCAAGCTCGGCGGACAGATTCGCGGGGAGCTGGCCAAGCTGTTCGAGAGGGCCGGCTCGCAGGCCCTGGAGAAGGGCGACAACGCCAAGGCCATCCAGCTCCTCCAGCGCTCCCTCAAGTACGACCCCGAGAACGTCAAGGCGCAGGAAGAGCTGACCAAGGCCAAGAGCGGCGGTGGCGCGCAAGGCAAGGCGCCGCCCGCCGACGACGCCCGCTCTGCTGCCGATCAGGCGTTCGACCAGTAAGCGGTCTTCTTCACTTCTTGGATTTCGCCTTCGCCGCCGCCTTGGCGCGGAAGAAGCGCACCAGCGTGAAGGCGTTCAGCCCGAGGATGGCCAGCAGCCCGGCGATGGCCGCCGGCGTGGTCCACCCCGAGCGCGGCCGGGTGCCGTCGAGCAGCACCCAGAGGTGATCGTTGGCGGGGACGGCCTCCCCTCTCTGCACCAGGTTCTGGAAGGCCTGCTCGTACTCGGGGATGGCGTCGTCGCGCAGCAGGCGCCCCACCGCGGTCAGCGGGGCCTGGTCGGGCTTGGCGGCCGGGTCTTCGCCGGCGAAGGCCCGGCGCACGAGGAGCGGAGTGCCGCGCAGGGCGACGATCTCGTAGCTCTGGCCGAAGCGCCGGAAGCGGCTGGCGACGGGCCCGGGCAAGCCCTGGGCCTGCGCCAGGACGTTGTTGGCGGCGCGCTCGAGGCGGTAGGCGCCGGCCGCGCCCAGGTCGACGGGCTGGCCCGAGCCGAACCAGAAGGCCAGGTCCGCGCGCAGGTCGAAGAGCAGGAACCCGGCGAGGGCGAGCGCCGAGAAGGCGAGCATCAGCCCCAGGCTGCCGGTGGAGCGTGGCTTGAACGCGGACGGATCGAGGTCGTCGTCGTCGAGCGCTTCGGGTTCGCGGGCTTTGGGGTCGGCCATGGTCCCTTAAACGGCGACGCCCCCGCGGATGCGGAGGCGTCGCAAATCATGGGCTGTGCAGGAGCGCTAGCAGTTGAAGATGCGCTTGAGGTCGCTCTCGATCTCGGCCTCGTCGCACTCCTTGGCGAGGCTGAGCTCCTTGATGAGCAGCGAGCGGGCGGTGTCGAGCATCTTGCGCTCGCCGAAGGACAGGTCCTTGTCGCCCTTGAGCAGGTAGAGGTCGCGGAGGACTTCGGCGATCTCGAAGACGCTGCCGGTCTTGATCTTCTCCATGTACTCCCGGTAGCGCCGGTTCCAGGTCGTGGAGTCGACCGAGATGTCCTTCTCTTTCAGGATGGAATAGACCTGCCGCACGTCGTGGTCGTTGATGATCTCGCGCAGGCCGACCTGGTTCACTTTGTTGATGGGGATCATGATCCGCATGTTGTTGTCGAGGATCCGCAGGACGTAGAAGGACTGCCGTTGCCCGGCGACCTCCTTGTGCTCAATCCCCATCACCTCCCCAACGCCCTGGCCCGGGTAGACTGCCTTGTCGCCGACCTTGAACGATGCCTGCACGCGGACTCCTTGGTTTGGGCCCCGAAAAAAGGAAACCTAAATACCACGAAATTCGATGGTGGTCAATGCGAACTTGACGGCTCTGACACCACCCGAATAAGATGCGGCTGCACTTTGCTACGTCCGGGCCTCGATGGTTATTCCGGCGTAATTCCAGGGTTTTTCGGGATGCGGGAGGGGTGAGCGGTGGGCGGGGTCCTGGCCTTTTCGGGCCGCCGACCCTTGGTGGGGGCGGCTCTTCTTTTTTGTATTGGAATCGCATTCTCCGGGGCCTTTTCCCCCGAGTTTGCGCTTGCCTTCCTGGGCGTCGCCGCCCTGCTCGGCGCCCTTGCGGCCGCGCTCTCGCGCGCCGCCCCCGGCATGGCCACCCTGCTCGTCTTCCTGGCCTTCGCGGCGGGCGGCGCCGGCGCCCAGGCGCTGCACATGCGCACCCGCGGCGCACCGGCCGACGACGAGTCGGTCTGGGCCATCGAGGCGGTGGTCGAGGAGCCTCGCGCCATCAGGTCCGGCCGGCAGACCGTCGTCGTCCGGGTGGACCGGGCGCGGCTCGAAGGCCAGCCGTCGTGGGCGGAGGTCCGCTACCGGGCCCGCCTCTCGATGGACCCGGTCGAGCTCTGGCCAGGCGACCGCATCAAGGCGGTCGCTCGATGGTCGCCGCCACCGCGCGAGGCAAACCCCGGCTCGCCCGGTCTGGAGGCGCGCTTTCGCGCGGACGGAATCGGCGCGACCGGGTTCGTCGTCGAGAAGCAGCTTGCCGTGCTGACTCCACCTCCGGCGCTCGCCCGCGCCGCCGAGCGCTTCCGCGAGCGCTACGGCCGGGTTGCCGGCCTCGCCGTGCCGGAGCCCGCAGCCCAGGCGCTGGTGCGCGCGCTCGCGGTGGGGGATCGCTCGGACCTGTCGGCGGACGTCAACGAAGACTTCGGCGCCAGCGGGCTCGCGCACATCCTCTCGGTCTCCGGCCTGCACATCGCGGTGGTCGCCGCCGGGCTCTACCGGGCGCTGCGCTGGCTCCTGTCGCGCTCCGAGCGCCTGCTCCTGCGCGTGGACGTCCGCGCGGTCGCGGCCCTGAGCGCCTTGCCGGCGACCTGGCTGTACGTGTGGGTCGCGGGCGCCGAGGTCCCGGCGGTGCGCTCGGGGATCATGGCGTCCGCCCTCTTCCTCGCCGTCGCCCTTCGCCGCGACGCCGATGCGCCCAGCTCGCTCGCAGCCTCGCTGCTGGCCGTCCTCGCCTACGACCCGGCGTCCCTGTGGGCCATCTCCTTCCAGCTCTCCTTCGCCGCGGTCGCGGGGCTGATGGTGCTCTCCGAGCCCCTGCGCACGCTCGTGCCCATTGCCAAGCCTGACCTGACGGACGAGAGCCCGCGCGGCAAGTTGCGGCGCTGGGGCGAGTCGGCCCTCGGGGCCGCCGTGGGCTCTCTCGCGGCCTCGCTGGCCACGGCCCCGCTCGTGGCGGCCACCTTCCACCGCGCCTCCCTGGTCGCGGTCCTCTCCAACGCCGTGGCCCTGCCGATCGCCAGCGGCCTGACCGGCGCGGCGGCCCTCTCCGCGGCGGCGCTGCCTTTCGGGGAGAGCCTCGCGGCGGCGCTCGTCTGCTGCGCCGAGCCGCTCGCCCGCGCCCTGCTCTTCCTCTCGCACCTCTTCGGCACCCTCCCCTTCGCCTCGGCGCTGGTGCCGGCTCCCTCGCTCCCCTTCCAACTCGCCTGGTACTGCGGCCTGGGCGGGCTGGCGATGCTCCCGTTCGAGCCCAAGGCGAGGACGCGGCTCATCCTGCCGTCGTTGCTGGCGATTCTGCTGCTCGCCGGCGGGCGCTTCGCCGCGCCGCTCGCACAGAAGAGCCTGGTCGTGACCTTCCTGGCCGTGGGCCAGGGCGACTCGACGGTCCTCCAGGCTCCGGGCGGAGAGGCGGCGCTGATCGATGCCGGCGGGGACCCGACGGGGCGCTACGACCCGGGGGCACGCGTGGTGGTCCCCGCGCTCGCCGAGCTGGGCGCCACTCATCTGCGCGCGGCCGTGCTCTCCCATCCCCACCCGGACCACCTGATGGGGCTGGTCACCGTGCTGCAGCGGGTGCAAGTGGACGAGCTGTGGATGGCCAAGGGGCTGGACCACGAGGCGCCGCTGCTGGCGCGGCTGCTCGAGGTCGCCCGCGAGAGGGGCGTCCGGGTTCGTGAGCTCGGAGCGGGCGAGCGAGCGGCTCTCGGTCCCTGCGCGGTGGAGGTCCTGCACCCCGCGGCGCGCGACGAGTCGCTGGAGAGCAACGACGCGAGCCTGGTGCTGCGGGTCTCCCTGGGCGAGGTGGCGTTCCTGCTCCCGGGAGACGTCGAGGAGCTCGGCGAGGAGGCGCTGCTGGCGGGCCCGTCCTCCCCCCGCGCCACGGTGCTCAAGGCGCCCCACCACGGCAGCCGCACCAGCTCCACCGAGCGCTTCGTCGGGGCCGTCCACCCCCAGCACGTCGTGTTCTCGGTCGGGCGCAACCGCTTCGGGTTCCCTCGGGAGGAGGTGGTGGCCCGCTACCTCGCCGTCGGCGCGCAGGTGCACCGCACCGACCAGTCGGGGGCGCTGCGGTTCGCGACCGACGGCACCTCCCTCGAGGTCACGCCCACGCTGCGCTAGCAGGGCCGTGGTCCCGCACCGCGCCTCTGGCTAGATCACGGGCGCGCTGCCGGGCTTCCCGCGCGCAAGGAGTGCACCATGTTGACCCATCGACTCAGCTTGGCCCTCGCCTTGGTCCTCCTGGGCGGAGCGGCTTGGGCGGCGGAAGGGTCCAAGCTTTCGGACTCCGACCGCAAGTTCATCCACGAGGCGGCGCAGGGCGGCCAGCTCGAGGTGCGACTGGGCGACCTCGTCGCACAGAAGGCGACCGACGCCGAGGTCAAGGCGTTCGGCGAGCGCATGGTCACCGACCACGGCAAGGTGAACCAGGAGCTCAAGACGCTCGCCTCCCAGGTCGGCGAGAAGCTGCCCACCGCGCTGAGCAAGAAGGGCCAGGCCTCCTACGACAAGCTCCACAAGCTCACCGGCGCCGCCTTCGACCGCGAGTACATGGCGGCCATGGTCCGCGACCACGAGCGCGACGTGAAGGCCTTCGACCACGAGACCCGCTACGCCAAGGACCCGCGCGTGCGGACCTTCGCCGAGAACACCCTCCCCACGCTCCACGAGCACCTGCGGATAGCCAAGGAGATCGACGCCAAGTTCATGAAGGGCGTCGGCGGAACCGGCGGCCAGAACGTCCCGCTGCCCCCGCCTCCGTCCCCGGAGAAGTGACCTGACATGCAGATCGACGACGTCGACCTGGCGCAGCTCGCGAGCGACCTGCGCCAGAGAGCTCCGCCCGGCGAGCCCAAGGGCTACCTGCGCGGCAAGGCCACCATGCGCGACCTGGTCGTCTCCATCCTCGGCTGCTCCGAGCTGGAGGCCGAGGACCTGGTCGAGACGCTCGAGTCGCGCGGCTACCTGCGCTTCGAGGGCAACCCCGCGGAGCGCTCGCAGGCCTACGCGCAGTGGGCCATCGACCCCGGCGCCGAGCTCTCGTAGCGGACAGCGCCAGTCGCCCTTGGGCAGGTTCTCGGGCTCCAGCTTCCAGGCCGCACCGTCGAAGACCGGGCGCAGCTTCCCGGTGCGGCCCTGGTCCGGGAGCTCGACAAGCTCGACCTCCACCGTCGCGACGCCTCCGACGACCTCGGAGGACCTGGCGACGAGGGTGCGGATCTCCGTCTCGTCCTCCTTGGGCTTGGCGCACAGAGGAACGCAGCGGCAGTGGTCACCTTCATCCACTCCAGGTAGCGGACCATCAGGGTCCGCAGGCCCTGCGGCCCGTCGGAAGCAGACTCGTGCGCCATCTGCCGGAGTACAAGCTGCTGGTCGACACCGTGCGTGTGGCTGCGCTGACCGCGGAGGACCACCTGGCAGGCCGCCTGCGGCAATACTTGGCGGCCGAGACCGAGTCGAAGCGGGCCCTGCAGAACCTCTTCACAGGCCGTGGGGAATATCCAGGCGGCGAAATCCCGCATCACCATCGCGCTCGACCCGAGCGGAAATCGCGCCGAGCTTCGCGCAATTGAAAAGCTGCTCGCCGAAATCAATCGCGAGGGGCTTTCTCACCCTGCCGACCCGCTGCATCGGCCACTTCGATTCCGTCTTCAAGTGGCCCCTTCACCCCAAGGAGCGTGATCGTGCGCCGCACGAAGTCTGGAGCTCCCGACGTGGGCGAAGGCGAAGGCGTTAGGTCCGGCGGCGCGGGGAGGTCATCCGGCCCCGAGGCTCGCAGGCACCGGATGCCACGCGCCTCCAGCTCAGCGGCGAGAACGTCCGCCCCCGTGAACGCCAGCACTGCCCTGGTTACCTTGCGGCGCTCGAAGGCGGCGACCAACTCCGCGGTCGGCCCGTCCAGGCCGTGGACAGCGGTGATGTTGCGGTGCCCACGGCGCCACCAGGCCAGGGCGTCGAGGAGGCCACCCGCGACAATGACGGGGTCGCAGGCACCGAAGGCAGCCAGGTTGAAGACCCCGCGCCGGTCCGCGTGGAGCCACAGGTCTTTCGGGACGCTGGGCCGGAGCTTGTCGCCGACCATCCGCCCGTAGACCTGCACCAGACGACCCTGCTAGTCGAAGAGCGGCACCGTGAGCGCGCCGCGGAAGGCCTCGTGGCCGTTGGTCTTGAGGATGCCCAGCGCCGTCAGCTGCTCGCGGATGGAGCCGCCGGCCTTCCAGTTCTTGCAGGGGATGCGCAGGTACGTAAAGCCGACGGCCCAGGCCTGAAGCCCACGAAAGCGCCGGACTTGGCCTACGTGCGCGTTCAGGCCCCGACCTGCGCCTACCACCCTAGCCCACGCCGGGCGACGCGACACGCGGGCGCTGGGGCCTTTTTGGAATGGTCCGCGTGGCGCCTCGGTGCCGTTGTTGCTGTGGCCGGCCGCGGTTCCGTCAGTCAATTTGAGGCACTGTAAGTTCCATTTCGGTAGTCGGCCCAACTTGGCCAGTTGCGCCCATAGGTGTTACTCGCAAACGGCTCTTGCCTGCTGACCGAAGGTCGAGGTCCCCGCACCTCCCTCCCTCGAGGTTCGCTCTGCCACGTTCAACGGGGAGAATTGCGGTGAACGACTCGCTGCCTTGGGTGACGACGACCTTGATGGCCGTCCCCGATATCGGAACCGTCAGTGCGGAAAGCCACGACTTGCACGTTTCCCCGCGGACCTCCGTCTTCTCGACTCGGACCGGGGCGTCTATGGCTTTCGGCGGCTCCCTTTGCTTAGACCAGGTCGTCCAGGCGGCGTCGGCCCTTTCGCCTTTCGAGTCGTTCGCGGGAACTGCAATCTCGTTGACGGCGGCGTCCGAGTGCATCCGCCAGAAGAGCTGATATCGGGTCAGTTCACGAAGCGGTGCTCCCGGCGCGAGCAGAACGCTGGCCCGCTGTTTCGAGCCTTGGGCAATCTCAGCGACCGACATGGGCACCTCGACGCCGCCGTCACTTCGAAGTATCCAATCAGCTGACCTGGTTCGGACGAGTTTCTCTGCCCACCCTCCAGTCCCGGTGACTACCTCTACTGTCTCAACTCGCCCTCGTCGCCGGGTTGAAACTCGCAGTGGTCGAGAAACCCAACAAACCCAACTACTTACAGATACCCATTGACTTGGCCGGGCAGGTCTGAAGGTGCTCTGCGCCTCGAGCTGCGCGGAGGCGGTCACATGGGAAGACGGCGGGACCCGGCTGGCGAAGTCGACGTGGGCGAACTGAGCGCTGAGGACATCGAGGAGATCTCTGCTCGGCTCGTCGAGTTTGCCCGCCCCTACCAGGCGCTCATGCAGCTGGAGTCCCAAGGCGAGCACCTGGGCACCTTCGTCGGCGGCCTCGTCGGTGGCTCTGAGCGGAAATCGGTCGAGCCGATTGCCATCGCCAGCGGCCAGGCTCGAGGCCCGCTGCAGCACTTCGTGGGCGCGAGCGCCTGGAGCGAGAGCCCGATCCTCGCGTTGCTCCGCACGGAGGTGGCCGCCGAGTTGGGGGAGTCCGACGGAGTGCTCGTACTCGACGGTTCGGGAGTCCCGAAGAAGGGCCGCGTCCTCTGTGGGAGTCGTCCGCCAGTGGTGTGGCCGGCTGGGCAAGGTGGAGAACTGCCAGGTCGGCATCTACCTGGCCTACGCGGGCAAGGGGTCGGGGGTCCTGATCGACCGGCGGCTCTACCTGCCTCGGGAGTGGGCGTCGGACAAGGCGCGGCGGAAGAAGACGCACGTTCCTGCCGAGGTGCGTTTCAAGAAGGCGTGGGAGTTGGGGGACGAGCTGCTGCTGGCGAACGCCGGCCACCTCCCCCACAGCTGGATCGTCGCGGACGACGAGTACGGCCGGTGCAGCGCGTTTCGCGACAGCCTGGCCTCGCGCGGCGAGCGGTACCTGATGGAGGTGCCGTCGTCCACGAGCGTGCGCCGGCTCCGCGGTGAAGTGGGCCGGCCGCCCGAGTGGCACGCCACCAAGATCGTCGCCAAGCGCACGCCCGTCAGCGAGTGGAGTCATCACCGGGTGCGCGATGGAGAGAAAGGCCCGATTGAGGTGCGTGCGATGCGTCTGCCCGTGGAAACCCAGCGGCGTCGAGGCGGTCCCGCACGCGAGACGCTGCTCGTGATGGAGACCCTCGACGCGACGGACCGCTGGAACTTCCTGACCAACGCCGACGACGAGGTGCCGACCCCGGACCTCGTGCGAGCGGCCAGCCGGCGGCATC
>DASXVQ010000206.1:0-19257 GCA_036504155.1 Myxococcales bacterium
GAGTGAACAGCGGGCAGACAAGAAAGCCGCCGCCTAGGTGCATTGAGGCATGTCCGACCGACCTGCTATACACGCAGGCCATCAACGGCCCGCCGGTAGGGCGCTACGCGCGCTTTTCCACCAGATGCGGGACACCACCACTGACGTCCTGGCGGGTAGACCGGCAAACACCAACGTCTCGCGCGACGAAGTAGAAAGCGCCCTCCAAGGCAAAGGAGGTGTTCAGGAATTTCCAACCGAATAGCCCGCGATTCACCATGTGCTGGGCGATTTTCGTGACGAAAGTGGCCGCGATTGAGGGCATCGTGCAGATGATTGGTGCAGGTGACGAAGTCGACTTCAAATTTCTGCAGTCCCGCGCTCCCGCTGTCGCAAAGGCGGTCTCGGAGTTCATCGACTGCATGAGCGGCACGCTCACACCTTGCGGATCATAGGTCGGTCATGACCATCGTCTCGATGAGCGAGCCGGATTGGAGCCAAAAGGCAAGGGATTCTCTCCTTGCTGAAGGGACGGTTACCATCCATATCCCTACGACTTGGCAGCGCAAAGTCGCCTGCGTTGCTCCCTTGTCAAGGCGACTGCGGAAGCGCCGGATACTCAGCGACGTCGACAAGAAACTGCTCAGCGAGGGAATGGCACTGGTGGTGCTTGTTTCGATGCGCGTAGACACCTCCGGCATCGACCCAACCAGAGTACGCACAATTAGGGGGCCCGAGGGAGCCCTCTGCTCGATCGTCATTGACGTCCGAAATTGATCGCGCGTGGCAGCGTGCGGTTTCATGTCAGTCCTGAAGCCGTGGGCCTCGAGCCCCGGCTCGCAGCACGCTCGGCGGCCAGTACGAGGCGACCCAAGTAGCCCTCACGCGAGCAGAGAGCTGGCCTGGACGCCGAACCGCTGCCCGTCGGATGACGAGGCGAGGCCCTCTCCCCACATGGCCGACAGTGGCAGGCGATGGTGGTAGTCGACCAGGACGCGATTAGCAGCCTTGAGCGCGTCGAGGTGTAGGTACCCCATCTTGGGGAACTCGGCGCCGCGCTGGCGTTCTAAGGTCCGCTAAGTGATCGTTAGCGGACGTCAGGAGATTCTTCAGACGTGTCTGAAAAATCGGGGCCACGCCAGGAAGGACAAGCGAGAGCGCATCCCATGCCCAACCCCAACCCGCTCGCCCCCCCGCCGCAGGCCTCCCAGGACGTGCCTGCGCTGCCCCAGGGCCTCGTCGACGCGGCCAGGGCCTACGCCAAGGCCTCCCGGGCCCCGCGCACGCTGGCGGCCTACCAGGCTGACTGGCGGACCTTCACGACCTGGTGCCAGGCCCACGGCCTTCCTTTCCTACCGGCCGCTCCGCAGACCGTCGCCCTCTACCTGGCCGACCGCGCCCAGCTCGGCCGCAAGCCGGCGACCCTCGCCCGCGAGCTCGCCGCCATCAGCCAGGCCCACAAGACTGCCGGTCACGAGTCGCCTCGAGGCGCGGCCCGCGTGCGCGAGGTCCTCGCCGGCATCCGGCGCACCCACGGCACGGCCCAGCGCCGAGTCTCGCCGCTCCTGCCCGGCGATCTCCGCGCGCTGGTCAGGACGCTGCCCGAAGGCCTGCTCGGCGTCCGCGATCGGGCGCTGCTCCTGGTGGGCTTCGCCGGCGCGCTGCGCCGCTCCGAGCTGGCCGCGCTCGCCGTCGAGGACCTGGTCTTCAACTCCGACGGGCTCGAGCTGACGCTACGGCGCTCCAAGACCGACCAGGAAGGGGCTGGCGAGAAGCGGGGACTGCCGTTTGGGTCCGACAAGGCGACCTGCCCCGACAGCGCGACCCGCTGCTGCAGGCGGTGCGGACCGCGGCCGGGCTCTGACCGGGCTGCCGCTCGCCGGTGACCCGGCCCTGCCCGCCCGCGCCTGCCGCAACGCGACCGGATCTGCGGCGAGGCGACCCGTGCCCGGGGTGGGCGCCCGGCCTATCTGGGCGGCTCCAAGACCGCCCACCTGCTCCAGTTGCACGAGTTCCTGGCGGCCCGGCCTCGGCCCGGAAGGCGGGCTGCGACCAGTGGCGCGCACAAGGGGACCAGGCGAGCCCGCGGTTTGCGAAGGCCTGCGAAGAGGGACCGAAGGCGGCCCCCTGAGACGCTCCTCCTCCTGCCGTCCACCAAAGGCGGCGAGCGAGGGGGGGGGGCGCAGCGCTGACGCTTGCCGCTACTTGCGACCGGTTGGCCTCAGGCGAACGGTCGCGAGAGCAGGGCGCGAGGCGATCGACTTCCTGCGCAGGAGCACGGCGCCGAGCGTCCCGAGGGCCATCAGGACCATCGGCGATCCGCGGGTGCCGCACCCGCCGGCCGGAGGCTGGTCCGCCGGCGGCGGCGAGCCTGAATCGGCCGACGCGGGGCCGGGCGTCGTGGCGTCCGCCGCGGGCGGCAGGGTGGCGCCCGAATCCGGGCGCGGCTCGACCGCCGCTCCCGCGTCCGGCCCCGCAGGCGTCACGGTGGCGTCGGGGCCCGGGGCCGGCTGGGAAGCGTCGGGGGAGGCGGGCTGGCCAGCGTCGGCCGCCGGCGGCTCGACCGTCCCCGCATCCGGCCCCGCCGGCGCTGCCGGGAAGAGGTCCTTCCACTCCAGCTCCAGCCGATCCGAGCGGCCGCGGCCGTTGACCCAGATCGACATGTCCCCTGCGCCCCGGTAGGCCAGCGAGAGCAGGTGCAGGCCGGTGGTGCCCATCAGCGAGAAATGGCTCTCCAGGGTCTTCACCCCGCCCTGCGCGTAGTAGGCGTCGATGAACTCCGCGCCGGAGGGCACGCTGTGCCCGGTGGTCTGGGCGTTGGCGGTGACCAGCACGTCGCCGGAGTAGTAGTCCGACTGCGGGCGCCGCGGCGCGCCGCAGGCCGCGCCGGCGGCGCAGGTGTAGACCGCGCCGTGCCCTTCGGGCGCGAAGAAGTTGATGAAGGTCCCGGTGGCCACCCGGAGCGCGCCGAGCAGGCTCGTGGCCTGGTCGCGCTGGCCGTCGAGGGTGGCGGCGTCCGGCTCGGTCAGCGCCCGCCGCGCGGCGACGCTGCGGAAGGTCAGCCCGCTGCCGCTGACCGTGCCGGAGTTGAAGTCGTGCAGCGACGACAGCGTGCCCTGCGCGTTCACCCCGGTGATGACCGTCACCACCCCGGGCCAGGAGAGGTTGACCCACCGCGGCGAGCCGTCGCTGGGCTCGAAGGCGTAGACCACGTGGTGCAGGGCCAGGTCGAACGGCGTCCCGAAGTCGAGCCGGCGCGTCGACAAGGTCTTCACCGGGGCCTGCACGAAGTGCCCCCAGGCCGAGTGCGAGCGGCAGGCGACCCCGTAGCTCCAGTCCGAGAAGGAGTTGAGCGCCTTGACGTCCACCGCGTCGAGGGTCGAGGCCGGCACGCCCGCCTTCACCCCGTCGACGATGCCGGCGATCTCGTCCTCGAGCTGGGGGGACCAGACGGTGCTCGCCACCAGCGTTCGGATGGCCGGGTAGTTGGGCGTCGAGCGCAGCTTCGGCAGGAAGGCGTCGATCTCGGCGGCGAACGCCTTGCCGACGGCCCGGCCCATCTCGCGGTGCGTGCCCCACACGCGCACCACGGTGTAGCCCTGGTGGCTGGCGTCGGTGGAGTCCTGGAGGACCTGGAAATTCTCGGCGCCGGCCCGAGCGGCGATGCCCAGCACGAGGGCCAGGGCGAGGGGCAGCGGGGCGAGGCGGCGGAGGCAGCGTAGGCGGGCAGAGGGCACGTCGGTCTCCTTTGGGATGGCCCCCTCAACAGCCCGCGCCCGCCTCCCTTCCCGGCGCCGCCCCGACGTGCTCGCGCAAGGGTCGACGGGCGAGGATCCGCCCGCACCCCCGAGCCCCGGCCTCGCCGGACACCAATCTTTTACCAATCGCCCACGAATGGCCCCGCGGGCCCCGCGTCCTCCGAGGGGCATGGCTTCAGGCACTTCCAAGCGGCCAACGGTGCGCCCGGCAGGGCGGCCGAGAGCGTACCCAGCGTCGCCCCCCGCGGGTATGACGCTGGAAATGACCGTCCGAGGCCACGCCGCCCTGGCGCTGCTCCTCGCGTGGGCAGCCCTGGGCTGCGCCACGATTCCCCCGCCCACCCCGGACGCGCCCGAGCTGCGCCGCCTGACCATCCAGGGCGGGCCCGCGGTGCCCGCCAAGACCATCGAGGCGCGCATCGTGTCCGAGGGCCGCTCGTGGGTGCCCTTCGCCGCCAAGCGCTACTACGACGAGGCGGTCCTCGAGACCGACCTCAAGCGCATCCTGCGCCTCTACCAGGCCGAGGGATTCTACGAGGCCCGCATCGCCGAGCGCACCGTGACGCCGGCGGGCAAGGGCAAGGTCGACGTCACCCTGCGCATCGAGGAGGGCCCGGCCACGCGGGTGCGCAGCCTCACCTTCGTGGGCCTTCCCGACGCGCTGCAACCGGGCCTGCTGCACGCCTGCCCGCTGCGCGAGGGCGAGATCTTCCGGGAGGCCGACTACGAGGCCTGCAAGACGAAGCTGGGCGAGGGGCTCTCCGAGGCGGGCTACGCCGAGGCCGGCGTGGGCGGGCGGGCGGTGGTCGACCTGCCCACGCGCCGGGCGGACGTGACCCTGGAGGCGCAGCCCGGGCAGCTCTTCCGCTTCGGGCGGATCTTCGTGGCCGGCGTCCAGGACGTGCCCCGCGGGCGCATCGAGGTCGAGGCGCGCGAGGAGCTGCCCGCGGGGACGCCGTGGCGCGCCTCGGCGCTGGTCGAGGCGCAGCGCCGCGTCTTCGACCTGGGCGTCTTCAGCACGGTGCGCCTGATGCACGGGGCGCCGGACCGCGAGGCGGGGCTGATGCCGGTGGTCGTCTCGGTGCGCGAGGCGCCGTTCCGGACGCTGCGCGTCGGCGCCGGGCTGGGGCTCGACCCGCGCTTCACCGAGCTTCCGCGGGTGAGCGTCGAGTGGACGCACCGCAACTTCCTGGGCGGGCTGCGGCGCCTGTCGCTGACCAGCGCGGCCTCGCTCGTCTACCTCCCCAGCCTCTGGGTGCTCTTCAACCGGCAGACCCCGGAGCTGGACGTCGCCTTCAACCTGGGCGCGCAGCTCGAGCAGCCGGAGGTCATCGGCCACAACACCAGCCTGACCCTCAACCTGGGCGTCGAGCGCGGCGTGGACGCCGCCTTCCGCTACGTCGACGCGCACGCCGGAGTGGGGTTCGTCTACCGCTGGCGGCGCCGGTTCGAGTTCGTCCCCTCCTACCAGTTCTCGCTGTTCAAGCTCTCCGGGGCCGCCGCGTCGGCGGTGACCGCGACCTCGCAGGAGGCCGTCCTCGACGCCTGCGCCGCCGCCGGGCAGATCTGCCGGCTGGCCTACCTGGAGCAGCGCGTGGCCTACGACCTGCGCGACAACCCGGTCGAGCCGACCCGCGGCGCCTACTTCGCGCTCTCGCTGCAGGAGGGCTGGAAGTACCTGGGCGGCGGCTACGACTACGTGCGCCTGCTGCCGGAGATCCGCTACTACGTCCCGCTCGGCCCGGTGGTGGTGGCGGCCCGGGTCCAGGCGGGGGCGCTCAAGTCCTTCGGCAGCGCCGGCTCCAGCGTGCTCACCCGCTTCTTCCTCGGAGGGCGGACCTCGGAGCGCGGCTTCGGCAACCGGCAGCTCGCCCCCTCGTTCGTGGCCTGCCGCTATCGCGACCCCAAGACGCAGGCCTGCCAGAACGCCCAGCAGGCCGGCAAGGACCCGGGGACGGACATCACCGACGTGCTCCCGGTGGGGGGCAACGCGATGGTGGGCGCCAACCTCGAGGTGCGCATCCCGTTGCCGGCGAGCTTCGGGCTGGTGACGTTCGTCGACGCCGGCGAGGTCACGCCGGAGCTGACGGACCTCGACTTCCAGAAGCTCAACTTCGCGGTCGGCCTGGGCGTGCGCTACCGGACGCTCTTCGGACCTATCCGCCTGGACGTGGCCTGGCGCGTGAACAACCCGCCGCTCGACCTCACCTTTGCTACGGACCTGCCCGCGGGCGCCCAACCGGCACCCATCTCGCGCTTCGCGGTGCAGTTCAGCATCGGGGAGGCCTTTTGACGCCAGGCGAGAGGGCGCAGGCGAAGGCCAGGAAGCTGCTGCGGCGGCTGGCCTGGTCGGTCGCCGCCCTGGCGACCGTCGTCGCGCTCGGGACCTGGGCGCTCCTCTCCTGGCTTTCGACCCCCGCGGGCGAGCACCGGCTGCGCGAGCAGGTGCTCGCGGCCGCCAACGGCGAGATCGCCGGGCGGCTCTCAATCGGGGGACTGGAGATGCTCGGTGCCGGCGGCGAGCTGGTGCTGACCGACGTCGCGCTCTTCGACCCGGAGGGGAGGCTGGTCGCCCGGGTCGAGCGAATCGAGGCCCGGGCCGACCTGCTGCAGCTCGCCGAGAAGCGCATCCACCTGAGCCGGGTCGCCCTGCAACGAGGGGAGCTGCTGCTCGTCCAGGACCCGGCTGGCCTCAACCTCGCGCGCGCCATCGCCGCGAGGAATCCGGGTCCGCCCAAGCAGGGCGGCGGGGCCGGTTTCGACTGGGACCTGACGATCGATGCGGCCTCGGCCTCCGGCCTGCGCGCCGAGTACCGCCCCGCGCGGGGAGCGGCGCCGACCGCCGAGGTCGAAGAGGTGCGCCTCGAGGGCTCCGGACGGTATCGGCGCGGCGGGACCTCGCTGGCGCTCGAGCTCCAGGGCGCGCTCGGGGCGCCGCTCTCCGGCCCCATCGCGCTCGTCGTCGCTGCCCACGGCGGCTCGAGCAGCAGCCCGCACGATCCCCTGACCATCGACCGGCTGGACCTGCAGGCGGCCCACTCCCGCGCGCGGCTCACCGGGCGCTACGCGGCGGGAGCGCTGGAGGCGAGCATCGGCGAGCTGCGGTTGGCGCGCAGCGACGTGCACGCGCTCGCGCCGGACCTGCCGCTGGCCTCCGACCTCGCCGCCACCGGACGCGCGACCCTCGACGCCCGCAGCGCCACCGCCTCGCTCTCGCTGCCGGCGCTGGAGATCCAGGCCAGCGCCCAGCTCTCGCCTCTCTCCGCCGTGGCGACCGCCACCCTGACCGGCCTCGACCTCGCCAAGACGATCGAGGGCGCCCCACCCACCAACCTCGCAGGCACGGTGTCGGGACGCTTCGCCGCCGGCGAGCCCAGGCCGGGCAGCGGCGAGCTGACGCTGCAGCTGTCGCGCTCGCTGGTGCGGGGAGTGACCCTCGCGCAGACCACCGGGACGATCTCGCTGCGCGGCGAGCAGCTGCTGCCCAACCTCGTCGTGGCGGTCCCGGGCGGCAGGGCGAGCGTCACCGGCTCCATGGCCCTGCGCGAGCTCGACCTGAAGGCGCTGCTGACCATGGGCGACCTGAAGTCCTTCACGGACTCGGTCGCGAGGTTGGCGGGCGGCGAGGCCCCCACGGTCGAGGGCGCGGGCTCGCTCACGGCGCGCGTCACCGGCAGCGCCCGGGCCCCGGTGGTGCGGCTCTCGGGCTCGCTCCAAAGGTTCGAGAGCGGCGCGTTCTCGGTCGAAGGCCTGCACCTCGAGGCCCGGCTCCCCAACGCTCGCCGCCCGACCGCGTTCGAGGCCACGGTGCGCGCGGACCAGGGCTCCGTCAGCGAGCTGCCCTTCTCCCGCCTCGACGCGCAGGTCCGCGCGGACGGCCGTCGCTTCTCGGCCGAGCTGTCGACCACCGGCCTCGCCGGAGTGAGCGCGCGCGTCTCCGGCGAGCTGGACAAGGACCAGCGCGGCGGCCGCCTGCAGGAGCTGACCCTGGCCACCGAGGACGCGCGGTGGCAGCTCGCGGGCCCGGCGGTCGTCGACCTGCGCGGCGGAGTGCGCGTCGACCGCCTGAACCTGCGCTCCGGGGAGCAGAGCCTGCAGGCGAGCGGCGGCATCGCCAGGGGCGCGCTGGACGTCGCGCTCGAGGCCCGCCAGCTCGACCTCGCCAAGCTCCCGCGTGTCCTGGTGCGCCCCGACTGGCGCCTGGCGGGCCTGGTGAGCGCGAGCGGCCAGCTTAGCGGGACGACGCGCCAGCCCCAGCTCAGCGCCACGCTCGCCGCGGCGGGGCTCGGCGGCTTCGGCCTGGACTCCCTCGACATGACCGCGCAGGCGAACCTGACCGCCGACCGCATCCAGGGGACGGCGAACCTGAAGCGCCTGGGTGCCACCGCCGCGCTCTCGGCCGACCTCCCGCGCCTGCTCCTCGGCGCCGCGCCCGGCGCGCCTGCCTCCGCGTCGGTGGACCTCGCGGGCCTGCAGCTGCGCTACCTCGCCGAGCGATTGGGGATCCCCGCTCCCCAACGCGGAACCGGCCGCTTGAGCGCGCGCCTCTCCGGGACGGCCGGGCAGCCCCGCCTCGAGGCCTCGGTGCGGCTGTCCGACGCGATGTGGGGCGGCGTCCCCGCGGCGGGCCTCGTTCTCGACCTGGTCGCCGAGCAACAGACGACGGTGAAGGCCGAGCTCGAGACGGCCGGCGGCGCGGCGCACCTGGAGGGCACGGCGGCCATCTCGCTGCGCGCCCTGGCCTCGCTCCCGCCGCTCGCGAGGCTCCGGGCAGTGCCGATCACCGCCCAGCTGCGCGCGCCCGCGATCGTCCTGGGCGCCTTCGAGAGCACCTTGCTGCCGGCGGGAACCGCGGGCACCGCGAGCCTGCAGGCGGCCCTCCACGGCTCGGCCTGGCGTCCGCGCGGCGAGGTCTCGGTCACCTTGGAGAACGGCGCGCTCGGGACCCTCAAGGGCCTCGCCGGGGCCGCCCGGCTGGCCGCCGGCGAGGAAGGGCTCGAGCTCACCGGGGATGCCACGCTCCTGTCGCTTCCGCTGGCGCACCTCGCGGCGCGCCTGGGCTCGCCGCTGGAAGACCTGGGCACGCTCGCCGCGCTCTCGGCGGCGCCGGTCTCCGCGACCCTGGAGCTCGGCCCGACCGGCCTCGAATCCCTGCTCGCGGTGGACGGCGAAGCGGCGCACGGCACGCTGCTCGGGCGCGCCACGCTCTCCCAGACGCTTTCGGCCCCGGTCGTCGAGTGGGGCGTGCGCGTCGAGAACCTGAGAAGCGGCCTGCAGCCGCTGGCGAGGATCGCGGCGAGCGGGACCTACCGGGACCGGGCGGCGAACGCGACGGCGACGATCGAGGCGGCCAAGGGCGGGACGGCCCAGGCGCGCGGCTCGCTGAAGGTCGACCTCTCGCTGCCCTCGCTCGCGCGGGGCGTCGCCTGGTCCCAGGTGCCCGTCGAGGCGGGGCTCGAGGCCAAGTCGCTCGACCTGGCGGTGCTCGAAGGCCTCTCGCGGTCGCTGCGCTCGATGGCCGGGACGCTCTCCGGGGAAGCGAGCCTCGCGGGGACGCTGGGCACGCCTTCGCCCCGGGGCACGCTCGCCCTGCGCGGCGGCGCCTTCCAGATCCCGGGCTACGGGACCTACCGGGACGTCAGCCTGCAGCTCTCGGTGAGCGACCTCCGCATCGACCTGCCCGCGCTCACCGGCCGCGCCGGGGCCGGCACCGTCTTCCTGAGCCTCCTGGGAGAGCGCGCGACCACCTCCGAGCCGTACCGCGTGTCGGCGCGCGTGGCGGTCTCGGACGCGCCGCTGGTGGTGGAGGACCAGCTCGTGGCGCACCTGACCGGCGAGACGCGGGAGGTCACCGGCGAGCTGTCGGCGACGCGCGCCCTGTTCTCGCTGCAGGTCTCGAGGCTGGTGGTGGACCTGCCGCAGGCTAGCTCGAAGGACCTGCAGGGCCTGGACCGCAACCCCGACATCGTCGTGGTCGGCGGGCCGATCCTGGGCCGGCGCCAAGCCCGCGACGGCGCCCCCCAGGCCCCGCAGGCGAACGGCGGGGGCTACCAGCTCACCTTCGTGGCGCACGCGGCCTCCGACCTCTGGGTCCAGTCGAGCGACGCGAAGATCGAAGCCGGGGCCGACCTGCGGGCGGTCGTCGACGTCGGCCGGGGCCCGGCGGAGCTGACCGGCTCGGTGCGCACCCTGCAGGGCCGGGTCGAGGTCCTCGGCCGGCGCTTCGAGCTCGCCTCGGGGCGGCTCTTCTGGTCCGCCGAGCCTCCCGGCAACCCGCGGCTGGACGTGCAGGCCGTGCACGAGAACCCGCGCGAGCAGGTCAAGGTGCTGGTGCACGTCACCGGGACGGCGCGCTCGCCGCGGCTCGAGATGTCCAGCGAGCCGCCGCTGGACGAGCAGCAGATCGCCACGCTGCTGGCCACCGGTCGCCGCGAGCTGAAGCGCGGCTCCGCCGGGGTGGCCTCAGGCGGCGCGGCCTCGGTGCTCACCAGCATCGCCGCCGACCGCCTGCGCCGCGCGCTCGCCACGCGGCTGCCGCTCGACGTGCTGCAGGTGGAGGTCGGCGACCAGGGCCTCAAGGCCACCCAGCTCGAGGCCGGGACCTACCTGACGGACCAGGTCTACGTCGGCTACCGCCGCAACTTCGGGGCGGAGACCGACCGCGGGCAGAACGCCAACGAGGTGCGGGTCGAGTACCAGCTCAGCCCCCACGTCAGCATCGAGAGCCAGTACGGCGACGCCGGACGGGGCGGGGCGAACGTCGTGTACTCGCGGGACTACTAGGCCCCCCTCCCTGCGACATTTGTCGCAGCCGCCGCGACATATGTCGCGCCGTCGTCCGGGGCGCCCACACCTCCGGTGTTCGGTTCGCGAGAATCCTCTCGCGCGGCAGGTGCGCCGAGGAGATTCCCAGATGAAGCGTTTTGGCTCTGCCCTGCTGACCCTGGTGCTCGTCGCCGGCTGCGGCGTGGGGATGATCGAAGACGGAGAGGGCGACGGCGCCGGCATCGCGGCCAGCGCGCTCTCCACCGCGGTGGTCTACCGCAACGTGCATCCCCCGGGACGCAGCATCCACGTCGCCGAGGTCGACCTGTGCGCCCCCGGCATCGAGCTGCGCTCGACCAACGCCGCCGACGGCTCGCGCACCACCCTCTCCTTCGCCGCGCGCGCCGGGGCGATGCTGGCCATCAATGGCGGCCACTCGGACGGCCGCACGCCGCGCGGCCCCACCGCCCACGGCGGAGCGTTCTGGGGGACCGACGACGCCGGGGACCTCGGCCAGGCCGCCTTCGGCGACGGGCTCGCCACGCTCGTCCACATGCACGAGGCCTACGCTCCCGCCACCGGCCACCGCGAGGTCGTCTCCGGCCTGCTCACCTTGGTCCACGACGGCGTCGCCCAGCACGCGGTGCTCCCCAACAGCTCCTACACCTGCTCGGTCCAGCACCCGCGCACCCTGCTGGGCCTGACCGCCGACCGCCGCAAGGTGCTGATGGTCGTCGTCGACGGCCGCAACCCCGGGGCCGGGCGGCTGGGCATGACCTGCGGCGAGGCGGCGGACTACCTGGTCTCGCTGGGCGCGCACTGGGCGCTCAACCTCGACGGCGGCGGCTCGTCCACCATGGTCGTCGACGGCCGCGTCGTGAACTCGCCGTCCGACGGATCGCTGCGCTCGCTGCCGACGCACCTGGGCGTCGTCTACAACCCCGGCGCGCGCGGCCACTGCCCCGAGGCCCCGGCCGCGCCTCCTCCTCCTCCTCCGGCCCCCGCCGGCTGCGGCACCCTCGCCTCCGGCCAGTCGCTCGCCCCGGGCCAGGGCGTCCTCTCCTGCGACGGCCGCTTCCAGTTCGTCCACCAGGGCGACGGCAACGTCGTGCTCTACCAGCAGGGCTTCCCGCTCTGGAACAGCCGGACCCACGGCCAGGCGACCCGCGCGCTGACGATGCAGGGCGACGGCAACCTCGTCCTCTACTCTCCGACCGGCAAGGCGCTGTGGCACACGCACACCTACGGGAATCCGGGCGCCTCGCTGACCGTGCAGAGCGACGGCAACGCGGTCATCTACCAGGGCGCCCACTCGCTCTGGGCCACCGGGACCGCCGTCGAGTCCGCCCCTGCGCCCGCCCCGGCTCCCGCCGACCCTGCGCCCGCCCCGGCCGCGGATCCCGACCCCGCTCCGGCCACCCCGTCTCCCGCGGACCCACCTGCCGGCTGCGGCGCGCTGCCCTCGGGCGCGGCCCTCGGCCCCTATGAGTCGGTGGTCTCCTGCGACGGGCGCTTCCACTTCGTCCACCAGGGCGACGGCAACGTGGTGCTCTACCAGGGCGGCGTGCCGCTGTGGTCGTCGCGCACCAGCGGCAGGGCCACCACCTCGCTCGTCATGCAGGGCGACGGCAACCTGGTGCTCTACGGGCCGTCGGGCGTGGTCTGGTCCACCGGCACCTCCGCTCACCCCGGCGCCTCACTCGCCGTCCAGGGCGACGGCAACGTGGTGGTCTACGGCGGCTCGGCGCCGCTGTGGCACACGCACACCTGCTGCCGCTGAAGGCTCGGACTCCTGACCGCGGGGCCTCGCGACTACGCGGGGCCCCGGACGAGCAGGGCGTTCAGGAGGAACAAGAGCGCCGCGACGATCGAGGCCAAGCCGAACGGCAGCGCCCATCCGACCATGAAGCCCAGCGCGCGGTTGTCGGACTGCGCCCGGCGGAAGACCCGGACCGCTCCCCAGACCACGACCGCGGTGGCCAGCCCCGACGCCGCCAGCCAGCCGAGGTCCCCGGGGCTCGGTCCCGTGACCGGCTGGAGGTTGTACTCCTGGGTCCGGGGATTGCCGATGAGCCCCGAGGCGTAGAAGGCGAGGGCCACCACCGCCGGCGCTCCCGCGCAGCCCCAGAGGAATCCCGCGAACGCCGACAGGGCGATCGCCCAGCGGCCGGGCCTGCGCGGGGTCGGGCGCGTCCCTCCTCGCGGCGCTCGTCTCGCTCCTGCGGTCGGGTCGGCGTCGTCACGCCGGACCCTTTCGCCTCCGAGCAAGGAGGCCGCTTTCCCCCCAGAAGCCGTAGGTGCGCGGAAGCCGGTCATCGCCATCCCTCCGGGTCACAGCCTGTAGCAGACCTCGTGCCGCGCTCCCAACCCCGCGAGATCCGCTGCCTCCCCGCCTGGCTCGGGTGTCCGGATTTCGCCGGAACTGTCGTAGTAGGCTGCCGCCCAGAGTGTCCGCCCCGCGCCTTCGCCCTGCCCCGCTCCCCCTCGGCCCGCTCGCCGTCGTTGGGCTCGCGTGTCTGCTCGCGGCCTGGCCCTCGGCCGCCCGCGCCGGGGGTCCGCTGGGCGCCGAGGACAGCCGCATCCGCACCTCGCGCTACGCCATCGACTTCTACTCCGGGCAGGTGGTCTCCGCGTCGCGGGTCATCGGGCTGGCCGGCTCGTTCTCGGCCATCGCCGAGGGCGTGGACGCCGTGCCCATCAACCCGGCGGCGGCGGCGGTGCGGGTGCCCTGGTCGTACCACTGGTTCGACTACGACCTCACCCTGGGCATCTCCTTCCCCACCGCCATCCTCGGGTCCGACGTCGAGAACCTGGGCCTGCGCGCCGCGGAGTACCGCTACGACGGCTACTACGTCCCCAGCATCGGGCTGCTGGGCAGCTTCGGGCGCACCGGCATCGGGCTGACCGTCGAGGACCGGCGCTACTCGCTGACCTCGTCCACCTCGCAGACGCCCTCCTCCGGCGCGGATCGCTACGCCGCCTCGCTCTACTCGGTGCACGCGGTGGTGGCGCGGTCCGTCTGGCGGGGACAGCTGACGTTCGGCGTGGGACTGCGGCTGGTGGGCTTCTCGCTCATCGACGAGTCGACCAAGGCCACGCGCCTGGCGATGACCGGCATCTCCGCGGAGACCGGCGTGCTCGTCGCCCCCACCGACAGCCACTTCCGCCTGGGCCTGGTGGGCCGGCTGCCGGTGAGCGCGCGGCCGCAGGCCGACAGCGAGCTCAAGCCGAACGCCGACGGCGACCTGGTGGCGCCGGGCGACTTCTACTTCCCGCAGAGCGTGGAGGTGCCCTGGGAGGCGGAGCTGTCGCTGGCCGTCGAGCTGGGGGAGCGCCCGCTGAACCCGCGGTGGGAGAACCCCGACGAGTACACCCGGCCGCTGCGCGCGGAGCTCTCGCGGGCGCGGGAGATCCGCGCGGCCCGCCACGCCACGCAGGCCGAGGAGGACCAGGCGCGCCTCGACGAGCGGCAGCAGCTCGAGGCGCACGAGGCGGACCTCACCGAGCGGCGCCGCTACGCCCACCAGCACTCGCCGCGCACCCGGAAGCTGCTGACCGCGACGGTGCTCCTGACCGGGCCGGTCTCGGAAGCGGTGGCGCCGGTCTCGCTCCTGCGGCAGACCGTGACGCGCTCGGGCCAGGGGATCACCGTGACGCCGCGGCTGGGGCTGGAGGTCGAGCCGATCGAGAACTGGGTGCAGATGCGGCTGGGCCTGTACCTCGAGCCGGGGCGCGCCGCGCAGGCCAACGCCCGCCTGCACTTCACCACCGGCTTCGACGTCAAGCTCTTCCCCTGGAGCGTGTTCGGCCTGTACCACGACAGCACCTGGTGGTCGGTGGGGGCGGTGGTGGACGTCGCCGACCGCTACAACAACGTGGCTTTCCGGGTGGGGGTCTGGCGCTGAACGGCGCCCCTCGGCTCCGGGCTCGCCCGGAGCCCTTCCCCAGCCCGCCGCGGGGCTCGGGGTGGACGGCCCCCGTGCAAGAGCCTTGCTTGGGGCGGCGGGACGGCTACTCTTGGAGTCTCAAATGCCCCGCACCGCCAGGCACATCGCGCTCGCCGCCCTGCTCCTCTTCGCCGCGCCGGCGGGGGCGCAGGCCGCCGACCCGCTGGTGGAGCCCTCGAGCTCGCATCAGTTCGAGCGCGCCCCGGTGGTCTCCGGGACGCGCTTCGTGTGCCTGGGCACGGGCATTCGCAAGAAGCTGTTCTTCAGCGTGTACGCCATCGACTTCTGCGTCGAGGCCGAGGCCGGCCGCGCGGAGCTGGCGCGCTACCTGGCGGGGCCCGGCGGCGTACCGCACGCGGGCAAGCAGGGGGAGGAGCTGGCGCGCTCCCTGCGCGAGGATCCGGAGTTCTTCCGCCACCTGATGGAGATGCCGGTCGAGAAGCGCGCGGAGCTGGTCTTCCTGCGCAACGTCGACCGCGGCCAGCTGGGCGAGGCCTTCACCTGGGTGCTGCTGCAGGCGCTGGGCGAGGAGGCGCGGCCGCGCGTCGAGGCGTTCGTCTCCAAGCTCGCCGTCCGCAACGTGCGCGAGGGCGAGAAGCTGGCCCTGCGCACCCGCCCGGACGGGCAGGTCACGGCGGCGCTCGACGAGGACCTCGGCGTGCGCGACGAGAAGCTCGCCAGCGCCCTGTGGAAGGCGTACCTGGGGCCGGAGAGCGTGACCCCCGCCCTGAAGGACTCGGTGGCCGAGGGCGCCGCGCTGCTGGCCCCGCGCTAGGCTTCCGGCCCCGATGCTCGAGACCCTCGACCGGCTGATGCGCGAGGCCGGACCGGCCGGGCTGGCCCTGATCGCCGCCGGCGCGTTCGTCGAGTACGTCTTCCCGCCCTTCCCCGGCGACACCGTCACCGTGCTCGGCGGGGTGTGGGCAGTGCGCGGGGGCTGGCCCGTCTGGCTCGTCTTCGCGCTGGTGATGTCCGGGAGCCTGGCGGGCGCGATGGTCGACTTCGCCGCCGGCCGCTGGGTGGGCGCCCGGCTGGACACCGCTCCCGCCCAGGCCTGGTACGTCCGCCGGATCGACCGGGCGCGGCTGAAGGAGTGGGAGGAGCGCTTCAAGGCCCGCGGCATCTGGTGGCTGGCGGTGAACCGGTTCCTGCCGGCCATCCGCGGGCCCATCTTCTTCGCGGCCGGGGTGGCCCGGGTCCCGCTCTGGAAGGTGCTCCTCTACGGCGGGGCGTCCGCCTTCGTGTGGAACGCGCTGCTCTTCGCCGCGGGGTACGCGGTGGGCGGCGAGGCGGAGAAGCTGGCCGCGCTCGTCGCCGGCTACGGCAAGGTGGCCTGGGCCGTCCTCGGAATCGTGGCGGTGGCGCTCGGCGTGCGCTGGTGGCTCGGGCGGCGCCGGCAGAAAGCCGGCTCCTGAGGCTTTCGGGGGCCTCACCGCCGAGGCCGATCGGCCAGAAATGGCCCTGAGGGCCCCTGGCAGGCTCGCTTGGCAGGGGCTGGATCCGCAGGCCCATTTCAATGCGATGGGCCTTTCCCGAGGCCCAAGACGAGCCTTCCGCCGGCCCGGAAAGGCCTTTTCTCGGCCTCGTTTTCGGACCCCAATAGCCCGTTTTTACTTAATTTTCACAAGGCGTCCCGGGCGATTTCCCCCAAAAAGCGGGAAATGGATGAGTTCCTCCGTCGTTAGGATGACTTGACCCCTGGACAGTCCGAGGGTAGATATTCCGGCATGCAGACTATCTCCCCACAAGATTTTCCAGAGGCCGAGCTCAAGAGGTTCGGCGACGTCCTCAAGAGCATCGGCAAGTACATGACGCTGCGCGACCCGATCATCGGGGCCTCCGCCGCGGAGACCGAGTTCTCCAGCTCGCAGATCCACGCGCTGATGTGGTGCGGGACGGAGGGCCAGCTGACGATGGGCGAGTTGGCGCGGCGCTCCAACGTGACGGAGAAGACCATCACCGGCATCGTCGACCGCCTGGAGAAGAACGGGTACCTCGAGCGCCAGCGGGATCCCAACGACCGCCGCGTCATCCACGTGGTCATCACCGACAAGGGCCGCGAGCAGTTCCACATGCTCGAGAAGACCATGCGGCTGCGCTTCGCCGCCTTCCTCTCGCTGCTGGATCCGCCGGACCGCCAGTCGCTCTACGGCATCCTGGAGAAGGTCCTGGAGCGGGTCTCGCAGCAGGCCACCACGTCGGGCAAGTCGAACCTGTAGCTCCGCCGAACGCGCCTGGCTGGAGGCGCACGCGCTTCAAGATCTTGCACCCCGAAGGAGAGCATCGATGAAGGCACGGATTTTCTGGGCAGTGGTGGTGTTGGCGATCCTGGGGGCGATCGCCTGGCAGGTGAAGGCGTTCCTGGACAAGAAGGCCGAGCCGACCAAGACGGTCGAGCAGGTGGCGCTGGTGAAGGCCGAGCGGGTGGTCAGGGCGGACCTGGCGGACAAGGTCTCCTTCACCGGCACCATCCGGCCGCGCAACGAGGTGGACGTCTTCCCCAAGACCGGCGGACGCATCGAGTTCCTGCCGATCCAGCTCGGCGACAAGGTGAAGGCCGGCCAGGTCATCGCCATCGTCGAGCACAAGGAGATCGGCTGGCAGGCCAAGGCCAGCGAGGCGGCGGTGGGGCTGGCCAAGGCCAACCTCGACGGCGCCAAGCTCAACCACGACCGCACCGCGGCGCTCTTCACCGGCGGCTCGGCGACGCAGGCCATGGTCGACCAGGTCAAGATCGGCCTCGCCCTCGCCCAGGCCCAGCTGGCCCAGGCCGAGGCCGCCGCCGGGCTGGCCCAGCAGAGCCTGGCCAACGCCACCATCCTCGCCCCCATCGCCGGCACGGTGACCCGCCGCCCGGTGAACGTCGGCTCCAACGTCGGCCCCGCCAGCGTCGTCTGCACCGTCCAGGACGTCGGCACCCTCAAGCTCGAGGCGGCGGTGGACGCGACCTCGTTCGCGCGCATCAAGAAGGGCTTCCCGGTGGAGGTCGGCGTCGACGCGCTCCCCGGCGAGGAGTTTGCCGGCAAGGTGAGCCTGCTCTCCCCCACGCTCGACGCCACCACCCGGCGCGCCGCCCTGGAGATCGAGGTCGACAACAGCTCCGGCAAGCTGATGCCCAACATGTTCGCCAAGGCCGACGTGATGGTCGGCGAGCTCAAGGGCACCGTCGCCGCGCCGGCGCTGGCGCTCTTCCAGGCGGGCGGCGGAGCGGCGGTCTACCGCATCAAGGCCGGCCGCGCCGAGCTGATCCGCCCGGTGTTCGGCCCCGCCGACCACGGCCTGGTCGCGGTCCTCTCCGGGCTCGCCGAGGGCGACGAGCTGGCCACCACCGGTCAGGCGAACCTCGCCGACGGCGCTCCGGTCAAGGTGGCCGAGGGCGCCCGCGCCGACGCTTCGACCAAGAAGGATTAGAGGCGACCCATGTTCATCTCCAACGTCGCCATCCGCCGTCCCGTCTTCACCACCATGGTGGTGGTGGCCCTGATGGTCCTCGGCCTCATCGCCGCCAGCCGCCTGGGCGTGGACATGTTCCCCGACGTCGGCTTCCCCGCCGTCTCGGTGGCCACCTTCTACCCGGGCGCCGGCCCCGAGGAGGTCGAGCAGCTGGTGAGCAAGCCGATCGAGGAGGCCACCAGCTCGATCAACGGCATCGACGAGGTGCGCAGCTTCTCGCGCGACTCGGTCTCCACCGTGGTGCTGCTCTTCAAGTACGAGGTGGACGTCAAGGACGCCGCCACCCAGGTGCGCGAGAAGCTGGCCGCCATCCGCGGCAAGCTGCCCCGCGACATCAAGGACCCGGTCATCGCGCGCTTCGACCCCAGCGCGGTGCCCATCCTCACCTACGCCGTCTCCAGCAAGCGCGGCCCCGCCGAGACCCGCCGCATCACCGAGGACGTCATCAAGCCGCAGCTCGAGTCGATCGACGGCGTCGCCGCGGTGTCCGTGGTCGGCGGCCTGGAGCGCGAGATCCACGTTTTCATCAACCGCGCCAAGCTCGACGAGCTGGGCCTGTCGCTCTCGCAGATCGGCCAGCAGCTGGCCATGGAGAGCTTCGACCTGCCCGGCGGGCGCATCAGCTCGGCCACCTCCGAGCTCAACGTGCGCACCCTGGGCCGCTTCCGCTCGCTCGACGAGCTGTCGCACGTGGTGGTGGCCTCGCTCGCCAACGGCTCGCAGGTGCGCCTGTCCGACGTGGCGCGCATCGAGGACGGCTACAAGGAGGTCCGCCAGAAGCCGCTGCTCGACGGCCAGGAGGCGGTGACCTTCGAGGTCCAGAAGCAGTCGGGCACCAACACCGTGGCCATCGCCGACGCCGTCTTCGGGCGCCTCGCGCAGATCAAGCCGCAGCTGCCCTCCGACCTCGCCTTCTCCCCGGTGGTCGACACCTCGCGCTACATCCGCCGCAACTACGACGACGTGAAGGAGTCGATCCTCTGGGGCGGCCTGATGGCCGTCCTGGTCATCTTCGTCTTCATGCTCGACTGGCGCTCCACCCTCATCAGCTCGCTGGCGCTGCCCACCTCCATCGTCACCACCTTCCTGGCGATGTACCTGCTCGGCTACAACTTCAACATGATGACGATGATGGCCCTGTCGCTGGCCATCGGCCTGCTCATCGACGACGCGGTGGTGGTCCGCGAGAACATCTACCGCCACATGGAGAAGGGCGAGGACCCGGTCACCGCCGCGCAGCGCGGCACCGACCAGATCGGCCTGGCGGTCATGGCCACCACCTTCACCATCGTCGCCGTCTTCGTGCCGGTGGCCTTCATGGGCGGCATGGTCGGCAAGTTCTTCCGCCAGTTCGG
>DASXVQ010000207.1:0-12193 GCA_036504155.1 Myxococcales bacterium
GGGCACTCCCAGCCCGACACGACCAACCGACCGACACGCCCCCGGCACCCTTCGGCGAGCTCAGGGCAGGCTCGGCCGGGCTCTACCCAGCTCGCCGGCTAATTGGTGGAAATCATCCGAAGAGATGTGGGGTGACAGCAGCCCTCGAGGGGGGCGGCCTACAGCCGGAACTGCGCGAGCAGGGCGGCGAGCCGCTGCGAGGCGGCGGTGAGCTCGCGCGAGGAGGCCTCGAGGCGGGCCACCGAGCCGAGCGACTGGGACATCGACGCGTCGAGCCCGCGCAGCTCCTCCGAGGCCGCCGCGGTGTCGCGGTCCTGCGTCGCCACGGCCCCCACGATCTCCCGGGCGGCCGCGCCCGAGCCGGCGTAGAGGGTCACCAGCTCGCGCAGGCTCGCGCCCGAGGCCTGCACCCGCTCGTGGCTGGAGCGCACGCGCTCGTCGCTCACCCGCGAGAGTTCCTGCAGCCGGCGCGAGGCCCTCACGATGTCCATGAGGGTGGCGGTGATGCGCGCCGTGCTCTGGCTGGACTGCTCGGCCAGCAGCCGCATCTCCCGCGCGACCACCCCGAAGGAGAGCCCGGCCTCGCCGGCGCGCGAGGCCTCGATGGAGGCGTTGAGCGCCAGCACGTTCGACTGCCGCGCCAGCTCCTGCACGCCGCCGGCGACCTCGCCCACCACGGCGACGTGGCCGACCACCAGCTGGATCTGCGCGACCAGCGCGGCGACGTCGGCGCGGATCTCCTCGAGCCCGGCCCGCGTGTCGTCCACCGCCTGCTTGCCCTGTTCGCCCAGGGACTCCGCCTGCACCGTCGAGGAGAGCACCTGCTGGGCGCGGTCGGACGCCAGCCGCGAGGACTCGGCCAGCGTGGCCGTGCGCCGCGAGACCTCGCCGAGCTGCAGCGCGTGGCGCTGGCGGGCGTCGGTGTCGGCGGCGGCCAGGCTGCGCATGTCCAGGGCCGCCGCGTCGAGCGAGGCCACCGACTGCCGCAGGGCGCTCATCACCTCGCGCAGCCGCACCACCATCGCGTCGAAGGCCCCGGCGAGCTCCGCCAGCTCGTCCGTCCCCTGCCACTCCACCCGCTCCGTCAGGTCCTTCTCGTGGCCCACCCGGCGCGCCGCCGCCGTCAGCCGCGCCAGGGGGCCCAGGATGGTGCGGCGCAGGCTGACGCCGGCGACGAGCGTCAGGGCCAGGAGCGCCAGCGACACCGACGGCAGCAGCCGGTTCGCGGTCGACAGCGCCTGGTCCGCCGCGCGGAACGCCTCCGCCATCGCGCGCGAGTCGTCGGCGAGCCCGCCCTGCACCCGGGCCCGCACCCGGGCCAGGCGCTCCTGCATCGCGGCGATCTGCGCGGTGGTGTCCGCCGCGTTGCCGATGATGGCGAGGGTGAGGTCGTGGGCGGCGCGCCCGTAGGCGTCGAGCGCCGAGGCGAGCTCCTGGCGCCGCTGCTCGCCCAACGCCGCTCCGCCCGGGCCCGAGAGGGCCTCCTTCATGGTGGCCAGGCGCGCGTCGGCGTCCGAGAGCAGCTCCTGGTCCTGCGCGGCGGCGGCGCTGCCGTAGGCCTGCTGGGCCTCGTCGAGCGAGGTGACCATCCTCTGGTCGAAGCTCACCAGCGGCACGTAGGCGTCGCGCAGGGCGCCCAGCGAGCGGCCCACCTCGGCCTGGGCCCAGCCCCCCACCGCGCTCACCAGCGCCAGCGTCAGCGCCGACAGCGCCGGGAAGATCCAGAGCCTCTGGCCGATCTTGAGGGAGGGCATCGCTCTACGGCGCGACGGGCAGGACCTTGACGCCGGTCTCCTTGGCTGCGGCGGACACGTACCCGATGCTGCCGGGGGTGGCCGCCACGTACTTGACGACCGCGTCGTCGCCGGGCTCCTCGCGCGGCGGGACCGCGCGGCCCGAGAAGATGAGGGTCTGCCAGTAGGACTTGACCGAGGCCACCGAACGGCCGTGGACCTCGTTGCTGAACGCGGCGCGCACCGCGGAGCCGGAGGACTGGTCCACCGGCTTCGCCGCCGTGCCGTCCTTGAGCTCGGTCGCCTTCTTCAAGAAGACCCGCGACAGCTCGTCCTTGGCGATGGACGTGATCTTCGCGGCGGGGTGGACGATCACCTTGAACGCCGGGGCCGGGGCCGCGGCCGGCGCCTGCGCCTGCGCCGGAGCAGCGGCGGCCGCGGCGGCGGCGGCCGGGGCGGCGAGGAGCAGCAGGACGAGGGACCAGGGGCGCATTTCTCGCTCAGAAGTAGAACGTGGTCTTGGCCACGAACAGGCCCCAGTACTTGCGCATGCCGTCGGGGTTGTCGCCGCGCAAGAGCGTGTAGGTGCCGTCGACGAACTGCGCCTCGAGCTTGAGGGTCCAGAAGCTGGTGGGGTCGAAGCGCGCCGAGAGGGCGTAGTTGCGCTGCCAGGCGGCGAAGGCGGGCAGGTCGATCTTGTAGTAGGTCTGCCCGTCGGGGTCGATGAAGTCGTAGACCTGCTCCAGGCGCAGCCCCAGCTCCAGCCAGTCGGTGAAGCGGTAGAGCCCGGCGGCCCAGAACCCGCCGCTGAGCGTGGGCGCGTCCTTTTCGAGCTCGACGAAGCGGAAGCCCAGGTACTCGAGGTGGCCCTCGAGCTGGAAGGTGGCGTTGCCGCGCACGTACTCGGCCGAGAGGAAGGCCGAGGCGTTGAACGGCAGGTCGAGCGTCACCGGGACCCCGTCGGTCAGGCGCGGCACGGGGTGCATGCCGTACTGGGGATCGTCGTAGTCGGCGACGTAGTCCCAGACCTTGGCCTTGGTGCCGTGCAGCCGCAGGCGGTCGCAGTAGCCGGACAGGCCCACGCGCAGGCCGGTGAGCGGCGTGTCCCAGTTCAGCGCCAGCGCCGCCGCCCACTCGACGTCGACGGCGGTGACGTCGGAGATGAGGTCGTTGCGCACCAGCGCGTGCGCGGTCGAGCCGTCCTTGGAGACCGACTGCGTGCCGCCCAGGACCTGCCACGACAGGGAGCCGGCCGAGCCGTACAGGCCGAGCCCGATGAGCGAGGCCATGGTGTCGCGCCAGGCCTCGTAGTAGGCGCCCTCGGGCAACAGCGCGTAGTGGCGTGTCTGGTCGACGTCGCGGGTCTCGTTGTACAGGCCCACCGGCTGGCGGATGAGCCCCACGCGCACGCCCAGCCACGGGCGCCACGGGTAGTCGCCGAAGCCCCAGTCGATGCCGATGGCGTTGTTGCCCACCGGGCCGAGCTTGCGCGAGTTGAGCTGCAGGCCCAGGCGGGCGTTCTGGAAGACGGTGGCGGAGAAGGCCAGGCCGATCTGGTTGTAGTCGAGTGAGCCCCAGTCGCGCGCCGAGCCGGCGAGGAAGTTGTTGCGGGTCGTCTTCAGGTAGCCCTGGGTGACGAAGCCGTGGGTCTCGAGGTGCATCAGGCGCTCGATGATCTCCGCGATCGACTCGCCCCCGGCCGGCGCCGGCGCCTCCGCGGCGGGGGCAGGCTCGGCGCCGGCAGGCGGGGAGACGGCAGCGGGCGCGGGTTCCGCGGCGGCGGCGGGCTCGGCGGCAGGGTCGGGCGCGTCGCCGGGAGCGGGCCCTGCGGCGAGCGACCAGGCCGGGGAGGCGAGGAGGAGGGCAGGCAAGAACCAGAGGCAGGCGATGCGGGACATGGGAACCAAGAGCGCGCTCCTGCAAGGCGCGCATAGTGGCGCAGATGACATTGCGCGCCAAGCGTCAGGATGCCGGTTCCAGGCTCGCAGCATCGGACGGTCCCCGGCTGGGGGGTGGCGCCGCCCGCGCACGCGGACCCAAAGGCGAAGGCCTCCCGATGAGTCCGGGAGGCCCCCGCGTTCCCTCCTGCTGAGCGCCGGCTACCTGGTCGCGGGCGCGGTCGGCTTCGGCTGGGGCTTGGCGATGCGCCGCGGCTGGGCCTTGGCGGGCGCCTTGTCGGCCGCCTTGGCGTCCTTCTTCTCGACCTTCGCCGGAGCCTTGGTGGCCTTGGCGGGCGCCTTCTCGTCCTTCTTCGCGGGCGCGGTGGTCGCGGCGGCCTTGTCGTCCTTCTTCGCGGGCGCGGCGGTCGCGGCGGCCTTGTCGTCCTTGGCCGGGGCCGCAGTCTCGGCCTTGGCGTCGGTCTTGGCCTCCGCCTTCGCGTCGACCTTGGCCTCCTGCTTCGCGGGGGCGGCGGTGGCGGCTGGGGCCGCGGTGTCGGTCTTGGTGGCGGCCGGCGCGGCCTTGGCTTCCGTCTTCGCGGGCTCCTTGGCGACGCCCTCCGTGGCGAGCGCGGCGACCGACCAGCTCATGGGGACGGCGACAGCGATGGCGAACATGATCTTACGCATGGTGTCTCTTCTCCTTGCTCTTCACTCCGCGTGGCGCGAGCCCCGTTGCCCGCGTCCCGTGATGGGCCTTGGACTCGGGTGGCCGCCGCGTATTCACGAAGTGCCTTCGTCAGGGCCCTCGGCTCGAGCCGCTCTCGCTGCCGCGTCGAGCAGCTCGAGGGAACGAGCCAGCGCTCGCCGTGCCCGACCGGCGGCTGAGCAAGGGAACGATCGGCGGCCTGTTCAACGAGCTGTCGAACACGGTTGCCGAGCCGGCCGGTGCGCACGCTCGGCCTGCGACCTGGCCTGGCAGGACGGCGGCCCGGCTAGGCCTCGTCGTCCTCTTCCTCTCCATCGCCCTCTTCGAGCTCTTCGACGAGCGCCAGGTCGCCGTCCAGGGAGACGGAAACGCCGAACCGGGCGAGGAGGACGTTGGCGTCCTTTTCGACCTGGGCGATGAGCGTCCGTCGGCCAATGTGGATGGTGACCGGCTGGTATCCCCTCCCGCCTTCACGACCACGGCTCGCCCCTCGGCCCCAGACTCGCACTGGCGGTCTTGTCCATCGGTCCCGGCCGCGACTTCGAGCTGCCGCGCCTCGGCGACCGTCTTGGGGCGCTTCTCGCAGTTGAGCTTGTTGGACTCGCAGAGGTCCTTCCTGGTGATCGAGCCGAGATGGTGCAAGGGAGCCCGTGCGTCGCGCCGGCGGTCGTCGCAGCCGAGGAGCCGCGCAAGCGGCGCTGGTGCGGCTGCCTCGCCTGACGGCTGCGCTCGCGCCAAGGGCCCGGATATACTCCCGAGCCAGTCCTTCACCTTCGACCCTGCAACCGACGCCCCCAGACATGACGCGACTCCGATGGTTCCAACTGTCCCAGAGGCTCTTTGCGGGCTCGCTGGCCGTGCTCCTCTGCTCAGCTTGCCCCGCCAGCCCGCCCGATTCGAAGGGTGACGCAGGGAACGCGCAGGCCGCGGACTCGGGCGGCGCCTGCGTGGCGGGAGCGTGCCTCGCCCCGGCCGACTGCCCAGCGCCCACGAGCCCTTGTCTCCAGGCAACCTGCACCGCGGGCTGCTGCGGGGCGGATCCGCTCCTGGTCGGAGCCGCGCCGGTTCAGTCGCCGGGAGACTGCCAGATCGTGCAGTGTGACGGTCACGGTCTCGCCTCTGCCAGCCCAGACGACTCCGACGTTCCTTCCGCGCTGGACGACTGCCACGAGGGAAGGTGCAGCGGAGGCGAGCCCGTGCAGGCGCCGAAGGCGGCACGGACCGCCTGCGCGACCGGGGGCGGCAAGCTCTGCGGAGACCCGAGCGGCCCGCTGGCCGGGGTGTGCGTCGGGTGCCTCGCCGACGGCGACTGCGCGAGTGGCTTCTGCACCCCGGACACCCACCAGTGCCTGACGGCGACCTGCACGGACGGCTATCACGATGGAGATGAGACGGGCGTGGACTGCGGCGGGCCGACCTGCCTCGCCGAGGGACGGACCTGTGGTGCGGGCCAAGGCTGCCAGCGCTGGTTCGACTGCTCGACCGGCTTGTGCCTCGGTGGGATCTGCGTGGAGGTCGACTTCGCCGGCTTCGAGGTCGCACCCCACTCGTGCGCCTACGACTGCCCCAACGACTCGTGCGGCGAGCAGACCACCCCCTACCTCTGCCCCGCCGCCGGCGCGTGGTCGACCATCCCGCACCGCCCCGCCTGCTCCACCGGCTACGACGGGACCGCTCCCGTTCCGGTCACCGGCGGGTGCAGTGCCAGCGTCCCTTCCGGCGAGGCGCTGCTGCGCAGCGGCGAGGCGGGGCCTGGTGGGCGTGTGCTCCCGGGAGGGCGCGTGGCGGGTCCCGCCGGGGCCGAGTGGCAGTTCCAGGAGGGAGGCGAGACGCATTCGGTCGCGGCGGTCCCGGGGACGGGATTCGTGATCGCGGTCGACTCCGGCTTTGGCGAACACGTGGTGCGCGCCGTCGACACCACCCGCATCGGGGCGGGCAATCCGGTGGTCGGGCTGGTGAGGTTCGCCGCACCGGCGAGCCTGGCCGACGGCGTGGCCTTCGTGTTTCCGAACCACGTCTTCGTCGCCACCAATACCGGCATCGTCCAGGCGCTGGATCTCGACCTCGCGACGGGCGCTCTGGCGCGCGACGACGCCGCCAGCTTGAACCTGCCGCCATCGGCCGTCGTTCCCGGCCAGCCGCTGAAGCCGTCCAGCCTCGCGGCCAGCCCCGACGGGACGAAGCTGGTCGTGGGCAGCGCGCTCGACCCGCTGCTGCTGGTCTTCGACGTCACCTCGGGCGGGCCGGCAAGCGGAACCCTGCTCGGCCAGCTCGATCTCGGGCAGTCCGACGCGTTCTCGGTCGCCTTCGACCCTCATGACCCGACGGGCCGGTATGTCTACGTCTCTCTGCGCTCGAGCGGCCAGGTGGTCGAGGTCGACGTCTCGGCTCCGGCCTCGCCCAGGAAGAGCCGCACCTTCATGACGGACAAGGCCCCGCAGGGCGTCGCCTTCCTCGACGCGCGGTGGATGGCGGTGGGCAACGACCTGGGCGAAACCATTTCCGTCGTCGACAGGACGCTCGGAACGGTCGGCTCGGTGCCGGTCGACTTCGGCTCGGGCCTGCGCGGACTCGACGTCTCCGCCCTCGGCTGGGACGAACCGAGCTACCGCCTCTATGCAACGCTCGCCGGGATCAACGCCGTGGCGGCCTTCTCGGTCGACCTGAGGATGGATCCGCCCGCCTTCCTCCTGGCCGGCCGGCTGCCGACCTCGTGGTGGCCGAGCGGGCTGTTGGTGAATTCCAATGGCTCGCTCACGGTGGTCAACCAGCGCGGTCAGGGCATCGGGCCGCGTCTCGCGGGCAACCCGGAAGGAGCGGCGCTGATGAAGAGCAGCGTGCAGCAGATCCCCGCTCCCAGCGCCGCGGATCTCGTTGCCGGGGAGGTCGCAGTCGCCGCCAACCTCGACGTGGGCGCGCGGGTGGGCGCCGCGACCGTCGCTTGTGGGGGCGTCGCGAACGACTTCCCGGTCCCCGCCACCAACGTCGAAGGCCCATCGAAGACCATCCAGCACGTCTTCTTCGTGGTGCGCGAGGGCAAGACATTCGACTCACTGCTGGGAGACCTCGCCGGCGCCGATGGGGACCCTTCGCTCACGAGCAAGCTCACCACCGCCGAGATGGATCAGGTCTGGCCCAACGTGCGCGAACTGGCGCGCGCCTTCGCCGTCGCCGACAACGCCTACTCGCCTGCGGTCAGCTCGGCGCAGGGCCACCTCTGGACGGCCTTCGGCCGCACGACCGGACCTTGCGAGCGCACCGCGGACGCCCTGCCGCCGGCCACGCCGATCTGCGGCCTCGCCGAGCCCGGACGGCCTGTGGAGGGCTCCCTGTTCGACTGGCTCCGCGCTCATGGTGTGACCTGCGACATCCTCGGGGAGGCCGTGGGCGCTCCGCTCACACCGCCGGCGGGCCGCAACCCCGTCGACGCGGCGTACCCGGGCGGCCCGGCGCAGAACGACGCGCACAGCGACCTCGAGAAGGCGTGTCACGTGGCCGGCCGCCTGCGCGTCGCCTGCGACCTCGGCTCATTCACCTACCTGACCCTGTCCAACGACCGGCCCCGCGCCACGTCCCCGGCCACGCCGACGGCCGACACGCGGGGCGCGGTCAGCGACGAGGCCGTGGGGCTGCTCCTCGACGCCCTCTCGCACAGCCCGGAGTGGGCCACATCGCTCGTCGTGATCGCGCAGAGCGCCCCAGCGGAGGGCTATGACCACGTCGACTACCAACGCACGCCGCTGCTGCTGGTCTCGCCTTGGGTGAAGCGCGGCTACGTCTCCAAGACCAACGTCGACGTCGCTTCGGTGTACAAGCTCCTCGCGCACGTCTTCGGGCTGCCGTATCCGAACGTCGGGGTGCAGAACGCGGGTCTTCCGGTCGATCTCTTCACCAGCACCCCCGATTACACGCCGTACCTCTACGGCCCGCACCGCGTCCCGCTGGCCTGCGGGCCCTAGCCCCGGTCGCGTTCGGGAAGGGAAGGGTTGACGTGACGCCCAAGTCATCCCCGCTATGACCTTGGGGGCGACGCAGGCTAGGTGACACGCTCACGCCCACGATGCCCGCGGTGCGCGGAGCTTCAGGTCGTGGAGGTGTTCGGCAGGTATTCGGCACCGGTGTCGTCGGGAGCGGTGTCCTCGCAGAGGCGGGGGCTGGCATCGAACCTCATCGCTTTCCTGGCGTCGTCGTAGCTGGGCCAGCCGGGATCTCCGCGGGCTGCGAAGTCGAGCCAGGCCTGGTGCATCGCTCGGGTGAGGGCGTCGGGTGTGGCGTCGCCGATGAGGCCGCGGCATGCCTGTCTGGTGTCGAAGACGAAGGGGACGTCGAGGCCGTGTCCGGCGCCGTGCAATGGTGATCGCCACGCGAATTCGTAGACGTAGGTGGGGCCCGGGTGGCGGCGCGCGGTGCGGCGGCTCGGCGCTCGGAACATCAGGTCCGTGTAGGCGGCCGTGAGTGCTTGCGCGGGGGTGACGGCCGGGTCGTGGAGACCGCGTCGTTCGAGGAGCGCTTGGGCATCGGGGTAGGTGGCTGCCAGCTCGGCTACGGCGTCATGCGCGTCGAAGGCGGCGAACTCCTCGGCACCGAAACCGAGGTTGGCTTCCTCGAGGGTTGTACCGATCAACAGGTCGACGCCGCGCGAGTGTGGGCTCGGGACTCCGACCGGGTCAGGGAGGACGTCGTCACCCGTGGTGGGGAGGAACAGTGCGCGACGGTGGCCCGGGTCGACGCCGTTGTCATCGCGCAGGTCTGGGCGGGGTTCGCGTCTGAGAAGAGCTGACTGCGCGCGCAGCAGGTCGGGGGCAGAGACTGCTCGGAATGCGCCTGCTGTCGGGGAGGTTCCGAGCCGGGCGGCGAGTGCCTTCGTGAGTTTCTCGGTGAGCTCGAGCCGGCGGGCCATCTCGTCGTGTCCGCTCTGGACGATCGCTCGCCGGAACAGTCCGGCGGCCAGCGGGGAGTGCAGCAGGAACGCGACCGAGGTGCCGCCAGCCGATTCGCCGAAGACGGTGACGTTGTCCGGGTTCCCGCCGAACCGGGCGATGTTGTCGCGAACCCAGCGCAGTGCTGCGATCTGATCGCGCAATCCGATGTTCGTGACCCCGCCGGACAGCGCGAGGAAGCCCTCCGCCCCGAGCCGGTAGTTGACAGTGACCAGGACGACGCCGTCGCGCGCGAACGAGGTGCCGTCGAAGGCGGGGGCGGCGCCCGAGCCGATCATGAACCCGCCGCCGTGGACGTAGACCATCACCGGAAGCCCACTCGTGCCGGGGTCGGGTGTCCAGACGTTGAGATTGAGGTAGTCGCCGTCTCCGGTGACCCATCCCGGCCCGATCAGCGGCGCCAGATACGCGTGAGCGGGGTGCAATGCCGGCTGGGGTGCGGTAGCGCCGTAACCGGTGGCGTTCCTGGTCCCTGCCCATCGTTCGGGAGGGCTCGGGGGTGCGAATCGGCGTTCGCCCGCTGGAGCTGCCGCGTAGGGGATTCCCAGGAAGCGGGCGACCCCGTCGGCGTGGTCACCGGAGAGTCGTCCTGCCTGTGTCTTCACGGTATGGACGGTCATCAGCGACGTCCGCTTTCGTAGGTGCGCATCACACTGGATGGTCGGGCCGACGCCCTGGAGGACGTTAGCATCGCCGGCGCAGGCCTCGGGGCGTAAGAGAATCGAAGCCGGGCAGGTGCGGATAGCCCCGCATCGGGCCGGTCAAGCTACCCGCGTCCGGCGGGTCGCATGACGGGCACAGGCACACCCAGACAAAGCACGTCTCATGCGGGTGGCCAGATGGCCGTGCAGTCCGCGCCGGTGCGTGAACCCCTCGCTGCGGGAAGGCCCGAGTGAACGGAGGAGAAGAAGCCGCCACGCCCGATGCGCGCCCCTCGGAGCGCCTCCCGCTCAGGTCTTCGACCGTGCCTTGGCCTCTTCGGCCTCGGCGATGTTCTCGGCCATGGTGATTGGATTCGCACCTGCCGCCTGCGCGCGGCGATAGCTCTCGATGGCCGCGTCGAACTGCCCGAGCATGAAGTGACACACGCCGATGTTGGCGAGGCTCATCGGCGCGGTGCTCGGGTGCTTGGCGAGTGCCTCCTGGTAGAGCACTTGCGCCCCGGCCCATTCGCTGTTTCGAACTCTCTGGTCCGCCAACTCGAGCGCGGCCTTGGCCTCCCCGGTCGGGAGCTGCGAGGGCACGACGCCGCGCATGGCGCTGAGATCTACGGCGTCCCCGACCTTGGGATTGGGCTCCTTCAGGAACGCCGCATCCATGTTCTGCACGGCGCCATCTTGAGTGAGGACCGTGACGGACTTGCTCGCCTTCGTGCCGCCGCGGACGAGCCAGCGCGCCAAGAACCCAAGGCCGACGCCCATGAGGACCAACAGTACGAAGGGCGCGATACCAAGGCTGCCGCGAAGCACGTCCCGAATGGCGAGCATCGCCACGAGGACGAGAAATGCGCCGAGCAGCAATCCCAGACCAACACGCAGGGCTCGAGTCATTGCCGAGAGTCTCCAGTCGATTTGAAGGCGCTATCGGGAGTATCCCATGGGGTCATGAGGGCGCGCTCACTCGGTCATGCTTGCTCCGACAAGCAGTCTCGTCGGACTGCGCGCGAGCCACACACGAGCGGGCTGCGACGTGCGGTGGTCGGCGCCGCGCCCCCATGCCGCTCGAGAGGACAAGTCAGCGTCCCGGTGCGCGCACGACCAGAGGTTGAACCCCCCACCGGCGATTCCGGCGGATTCCCAGAAACCTTCAGGTCGTGGAACTCGACAATGAGGTGCAAATTCGTCCCCCACAACGAGAGAAGTCGTCATGCCTATTGGCAAACCGGAGGAGCTCGCGGCGGCCATTCTCTCCTCCGTACGCTCATACAAGAACCTCCGTGTTCCCATGAGCGTGGCCGAGTACTCCGAGCAGCTCGAGCAAGGTCTCGCCGGCCCGCGTACCTTCGTGTCGACGTGGGGCGACGAGCCGGAACAGATTTGGGCCCTCCGCAAGGAGGAATGAGTCGGTCCCGCGTAGGAGGAGAGGGGAGCGCTGGTCATTGGTCGCGAATCTTGCCGCCGCGGTGCGCCCTGCGGTGCTCGAGGCGAGGCGGCCTCGTCAGCGGTGACGTGGCGCTTGAAGCTGGCCAGCAGGTAAACAAAGGACGCGCGCCGACCCGGCGCCCAGGTCTCGATCCATCAGGTTCCGCAGTCCCCCCCTCAGCCACTCTCGGAGACCATCATGGCCAAGCGCGCACCGAGCAAGGTTCCATCGTCAGCGGAGAAGGACGGCATCGTCTGGACCAGGAAGCAGAGGGAGAAGGTCTTTGGCTCGGCGAGGCCGCTTTCCATCGACGTGGTCCCGCCGACTCTCGAGGCAGCGTGGGCGGGGATCTGTGAGCTGTATGGAAAGCCGGAGCTCTACCCGCTCCCCAAGGAGGCCGATCGCAAGGTGGAGAAGGTCTTGGCCGAGTTGCGCGCGGAGATGCAAGGTGGCGCCTGCCCGAGCACGACGACGCTCGAGCGCGAGCGATTGCGCGCCCACCTGCTGGAGCACGAGGGGATGCTGCCCTGCCCGCAGCGAAAGGCCACCGGGCACACCGCGGCGGCGATGGTGCCGTTCTGGGCCGGCCTCGAGGGTCTCGCCTTTGCCGTCCGGATGGTGTGGACGCCGTGCGTCCAGGGAATGGGAGGGGCCAGCTGCGGCGAAGCTCGCAGGACCTGGGGTGAGCGCACGAAGGGCCCACTCGGAGAGCTCAGAAACGACGCCTGGTGGCTCAACCTCAGGCGTCAAGCTCTCGCTGCGCCGGCCGGGGAGTACGACGAAGCCGTGCGGGTCTGCGAGGAGATGAGGGCGAGGGTCAAGAGGGACGCCGCTTCGGATCGCTCGTGGGGA
>DASXVQ010000208.1:0-87566 GCA_036504155.1 Myxococcales bacterium
TTCGTCGGCTCGCGGTTTCGCTCCCCGCTTCTTTCAACGCCAATCTCGCGGTCGGCGCCTTGCGGGATCGCTCGGGGTCCCTACGACCAGGTTCCCCAGAGGACTTTCACCTCCTAGTCACGCCCATGCTGGGCACACCAACAGTGGAGGCCGGCCCCACCCGGGGCCGGCCTTCCGGCTCTTCCCTTCCTCTGCCTGCTTGCAGAGGCCAGCAGTTGCCGGCCTCCGCGCCGGCTTCCGTCTATAGTCTTCCGCCGTGACCGAACACGTCCGGCGCTACGAGATGGGCGGGCGCATCGCCCAGGGCGGCATGGCCGAGATCCTCGCGGCCTGCTCCGTCTCCCAGCCCGGGGTGACCAAGCGCCTGGCGCTCAAGCGCATCCGCACCGACCGCAGCGCCGACCCGGTGTTCGTGGCCCGCTTCTTCGACGAGGCGCGGCTGGCGATGCAGCTCTCCCACGCCAACATCGTGCAGGTCTTCGACTTCGGGCGCCTCGAGGAGGGCGAGTTCTTCCTCGCCATGGAGTTCGTCGAGGGCGTGGACCTGCAGCGGCTGCGGCGGATGGACTCGCACCGCACGCTGCCGCCCGCCGAGGCGCTCCACGTGGTCAGCCAGGTGCTGCGCGGCCTGGACTACGCGCACCGGCGCACGGACGCCGCCGGGCAGCCGCTCAACATCGTCCACCTCGACGTCAAGCCGGCCAACGTGCTGCTGTCGTTCGAGGGCGAGGTCAAGCTCACCGACTTCGGCGTGGCGCGCTCGCGGGACGCCCAGCGGCCGCAGGTGGGAATCAGCGGCACGGTGCCCTTCATGTCGCCGGAGCAGGCGCGCGGGCAGAAGCTGGACGTGCGCAGCGACATCTTCTCCGCGGGGCTGCTGCTGCACGCGCTGCTCGCCGGCGCTTCGCCCTGGGGCGAGGAGGACGACGAGGCGACGCTCTTGCGGGTGCGCTCCGGGCGCGCGGAGCTCAAGGGGCTGCCGCTGCCGGAGCTGCAGCCGATCCTCTCCCGCGCGCTGGCGCCCTCGCCCGACGACCGCTTCCCGACCGCCGGAGCCTTCGCCGACGCGCTCGAGGAGCTGGCCTTTGCCCAAGGCTGGCGCGGCGGCGCGGCGGCCCTGCGCGACCGGCTCGCCGAGGCGTTCCCGGGCGAGCGCGTGCGGCTCGGCTCGCTCTTTGATCCCTCCGCGCGCCAGTCGGGCCTGCAGGTCGCCAGGGAAGGCACGGACGAGGGCACCCTCCTCTCCCGGATCCCCGAGGAGTCGCCCGCGGATTCGCCGCCGATGCCCAAGCGGCAGACGGTGGTCGCGCTCGAGCAGCCCAAGCGGAGCGCCGCCCTGTGGATGGTGCCCGTCCTGCTGCTCGCCGGGCTCGGGCTCTCCGGCCTCTACCTCTTGTTGCCCAAGTCGGACTCCGCGCCCGATGCCGCCGCGCCCGCGGCTTCGCCTTCTCCCGGCCCAGATGCCTCCGCTCCCGAGCCGCCCGACGCCGCCCAGCCGACCGCTCTTCAGCCGGGCCCGGATGCCGGCCAGCCACCTCCCGTGCACAAGCCTGAGAAGGCCGCGATGGGGACCTTGACCGTGAACGCCAGCCCGTGGGGCACTGTGACGGTGAACGGCAAGCCGGCCGGCACGACGCCGCTGCTCAAGTACCCGATGCGCGCCGGGCCGGCCTCGGTCGTCATCGAGAACCCCAAGCTCGGCCGTCGGGTCGTCCCGGTGAGGATCCTCGCGGGCAAGGACACGCCGCTCATCGTGGACCTTCGGGCGGCGGAGAAGCCCAAGTAGAGTGGGCGGCATGAGCCCGTCCGATCTCCCGACGGTCACGCAGTGCGGCCCCGGGGCCCCTACCCTCGCCTTCCCGAAGATCCGCCTCAAGGTGGTCAAGGGCCCCGACAAGGGCACCGTGGTCACGCTCGAGCAGGACGAGATCCTCATCGGCAACGCCGAGGGCGCCCACCTGCGGCTCAACGACCCCACCGTCTCGCGCAACCACTGCGTCATCCGCCTGACCGACAAGGGCCCGCTCCTTCGCGACCTGGGGTCGACCAACGGCGTGCGCATCGAAGGCGTCCTGGTGCGCGAGGCCTTCGTGCCCGCGGGAGCGACGCTCGACCTGGGCAACAGCCGGGTGAAGTTCGAGGCGCTCAAGGACACGGTCGAAGTCCCCGTGGCGCAGTCGGAGAAGTTCGGCCGGATGCTCGGCCGCTCGGCGCAGATGCGGAGGCTCTTCGCCATCGCCGGCCAGGTCGCGGCCAGCGACGTCACGGTCCTCATCGAGGGCGAGACCGGCACCGGCAAGGACGCCTTCGCCGAGTCCATCCATCAGGCGAGCCCGCGCGCCAACGGACCGATGGTGGTCGTCGACTGCGGCGCGGTGCCGCCCAACCTCTTCGAGTCGGAGCTGTTCGGCCACGAGAAGGGCGCGTTCACCGGGGCCGACCGCGCCCGCGCCGGGGCCTTCGAGGAGGCCGACGGCGGCACGCTCTTCCTGGACGAGATCGGCGAGCTGCCGCTGCTGCTCCAGCCCAAGCTCTTGCGCGTGCTCGAGGCCCGCGAGGTGCGCCGCATCGGTTCCCAGCAGCTCAAGCGCGTCAACGTCCGGGTGCTGGCGGCGACCAACCGCGACCTGCGCGAGGAAGTGAACCGCGGAACCTTCCGCCAGGACCTGTACTTCCGCCTCGAGGTCGTCCGGCTGCGCGTGCCGCCGCTGCGCGAGCGACCCGAGGACGTGCCCGTGCTGGTCGAGCACTTCCGCAAGCTGGCCAAGCCCGGGCAGGAGCCTCCGCCCATCACACAGGAAGCGATGGCCAGCTTCTGCGCGCACTCGTGGCCCGGGAACGTGCGCGAGCTGCGCAACGCGGTGGAGCGGATGGTGGTGCTGCAGGAGCTGCCGGTCCCGGCTGCCGATTCGCGCAGCGAGTCCGCGTCGAGCGGTGCGATCGACATCAAAACCCCGTTCAAGGACGCCAAGAACGCGCTGACCGAGAGCTTCGAGCGCCGCTACCTGGCCCAGATGCTCGAGGCCACCGGCGGGAACATCTCCGAGGCCGCCCGGCGCGCGGACATCGACCGCGTCTACTTGCTCAAGCTCATGGGCCGATACGGGATGCGCAAGGCGAAGGAAGGCTAAGACGGCCTCGCGGAGGCCGACGCGCCCGAGTGCCGGCCACTTCGGCCACGTGTACCAAGTGGCTGGCGTGTACCAAGTGGCCTCACTCCGGTCCGGTCAGCGACCGCCTGGACCCGACAGGTTCCGCTGCTGACGAGCCGTCTTCAGGTTCGCCGCCCAGGTCTTCAGCGCGGTCTCGAAGGGAGGCGGCTGGCTCTCCCTTAGGGGATTTCGGCAGTCGAGCACAATGACACCTCAAGGTGACACGACACCTTGAGGTTACATTGCTGCGAAAGCCGCCAGCGCCCCACTACCACCACCTGGGTGCTCGTCAGCCGGACTCGCGCCCGGAAGTCGCTGCAAGAGGCCGCCCCTGCCCCCTCTTCCTTATGAGCCAGCCCGCGCCCGGTTCAGCGCCCGGCTTTGTTCGAGGCACAAGCGCCAGGAGTCCATCGGCTTCGCGAACTGCTCCCGTTGCTGCCTGACCCGCTCCGCCCGCTGCTTCACGTCCATCGCGCATGCCTCCTCGTGAGTTGACGCGCGCGAATACCGCGGGCTGGCGAACGCTATGAGCCGAGGACGGGCGAGGCCGTACGGTGATTCCGGCCGGTTGCTCAGCCCGTCGGCCCCTCCGAGCCGCGCCCGACCGCGGCCAGGCCGACGCGGATCGCCTCGTCGCAGACCCGCACGATCTCCAGGATCCCGAAGGGCTTGGCGAGGATGGCGTGGACGCCCAGCGCCGCCGCCGAGGCCTTTAGCGTGGAGGTCCCGTGCGCGGTGACCAGGATGGCCATCAGCGCCGGGTGCTGGACCCGGACCATCTTCAGCACGTCCAGGCCGCTGATCCCCGGCAGCATGTAGTCGACGATCAGCAGGTCGAAGTGCTCCTTGGCGAGGACGGCCAGGGCGCTCTCGCCGTCCGCCACCTGAGTCACGTCGTGGCCGGCCTTGGTGAGAGCCCGCTCGAGGAGCAATCGAATCGCCTCGTCGTCATCGATGATCAGGATGCTCCCGGCGAACTCGGCGGTGGTCTGCATGCTTGGCTCCTTCCTGCGTGAGCGGTCCCCGAAGTCAGCGACGGCAGCCCTGATTGGCCGGGACGCAGAAGCCGGTGTTGCAGGTGTAGCCGCTGGGGCAGGCTCCGTTGCGGCCGCAGAGGTCTCCCAGGGACCCGTTGGCGGAGTCGGTGTAGTTGCAGCCGTTGATGTTCAGCGTCTTGGAGCCGGTCAGGTTCGATTGGTGCTGCTGGCGATAGCCGTGATGTTGCTCGGCCTGCGGCGGCAGGATGCACCGCATCCCGTTCCAGCTGCTGCCGTCCGGGCACATGCACTGGCCATTCATCGGCAGCGAGCCGCCCGGGCACTCGCAGTTGTGGTCGTCGACCCGCGTCGCGCCGGAAATGCAGTTGATCTGGCAGCGGTTGTCGAGCCACGAGTAGCCGCCCGGGCAGACGCACTCGTTGCCCGACGGCACCGCGCCGCCGCTGCAGTTGAGCCCCGAGCACTGGCTGTTGGCGTTGTCCCAGAACGTGCCCGCGGGGCAGACGCAGCGGCCGTTGTCCGCGACCGCTCCGGCCGGGCAGGCGCAGTTGTGGTCGTCGACCCGGTGGGCGCCCTCGATGCAGCTCACCTGGCAGCGGTTGTCGATCCACGTGTAGTTGGCGGGGCAGACGCACTGGTTGCCGGACGCGAACGCGCCACCGGTGCAGTTGAGCGCGGCGCACTGGGTGTTGTCCCAGTAGGTGCCGTCGGGGCACACGCACTTCCTGCCGTTGGAGACCGCCCCCGGCGGGCAGGCGCAGGAGTTCTCGTCGACGCGGGTCGCGCCCTCGACGCACGGCACCTGGCACTTGTTGTCGATCCACTGCTTGGCGCTGGGGCAGACGCACTCGTTGCCCGAGACCACCGAGCCGCCGGCGCAGTTGAGCTGGATGCACTGCGGGCCGTTGGGGGCGAAGCCGTCGAGGCAGAAGCACTGGTCCTTGCCGAACTGGTAGTAGCCGCCCGAGCAGGTCCCGGGCTTGGGCTCGCCCTGGCAGCTGGTGCCGTTCCAGACCTGGCCCTCGGCGCAGGTGCACTGGTACTCGACCTCGCGGGCGCCGCCGATGCACTTGACGTGGTGGTGGCAGCCGGCGGCGAACAGCACCGCGAGGAGGCCGAGCAGGGAGGCGGTCGAAGTCGCTTTCACAAGGTCCTCGTGCGCTGGGGTTGCGGAGCCTCGCACGATAGCGCGCCGGCAGCGGGTTGGCGCGCCGTCACCCAAAGCCGAGGGGCGCCCTCGCGGGCGCCCCTCGTCACCGAATCAGTCCTGATCCTTCGCTACAGGCACTTGCCCGTGGTCGGGTCCAGCTTGCCGCACTGGTAGACCGGGCAGCAGGTGGTCGGGTCGATGTCCTTGCTGATGACGCAGGCGCAGTCGATGGCGGGCATCGGGCAGGCGACGGGCTGGCCGCTGGCGCACTTGGGGCACTCGAAGATCGGGCAGCAGGAAACCGGGTCGTTGCCCACGGCGACCGGCTGGGCGCCGTTGTCGCAGACCGGGGCGATGGCGGGGCAGGCGGCGGGGTCGACCTTGTCGCAGACCGGGCCCACGGGGACGCACCGGCCTTCGCACGTCTGGCCCTTGCAGCTTCCGGTGGTGGGGTCGCAGTAGCAGCTGGGGTCGTTCAGGTCGCAGGCGCAGGCGGTGGTGCCGTCGGGGGTGCCGGCGCAGCCCCAGCCCATGCAGCTCAGCTCGCAGCGCTGGCCGGTGGGGCACTCCATGTCCGCCTTGCAGCCCTTCTGCACGTTGGGGACGCACACGCCGAAGCAGCCGGTGGTGGGCGGGCACTCGAGGATCTCCCAGCCGCACTTGCCGTCGGCGTGGCGCAGGCAGCGGCCGCTGGGGCCGGCGAGGGCCTTGCCGTCCTGGCAGAGCAGGTTGGGCATCATCAGCTCGGGGCCGCACTCGGTCGGGTCGCAGGCGGGCGGCGGGCACTGGGCGATCTCCCACACACAGCGGCCCTCGGCTTCGACGAGCAGGCAGCGGCCGGTGGGGCCCGCGGAGTTCTTGCCGTCCGGGCAGAGCTGGGAAGGCATGCCGAGCGCGGGGCCGCACTTCTCGACCGGGCAGTCCATCGGGACGGGGCAGCGGGCGATTTCCCAGCCGCAGGAGCCGTCGGGGTTGACCAGGCAGCGGCCGGTGGGGCCCGCCATCAGCTTGCCGTCGCCGCAGAGCACGTTGGGCATCATCGGCATCGGGCCGCACTTCTCGGGAGCGCACTGGGCCGGGCCGGCGTCGACGGGGTAGGTCGGCGGGAGCAGGCAGCTGGACAGGTCGCAGCGGGCGTCGGCGGAGCAGTCGAAGTCCGCGGTGCACATGCCGTGGGCGGGGAAGCACTCGCAGGGGTAGCCGCAGACGTTGGCGCCCTTGCAGACCATCTCCTCACCCGGCTTGCAGATGGGGTAGGTGCAGCCGCAGTTGGCGTCGACCGGCTTGGTCGGGTCTTCGGACTTCAGGCAGGGGCACTGGTAGATGGGGCAGCAGTCGGGGGTCTTGCCGACCTCGACCGGGTCGACGCCGGGGCCGCAGTACGGCAGCGCCAGCGCGCAGGCGACCTGCTTGCCGCCGCAGCCGGAGCTCTCGTCCGGGTTGCAGCGGTAGGCGGGGCAGCAATCGGTGGCGGTGCCGACCCAGAGCTTGGTGCCCGCGGGGCAGGCCGGCGCCGGGGTCTTCTCGCAGACCACCGCGGACTGGCAGATCTTCTGGCAGCTGAAGTACGCGCAGCAGTCGGAGGCGTAGTCGAGGACCGGCTCGCTGCCGTCGGCGCAGACTTCGACCGCGGGTGCCGGGCAGGCCTTCATCTGGGCTTCCGAGCAGGTCGCCGGGGGATCGTTGCGCAGCCGGGCCTGGGTGGTCGTGTTCTCGACCGGGGTGGTACAGCCGACCGCCGCCAGCGCCGCGAGGATTGCCACCGTGTATCGCATTGTCCGCCTCCTGGTTCGGTGATGCCGACCTATCGAGCAAGCCCCGCGCCAGGGCGCAACCCCTTGAAAGCACTCGGGGCCCGGGCTCGGGAGGCCTGTTGACGATGGTCAATAGCCTCTTGGCAGGAGGCGACAGGCGCGGCGCTCAGAGCGGCCTGCAGAGACAGCCGTCGGAGAAGGTGCAGACCGGCTCGGCGCCGCAGACCTCGAAGCAGCTGGTGACCTTCTTGTTCGGGAACGGGAAGAACTGCTCGACGGGGCCGCACTCCCTCTCCAGGGTCAGGCCCAGTGGGATGGGCTGCCCGGCAAAGTCCCCGAGTCGGAACTTCTGCGTGTGGCCGCTGAAGATGGTGCGGGACGGGCACTCGCTGCCGGACTCGCAGCTGGTCGCCGGGTAGACGCGCATCCCCGTGACCTCGATCTCGACCTCTTGATCGGGATCCATCGTGAAGAGCGCGCGCCCGTCGGCGAGCTTGGGCACGTCGCAGAGGCTCTCCAGGACCTCGGTGACCTTCACGCACTGGGTGGAGAACTCGTGGTCGGCACTGACCGCGAAGCGCAGGTAGTTCACGCACGACAGGTCGACGTACTGGGCGCAGGTCCCGGCGTCGCCGCCGACGTCGAGCTCCAACGGAGCCACCGAGGAGCGGCACCCTCCGAGGAGCGCGGCGCAGGAGGCTGCGATGGCCATCGCCCGCCTCATCTGCCGCTCCCGAAGGTGATCGTCACGGGCTCCGGCCTGACCGCGAAGTAGATGCCGGTGCCCGCCGCGCCGGCCGCGACCACGCCGACGATGGTCCAGACGTACCAGCGCGTGTACCACGCGGGGCCCGGGTCGATGGCGGGGGCCAGGGGCGCGGTGCGCTTGAAGTGCAGGACCGCGCCGGCCTCCCCTGCCCGGCTGGCCACGGCGCCGCCGACCTCGTAGGCCTCGACGTAGTACTCGACGTCCCAGCGGCCCTCGGTCCCGAGGGCGAGGGGCAGCGCCTTGGCGAACCGGCCCGGCGCCGTCAGCTCCAGAGGCAGCGGCTGGAAGGTCGGCTCACCGGGCTTGCGCACGAACGCAGTGGCCTGGCGAAGGCTCGTGTCCGTGGCGCGCGCCTCGAGGGCCGGAATCCCGGTCGGCGTGTCCACCGCCTGCGCCTCGAGACGCTGCGATCCCTCGACCACCGCGCGCACCGTCGACGACAGCTTGTCGATCTCGGTCTCGACCAGGCGCGAAGGCTCCAGCGGCTTGAGGGCGCGGTCGGCCGCCGAGTACAGCAGCGCCTTGAGCCCGCCGCCGCGGTCCCGGTCGAGCGCGACGATCCACCGCGCCTCCTCCTCGCTGGCCAGCGACTCGAGCAGCACCGGCTCCAGGAACCACGACGTGTCGGTGCCGAGGCGCTCGCGAAGCTGGTCGCGCAGGCCGTCCCGCGTCGCCGGCTCCAGCTTGACCGACAGGACGCCGCCCTCGGGACACGCGGCGAGGTGCGTCTGGCTGCCGGGCCGGGCGATGGAGAGGAAGCAGCGGCCGGGCGGCAGCTTGACCTGCGCGGGCGTGCGGCCTCCGAGCTGGCCGTTGACCTCCACCTCGGCGCCGGCCGGCTCGCTGGCGATCTCCACGCTGCGCGGTGCCCGGGCCTGGACCTGCTTCTTGGCGGCCTCGAACGCCTGGCGGATCTGCGGCGGATACTCCGCCTCGTCCAGGGCCACCTCGACCGCGGCCTCCGCGGCCTGCGCCACCGCGTCGCTCGCCTCCTTGGCGTGCCCACGGGCCAGCTCGACGCGCCCGCGCAGCAGCCCCATGCGCACGAAGGCCGCTTCGCGACGCTGCGAGGGAGGGAGGCGATCGAAGGGCACGGCGCAGCGGCCGAGGACCTCGGCGGCCTCGTCGAGGCGCAGCCCCACGAAGGCGCCCTCCGCGCGCTCGAGCAGCTCCTCGAGGCGCTGCTCGTCGTCGGCGCGGACCCGGCTCGCCGGCGAGGGCGTGAAGCGCCGGCCGACGTTCTCGGGCGTCAGGACCGTCAGGCTCCCCGGCCAGTCGAACGCGCGCTCCACCGTCGGCTGCAGGCTCGCCGCGTCGCGGGGGAGCCAGACCAGGACCCGGGGCGCCGCGCTCGCCGCCGTCGCGTGGCAGAGCGCCCCGACGACGACGAGGAATGCGAGCCGTGCCTGACGCATGGGCCTTTCTGACGCTAGTCGGTGCTCTCGGCCACCGGATCTTCTTCGGTGACGGCCCGGTGCATCAGGGTGATCACCACCTGGCCCTTCTTGTCGCTGGGCTCGATGGTGACCTTGTAGAGGCGCTTGTCCTTGTGCGCGGGCAGGGGGGCGAAGATGTACTTGTGGGTCCCGAGCTCCTCTTCGCCTTCCTTCTTGGGCTCCATCTTCATCTTGTCCTTGTAGAACTCGATGACCTTCTTGATGTCGAACTTGACCACGAAGACGGCCTGGACGAAGTCGCGGTCGCCCTCCTTGGCCATCATCACTTCGTTGTCGACCACGGCCGCGCCCTTGGCGGTGAACACGCCCACCTGCGCGAAGTCCTTCTCCAGGTCCTTGGCGTTGAACTTCTTGGCTTCCTGGGCGAACGCCAGGCTGGGGAGCAGGACGGCGGCGAGTGCGAGGGCGCGGGTCATGGAGAGAGACCTTTCGGGTGCGAAGCGGGACGATCTTGGGACCGCCGCAAAGGGCTGTCAATTCAGGGGCCTGGGCGCTCCTTGAGCTTGGCGGGCGCATCGTTCAAGATGCCCAGCAGTGACCGAGCCGACGCCATCCGCTACGCGCAGGCCCAACCCCTTCGCGGGCCGCCGGGTGCTCGTCGCCGACGACGATCGCGCGGTGCTCTCGCTCATCGTCCAGGGGTTGGCGGCCGGCGGCTACGACCTGGCCGAGGCCCACGACGGCGCCAGCGCCCTGGTGCGCATCCGCGACTTCAAGCCCGACCTCATCTTGCTCGACGTGGAGATGCCGGGGCTCTCCGGCGTGGAGGTCTGCCGCATCGTCAAGGCCAACCACGCCGACAGCGCCTTCGGCTTCGTGCCGGTGCTGTTGATGACGGCGCGCTCCACGGGCAAGGTCGAGGGGCTGGAGCTGGGCGCGGACGACTACCTGACCAAGCCCATCGACATGCTCGAGCTGTCCGCGCGCGTGAAGAGCATGCTGCGGCTCAAGGCGCTGCAGGACGAGCTGGCGCAGAAGTGCCGCGACCTGGACCGCATGAACCGGGACCTGGAGCGCAAGGGCCTGGAGCTCGAGCAGCTGGCGCGGGTGGACCCGCTCACGAGCCTGTACAACCGCCGCTTCTTCGAGGAGCGCTTCTACGTCGAGTTCGCGCGCTCGCAGCGCTACCGGGTGCCGCTGGCCTGCATGATGCTGGACATCGACCACTTCAAGCTCGTCAACGACACCTACAGCCACCCGGCGGGCGACAAGGCGCTCAAGGAGCTGGCGCTGGCGATGCGGCGGACGCTGCGCGACGTGGACCTGCTCGCCCGCTACGGCGGCGAGGAGTTCGTCGCGGTGCTGCCCGAGACCTCGCCGGCCGACGCCCACCTGGTCGCCGAGCGGCTGCGCGCGGGGGTGGAGGGGCTCTCGTTCCTGTACGACGAGAAGCCGCTCAAGATCACCGTCTCCATCGGCGTCTCGACCTACCCGCTGCCGGGCATCTCCGACCCCGAGGGGCTGTTGCGCGCCGCGGACGACGCGCTCTACAAGGCCAAGGAGCTGGGCCGCAACCAGGTCCGCTTCCACGAGGAGTAGCCGACGTGAACCGACTCTTCCCCCTGGCCGCCGTGGTCCTGGCCCTGTCCGCGTGCAGCAAGCCCACTGACGTGGCGGTGCAGTTCCACGACGCGCTCTACCGGGGCGACGGCACCAAGGCACTCTCGCTGCTCTCCAAGCCCACGCAGGAGAAGCTCCAGGAGTTCGCCAAGAAGGCCCACGACATGAGCGGCGGCACGGTCCCCGACGACCCGGCGCTGATGATCGTCCACGGGGACTCCTCCATCTACCCGAGCCCCACCGCGGCCCAGCCCAAGGTCGTGCGAGCCACCCTGCTCTCCGCCGACGACAAGCGGGCGAAGGTCAAGGTGCACGTCGGCGAGTCGGACCACGAGATGGACCTCGTCAAGGAAGGCGGCCGCTGGCGGATCGATCTGCCGATCGGCAAGCCCTGACCGCCTCACCCCGAGCCCGTCGAAGGGCCAGAGTCCAGTCCTGCAGAGGCCTCACTTCACGCGCTTGCCCACGAGCCGCGTGAGCGTCTCCTGGAACTCCTCCTGGCTGACGTCCACGAGCTCGAGCACCCGGCCGTAGAGCATCGGCGTCGGGACGCCCCTGCCCCGCTCCTTCTGGGCCTGCGCCAGGACGGTGAGGATGGCCCGCTCGACCCGCGTCAGGCCGTCGCGGACGTCGGGCAGACGGTCGAGGTCGCTACGGTTCCTCGACGGTCGCGTCCTCTTCTTCTTCTTCATGACGCCTTCGGCTCCGAGCCGAAGACGCGCGGCCAGAACGCCAGCGCGCATCCAATGACGATGCTCAGCGTGGAGACGCCGAAGACGGGCATCATCCAGGCGGACCCTTGCAGCGCCAGCACCACCAGGCCGAAGAGCAGCAGGCCCATGTGCAGCAGCCCCGAGCCGGTCTTGGCGACCCGGCCCTCGTGCAGCACCCGCAACGAAGGCGAACCGGCGAGCGTGAAGACGATCACCGCGGCCTGGATGAGCGAGGCGAGCGCGAGGTAGGCGGCCAGGCCCTCCTGGGCGTCTCGCCGCGCCAGCCCCACGCCGATCCCCGCGAGAACCATCACCGCGGAAACCACGATGAGCCACTTGCGCTCGAAGAGCCGCTTGGGGACGCACAGGCCCATCACCCCGACCAGAGCCACGAGCTGCGGCAGCGCGATCGCGTTCATCGTGTCCGTGTAGGCGCCGTAGCCGGCCTGCATGAAGCCGGGCTGCGCGCGCTGCGCCCACCAGACGTACAGCGTGCCCACGAGCGACTGGGTCCCCAGCCCTCCGAGCAGGGCGAGCGTCGCGACCATCAGCGCGAAGTCCCAGCGGCTCCTGGTCTCGCTCGTCGCCACCATGTCAGGCCACCGAATGTGCGCCGGGCACGAAGTAGGTCGCCAGGTACGTCAGCACCAGCGCCGCGAAGGCCGCCAGCCCGAGCGCCGCGCTCGCCGTCCACATGCCGCGGTTCTTCAAGTAGAGCCGCGCGTGCAGCCACGCCGAGTACAGCAGCCACATCATCAGCGACATGTTCACCTTGCCCGACCACCACCAGGCCTGGTCGGTCCACGCCATCAGCGCCCACGGGACGCCGAGTAGGATCCCCGCGGTGAGCGGCAGGTACCCGATGCGCGCCCAGCCGGCTGCGACCACCTCGAGGTCCTCGCTCTTCCTGGCGATCGCCCGGACCAGCGCCGCGAAGGCCACCACGAACGCGCCGTAGGACAGGAAGAGCAGCGGCGGATGCACCCACATGTACCAGGCGTTGTAGTAGCCCTGCCGCGCGCCCTCGATGCCTCGGTAGGCGCCCATCCTCGCGTAGGGGTTGCCCGAGGAGAGGGAGCCCACGTAGCCGGAGTACTGCTCGAAGAAGCGCGGCAGAGGGTTGGCGAAAGGCTGGCCCTGGACCAGCGCGCCCGCCGTGAGCGCCGCGACGAACACCCCGAGGATCGGCAGGACCTCGTCGCGCCCCCGGCGCACGAGCAGGGCGAGCACGGCCAGGGTCAGCGCCCAGACGTAGAGCTTCTCGGACTCGATCCACGGCGAGGGCGCGACGTAGCCCACCACCTCGCCGGTCATCGGGTGGACCACCGCGGCCAGCCGGTACACCGCGAGGTGGAACCAGAGCAGCGCCAGCTCGCCGGTGGCCAGGGCCAGGAACGCGACGGTCATGGCCCGCCGTCGGAACCGCGCCAAGGCGGGCACCAGGCAGACGACCACCAGGATCGCAGAGGCCACCCCGGGGGCGATCGTCAACGGCAGGTTCCAGGCGGCGAGCGTGCCCCGTGCGGCCTCGAGCTGCTGCAGGGCTGAGGCGAGGTCGACCATCGCGGAGAGCGACTAGAAGCGGTAGGTCGCAGCGCCGATCGTGACGCCCGAGCCGAAGGCGAGCAGGAGCGCCCGCTTGCCGCTCGTCGCCTGGCCCGAAGAAACCAAGTGGTGCAGCGCCAGGAAGGTCGAGGTCGAGTGCGTGTCCGCGAGGTTGGCAGTCAGGTCCACGAACTTCTCGCGCGGCAGGCCGAGGCGCTCCGGCAGTTTCTGCAGGAAGAACGGCGAGATCTGCGCGGGGACCACGAAGTCGATCTCGGACTTGGCCAGACGCTCGGTCGAGAGCAGCTCGTCCACTGCGGCCCCTGCGTGCTTGAGCCAGATCTCCTCGATCTCGATGGCGCGCCGGATCGACAGCTTGCCGAGCTTCACCGCCAGGCTGACCGTCGACGCGAAGAGATCGACGTGCTCCTCGTGCGTCTGGAAGACGAAGCGGCCGAAGCCGACGTTGCGCAGCGGCGAGACGTCGAGCAGCGCCGCCGCTCCGCTGGTGGGGAACAGGTAGCTGGGGTCCGGGTTGGCGTCGGCGTTCGCCTCGCTCGACACCACCATCCCCACCTGCGCGTCCCCGGCCTCGATGAGCGCCGCCACGACCTGCGCGGCGTTGAGCATGCCGCAGGCGCCGTTGAGCAGGTCGAAGGCCAGCGTGCGCCGGCCCTGGAACTCGACGTTGATGTCGAGCCCGTGCTGGATGTAGGCGGCGATGGCCGGCTCGCAGATGTGCCGGTCGCGGTGCACGCCGGCGTTGACGAGCACGCGCACGTCGTTGGGGTTGTAGATGGACTGCTTCAGGCACTGCTTGCCGGCGTGGACGGCGTGCTTGATCGAACCCCAGCGGAAAAAGGTCTTGCGCGGCGGGCTGACACCCAGGCTCTCGATTCGGCAGCGGCGCATGGCTTAGGCGGCCTCCTGCGCCGGGAGCTTCTTCTGGGCCGCCCGGTAGCGCTCCGGCAGGTCGTCCATGGTCAGCGTGGCGTGGGTGATGACGATGCCCGAGGCCCCGCTGATCAGCAGGAGGTTGTGCCCCGGAAGGATCTTCTCGTTGAGGATGAACTCGTGGATCGCCAGGAAGTGGCTGGTGGTGGTGGTGTTGCCGTACTTGTCGGCGATGGACAGGTAGAAGTCCGGCACCGGCATGCGCAGGAAGCGCGAGACCACCTTGATGCCGTTGCGGATGCCGCGCGGCCCTATCTGGTGCGGGATGGCGTGGTGCACGTCGTCCAGCGACCAGCCGGTCTCGTCGAGCGCCTGCTTCAGGTAGAAGGGGAAGTGCTCGGCGCCCTTGCGCTGCAGGCCGCGCGCCTTGGTCATCAGCACGCCGCCCTTGCCCTTCTTCGAGGGCTGCGAGTAGCAGAAGTGGTCGTGCTTGGCGCCGGTGACCAGGTCGAGCCAGTGGAAGCCGACCTTGGGGTCGGTGGAGGCGTCGAGGACGATCGCCGCGCCGCAGTCGCCCAGCGTGAGCGCCGCCAGCTGCTTGTCGAAGCTGTGCGAGACCTCGCGGGTCGCGGTCTCCGCGAGCGGGTTGTTCTGCTCCCCGCTGACCACCATCCCGCAGCGGGCCAGCCCGGCGCGGATGAGCCCCTGCACCACGTAGATGCCGTTGAGCATCCCGGCGCAGGCGTTGACCACGTCGAAGACCAGCGCCTTCTTGGCGCCCACCGCCCTGCGCACCAGCACCGCGGTCGACGGCTCCCAGCTGAACTCGTCGGGCGCGTTGTGCTTGGAGATCGACGTGCAGACGATGACGTCCAGGTCCTCGGCCTTGTACTGGCTCATCGCCAGCGCGCGCTCTGCCGCCTTGATGGCCAGGTCCTTGGCGTACTCGCCCTCGGCGACGCGGCGCTCGCGGATGCCGGTGAACTTCTCCAGGTCGAGCCGCGGGCGGCTGGCGCACCTCTGCAGAAGCTCCTCGGTCGTCATCGCCTTGGGGGGTAGGTAGACACCCAGGCTCTCGATCTTGATCTTCGTCGGCATGTCAGGAAGCGGTGACCTCGGGTGATTCGGGGACCGGCGCGCCGGCGAACAGGCCGACGTAGAGCGCCAGCAGCGAGGCGCGCGGGCTCTGCCCGGCGGGGATGCGCGGCGCGCTGAACACCGGCCGCGGCGCGGCGTAGGCGCGCAGCGACTCGACGACCTTGGCGTGCACGGCGGCGTTGGACTCGTGGTCCTGCCGCAGCTTCTCCAGGCGCTCCATGAACCCGCGCACGCGCTCGCGCTCGGGCTCGCCCCCCATCAGCTCGGTGGCGCGCTCGATGGTGCGCTCCAGCTCGCCGGCCAGCGGCAGGAACGCCTCGTCCACGCGGTTGACGACGAAGCCGTGGACCTTGCAGCCGGCGCCTGCCAGCCGCCGGTCGATCTCCTGGGCCTCGGCGAGGCGGGTCAGGTCGGGCGCGCAGACGATGAGGAACGCGGTCTGCGGGTCGCGCAGCAGCTTGCCCACCTCGAGGCCCCGGGCGCGGAAGCTGCCCAGGAGGTCCGCGAAGGCGCCGAAGAAGCCCGCGGTGTCGTTGACGAACTCGTCGCCGGCCACCTTGGACATCAGCCCCAGGGCCACCGAGCCGGCGCGGCTGAAGATCCGCGAGGTCCAGCTCTCCTTGCGCTTGGCGACGGGCATCAGCCACTTGACCACGCGCTCGGAGAAGAACACGGCAATCTTCTCAGGCGCCTCGAGGAAGTCGAGGGCGTTGGTCGTCGGCGGGGTGTCCAGGACGATGGCGTCGAACTTCTTCGAGTGCGTCAGGTCGTGCAGCCGCTCGACGGCCATGTACTCCAGCGTGCCGGCGAGGCTGCGCGACATGTGCTGGTAGTAGCGGTTGGCGAAGAGCGCCTCGCGCCGCGCCGGGTCGGAGACCAGCATCGCCACAAGGTGATCGAAGGTGGCCGTCGGGTCGAGCATCAGCGCGCTGAGCGAGCCGCCGGGGTGCATCTTCTGGAAGGACGTCACCTCGACCGCGTCGTTGGTCAGCCCGGCCAAGCCCAGGGCGTCGGCCAGCCGGCGCGCCGGGTCGATGGTCAGCACCAGCGAGCGCTTGCCCACGGCCGCCTGGCGCAGGGCCAGCACCGCCGACAGCGTGGTCTTGCCCACCCCGCCCGGGCCCAGGCACACGACCAGGGGGGCCTTGTCGACCAGCGAGGCCAGGTCCTGTTCGCTCATCGGGAGAGCACCTTCATCGCCGCTTCGACGCTCGCCCGCGGGTCCACCCCCTGCAGGCGCGGCAGCTCGATGATCTGCGCGCTCGTCACCGACTGGTGCAGCTTCTCGATGAGGCTGCGCGCCTGGTCGGCGCCCTGGGTGTCGCCGTGCGCGGTCTTGGCGAAGGCCCCGACGGCGCCCTCGCCGTGCTGCTGGACCACGTCGAGCAGCTCGCGCTCGTGGGGCTCCACCGGGTGCGCCGGGACCTGGTTGACGACGATGCGCCGGGTGGCGATGCCGATCTCGCGGGCCTTCTTCACCAGCTCGATCGTCTCGTTGATGGGCAGCTCCTCCGGAATCGCCACCACCACCAGCTCGGTGCGCAGCGGGTCGTGCAGGAGGATCTCGGCCTTCTCCGCCGCCGCGGCGATGGGCCCGACGCGCAGCATCTTCTTCACCGCGCGGGGCGTGTCGAGGAAGGTCATGGCGTGGCCGGTCGCCGGCAGATCGACGATCACCGGCACCCGGGACTTCGACTCCGCCTCCACCCGCGCCAGCAGCTCGTCGAGCAGGATGGTCTCGCGCGCCGCCGGCGAGGTGCGGATGAACTGCCGGATGATCCGGTTCTTGGCGATGGCGCCGACCAGCGCCGGCATCCCCAGCATCCGCGCGAGGGCGTGGCCGGTGGCGTCCTCGAGCTCGAGGTTGACGACCTGGACCCTGCCGCCCGGCGCGACCAGCGTGTGCAGCCGGGGGTGCGCGGCCAGCTCCACCGCCACGGCGCGACCCCGCACCCGCGCCGCGAGCTCCGCCAGAGCAGCCACCAGCGTGCTCTTGCCGGTGCCGCCCTTGCCCGTGACCAGGATCAGGTCGCGCTGCTCGAGCATGGTGCCGAGCGTGTGTTCTTCGGTCCGCAAGGCTTCGTGCATGTCCTAGGTCAGCGCCCCTCGGGATGAACGGCGCGATTGTCGTCGCGCGGGCCCGCCCTGACAAGGAGGACCTTGCAGGGGGTGGCTCAGATTGCTCCCAGGCCCGCAACCCCTTGTTTGAAGGACACAATCGCCTGGTAGCCCAGCTCCTTCTTCGCCCGCGACCGCTCGTAGCGGCAGTCGCTGGCCACCAGTCGCACCCCGTAGCGGCTCATCGGCGGGGCCTTCTCGCTGCCCAGGAGGCGCGCGCCGAGCTCCATCGCCCCGGCCGCCCCGTAGACCAGCCAGAACGGGACCGAGGCCACCGGTCTGGGCGTGCCCAGCCCGTCGGCGAGGCCGTCGAGGACCTCCCGCGAGGTCAGGTCCTCCTCGTCGATGACGTGGTAGACGCGCCCGGCGGCGGCCGGGACCTCGGCGGCCAGCGCCAGGCCCAGGCTGAGGTTCTCGACGTGGGAGAGCGCCACGTGGTTCTTTCCGCCGCCGATGTAGACCATCCGGCCCCGGCGCAGCAGCGCGACGATGCGCGGGAGGATGTGCGGGTCTCCCGGGCCCCAGATGGCGCCGGGGCGGACGACCACCGTCGACAGGCCCCTCCGTCCGTGGGCCTCGCGGACCACCCTCTCGCCCTCGAGCTTGCTCTGCGTGTACTTGTCGAGCGGCCCGGTCGCGTACGGCGAGTCCTCGCTGATGGTCTCGCCGGCCCGCGGCAGCCCGAGGACGGTGAGCGAGCTGAAGTGGACCACGCGCTCGACCCCGGCCTCCTGGCAGGCGGCGACGACGTTGGCCGCGCCGTCGCGGTTGACGGTGAGGAACGCCTCCTTCGGGCCCCAGTCCGAGACCTTGGCCGCGCTGTTGAAGACGGTGCGCACGCCCTTCATCGCCGCGACCAGCGAAGGCTGGTCCGTCAAGTCGCCCCGGCACAGCTCGACCCCCAGCGCCTCGAGCTTCCGGGTGTCGCTGGTCGCGCGCACCAGGGCGCGGACGGCGTAGCCGCGGCGCTTGAGGAAATCGGCGAGGTGGCCGCCCAGGAATCCGGAGGCTCCGGTGACGAGGACGGGGGAGCTTTCGGGGATCACGCCGCACGCTCCTCGCGCAGCATCCGCCGCAGCGGCTTGCCCACCGCGGAGCTCGGCAGGGAGAGGCGGAACTCGATGGCGGAGGGCACCTTGAACTTGGCGAGGTTCTCGCGGCAGAAGGCGAGCAGCTCCTCCTCGGTAGGCGGCGCGACGTCGGGCTTGGCGACGACGAAGGCCTTCACCAGCTCCCCGCGCGTCGGGTCGGGCATCCCGACGACCAGCGCCTCGCGGACCTGGGGATGCTCGGCCAGCACCTTCTCGATCTCCGCCGGGTAGATCTTCATGCCGCTGCGGATGATGAGGTCCTTGAGCCGGTCGACGATGCGGAAGTAGCCGTCCCGGTGCATCTGCCCGATGTCGCCGGTGTGCAGCCAGCCGTGCTTGAGCTGGTTCGCGGTGGCGTCGGGCGCGTTCCAGTAGCCCTTCATCACCTGCGGGCCGCGCACGACGATCTCCCCGGGCTCGGTCCACTCGCCGCCCGCCTCGAAGGGCAGCTCGCGGGTCCCGGTCTCCACGTCGACGATGCGCGCCTCGGTGTCCGGGTAGGGCACGCCGATGGTCCCGGACCGGTTCTCGCCGTAGACGGGGTTGCCCATGGCGACCGGCGCGCACTCGGTGAGCCCGTAGCCCTCCATGACGCGGAAGCGCGCCTTCTCTTCGAACGTGCGCTGCACCGCCGGGGCGAGCGCGCTGCCGGCGCAGGGACACACCTTCACCGAGTCCAGCTTCAGGCGCTCGAGACCGGGCAGGCTCGACAACCCGACCAGCATCCTGGGCACCACCGGGAAGACCGTCGGCTGCATCAGCTGCATCGTCTTGGCGAGCCCGGGCAGGTCGGTGGGGTTCGGGACCAGGACCAGCGTGCCCGCGGTGAGCAGCGAGAGGTTCAGGCCGCAGGTGAGGCCGAAGGCGTGGAAGAGCGGCAGCGCGCCCAGCGTGACGTGGCAGCCGTCCTCCATCCTGGCCCAGGCGCAGTTCATCTCGGCGTTGTAGACGAGGTTGCGGTGCGTCAGCTCGACGCCCTTGGAGACCCCGGTCGTGCCGCCGGTGTAGAGCAGCACCGCGGTCTCGGACTCGGCGCTGGCCACCGGCGCCGGCGGCGCCCCGGGGGCGACCAGGGTCGACCAGCGCAGGTCCCGCGCGTCGAGCGAGCCGACCTCTTCCTTGCGGCCCTGCTTGGCCCAGTACAGGAGCTTCACCAGCGCCGGGAAGTGCTCCTTGACCGAGGTGACGACCACCCGCTCGAGCTTGGTGCGCGCCCGCACCTTCTGGACGTTCGGATAGAACCGGTCGAGCGCGATCATCACCTTCGCGCCGCAGTCGGAGAGCTGGTACTCCACCTCGCGCGGCGAGTAGAGCGTGTTGAAGGGCACGACGATGGCGCCGGCCTGCAGCGCCGCGCAGTAGGCCACCACGAACTGCGGGCAGTTGGGCAGGTAGATCGCCACGCGGTCGCCCTTGCCGACGCCCAGGCGCTGCAACGAGGCCGCGCAGCGGTCGACCTGGGCGGCCAGCGCGGCGTAGCTCATCCGCGAGGTGAAGACGCGGCCGGCGGCATGGACGGCCAGGACGAGCGCGGCGTGGTTCGGGAAGCGGCCGGCGGAGCTCGCCAGCAGCTCGTGCAGACCCACGGCGCGGTGCTCGACGCGCTCTGGCACGCCGGGGTCGTAGTGCTTCGGCCAAGGTCGGTCCATGCGGGTCGTTCTATCAGCCATTCGGCCCAGCCGGCGGGCCCGTGCGCGTCCGGCCGAGCTGCACGGCCAGCAATATCCTTGACGCCCCAGGGGTTCGGTGAAACAAGCGCCGCCTCCCGGGGGGTAGCCTGCCGGCGCCCCGCTCGAAAGGACGAACCGAAATGAAGCCTTTGATCGTCGCGGCGATCTCCGCCCTCGCCCTGGTCGCCTGCAACAAGGGCGCGACCCCGGCCGCCAGCCCCGAGGCCCAGGCCGCGGGCATCGGGATGGACCCCAACACCGTCGTGGCGACCTACGGCGACGGCAAGAAGATCACCCTGGGCGAGCTGGACTCCAAGATCGCCAAGGAAGTCTTCGAGCTTCGGCGCCAGCGGCTGGAGAGCATGGTCATCGAGAGCCTGCTCAACCAGGAAGCGACCAAGGCCGGCAAGACCGAGGAGCAGTTCCTCAAGGATCTCGAGGACAAGCTCGCCCCGCCGATCTCCGACGAAGAGGTGAACCAGATCTACGAGGCGAACAAGGCGGCCTTCGGCGGCCGGTCCCTCGAGGAGATCAAGCCGATGATCGTCGGCCGGATGCGCCAGGAGAAGGCCAAGTCCGCGGTGATGGCCTACTTCGAGAAGCTCAAGACCGACGCCAAGGTGAAGCTGACGCTCCCCGAGCCGCGAGCCAACGTCGCCGCGGTCGGCCCCTCGAAGGGCCCCGAGGGCGCGCCGGTGACCATCGTCGAGTTCTCCGACTTCCAGTGCCCGTACTGCTCGCGCGCCAGCAAGACCGCCGAGCAGGTGCTGACCGCGTTTGCCGGCAAGGTCCGCCTGGTCTTCCGCGACTACCCGCTGCCCTTCCACGACAAGGCCAAGAAGGCGGCCGAGGCCGGCCACTGCGCCAACGAGCAGGGCAAGTTCTGGGAGATGCACAACTGGATGTTCGACCACCAGGACAAGCTCGACCTCCCGGGCCTCAAGGAGGGCGCCAAGTCCCTCGGCATCGACGCCGCCAAGTTCGACCCCTGCCTCGACTCGGGCAAGTTCGCCAAGGCCGTCGACGACAGCATGAACGACGGCCAGAAGGCCGGCGTCAGCGGGACCCCGGCGTTCTTCATCAACGGCAAGCTGCTCTCCGGCGCCCAGCCGTTCGAGGCCTTCAAGGATTCGATCGAGGCCGAGCTGAACAAGTAGGTCTCAGCCCCAAGGCCGAGCAGGGATTGAAGCAAGAGGGCCCCGGGATCGCTCCCGGGGCCCTCTTCGTTTCTGGCCTGGGCTCTGCCGAGCGCTACTTGGAAATCGGGTAGCCCCACTTCAGCATGCAGCGGTCGCGCTCGACGAGCCCGTCGTTGAGCTGGTGCTGACGCCGCTTGGTCATCGCCACGCCCTTGGCCGGCCACTGCAGCATCTCGTCCACCTTCTGGTAGACGCGGCGGCAGTGGGCTCGGCCGAGCTTGTCCAGCTGGCGCTGCACCCAGCTCGGCTCGCCGGCGACGGCCGCGGAGGGGACGGCCTGAGGCTGCGGAATCCCCGCGTGCGGTGCCAGCCCGAGGTCCTGGGCCGGCGGCTCCGCGGGCTGCGGCTCCACGGGCTGCGGCTCGGCCTGGGGATGGTAGGTCTCCCAATCGTCGTCGACGGTGGCGGGCTCGGGGGCCGGCTGGGGCGCGGGCTGGGCCGGGGCGGGCTCGGAAGGCTGGGCCATCGCCAGCACCGCGGCGTCGGGCACCTCGGCGACGGGCACGACCAGCGGCTTGGGCTGCTTGACCTGGACGAGCGGCCGCGGCGGCACCATGACCTGCATCTCGCGGCGCTCGGGCTCCTCGACCTTGTCGAGCTTCACGGCGCCCTGGTGGCTGACGGTGAGCGAGCTGCCGGCGGGGACCATGGTCAGCTTGCCGTCGACGTTGGCCTCGACCATGCCTTCCTCGACCACCACGCCGCTGGTCTCCTCGTCGCGCATCACCATGAAGCGGGTGCCGACCGCGCGCACCGACAGCCGGCCGGCGTTGACCTCGAGCAGCCGCTCGGGCTCGTTGAGCGCGGAGACGGCCAGCGCGCCCTTGTCGAGCGAGACGCGCACCGACTTCGGAGCCAGGTCGTCGAGCTGCGCGAGGGAGGAGGCGAGCACCCCCAGCTTGCTGCCGTCGGGGAGCTTGAGCCAGACCTCGCCCTGCGCGCGGGTGGCGACCTTGGAGCCCTTGGCGATCTTCTTGTCGGACTTGAGCTCGAGCGCGCCGGAGCTGGACTCGACCGCGCTGACGACCATGGCCTCGTTGAGCAGTTCGCCCGGCAGCGCCGCGATGGGCTCCGGCGGCAGCGGCTCGGGGCCCCACTGCTCGGTTCCGCTGCGCGTCGCGAAGACCACCACCAGCGCCACCGCCGCCATCGCCCCGAAGGCCAGGGCCGGCTTGAAGATCGGTGCGTCCCACCAGGACTGGAGCGTGCGCCACAGGCTCGGGCGCCGCATCTCGGCGGCGACCGCAGAGAGCACCTGGTCGTCGATGGCGCTCCAGCGAGCGGCGTCGAGCTCCGGCACCGGCGGGGGCATCATCATCGGCCGCGCCAGCTCGATGCTCTTCAGCTGCGCCGCGCAGTCGGGGCAGTCGGCGAGGTGCGTGCGGGCACGGTTCGCCTCGGCCTCGCCGAGCTGGCCCTGCGCCAGCGCCCAGAGGCGGTCGAATTCAACGTGCAACACGGGAACCTCCTGCCGCCGCCGCCAGCTCGCCGCGCGCCGCCGAGAAGAGCTGCACCAGCTCCTCGCGCGCACGCCCGAGCCGCGACCGCACCGTGTTCACGGGGATCGACAAGGTTTCCGAGATCTCCTCCGGGCCCATGCCCATGAAGTCGTGGTAGACGAACACCACCCGCTTCTCCGGCGCCAGCTTCTCGAGCGCCTGGCTCATCATCTGCGCCGCCTGCGCCGCCTGCGCCGCCTGCTCCGGGTCGCTCGAGGCGCCCGCGGGAGAGTCCGGCAGCTCGTCCACCGGGTCCTCGCGGCGACGGCGCCCGCCGCGCAGGTGCATCAGCGCGACGTTCGCGCACACGCGATAGAGGAAGGTCGAGAACTTCGAGTCGCCGCGGAAGGTGCGCAGCGCCTTCATCAGCTGGATGAAGGTCTCCTGGATCAGGTCGTCCATGTCGGCGTTCGACCCCACCAGGTGGAAGAGGATGCGGTGCACGTCCTGCCGGGTCCGCCGGTAGAGCAGGTCGAAGGCGGCGATATCCCCCTCGCGCACACGGGCGATCAGCGGCGCCAGCGGTTCGGGCGCACGAACAGCATCCCCAGTCTTTTCGACGGGTTCAGCCAACCCGGCTCCCCAGAACGACCAGCTGCATGGCAGTGCGGCATCCATTCCACACCAATGGTTGCCGGGCAAGTTCGAGGCGATCCCAGCTTTCTTCTCAGTTGGGGTGGGCAGACACCCACTTCGGCTCGCCCAGCCGTGGCTGGCGCGCGCGTTCGCTCGAGCCCGCGGGGGAGATTGCCTGCTCGCCGACCGAAAAATTGACCGATCGCCCGCATGTCGTAGCGTGTAGGCAACACATGCCTGTAGCGCCTGCTACGGAGGAAATCATGACGAAGGCTCTGACGGTTCTCGGTCTCTTCGCTGCCATCGGGCTCCTCGCCGCCGCCTGGATGCCGTCCGAGGACACGAACCCTCAGGTGATCGAGGCCGCCTTCAACGCCCAGGTCGACCTGCGGCTGCACACCACGCTCAACAAGCTGGCCCGCGAGGCCGAGGCCAAGCAGCAGCTCGCCTCGCGCTGAACCTTCCGCGCCGCAGCCCCGGGGCGCGCCCTTCCGCCAGGCGCGCCTCTGGCCCCGCCGGTTGATGCGCGACTTCGCTCAACCGGCAACCCCGCGTCCAGTCTCGACAATCTCGGCGCGGTTCGTTGACCCCTCCCCGCCCCTTTGATAATCAACGCGCTCTCTCCGGAGGGCGGGTCAATGCCTATTGCCGAGTCCGATCTCAAAGTAGGCGACCGGGTCGTCTACGCGAACCAGGGCGTGTGCAGGGTGGTGGGCACCACCACGATGGAGATCGCGGGCACCAAGCAGGACTTCATCAAGCTGTCCCGCGAGGACGACCAGGCCATCGTCATGGTCCCCAAGGGCCGGCTGGACAAGGTCGGCCTGCGCCGCGTCGCCGACGCCTCCGAGCTCAAGAAGGTCTTCGCCTACCTCGCTTCGCCCGTCGAGGGCCCGGAGCTGGACTGGAAGGTCCGCGCGCGCTCCCACGGCGAGCGCATGAGCGAAGGCGGGCTGATGGGCCTGGCTCAGGTGGTCAAGAGCCTGACCACGCTCGCCGACCTGCGGCCGCTTCCGCCCAAGGAGCGCGAGCTGTACGACAACGCGCGCCACCTGCTGGTGAGCGAAGTCGCCGCCGCCTCCACCCTGCCCGACGGCTCGGCCGAGGACGCGGTGGACCTGGCGCTGTTCCCGCCCGGCAAGGAGCGCGTGAAGCCACCGCTCGCCCTGGCGCTCGGCGAGGACGGCGAGGAGCTGGGCCTCGACGACGGCCTGGAGACGACGACGCTCGAGGATGCCGCGCTCGAAGAGGAGCCGGCCGCGGAAGAGGTCGAGGCCGCACCCGAGGAAGGCGCCGAGGCGCCGGAGGGCGAAGAAGAGACGGCGGAGAAGCCGCGCGCCCCCAAGAAGCCGGCCGCCGCCAAGGCCGAGAAGGCCGAGAAGGCCCCGAAGGCGGAGGCCAAGCCCAAGGCCGAGAAGCCGCCGAAGGCTGCCAAGGCTTCCAAGCCCAAAGCCGAGCCCAAGCCCAAGGCCGAGAAGTCGGCGAAGGCGCCCAAGGCCGCCAAGCCCAAGGCCGAGCCGAAGGCCAAGCCCGCCGCGAAGCCCAAGCCCAAGAAGAAGTAGCAGCGACGACTTTTTTAGAGGACGGAGGCGCAGCGTGATCCGCCTGGTGACGCTCGACCCGATCGAGCGAGAGACGCTCGACAAGCTCAGCCGCATCGTCTTCCAGGCCTACGGCCTGGGGTGCGAGTACGCCGGCGACGTGGCGGTGCCCAAGGAGGCGATCAAGGGCGACGCGCTCGACGCGGTGGAGTTGCTCGCCAAGGCGCAAGGCGTCAAGTCCTTCGCCGACGACAAGATCGTCTACCTGACCAACCGGCCGTTCCTCCCGCGCGAGTTGCCCAGCGGCAAGGCGCCAACCACCGGTTTCGCCCAGTACTCCGGGGAGCGCGCGGTCGTCAGCACGCACGGCCTGCCGACCGGCGAGGCGCTGCTCAAGCGGCTGGCCAAGCAGGTGGTCCACGACGTCGGGCACCTGTGGGAGCTGCACCACTGCCTGGACCCGCGCTGCTCGATGTACGCGACCTGGGCCCCTTCCTTCGCGACCGGCGAGCCGATCCTCTGCACGTTCTGCCGTGAGAAGAGCGAAGCGAAGATCCGTCTGGCCAAGACCTGACCTCGTGCTTGACCCCTTGGGTCCGGCTGTCGCCTGATGCGGGCCGTCGATCGTCGTCCTCTCCGGCCGGACTGGCCGTCCCGTGACCCCATTGGCCGAGCCGCTTGCTGACTCCCTTGCCTCGCCGGCGCCCAACGCGCCGCCGCCGGCCCCTGTGCCCTCTCCCGCACCGCCGACCCTCTTCGGCGCGCTGATGCTGCGGCTGGAGGCAGTCGCCTTCGTCGCTGCCGCCCTGCTCTCCATCGTCTTCTACCTGCGGCTGCCCTCGAGCCTGCCCTCGGAAGCCGACTACCTGGACGCTGCCCGAGAGATCGGCAGCGCGGCCAAGGAAGGCGACGCGGTGCTCCTGGACCCGCACTGGGCCGAGCGCGCGCGCCTGTTCGTCAAGCACCTGCCGGTGCTCAACCTGCACCGTCACCCGGTCCGCGAGGACCTGCGCGGCTACGCCCGGCTCTTCGTCCTCTCGCTGCCCGACCTGCCGCGCTCCGACCAGGCCGGCACGTTCGCGATGCTGGAGTCCTTCAAGTTCAAGAAGGCGGGCGAGCCCAAGCGCTTCGGCAAGCTGACGGTCACGCAGTTCGACAACACCCGGCTCGAGCGACCGTCCTTCGACTTCGTCTCCGAGGCCCCGCGCGCCAAGGTCTACTTCCGCCGCGGCGACGGCTCCGAGGAGCTCTGCCCCGAGCACGGCGGCCACCACCCCTGCCCGCGCGCCGGGTGGATCGACGTCCGCGAGGAGATCAAGGAGATCGACTCCAAGCCGCTGCGCTGCCTCTGGGCGCACCCCTCGCACAACGACCCGCTGGTCATCGAGTACCCCGAGGCGCCGCTGGGCAAGGCGCTGGACGTCGTGGGCGGCATCGTCGGGCAGATCGTCTACCGCGTGGAGAAGTACGGCACCGTGAAGCTGGCCGTGAAGATCGACGGCAAGCTCATGGCGGAGATCGACTTCCCGCCCGGCAAGCCCGGGGAGAAGCGGCGCAGCATCGACACCTCGGCGCTCGCCGGCACTCCCCACCGCGTGCAGTTCGAGGTCAGCGCCGACAACCCGGACATGCGGCACTTCTGCTTCGCCGCGGGGGCGTACCCGTGACGCCCGACCCGCGCGCTCCGCAGAAGTGGGACCGGCTCATCGCGCTGGCGCTGGCGGTCGCCACGTTCGCCGCGATGGCGCTCACCCACTCGTCCATCGGCGTGCCGCGCGACGAGAGCTACTACTTCCGCGCCGGCCAGGACTATGCCGGCTGGTATGTGGACGTCTGGGATGCGCTGAAGAACGGCGAGCCCGGCAAGGCCTTCACCGACCAGGCCATCGTCCGGCGCTTCGAGTACAACCACGAGCACCCGGTGCTGACCAAGGTCGCCTTCGGCCTGTCGCACCTGCTCTTCACCGAGAAGCTGCACTGGACCAGCGACGCGGGAGGCTTCCGGCTGCCGGCCTGGGTCTTCTCCGGGCTGCTCTCGGCGCTGCTCTACCTGATGGCCGCGAGGCTCTCGTCGCGGCGCGGCGGCCTGTTCGCCGTGGCGGCGTTCTGGCTCACCCCACGGCAGTTCTTCCACGGCCACCTCGCCTGCTTCGACGTCCCCATCGCGTGCATGTGGCTGTTCACCGCCTACGCCTACTGGCGCGCGCAGTCGAACCGCTGGTGGATTCTCTGGACCGGCGTCGCCTTCGGCCTGGCGCTCTCCACCAAGCACAACGCGTGGATCCTCCCCGGCGTCTTCCTGGTCCACTTCGCGCTGACCGGCGCGCCCAAGGCCTGGCGCGAGGGCAAGGCCAAGGCGCTGGCGAAGGCCGCCGCCCCGTTCCTGTCGATGGCGGCGCTCGGGCCGGTCGTCTTCTACCTGCATTGGCCCTACCTCTGGCACGCGCCCATCAGCCGCTTCGCCTGGTACATGGGCTTCCACACCCAGCACATCAACTACCCCTGGGAGTACTTCGGCCGGCTGCTGGTCGAGCCGCCCTACCCGGTGGGCTACGGCTTCGGGCTGACCGCGATGACCGTCCCGGTCGGCATCCTGGTGCTGATGTTCGCGGGCTCCCTGCGCGAGATCGCCCGCTTCGTCGCCACCTACGTTTGGCGCGGGGCCCAGAAGTTCGTCGCGGAGCTGGACTCCGACTCGCTGCTGCTGCTGGGCAATGCCTTCGCGTCGATCGCCGTGCTCTCGCTGCCCAACATCCCCATCTTCGGCGGCATCAAGCACTGGCTGCCGTCGATGCCCTTCCTGGCCATCCTCGCCGCGCGCTCGCTGGATCGGATCTCGGACACCTCCGCAGACCTCTGGGCGCCGGCCCGCCGGTTTGCCTTCCCGCTGGGAGCGACGCTGGCGCTGGTCCCGGCGCTCCTGGGCGTCGTCCACAACCACCCCTACGGCACGAGCTTCTACAACGAGCTCGCCGGCGGCTACCCGGGCGCCGCGACGCTCGGCATGCATCGGCAGTACTGGTCGAACAACGTGACCGGCGTGCTGCCCTGGCTCAACCAGAACGCCCCGCGCAACGCCCGCGTGTTCTTCCACGAGATGACCTTCGACTCGTACTGGGCCTACCGGAAGTCCGGGATGCTGCGCGAGGACATCCAGTACGTGAACGACATCGAGGGCTCGGAGATGGCGGCGTACCAGTACATGCCCGAGTTCCGCGACGTCGAGATGCAGATCTGGAACATCTACGGCACGCAGACCCCGGTGTACGGGCTCTACCTCGACGAGACGCCGCAGGTGGTCGTCTACCAGCGGCCCCGGCGTTGACGTCCGAAGGGCTCGAGCGCCTGACCGCCCTGCGGGTGGTGGTCGGCCACCGCTGCAACCAGCGCTGCTCCTTCTGCTACCAGCGCCGCCGCGACGGCGGCCTGATGACGGCCCCGGAGCTCGCGGCGGTCCTCCACGGCCTGCCCTCGGTCTTCGCCCCGCGCTTCGTGACGCTGATGGGCGGCGAGCCGACTCTCTGCCCCGACCTGCCGGCCATGGTCTCCGACCTGAGCGCCCGGTTCCCGGCAGCGGAGCTGAGCGTCACCAGCAACGGAACCGCGACCGCCGCGGCCTACCTCGATCTCGCCCGCCGCGGCGCGGCCAACCTGACCTTCTCGCTCTCGACGCTCGACCCGGTCCGCTACCCGAAGATCACCGGCCAGCGCGCCCAGACGCTCGAGACCTACCTCGCGAAGATTCTGCAGGTTCGCGGCGAAACCCGCGCGAGCGTCCGGCTGAACGTCTACGCCTCCGCCGACGAGGTCGACGCGTTGTTCCGGTTCGCCAAGCTCCACGCGCTCAGGCTCACCTTCTGCGAGGACCTGGTCAGCGGCGATCGCGCCAGGGCCCAAGGATTGCGGCCTCCCCGAGGCACCCGCGTGGCGGTCGACGACTCCTTGCGCCGGATCTACCGGGATGCCGACGGCTTCGAGGCCTGGCAGTACAAGCACCTCGACGGCTTCGCCGACTACCAGAACCTCATCGTGCTGCCAGATGGCACTCTCTCGCTGGACTTCGCCGACGTGCTGGCGCAGCGCGGCGCGCGAAGCTGAGCGGCCCTACGTCCTGCGTCCCCGCCCGCCCCCCGGCTTCTTGGCGGCCTTGGCCTTCGGCTTCTTCACCGGCTCGACGGCTTCCTCGCGCTTGCTCTTCTTCGACGGCGCCTTGCGCCGCGGCCCCTCCACCGCCAAGACCTCGCGCTCGCGCTGGGCGATGCAGGCGCCGCAGAGCTGGAAGTCCAGATAGGGGCTGAGCTTGGCCTCGTTGGCGGTCTTGCCGCAGTCGCGGCAGATGGACGGCAAGAGCTGGAGCACGACGCACCCTCCTGAACGATCCGGAAGCCTGGGACCGGCCCGGACCCGCGGCCGAGCGAGCATACCGCCGGGCCCTTCCCGGCGCTTTTCGGCGCATCGCCGGACCGCGACCCGAATCTAATCAACCTAGCGCCAAGGGACCCGCTTGCCGGGGACTGGCCGCCACCCTGACGAGGAACCCCGGAGATGTCGCCTGCCGCCGCCGCCATCTCGGGCCCCGCCCCCGCGCTCCAGGCCCGGTGCCTGTCGCGACGCTTCGGGGGGCAGTGGGCCGTCGTGCAGGTCGACCTGTCGCTCGCAGCGGGCGAGGGCCTGCTCGTCGCTGGCCGCAACGGCTCGGGCAAGTCCACCCTGCTGCGCCTGCTCTCCGGCGCGCTCCGAGCCGATCGCGGCGCCATCCTCGTCGAGGGCAGCAGCGACCGGTCCGTGCTGCTCGCCCGCTCGGCGCTCCTCGGCCACTCCTCGGGCACCTACGAACCCCTGACCGCCCTGGAGAACCTCTCGCTCTTCGCCCGGCTGCTGGGCAAGCCGTCGGACCGCCGCTCGCTCCTCTCCCGGCTCGACGAGGTCGGGCTCTCGGCGCACGCGGACTCCCTCGTGGGGACGTTCTCGGCCGGGATGCACCAGCGCCTCTCGCTCGCCCGCTTGCTCCTCCAGGATCCGGCCGTCGCGCTGCTGGACGAGCCGCACTCGGCGCTCGACCCGGAGGGCCGGCGTCTGGTCGACGCGCTCATCGCCCGGATGAAGCGCGCCGGCACCGCCGTGGTCCTGGCGAGCCACGACCTGCGGCGGGCCGCCGCCTCGTGCGAGCGGGCGGTCCTCCTCGACGCCGGACGCATCCAATGGTCGGGGCCCGCGGCGGAGCTGCTGATGCGCCACGGCGCCGATCCCGCCTGGGGCGAAGGAGCGCTCTGATGCAGCTGTGGGCCGTCCTGCAGAAGGACCTGGTCCTTTCCTGGCGCACCCGGGGGCAGGCCGCGGCGGTCTTCGCCTTCGGCGCGACCGCGATGCTCCTGCTCGGCTTCGCCGCCGGACCCGACTCGCGCGCGCTGCGCCACGGCGCCGCCGGGTTCCTGTGGGTCTCGCTCGTCTTCGGGTCGGTCCTGGCGCTCTCCGAGAGCTTCCGCCACGAGCATGCGCGCGGCGCCCTCGAGGCCCTGGCGCTGCTGCCGGCGCGGCCCTCGTCGATCTTCCTTTCCAAGGCGCTCGCCAACGCCGCGCAGCTGTTCGTCCTGGGGCTGGCGCTGGTCCCGGTGATGGCGCTGTTCTGCGACGCCACGCCGACCCGGCTCCTGGAGCTCGCCGCGGTGGTGGCGCTGGGCGCGGCGGGCCTGGCCGCGCCGGGGACCTTCTACGCGGCGATGACCTCGCAGACTCGCGGCGCGCAGGTCCTGCTGCCGCTGCTGCTGCTGCCGCTCGTCGCGCCGGTGCTGCTCGCGGCGACCCGCGCGACCTCGCTGCTGCTCTCCGGCGATCCGATGGAGCAGCTGGGCTCGTGGATGGGCCTGCTCCTCGCCTTCGACCTCGTCTTCTGGCCCCTCGGGGCCGTCCTGTTCGGTGCGGTGCTGGAGGAGTGACGACCATGGCCCTCGGCAGAATCGCCCGCTTCTCGCTCCTCGCTTCCGGGCTGGCGCTGCTCGGCCTCGGCTCGTTCTGGGGCCTGGCCCGCGCGCCGGCGGAGCGCTGGATGGGCGAGGTCCAGCGGATCATGTACGTGCACGTCCCGACGGCCTGGGTCGCGCTGCTCTGCCTGGTGGCGGCCTTCGCCTTCGCGGTCCTCTTCCTGACGACCCGACGCTGGAAGCTCGACGCCCTGCTCGAGGCGTCGGTCGAGGTCGGCGTGGTGCTCTCCTTCCTCCTGTGCGTGCAGGGCGCCATCTGGGCCAAGCCGACCTGGGGCGTCTGGTGGGACTGGGACCCGCGGCTGACGACGGTGGCGGTGATGCTGTTCGCGTTCGTGGGCGTCCTGGCCCTGCGCCGGTTCGTCGAGGACCCGGTGCGGCGCGCCGTCTGGTCGTCGCTGGCGACCATCCTCGCCTTCGCCGACGTGCCCATCGTCTACTTCTCCGTCCGCTGGTGGAGCTCGCTGCACCAGACGCAGTCCAGCCCGCAGACGGTCGACCCGGCGATGGTGCTGCCGCTGCGGCTGAGCGCGATCGGGATGCTCCTGCTGGCCACCGGCTTCGTCCTCGTCCGCGCCCAGATCGCCTCGAGGCGCCTCGAAGCAGAGCTCGCCCCGCCGCCCGAGGCGCCGGTTCGCAAGCCCGCGGTCGAGACGGGCGCCGCGCCTGCCCCGCTGCGCCCTCTCCGGGGGGACGCATGATCGCCGACGGAATCGTCCAGGGCGGCTGGTCCTATGTCGTAGCCGCGTACGCTGTCACCGCGGCCGTCCTCTCGGCCTACGGGCTCTCGCTGTGGCTGCGCACGAGGGAGGCCTCGCGGCGATGAGGGCGGCCGTCGCCCAGAGGGCCGCCCTCGGCCGCCGGGAGCGCTTGGCCGCCGTCCTCGCCGTGGCCGTCTCCGCGTCGGCGGTGGCCTTCGTGGCGTGGGGCGGCCTCGGCCGCAACCTCGTCTACTCGTGGGACCCGAGCCAGCTGCGCGCCGCGGGCGTGAAGGCCGTCGGCGCCACGGTCCGCCTGGGCGGCGTCGTCTCGGAGCACTCCCTCCGGCCCTCCGGCGACGGGCTCTCCTTCGCGCTCGGCGACGGGAAGACCGAAGTCCCGGTCCACCACCACGGCCTTGCGCCGCAGATGTTCCGCGAAGGCATCGCGGTGGTGGTCGAGGGCACGCTGGGAAAGGACGGCGTCTTCGACGGCTCGCGGCTGATGGTCTCGCACGGCAACGTCTACCAGGCGGGCGGGGTGGCCGCGGCGCAGCGCCCCGACTTCACCCGAGGGCGCTCGCCGTGATCGCGCTCTTCGGCCGCGCCGCGATGCTCCTGGCGGTCTTCCTCGGCGCGCTGGGCCTGGCGCTGGGCTGGGCCGGAGCGCACCGCGAGTGGGCTCGGCGCTGGACCGGGTACACCGCAGCGGCGTTCGCCGGAGCGATGCTCTCGGCGACGCTGCTGCTCGAGGCGGCGCTGCTCGGGCACGACTTCTCGGTCTCCTACGTCTCGCAGGTCGGATCGCTGCGCTCGCCGGCCTGGGTCGGCGCGGTCAGCCTCTGGTCGGCGCTCGACGGGTCGATCCTCTTCTGGGGCCTGGTCCTCGCGCTCTTTACTGCCGCCTTTGCCTGGTCCCGCCGCCGCTCGCCCACCTCCGGGGACACCATGGCACTGGCCGTCCTGCTCGGGCTCGGCGCCGGCTTCGCCTTCCTCACCGCGGCGCCGGCGAGCCCGTTCCGCGACGTGCTGCCGGCTCCCCTCGACGGGCCGGGACCGAACCCGCTCCTGCAGAACAACCCGCTGATGGCCATCCACCCGCCCATCCTCTACGCGGGCTACGTGGGAATGGCCGTGCCCTTCGCCCTGGCGGCCTCCGCCCTGCGCTCCGGCCGCTTCGACCGCGAGCAGATCGCCTCGCTGCGCGGCTGGCTGCTCGTCCCGTGGATCCTGCTGACCGCCGGAATCACCCTGGGGGCGCGCTGGGCCTACGACGTGCTCGGCTGGGGCGGCTACTGGTCCTGGGACCCGGTGGAGAACGCGTCACTGATGCCCTGGCTGGCGTCGACCGCGGCGCTGCATGCCCTGCAAGTCACCCGGCGTCGAGGCACCGCCAAGGTCTGGTCGCTCTCGCTCGTCTTGTCGGCATTCCTGCTCACCCTGCTCGGGACCTTCCTGACCCGCAGCGGCGTCGTCGGTTCGGTCCACTCCTTCGCCCCCGGCGACGTCGGGCCCTGGCTGCTCGCGCTGTTCACGGTGGCGCTGGTCTTCGCCGTCGTCCTGCTCGCGGCCCGCGCCGGGGCCCTCGAGCCCGGACCCAGCCATCCCTGGGCGCTCGACCGCGAGGCCGGCTTCTTCGCCAACAACCTCGTCCTGGGCCTGCTCACCTTCGCGGTGCTGCTGGGAACTCTCTACCCCGTCGCCTTGCGAGCCTTCGGCGGCGCCCGCGCGAGCATCGGCGAGGACTATTACGACGGCTTCGCGGTGCCCCTGGGCGTGGCGTTGCTGTTCCTGATGGGCGTCGGCCCCGCCCTTCCCTTCGGCCGGGTCGCGCCGGGACGCGCCCTGCGACTTCTGGCGCCGCCGTTCGCCTTCGGACTCGCCGCGGCCGGGATCGCGGCCCTCTTCGGCGCGCGTTCCGCCGGCCTGCTCGCCGCCGTGGGTTGCGCAGGCTTTGCCATCGCCGTGTCCCTCGCGCGGGCCCTCTCGCCGGTCGTCCGCTCGATGCGCACGGACGCCGAGCGGGCCGTGGGCGCCCAGCTCGTCGCCGGCCGCCGGGGGATCGGCGCGCACCTCGCCCATATCGGCATCGCCGTGGCACTGGTAGCCGTCGCCGCCAGCTCCTCGGGGAGACGCTCCATGGAGTCCACGCTGGCGATCGGGCAGGCGGCCGAGCTGGGCCCCTACCGCGTTCGGTTCCAGGGCGCGCAGCGCCGCCACGAAGCGCACCGCGACTCCTATCTCGCCGTCTTCGCCGTGGAGCGCGAGGGCAAGTCCCTGGGCACCCTCGCCCCGCGGATGAACCACTACTTCGCCACCGGGGACGCGCTGGGCACGCCCGACGTGCTCTCCTCGCCCCGGGACGACCTCTACCTGTCGCTGCTCCGGATGGATCCCGAGAAGGGCGAGGTCGCCGTCCGGGTGCAGGTGGCCCCGATGGTCGCCTGGCTCTGGATCGGCATCGCGATCTCGGTCCTGGGCGGACTCCTCGCGCTGCCGCTGGGGCGCCGCGCGCGCAAGCCTGCGGAAGCGGCCGCGACCGCCCCGGCGACACCCGCAGAGGTACACGCATGAACCTCAAGATCCTGCTCGTGGGCTTGGGCCTGGCCGCGGCGTTGCTCCTCGTGCTCGGCGGCGGCCTCGTCGCGGGCAGCGGCGAGGCGCAGGCCTCGGGCGTGGGCCAGCCAGCACCCGCCTTCGAGCTGTCCTCCGTTTCGGGAAGCACGCGCCTCACCACCGCCAGCCTGCGCGGCAAGCCCGCCGTCGTGAACTTCTGGGCCACCTGGTGCCCCGGCTGCCGCGAAGAGCACCAGGCGCTGCAACAGGCCGCGCGCGCCTTCGCGGGGCGGGTCGGCTTCCTCGGCATCTCGGTGGACGACGACTCGGGCGCGGTGAGGAAGTTCCTCGAGGAGCACGGCAGCGCCTATCCCGTCGCGCTCGATCGCCAGTCGCAGACGGCTTCCGCGTTCGGGGCGGTGGGCGTGCCGCAGACCTTCCTCCTCGACGCTCGCGGGACGGTGGTGGCCACGGTGCAGGGTCCGGTGGACGCCAAGCAGCTCAGCGAGATCCTCAACGCGCTCCTCGGCCCCGCGGTGGCGCCATGACCGCGGACGTCGTTGCGGCCACCGCGGCGCTGGTCCTGGGCCTGGGCAGCGGGCTTCTGCTCGTCCTTGTCCGGAGGCCCGGAGCGCCCGGGTCCGCCGCCGCAGACGCCGAGGTCCCCGCGAGCCGAAGCATCAACATCGAGGACGACGAGCCCTAAGTCCTGGCGGGCCTCGAGCAGTACCTGCTCGAACGGCCTCGCTCCGAAGCCCACGCTCACCCGCCGACGGCGTAGGCCTCCTTCAGCCAGCGCCGGACTTCGGCGTCTACCTCCTTGGCGGTCGCCAGCACGATCCGGTGCGTGATCCGCTCGCTGGCTCCGCGGGGAGGTTCGTCCTCGAGACGGCCGCTCGCAGCCTGCTTCCCGAGCGCGAGCCCCAGCTCCACTCGTCGGCGCCCTGGCTTGATGACGGCGAATTGCCGCTCGCGGGCGACGGACATGTACGTCTTGTTGGGGGTGAAGCGGATGTCCGGGCCCAGCTTCCGGGCGGCGTCGGCGAGGCGGTCGAAGATGGGCCTGAGCGCGGCCTTCTCGCCGGCGAAGAGCTTCTCCAGCACGGCATCGCCGTCCAGGTACTCGGAGGCCTCGCCCTCGGCTCGCATGGCGACGATGCCCGCCTGCACGTGCCCGAGCTTGTGCTTCGTCTTGAGCCAGCCGACGCGGCGCTTGAAGTCGGCGATGCCGGCAGCCTGGGCGACCTTCACCCACTGCTCCAGCGTCCTGCCGGTCTTCTCCCGCAGGTTGCGGATGATGGCGAGCTCCATCTCCCGGGGCGACAGGCACGGCGACATGGGCACCTCCTGGGGATTCGTCGGCTCCCGCGAGGCTAGCAGGGCCTCGGCGCAGGCCGCCAACCCGGGGCCGACCCGCCGGCGCTCTATATAAGGATGCGGGCCAAACGTGACCCGGCTCACGTTTCGCACCCAACTCGCCGCCCCACCTCGGGATTCGGGCCACCGGTGTATCCTCCGGCGCCTCGACGCGGAGGAGAGGCCTGAACACCGCAACTCGCCCGACCAGTCTGCTGCGGAAGGCGGCCCTCCCGGCGCTCTTCCTGCTGGTCCATGCCTTCGCGGCGGTCCAGGTCTACTGGTTGGCGCGCGACCTCGTCACCGGAGACGGCTCGTCCTCCCGGCTGGTCATCCCGCTGCGCTACTCCCCGATGCGCGTCCCGGAGACGCCGGCGACGGTGGCACGCGACGCCGCGAACCGGCCGGGCGCCGACTTCGCGCAGATCTACTTCCCGGCGCAGGGCGCGACGCCCGTCGGGCAGGCCTACTCCGCGCAGACCACCTCCGACCCATGGCAGCGGCCCTCGCGGTACCCGCCGCTGGAGCACCGGATCTTCTCCGCGACGCTGAGCCGGCTGCCGTACGGTTGGGGCTGCCTCGTCCACCTCGCAGCGCAGGTGCTGCTGATGCTCGCGAGCCTCCTGCTCGCGCTCTCGGCGCTCGGGCTGCTGCGCAAGCACTGGCTCCCGACCCTCCTGCTCTTCGACGCCTGCCTGTTCCTGACCCCGGTCGGCCTCTCTTGCCTCGAGCGCGGCCAGTTCTCGCTCTACGTCGGGCTCGCCTACCTGTTGCTGCTGCTGGCCCTCCTTACCGGCCGCTGGCGGTACGCCCTGCTCTGCGCGCTGTTCGCGTTCGTGAAGTGGACCGCGCTGCCCTTCGTCGCCGTGGCGCTCGCCGTCGCGCTCGCGCTTTCGCGGGACACGCGCGAGGCCAGGCAGAGGCTCGGCTTCGCGGCCGCTTTCGCGGCGACGTTCGCGCTGCTCACCTTCTGCCTGCCCGCGGACGCGCTCACCTTCGTCGAGGGGCTGGTCCGGCAGGAGGCGGAGATGGTCCCGACCGGGAACTCGCTGACCAAGCTCCTCCCCCGGTTCGCAGTGAAGGCGCTGCCGGCGGCGCTGGTGATCGGCGGCTCGTTCTGGAGGCTCTCGGGCCCGAGGCCCCTCGCCTTCCAGATTCCGTTCTTCGCCGCCGCAGGCACCGTCCTCGCCACCTACCCGACCTCCTCCTTCGACTACAGCACGCCGTACCTGGTGGCCTTCGTCCCGCTCCTCGCCCACTGGGCGGATCTTCCGGGCATCGGACCGCGCCTCGGGCGGATCACGGTCTGGGGCTTCGCCGCGTTCCTGCTGCTGGCGTCCTTCGCGCGAGCCGCCTTCGGGACCTCCGAGTCGATCGTCATCGGCTCGTACGCGGTCGCGGCGGCCCTGCTGGCCTGTGCGCCGCTCCTCGCGCGGCGAGGTCAGGACGGCGCGTCCGCCTAGAACTTCACCACCGCCCGCGGGATGGAGACGGTGAAGTCCTTGCCCTCGCGGCGGATGGCGATGGTGACGGTGGTCCCCACCTCGCCGCGGATGCGCATGATGACGTCGTTGAGCTGCACCCCGGCGGTCGGGGCTCCGTCGATGGAGATCACCTGGTCGCCGGGGCGGACGCCCGCCTCGCGCCCCGGGCCGCCCTCGAACACCTCGACCACGTTGACGACGCCGTTGCGGGTGTTGAGCGTCATCCCCACGCCGGCGAACTCGCGCTCGGCGTCGTCGTGCCGGTTGCCGGGGAAGAGCTTGATCTCGACGTTGGCGACCTCGCCCGAGGCGGCGTTGACCATCGTCGGCCCGCGCTGCTCGTAGCCCTCCTTGGAGGCAAACAGGTGGGTGCGGTCCCCGGGATGGACGCCGTTGAGCACGAACGCCCCCGCCTCGTCCGAGAGCGCGAAGGAGCCCGACGACACCGGCGCGGCCCGGCCGAACGCGTAGAGCATGTTGGGGTGCGTGGCGATCTTCACCCCGGCGATGGGCTTGCCGGCCGGGTCCACGGTCCGGCCGCTGATGGTGGTGCCCTTGGTCAGGACGATCCGGACCTTCGGCCCGGGGGCGCCCTCGCGCACCTCGACGTTGGGCTGCCCGCTCGAGGAGTACCCGGGGGCACCGACGCGCAGGCCGTAGCGCCCCGGGGAGAGCGACATCCTGAACTCGCCGCTGGGCGAGAGGAACCGCTGCGAGCGCGGCCGGCCCGCGTCGAGGGAGAGCGGCTCGGCGTAGACCACGAAGTCGGTGACCGGCTCGCCGCGGTCGCCGACGACCTTGCCCTCCAGGTCGCCCGACCCCAGCGCCAGGACCAGGTCCTTGGTCCCGGGCGCGACGCCGGCGCGCTCCGCCCGGCCCTGCGGCGCGGCGGCGGAGACGGCGAAGCGGTTGCCGGAGAGCCCGTGCAGCTCGAAGCTCCCGTCGGCCCGGCTCGCGCCCGCGGGGGACTCCGGCGCCGCGCTCCCGTCCGGCCGCACCGCGATGGACGCCCCGGCCACGGGCTTGCCCGCCGAGTCGACCACGCGGCCGGCGATGGTGCCCGCGCCCAGCTGCAGGTCCACCTGCACCTGGGCGCCCTCGGCCACGCGCACCCCACCGATCTCGGCGCGCCCGCCGGCGCACGAGGCGACGATCAGGTAGATGGCCTGTGGCACGCCGGCGATCCAGTACTGGCCGCCGGTGCCGCTGTCGCTGGCGGCGGTGGTGCGACCGTGGATGGTGTCCCAGGCCTCCACCCGGCAGCCCCAGACTCCCGCTCCCTCGGCGTCGCGCACCTGGCCGAAGACGGTGCCGCCCTGGCCCAGCGAGAGGTTGGCCTCGCGCTCCTCGCCGGCCCCCAGCTCGAACTCCTCGGTCCGCGCCTCGGCGTAGCCCATGGCGCGCGCGACCAGCTCCATCCGGCCCGGGGGGACGTCGCCGGCGAAGGCGCCCTCGGGGTCGGTGACCGCCACCGGCGCCAGGGAGGAGAGCCGGGAGGCGAAGCCGTAGCGCGCCGCCCAGACCTCGGCCCCCGCCACCGGCGCGCCGTTCGAGGTGACCCGCCCCTTCACGCGCCCGGCCCGGTCCAGGTGGAGCTCGGTGCCGGTGCGCTCGCGGCCGCGCACCAGCTCGACCTCCGAGGTGCGCGGCACGTAGCCCTCGGCCGTGGCGGTGAGGACCACCGTCCCGCCCGGCAGCCCGGCGAGCCGGAAGGCGCCCTGGTCGTCCGCGGCGACGGTCGAGGCTCCGGCGCCCACCTTGGCGCCGGCCACGGGCTTGCCGTCTCGCGAGTCGAGGACCGTTCCGCTGATCGCCGCGCCCGTGTCCAGGACCAGGGCCAGGTCGCGAAGCTCCTCGCCCGGTCCCAGCGGCACCGGCCCGACCGGGTCGCTGGCGAGCAGCCCGGAGGAGGCGAAGAGCACGTAGTCGCCGGCCTCGAGGTCGCTCAGGCGCCAGGCGCCGCCCGCCCCCGCCTTGAGCTCCAGCAGCGCCGGCCCGCGGGCGGTCACTTGCGCGCCGGGGACGCCCTTGCCCGCCGCGTCGACCACGCGCCCGGCGATGGCGCCGCGCTGCAGCCGGCTGAAGAGCCGGCCGCGCAGCCCGGGCAGGGAGGCGTCCGGGGTCGCCGATGCCGCCGCGCTCGCCGCGTCGCCGGCGGCGAGCTCCGCCGGGGAGACCGCCTCGCGCAGGATGAGGAACGCCGCGCCGGAGAGCAGCGCGAACAGCGCGATCGAAAGCAGGATGCGCCGGGCCATCGGGCTCCCCGCGTCAGGCGCCGGGCGGCTTGGGGGCCGCGGCCCTGGCGAGGGTCTCCTCCGCCTGCTCGGCCCGCTCGCGCGCGCTGCGCTCCAGGGCCGTCAGGGTCTCCGCGTCCCGCTCGAGCCGCCGCGCCCGGAGGTGGGCGGCGCTCAGCGCCGACTCGAGCTCGCGGATGCGCAGCTCGGCCTCGCTGGGAGGCAGCGCGCCGGCGCGGGAGCGGACGCGGTCCATCTCCTCCTGGGACAGGCGCAGCCGCTCGGCGAGCTCGGCGCGCCTCTGGGCGGCGACGGTCAGCGGCGCCGCGGGCAGGGCGACGATGATCTCCGCGCCCAGCGCGCCCGAGAGCCGGGAGCCGGCGATGGCGAGGTAGTAGCCGCAGTCCTCCGCGCCCTGCGCCGTGGCGTCGACCGCGGTTTCCAGGTCGGTCACGCCCGCGGGTCCGAGCCGATAGCCGACGAAGGCGAGCTGGGTCGCGGCCTCGACGACCGCGAAGCGCGACTCGAGCGCCGCCACCAGCTCGCCCCAGGTGGGCACGCCCTCGCGCGGCTCGTCGCCGCACAGCACCGCGAGGCTCGTCCCGGCGAAGTTGCGCAGGCCCAGCGCCAGGTGGCCGTCCTTGGAGAGCAGCCGCGCCAAGCGGTCCAGCGTCGAGGGCGCGCGGACCAGGGGGGCCGCGTCGGCGACGAGGATGAGGTCGTAGGTCGCGTCGGCGAGGTCCTCGACGCGCCCCGACTGGAAGCGCAGGGCGGGGTCGCTGGCCAGCTCGCGCTGGACGGCATCGATGGCGACGGGATCCGAGTCGAGCGACAGCACGCTGGCCGCGCCGCGCGAGCGCAGGAAGGAGGCGCCACGGCCGCCGGTCGCCGCCGCCGCCCCCACCTCCAGCACCCTCCGGCCGGCTACCAACGCCTCGAGGAAGGCGTAGCGCGGGAGCAATTCGCTGGCGCCGATGGGCTGGTAGAAAGCCGTGTTCACCGAGGGCTCCTCAGAACGGGGCGCAGGATTATAGGCGTCCCCTCCGGTGGCGGGCCAAAGTTCACCTCGAGCCCCGCGAGGGCGTCCCCCTTGCACGGCCTACGCTCCCGCTCCCGGCCTCTGCTATCGTCTCACGCCTCGCGCGCCGACCGCCCGGCCGGCGCGACGGGGAAGGACGAGCCGGGCGAAGGAAGGGTTGCCTTGCAGCGCACTGCGTACCTCGTGGCCGTCCTCGCGTCCTTGACCCTCGTCCCCGTCGGCGCGCACGGCGCCGAGACGACGCCCGGGCCCTCGTCCACCCCGTCGACCGACACCAAGGCCCCCGCTCCGTCGACGAGCGGCGCTCCATCCGGCGGCGGCTGGCTGCTCGGCGGCGCCACCGTGGGCGCTGGCCAGACCTACTTCCTCGGAGAGTTCGGCTGGCCCGGCATCGATCTCTCCATCCTCCACGGGATGAACGACCGCTTCGACGTGGGAGGCACCTTCTCCTTCGTCTACGGCCTGGAGGGCATGACCAGCGTCGAGCACATTTCGGGCATCGCGCCAGGATTCAAGCTCAACGCCATCCTCAAGCTGAACCTGCTCAAGAAGGCCAAGTTCAACCTTGGGCTCCGGCTCAACCCGGGCTTCGCCTTCTACGTGCCCTCTGCGAACCTCTACGTTGCGTATGGGAACCGCTTCCACCGCGACTACGCGATGTTCGGCATCCAGTTCCCTCTGGAGGTGCTCGCGGGCATCGTGGTCATCGACTCGCTCTCCATCAACATCGGCGTCTCTGTGCCGATGGTGATCTTCTTCGTCCCGGACTTCTCCTTTGTCCTGGGCGTCCAACCGGGCTTCGGCCTGGAGTACAAGATCGATTCCTCTCTGTCGCTGACCTTGGATACCCGGTTCGGGCCTGACTTCATCATGCCGTCGGGCGGCTCCTCGAACACCGAGTTCTCGTTCCGCGCGTTGTTCGGCCTGGCCTACCGGTTCTAGGCAGAGCGCCCGCGATCACTTCCACTCGTCGGGGATGTCCGGCAGCGGCGCCGCCGGCGCCTGGCCCTGGTCGGCGGCCGGCGCCGCCGAGCCTTCGACCACCATGCCCGAGAGGACCGGGAGATCGTCCGGGAGCGGCTCGACCTCTTCGAGCTGTTCCTCGGCGACTCGAGGGCCCCCGGCCCCGACGGCCTTGGGGGCCTTCGACAGCACTGGCACGCCCGCGCGCACCAGCGAATCGAAGCTGGACTCGATGTGCGCCCTGGCCGGAGGCTTTCCAGGCGACGGCCGCGAAGCAGGCGCCGGCTCCCCGGGCCGGGACGGCCGCGACGGCGGGCCCAGCGGGCGCAGCGGCGGCGCCGGCGCAGCGGCATTGAGGAACGCCTCGTCGCCCTCGTCAGTCAAAAACCCGCTCGAGCTCAGGAACTCGGTCGAGCTCGAGACGCCCTCCGGCGCGGCGGAGTAGAGGTGGTCGTAGACCGAGACCGGGCGGCCGGATTTGAGGTCGTAGATCCGGTCGAGGTAGCGCAGGACCACCAGCTCGGGCGCCAGCTTGGCCTGGACGCGGCTGCGCAGCTCGCGCTCCAGCGCGTCCACGGCCTCGGGGTCCCAAGCACTCGCCATGGCGACGACGAGCACCCGGTTCTCGACGCGGATGGGCACCGCCAGGTGCAGCTTGGCGACCCGCTTGGAGACGAGCACGTTCGCGGTGGCGGCGTCGAGCTCCTCCTTGGTCGCCAGGTTCCCGCCGCGCTGCTCGAGGAGCGCGTTGCCCAGCCTGGCCAGGGTCAGGTGCTTGAGCTCGACGAGGTTGGTGCCGAGCCGGCCCTTGTTCTTGGCCTGCGCCGCGAGTCCGGCGTCCAGCTGGCCCTGCGTGACGAGCCCTTGGCGAAGGAGAATGCTTCCGAGGAGTTCGGGCATAGGGGTCAATTTTACAGATCAGGTCCCAACCGGCCCAGCGTCGTCCGCGTCGGCCTCGCGGCGGCGCTTCTTGGGGAAGGCCTCCTCGAGCATCGACAGGTAGTCCACGGTAACGGGCGGGGCCGGCGGCGGCAGCGCGCCCAGGGCGGCCACCCGCTTGGCGAAGGCGGCGAGGATGTCCGGGGCCGGCCGCAGCAGGTTCGCCAGCTCCCCGGCCTCGCCGCGGGCGATCACCTGCGAGACCGAGTCGATGAGCGCCGCCACCGGCAGGCCGCGCCGGGCCAGGTCCTGCAGCGAGTTGCCCAGCGCGAGCAGGCTGTAGCCGTAGTTGCCCACCATCTCCACCGCCACGCGCGCCACCGAGACCGGGCCCAGGTGGCCGTCAGCCATGAGCACCAGCGCCGCCTGGAAGTAGTTGTAGATGGGCACCAGGCGCGGCCCGTAGCGCCGGAAGTAGGCCGGCGGCGTGCGCCGATCGAGGTGGATGAAGATGCGCCCCACCGCCTCGCGGTGCTCCACCGCCCGCGCCGCCTCCAGCACGCGCACCGCCACGTCCTCGTAGGTGCCGCTGGCCTCCAGGACGGCGAAGAGCGTCTCCTCGTCCACCGCCCCGGAGAGCACGTCGGCGTAGAGCGAGTAGATGAAGGCGTCGGACTCGGCGTCGTCGCCGAAGAGGGTCTCGTCCGCCGTGGCCGGCGTCCTGGAGCGGCTCTCCAAGAGCGTCGGCAGCTTGTAACCCACCTGGTCGCGCAGGGCCTTGAAGCGGCCGCGCAGCATGTTCGAGAGGTTGGGCTTGAGCACCATCTCGTCCCAGACCGCTCCGTCCAGGCGCAGCTTCTCGGTGAGCACCGAGCGCATCTGCCGCGGGCTGCCGGAGATGATGCACACGAGGTTGGGCGTGATCCCGTTGGCGCGCAGCTCGCGCATCAGCGCCGCCGTGCCCGGCACGTTGACCTTGTCGCGGGCCTTCTCGAAGGCGGTCCGCAACAGGTCGCGCAGCGTGTCGAACTCGGTGCGCAGGTACGTCTTGTCCAGGTCCCAGCGGTAGACGTGCCGGACAGGCGGGGGATCGATGCGGTCCAGCAGCGCCATGCCCGCCCGCCCCCTAGCCCGCGGCCCGCTGGCCGCTCGGAGCCTGTCCCGAGCCTGCCGCGGGAGCCTGCCGGGCCTGGTCGACGCCCGCGGCGATCTTCTGGAGCAGCCCGCTGGAGGCGGCCTTCGCCGCGACCTTGCAGGCGTTGATGACCGCGCGCTCGCCGCTGCGGCCGTGGGCCTTGATGACCAGGTGATCGAACCCGAGGATGGGCGCCCCGCCGTACTGCTGCCAGTCGGTCAGCGCCTTCAGCCGCCGGATTCCTCCGGCGAGCATCGCCATGCCCGCCCGCCATAGCAGCTTGCGCTTGTAGGCGAAGCGAGCCAGCCCCAGCACGGTCTCGCCCACGCCCTCGAGCATCTTCAGCGCCACGTTGCCGGTGAAGCCGTCGCAGACGACCACGTCCGCGGTGCCCTTGGGGATGTCCACGCCCTCGACGTTGCCGATGAACTTGAGGCCCGGGTGCCGGCCGAGCCGCGCGTGGGCCTCGACCACCTCCGGCGTGCCCTTGTGCGGCTCGGTGCCGTTGGAGAGCAGCGCCACCGTCGGCTCGGGGTTCTTGCTGACCACCTGCGCGTAGGCCGAGCCCATCACCGCGAAGGCCACCAGGTCGTCCGCCGTGCAGCCGACCGTCGCGCCGACGTCCAGCATCAGCGAGAAGGGGTCCTGCTGCTGGCCGCCGTGCATCCGTTGCGTCGGGTAGACGGCCGCCAGGGCGGCGCGCCGGATGCCCGGCAACAGTCGGAAGGTCTTGGCGCAGGCGAGGATGGTCGCTCCGGTGTTGCCGGCGGTGACCAGCGCGTCGGCCTCGCCCGAGGCCACCAGGCGCGCCGCCACCAGGAGCGAGGCGTCGGGCTTGGCCGCCAGGGCCTCGTGCGGGCTCTCGTCCATCGCGATCGACTGGGAGGCGTGCTGCACGCTCAGGCGCTCGGGGTCGTGGCGCGTCGTCTCCAGGAGCGTGCTGATGCGCTGGACGTCGCCGACGAGAATCGTCTGCAGGTGCGGGGTCGTCAGCGACAGGCGCGCCGCTCCCGCGACGATGGCCTCGGGCGCGTGGTCGCCGCCCATCGCGTCCAGGGCGATCACCACGGGCTTGGTCTTCTTGGTCTTCGGGCTTTCCGCTGCCGGCATACGGTCCTCCCCCGACCGTGGGTTCTAACAGGGGAAGGCCTCGCACGCCGAGGCATTCTGCCGGCCTGCCGGACGTTCGCGGCTCGGTCGACGGTCCTGCTTACTTCTTGCCGAAGTCGGCGTAGTACGACTCGGCAATCATCTGGGCCTTCGCGCGCTCGGCCTCGTCTTGCACCGAGCCCTCCAGCACCATCCGGCCGCCCATCACCTTCGCCGCCGCGCCGCTGATGCCCTGGCGGCGAAGCTCGCCGTTGATCTGGCCGGCCACGATGTTCATCGCGCTCGCGCTCAGCTTCACCAGCAGCTTCACGTTCGAGTAGTCGGCGGTCAGCGCCTTGAGCCTCTGGTAGTCCTCCACGGTGTCGAGCTGCCCGTCGATCACCAGCTTGTCGCCGAACACCTCGGTCTTCAGCGTGGGGTCGACCTTCTCCTTCACCAGCGCCGACAGCTCCGCGAACTTGCCGTCGTCCACGTAGATCATCCGCGTCGCCGGCTTGTTCTTCGTCGCCTTGGTCCAAAGGGTCAGGCTCGTCTTGCCCTGCTTCTTGCCCAGGATCAGCAGCTCGCCGGGCCCCGTCACCGTCACGTCGGCGATCGTCGGGTCGGCCAGCGCCGCCTTCGTGAGCCCGGGGACCTTCAGCACCTCCTGCATCCCCGGGCTGACGCGCACCGGCGCTTCGGAGGGTTCCGCGGACAGCACGACGGCCAGGACGAGTGCGAGGTTCATGTCTTGATTATCGGTCCACTTGACCGATGGTTGCCCTGCCCTACCCCGCCATGACAGCCGCGTCGGGTTCTCCGTCCCCGCCCCTCGCCCGCGGCGGCGCAACCTAGCCATTTCACTGGAACTCCTCGATTGGTGCACTCGATGCAAACCGCCCTCCCGGCTCAACCGGAGGGAAAGAAAATGCGAAAGCTTCTCTTGCTGTTGCCGTTGGCGGTCGCCGCTGCCTGCGCTTCCGCAGCCTCAGCCCCGTCCGGCTACACGCCCTCGGGTTCCGAAAAGGCTTCCGACTCGGCGCCCGCCCAGGGCAGCGGAATCGAGCCCGGCACGCTGACCGCCGGCGCCTGGGACGACAACCTCAACTTCGACTTCTATCTCTCCTACCTGCAGTCGGTGGAGGCCGAGAGCCGCGAGGGCATTCCCCTCGCCTCCCGCGCCGACCGGATGATCATCGAAGTGGCGGACGGGACCGGCGCTCCGTTGGCCGGCGCCCAGGTCGAGGTCGTGCAGGCCGGGCAGAGCCTTCTCAAGACCCTCACCGGCGCCGACGGCCGCGCGCTGTTCTTCCCGTCGTGGGAAGGCGCGATCGCCGGGGACGTGACCGTCTCCGCCTCCGCCGCCGGGCAGCGCACCGAGGTGCAGGCGAAGGTGGGCGACGCGTCGGCGAAGCTCGCCCTGCAGGGCCAGTCGGCGCCGAGGGTCAACGCGGTCGACGTGACGCTGGTGATCGACTCCACCGGGAGCATGGGCGACGAGATGGCCTACCTGACGACCGAGCTCTCGGCGATCGCAACCTCGCTGGGCTCGCGCTTCCCCGGCCTCGACCAGCGCTGGGGCCTGGTCTTCTACCGGGACGAGGGCGACGCCTTCCTCGTCGAGCACAAGGACTTCCAGCCGGCGACCAAGGCGGCGGAGGAGCTGTCGAAGCGCACCGCGGACGGCGGCGGCGACTACGAGGAGGTCCCGGACCTGGGCCTGCAGCGCGCCAGCGAGCTGACGTGGCGCAGCGGCAGCGTCGCCCGGATGGTCTTCCACGTCGCCGACGCGCCGGCCCACGCGCAGAACGTCGGCCGGCTGCTGCAGTCGGTAAAGGCTTTGCGCGCCAAGGGCGTGCACGTCTACCCGGTCGCGGCCAGCGGCGTCGACGAGAAGACCGAGTACGCCATGCGCAGCGAGGCCCAGCTCACCGGCGGCCGCTACCTGTTCCTCACCGACGACTCGGGAGTGGGGGGCGAGCACAAGGAGCCGACGCTGCCCTGCTACTTCGTGACCAAGCTCAACTCCGCCATCGACCGGATGATCCAGATGGAGCTGACCGGCACCTATTCAGAGCCGAAGCCCGAGGAGGTCCTCCGGACCGGCGGCGACCCCAAGGACGGGCGCTGCACGCTCTCGGACGGCCGCGTGGTGGTCGCCTTGTAGGGAACCGTCAGCCGCCAGCCGCCAACCCAATGGTTCAAGGCTGGCGGCTGACAGTCATTTTCTCTGGAGAAATCAGGCCGTCGGTCGTCGGCCGTTGGTGGCCGGTTCCGGTCTGGCGACTGACGGCTTGCGGCCGACGGCTCTTCTCGGAGTCGTCAGTTCGAAGTCGCAGGTGACTGATGCCTCGGACTCACGGCTCGCGACTCATTTCCCCGGCCGCGGAAGCATGAACACCAGCCGCAGCGAGGCCTCCAGCGCCTGCGCCGCCAGCCCGTTGTGGATGGCGCCGAGCCACGAGAGCTGCAGCGCCAGCTTCACCGTGCGCAGCGGCCGGTACTCCACCGAGAAGGATCCCTGGGCGGCGAAGAAGGTCGAAGAGTCCAGCTCCACCAGGCCGTCGGCGCGGACGCGGTCGAGCGCGACCCTGCCGCCGCCGAGCGCCACCGCGATCGGGAACTCCCAGCTCCCGAATGCGAACGGGTCGTAGCCCAGGATCAGCCCACCCCAGCCGATGGAGCCACTGCGCCCGTCCGAAACCGACGAGGCCACGGTGCCCTGGCCACCACCGCCCAGGCGCAGCCGGCCCTCGAGGAAGTAGGTGTAGCCGTAGCCGCCGGTGGTCATCAGCGCCAGCGGGGCGTTGTTGCGCGGCAGGAGGAGGATGGCGCCCGCGAAGGGTCCGCCCGCGCCGTGGTAGTCGGCGCCCTGCGCCCCGCCCGTCCTCGGCGGCGCCGGCGCAGGGCCGCTCCCCGGGTCCGCGGCCGGCTGCGGCGCTTCGACGGCGCCGGGAACCTCCGCGCCGGACTGCGCCCGCGCCTGCGCCGGGGCGGACGCGGCGAGCATGAGGGCAGCAGCGAAGGCGAGCGCGGCGGCGTTCGGGTTCATTCGTCCTCGTGGTCGTCTTGGGTCTACTGATTCATAAGCGACAAGCCGGAAGCTGCGCCAGCCTGCTAACGTTCGCGCGAGGGAGGCACCGCATGAGCGACACGCCCAGCACCGAGTATCCCTTCGCCCGCCGCATCGACCTGGCCTTCCAGGTGATGAGCTACAACCAGGGCTTCGTGATGTTCGTCGACGGCAAGGCGAACTCGCTGCTGGTGGTCAACTCCATCATCCTGGCGACGTCCGGCTCCTCGAGCCTGATGGGATCGCGCCTCGCGCTGGCCGCGCTGGCCTCCGCCACCGTCGCCATCCTCTTGTGCCTGTCGGTCGTCTTCGCGCGCCACCCCAACCCCGCCAAGCGCGACAAGTCGCGGCTGGCCTTCTACGCGCACATCCTCCAGCGCAACACCTGGAGCCAGTACCAGCACGACCTGGAGGAGGTGGAGCCCGACCAACTGCTCGCCTCCTTCGCCCACCAGGTGCACGACCTGGCGGCCGTGGTGGACAAGAAGTTCCACGCCTACCGCCGAGCCCAGTCGGCCACCTTCGTGGCCACCGGCTTGTGGATCGCCAGCATGGCCGTCCCCTTGCTGCGCAACTACTGAGGCAGGCACCGGCTCCAGGCCCCAGCCTCCAGGCTTCCCTCGGCTCCCGGCGCGACCCGTGCGCACCTTGCTGCCCAAGGGGGTGGACCATGGAACGGGTCGAGACGATGGGCCGCGTGTTCCCGGCCCAGGCGCAGGTTCCGGTGTTCCGGTGGGGCGCGGTCTTCGCGGGGGCGTTCGTGGCGATGGGGCTGTGGGTCCTGCTCTACGCCTTCGGGCTGGCGGTGGGGCTCAACTCGCTGGACATGAGCAACCCGAAGGCGATCGGCACGTTCACGGGCATCTGGTCGTTCGTCGCGCCGCTCATCTCGCTGTTCGTCGGCGGCCTGGTCGCCGCGCGGGGCGCAGGGCCGGTGGACCGCACGGTCGGCATCCTGCACGGCGCGGTCGTCTGGGGCCTGACCACGGTCGCCGGCGTGCTGCTGGTGGGGATGCTGGCCTCGGCGCTGGTGAGCGGCCTGGCGAGCGCCGGAGCGGGCGCGGCCCAGGCGGTGGCCAAGGGCGTGGGCGGCTCCGGGGCCGGTGCAGGCCTGAGCGCCAACGACCTCCTGGGTCCGGTGAACCAGAAGCTGCAGGCGGAGGGCAAGCCCGCGGTCACGGAGCAGCAGGTGGAGAACTCCATCCGCTCGCTGGGGAACACGGCGATCGCGGGCGGGAAGATCGACGAGAACGCGTTCGCTCAGGCGCTGTCCCAGAACACGAACCTGAGCCGACAGGACGCCCTGGAGATCGCCCGCAACGCCCAGCAGAAGCTCAGCGGCGCGGTCCAGGGCCTGCAGCAGGGCGCGGTCCAGGTGGCCAACGTCTCGGGCAAGGCCTTCTGGGGCATCTTCGCGGCGCTGGCGCTGGGCCTCATCTTCGCCTTGCTCGGCGGCGCGGCGGGCGTCTCACGCAAGCAGGCGGCGGCCACCGTCTGAGCCGTCGTCGGTCGAACCAGGTCAAGCAGCGAGGAGCCCTACGGCGCCGCAGAGGCGTCGGGGGCTCCACCAGGTTCGGGGACGGGCGCGGCGGCCGAGGCGGCGTCGTCGGCGCGGGGAGCGCCGCCGTCGCCGCTTCCGCCCGCCGAGTCCGCGGGCCGCAAGCCAATCGGCAGCTTCTCGGCCGGCAGCGGCGGCGTCGTGGTGGCGGGATCCCTCTTCGGTTCGGGTGCGCTCGCCTTGGCCTGGCGCACGGCCTTGGAGAGCTGTTCCGAGACCGGAGAAGCCTGCTCGAAGAGGATGGCCGCCTCCTTGGCGTAGCGGTTGCGGGTCTCGGAGGCGAGCTTGAGCTTGGCGACGGCCTCGCGCAGCGCCAACTCGGCGTCGTCCAGCCGCGCGCGGCCCTCGACGTAGGCCACCTTGGCTTGCAGGTCCTTGAGCTGCTCGCGTTGCTCGGCCGCGACGCCGGTCAAGAGCTCGAGGCGCTTGAGGAGCTTGAAGGCCTGGGTGAGGCGCTCGGGGTCCTCGGCGTCGAGCCGCGCCTCGATCCACGACTTGAAGGTGCGGAACAGCGCCTGGTCGAGGGCGTCCCGGTCGTCGTACGGGGCGATGACCAGCTCGCCCGGCGAGTCGCCCATCAGCGCGATGGGCGAGTAGGCGGCCGCGAGGACCTTGTCGCCGGGGCGGTACGGCTCGAAGCCCGCCGGCAGCTGCCGCCCCTTGACGATCCACAGCTCGTTCTCGTGCTGCTCCACCGCCCAGGTCTTGGAGTGCAGCGCCGAGAACAGGACGAGCGCCGCGCCCGCCAGCGCGACGATGAACAGGAGCACCAGGAAGCGCTTGACGGTCTGCATCGCGCCGCCGCGCGGGGCCTCTTCTTTCACGTGGACCTCCTCGCCCCCGCCGGAACCCGCGAAGGGCCCCGGCCATGCCCGCCTCTCTAGGCAGCAGCGGGCTCGACACGATTGCGGCCGGCAGCCTTGGCTGCGTACAGGGCGTCGTCCGCCTTCTTGAGCAGCGCCTCGTCGTTGGCGACGTCGTCGGCGAGCGTGGCGATGCCGACCGAGATGGTGACCCTGAGCCGCCGGTCGCTCCAGGGGAACTCCGCCACGTCCACCGCCTTGCGGAAGCGCTCGGCGATGACCCGCGCGCCGTCCAGCGGCGTGTTGGGCAAGAGCACCAGGAACTCCTCGCCGCCGTAGCGCACCAGCGCGTCGACGTCGCGGATCTGCCCCTGGGCCAGGCGGACGACCTCCTTGAGAACGAAGTCGCCGGCCGGGTGCCCGTAGGTGTCGTTGAAGCGCTTGAACAGGTCGATGTCGAAGAGCGCCACCGACAGCGGGTCCTTGTAGCGCCGGCAGCGCTCCACCTCTTCGGGCAGGCGCTGGTAGAGGTACTGGCGGTTGAAGGCCTTGGTCAGCGAGTCGGTGATCGACAGGCGGTACAGCCGGGCGTTCTCCAGGTCCTTGACGATGGCCGTGCCCAGGTACAGCAGCAGGTCCTCGTGGTCGGGCTGGAAGACGCCGGGCTTGTCGCTGGTGGCGGTCACCACGCCGATGATGCCTTCCTTGGTGATGAGCGGCACGGTGAGCATCGACCTGATGCGGGTGACCTGCCCCGGGACCGCCTTGAACCGGTTGTCGGCGGCCACGTCGGCGATGAGCGCGGGCGCGCCGTGCTCGGCGACCCAGCCGGCGACGCCTTCGCCGACCTTGAAGGTGATGGAGGCCTCCTCCTCGGGCGGCAGGCCGGCGCTGGCCTTGGAGAGCAGCTCGGTGCGCGAGTCGTCCAGCAGCATCACCGAGCAGGTGTCGGCGTCGAGGAGATCGACCGCGGCCGCCGCCACGGCCCGCAGCAGCTCGGGCAGGGGCACCGCCTCGTTGATCTTCTTGGTGAGCTGGAAGAGGACCGAGATGACCCTCTTGAAGCGGCCGGCCGTCGGCTCCGACTCCATGCGCCGCGCCTCCCGTCAGGCGCCGCCTCCGGGGGCCTACTTCTTGTTCAGGACCCCGATGAACGGCACGTTGCGATACCGCTCATCATAGTCGAGGCCGTAGCCGACGACGAACGCGTCGGGAATGACGAAGCCCTTGTAGTCGATGGAGACCTGCTTCGTCGCGCGCTGCGGCTTCTCCAGGAGCGCGCAGACCTTGAGCCCCGCCGGGTGCCGCGTGGCGAGGTTCTCGAGCAGGAAGGCCATGGTCAGGCCGGTGTCGACGATGTCCTCCACGACCAGCACCTGCTTGCCGGCGATGGGCTTGGACAGGTCGCTGGTGATGCGCACCACGCCGGTGGTCTCGGTGTTGCCGCCGTAGCTGGAGAGGCCCAGGAAATCGACCGAGAGCGGCAGGTCGATCGCCCGCACCAGGTCGGCGCAGAAGACGAACGAGCCCTTGAGGATGCAGACCACCGCGAGGTCCTGGCCCTGGAAGTCGCGGGTGATCTGGGCGCCGAGATCGCGGATGCGGGCCTGCAGCTGGTCCGCGGAGTACATCACCGTCAGGTCGTCGTAGAAGGGCATGGTCCCTCGACTGGGCTCGGGATGAACGGAGCGGTCTAGACGTAAGCGTTGTTCATGATCTCGCCGAAGCCGCCGCCGCCGGGGACGATGTACTGGTGGTCGTCCAGGCCGCGCTCCTTGTCCCAGTGAGTGCCGGGGACGGTGTCGAAGACCTCCGGAGGCGAAAGGCCCCGGTCCAGGCGGATGGCGTAGACGACCGCGTCGGGGTGCTCGTCGCGCATGCGGCGCAGGTACTCGGGCGTGACGATGAGGTGGATGCAGATGAAGCGGCGCGCCTTGCCGGCCACCTTCTGCTTGTAGATGTTGATGGCGGTGGCGAGGCTGCCGCCGGTGGCGCCCATCGGGTCCGGGAAGAGCAGGAAGGCGTCATCGACGTCCCCGCCGATCTTCGCGCCGCCGATGTTCGAGCCGACGACCTTGGAGCCCTCGTCGATCATGCGGCTCATGATGATGTGGTCCTGGCGGACCAGCCGCGGGTCGAGCACGGTGTTCAAGAGGTCGTAGGCGACCTGCGACGGCAGCGTGCCGGCGCGGGCGATGTTGACGGAGATGGCGCGCACCGCGGGGTCGAGGACCTGGCCGTGGAAGATGCCGCGCGGGTTGCTGGCGATCATCCGGGTGGGCGTGGAGATCTGCTTGCGCGGAAATTCGGCGTTGAGGACCATCTTCACCAGGTCGGTGTAGATGGCGACGACCATCTGGTTGATGGTCGGCTGGATGGTGTCCTTGGCGCACAGGGTCGCCAGCTGCGAGAGCGAGTACGGGTTGGCGACGATGTGGACATTGGCCCCGTAGCGGTGCTCGAGCTCCGGCAGCTTGAAATCCACGTGATCGTAGAGGTGGTCGCGCATTCCGTCCTCCTGGGCGCCCGCGAGAGTGTCGCATGCTAGCCAAAAGGCCCTGGGCTGGCGAGCCGCGCCACTCGGGGCTACGCTCGGACGCTCTTGGCCTCCGAGCCCGACCGCGTGCGCCCCGCACGCCTTGACGATCTCAGCCCCGTCCGCTTCGGCGCCTGGCTGGCGGCGTTCTTCGGGCTGGGGCTGTTCGAGCGCCTGCTGGTCCCCGGCCCGCCCGCGACGCTGTCCCTGACCGACGCGTACTACTACGGGCGCCTCGCCTGGCTCTCGCGGCTGTCGTTCCCCGCGCCGGTGACCTTCGACACCTGGACCGGCTACCCGGGCATGGAGGTCCAGTGGCCGCCGGGGCACGCCTGGCTTCTCGCGGCGATGCAGGCTCTCTTCGGCGTGAAGGCACCGTTCTCGGCCGATGGGTTGGCCGCGCTGGCCTGGTCCGGCCCGCTGCTGAGCCTGCTCGGGATCGGCGTGTTGGTCGCCGTCGCGGCGCGCTGGGTGGGCCGGTGGGCGGCGCTCGTGCTGGCCGGCGCGCTGCTCGTCCAGCCGCTGGTGGCCGACGTCGGGCAATTCGGCGAGGCCGACCACCACTTGCACGAGGCCTTCTTCGGCGCGGCCATCGCGCTGCTCTTCGTCCGGGCCGCGGGCGGTGGCCGCCACTCGCCGCTCCGAGCCGGGCTGACGCTGGGCGTGGTCGCCGCCCTGCCCTACCTGTTCACCTCCAGCGGCTTCCTCTTCCTTCCCCCGCTGGCCGGCGCGGTCTTCCTGACGCTGCTCGTCCCCTCTCCGCATCGGCTGCGGCAGACGGTGCTGTTCGCTTCCGCCTGCGCGTCCTCCCTGGTCGTCGTCGCGCTCGGCGCGGCGTGGCTCGGCCGGCTCGGAGCCGCGGACTATGTGAGGCTCTCGGGCTTCCACGTCGGCCTGCACGCCGCGATGCTCCTCTGCTTCGCGGCGCTGCTCGTCGTCCTCGCGCCGGTGCGCGCGCTCCGGCGGGCGGCGCTCGGGCTCGGCTTGGCCGCGCTGGCGGTCGCGAGCTGGATGGGCCCCGCGATCGTCGCCGAGGTCCACCGCGCGCTCGGACACCTGGGCCGGGGCAGCGCCATCCTCTCGGTCGCCGAGGAGTCGAGCCCGCTCTTCGCCACCGACCTCAACCTCGCCCTCTCGCAGACGCTCGTTCCCGCCGTCGTCGCGTTGCTGGCGGCCGCCGCGCTCCACTGGCGCGCGCGCCGGACGCTCGCCTGGCTCGTCCCGATGGCGGGTTGGCTCGCGATCTTCGCGGCGGCGACGGGGGCGCAGGCCCGGTTCGCCCGGCCCCTGACGCCGATCGCAGCGGTGCTGGCCGGGGTGCTGGTCCAGCGGTTCATGAGCACCCGCACGCCGGGCCGGCTCGCGGGAATCACGGCCCGCCTGGCCGCGGTGGCCCTCCTCGTGCCCCCGCCGGTCGTGCTGTCCGCGTACTCCGACGAGCCCGCGCGCTTCGTCCAAGGCCTGGCGCCCGCGCTCGCCTGGATGCGCGAGAACACGCCGTCCGCGGGAGACCCGACGAAGCCTTCGCAGCGGCCTGCCTGGGCCGTCCTCGCCGAATGGCAGCTCGGTCACCTCATCACGGCGCTGGCGCAGCGCCCGGTGCTGGCGAGCCCCTTCGGCCAGACCCCCGAAGCCGAGCACGCCGCCGCGCTCGCCCGCGACATCCTCAAGCAGCGCTCGTCCGAAGAGGCGCTTCGAACCTGCCTCGAGCACGGGCTGCGCTACCTGGTGCTCTACGACCCGGCGCCGGACCCGAAGAGCGCGCCGCCACTGAGCCTGCGCAGGAAGCTGGCGTCCGGAGCGCCCGTGCCCGGGTTCCGCCCGGTCTACGTCGGGCAGCTCGCTGACCAGGGACGCATCCCCCGGATCTTCGAGATCGCCGCGCCGTGAGCGGGCGACCCAAAGACAGCGCCCCGCCCCCGGGGGGAAGAGGGCGGGGCACCAGCAAGCGAAGGAGCTGGACCTACTTCTCCTTGCTCGCGATCTTGCGCAGCGCCTTCTGGTCGCGGATGCACAGGATGCGGCCGACGTTGCCGAGGTAGCCGTCGCGCTTCATCTCGTTGACCAGCGTGGACACGAACGAGCGCGAGGCGCCCACCAGGTCGGCCAGGTCCTGCTGAGTCACGCCGCGCAGGTCGATCTCACCGCCGTGCGGGCAGCGCTCTCCCAAGGTCTCGCCCAGCTGCAGGAGCGTCTCGGCCAGCCGCGCCGGGACCTCCTTGAAGGTCACGCCCATCAGCCGGCGCCGCAGCTGCCGGATGCGCTCGTTCTGGGCGCGGATGATGTCCAAGGACAGCGAGGGCCGGCTCTCGAGCAGGTTGCGGAACTCGGCGCCCTCGATGGACCAGACCTCGGCCTCGCCGGTCGCCAGCGCCATCTCCTCGGTGGTCGCGCCGCCCTCGCCCAGCGTCAGCTCGCCGAACAGGTCGCCGGCGCGCAGGATGGCCAGCACCGAGCGGGACGCGCCCCGGCCCGTGCGCACCAGCCGCACCCGGCCGCGCTTGAGCAGGTACACGCGATCGCTGGTCTCGCCGGGGCGGTAGATGGCCGCGTTGTGGGGATAGACGTCGACCTTGAAGTAGCCGCGGAAGTCCACGACCTCCGCGCCGATGGGCACCGCCGGAGTCGCCACGATGTTCGAGCTCGGCATCGGCGGTGGGGCCGCCGCCAAGGGCTTCGAGGTGGTCGTATTCGCCGCCGGCCCGGCCATCTTCTGGAGTCGCATTGGATCTTCCCCTCCTGGTTCCACGGACGTTGGGTTGGGTTGGTGAGACCCGGCGCCAATGTCCAAAGGCCGTGCCAGTGAAGGTTCGGACTCCGTCAGATTGGTGAAAACCGATAGATTCAGCACAGTTCCCTGACTTCCCCACACCCCGCACTCCAGTCCGGCGGACAACGGGATTTGAACGTTTCGTTCAATCGCGAGGTGGTTTCGATTGAACGGTCCGCGCGCCTCGTCAGGCGCCTTGGATGCCAGCCAGTGAACGGACGTTTCGGTTTCCAGACGACAATTCGGGGAGGTTACCGCCCCCTCCGGGGCAGCGTCGAGCGGGCGCGGGGGTCGCTGGGATTGAAGCGGGGGCCGAGCCGGCGCGGGCGCGCTCAGGTCTTCGGCTGCCGGTAGCGGCGCAGCTTGCGCTCCAAGGTCGGCCGGCTGATGCCCAGGACCTGGCACGCCCGCCCCTTGTGGCCCGCGGTGGAGTCGAGGACGCGCAGCACGTGCCGGCGCTCCACCTCGTCGAGCGTGGGCAGGGACTCCGGGCTCGCGGGCGGCTCGCCCAGGGCCGACAGCTTGCCGTCGAACGAGGGCAGGTAGTCGCGCACCAGCACGCTGCCCGGCGCCAGGACCACCGCGCGCGTCAGCACGTTCTCCAGCTCGCGGACGTTGCCCGGCCAGGGCAGCGACTTGAGGTGGTCGACCACCGCCGCGGGCACGGTGGTGACGCGCTTGTGCACCTTCTCGTTGATCTTGGCGAGCAGGTGCTGGACGAGCGAGGGGATGTCCTCGCGGCGCTCGCGAAGCGGCGGGATCTCCAGGGTGAGCACCTTGAGCCGCTGGTAGAGGTCCTCGCGGAACCGGCCGCCGGACACCTCGGCCTGCAGCGCGCGGTTGGTGGCGGCGATGACCCGGGCGCGCACCTTGATGCGCCGCACCCCGCCGACGCGCTCGAACTCGCGCTCCTGCAGGACCCGCAGGATCTTGGACTGCAGCCCCAGCGACATGTCGCCGATCTCGTCCAGGAAGACGGTGCCGTCCTCGGCCAGCTCGAACTTGCCCGGCTTGGCCGCCTGCGCCCCGGTGAACGAGCCCTTCTCGTGGCCGAACAGCTCGCTCTCGAGCAGGGTGTCGACGATGGCCGAGCAGTTGATGCCCACGAACGGCCGCGCCCGCTGCTCGTCGCTGTAGTGGTGGATGACCCGGGCGATGAGCTCCTTGCCGGTGCCGCTCTCCCCGGTGATGAGGACGGCGGCCCGGCTGGCGGCGACCTTGCCGATCTCCTTGACGAGCTGCTGCATGCGCGGGCTGGCGCCCACGATGTCGCCCAGCCTGGGGGTCACCTCGGTGGGCAGCTGGGCGGCGCGGCGCGAGACCCGCCGCATCTCCAGCGCACGGCCGACGACCTGGTCGAGCGCGGCCGGGTCCTCGAACGGCTTGTGGAGGAAGTCGAAGGCCCCCAGCTTCATCGCGCGGATCGTCGTCTCCATGTCGAAGTGCGCGGTGACGACGACGATGGGCGCCTCGCCGGCGGCCTGCTTGAGGCCCGGCAGGATGTCGAGCCCCGAGCCGTCGGGCAGCATCATGTCCAGCACGATCAGGTCGGGGGAGAGCTCGGCCGCCTTGCGCAGCGCCTCCTGGGCGCGCGCCGCCGTGTGGACCTCGAAGAGCGCGACGTCGCCTTCCCGCTGCTCCTCGAAGTGCATCCGGAGCGTCTCGAGCAGGCTGAGATCGTCGTCGACGAGAAGGAGCCTCTCCATGGCATTTCCGGCCCGTCCCACCGGGACGGCCGTCCAGGACCTCCGATTACCATTTCCCCGCCCGCGCTCGGTCTTTCTCCCGCCCCGGGTCCCGCGGGAGGTGCGCTATCCGACAATCAGCGCGAGACCGCCAATTCCAGGACGAGGCACGGCCCGCCCGGGTCACCCTCCACGAAGAACCTCCCGCCGGCGTCCTCGGCCACCCGCTGCGCCAACGCGACCGCCAGCGACCGGCGCGTCGGAACCTCGAAGCCCGGCTTGCACACCTCGATCCGCAGCCGCCCCGGCTCCCCTGCCCTGCCCCGCAGCATCACCTCGCCCTCGCCCTCGCCGCCGTCCCTCGCCGCCAGGCGGACCAGGCCCGCCACCGCCACCACCAGCCGGGACTCCTCGACCGCCGCCGGCGGCAGCCCCGGCTCCAGCTCGACCCGCGTCGAGGACTTCACCCGCTGCAGGACGGCGCCCAGCGCTCGCGAGAGGTCGGCCCGGACGGCCACCGCCGCGGGCCCCCGCCCGCATTCGGAGAGCTCCTCCAGGCCGGACTCGAGGGTCTCGACCTCCCGCAGCGCGATGGACAACCGCTTGTGGGAGCGCTCGTCCTCGTCAGGGAGCTGCCGGGCCAGCACCTGCAGGTTGAGCTTCACCGTCGCCAGCGGGTTGCGAAGGTCGTGCGCCGCGGCGCCGGCGAAATCGAACGACCCGTCGGCGCGGCGCTGCGGCAGGAGGGCGGCGTCGAGCAGCAGCAACGCCACCCGCTCGCCGGTGCGCGCCCAGAAGGCCAGCAGCGGGCGGGCGGTGGCCACCGAGAGCACCTCGCACGCGCCCCGCTTCGCGCTCGCCAGGCGCGAAGCGCCCTCCAGCACCCGCGCGGCCCCCAGGCCCGAGAGGGCGTGCGGCTCGAAGCCGAGCAATTGCGCGCAAGCCCCGTCGGCCTCGGCCACGGCGAGCTCGGCGCCCGCCAGGACCAGGTTGCACGCCATGCCTGCCCGCGCCAGCGGCTCGAGGGGCAAGCCCATGGCGGTCAGAACTGGAAGGAGAGGGTTCCCATGGCGCCGCCGGGGATGGGCCCGAAGGTCACCTTGGGGGGCTGAGCGGGGACGGGCTGGTCGGAGGCGGGCTTGGTCTGCTCGCCCATCGAGCGGTAGGTGTCGTACTTGCCCGGGTCGTCGCCGGCGAGCCAGAAGTAGGCCGCCAGGCCCGCCGAGACGATGGCCAGGCCGCCGGCTCCGCGAGCGATCCACTGGGCCATGTCGCCGTCGCGGCCGAGCCGCTCGGCGTAGTCGTAGCAGCTCTGGCTGTCCCCGGTCTGGCCCGCGGTCTTGCAGGCGTCGGTGATGTCGTTTTGGCTGCTGCCGAAGGCCTTCTGCAGCGGCGAGAACTTCTCGTAGGTCGGCTCCACCACCGCGTACTGGACGCCCAGCGCAGCGCCGACGCCGGCGATGGCGAGCACGGTGGTGACCCAGGCGCCGGCCCGGTAGCCGTTGTTGCGCGAGCGGTAGGAGTCGATGAACTCCGGCGAGGGGATGAGCGCGACGGTCTCGGCCACGGCCTGGTTGCGCTCCACCTGCACGTCCTTCGCCCAGGCGATGAAGCCCTCCTTCTCCACCACCACCCGGTGCGGGCCCCAGCCCAGCTTCTGCATTGGGAACGGGGTGACCCCCACCAGCCGCCCGTCGATCTTCACGCTCGCGCCGATCTCGCGGCAGAGGAGGTCGAGGAAGCCCTGCTCCTTGTCGAGGATGGGCCGCACGGCGGCCAGCGCCACGCTGGGGGCGGCCTCGAGCGCCGCCTTGGAGTTGGCGAGGTTGGGCCGCATCTCGTCGCTCTGCACCTCGGCCTTCTTCATGTCGAACAGACGCACACGCAGCGTCATCGCACCCGCCGCGGCGTCGACCGAGCCCACCACCACGTAGCGCGCGCCGATGGCGTTGCCGATCTGCCCGATGCAGTTGGTGTCGTCGCACGTGGAGGTAAGCAGCGCCTTCTCGCGCTCGACGGCGAGCATCTGGCGGATCTCGGCCTGGCTGACGACCTTGAACACGCGCAGCTCGCGAAGCGCCCCGGCGGCGGCCTCGGTGATGGACTGGGCGAGCAGCGGGTCGACCTTGCGCGCCTCGAAGTCGAGCACGGCGAGCTGGGGACGGGACGCCTGGGCCCACGCCCCCGCCGGCAGACACGCGGCCACTGCCACAAGCGACGACGCCAGCGACTTCGGAAATCGCATATCGAGCCCTCCGCAAGGCGGCCGATTATGGCCCGCGGCCTTCCGGGGCGAAAGGCCAGAGGCCCAATCCGCGCCCAAACCCGCAAAAAACATCCCTGATTCCGGCCGGTTGAATCATCGTCCCTTTGACCGATGGTCCTCCGCCCGTTGACCGATGCCAACGATTCCGGGCCTGGAGCATATTTTCGAGCGTCGAAGGACGCCGCATGGGGCGGCTCCCAAAAGCAGGCCCGGGAACACCGGAACAAGCGAGGAGAAGAAACCATGATGAACCGCATGAACGCTCTCGTCCGCAGCGAAGAAGGCCAAGGCATGACGGAGTACATCATCATCGTCGCCCTCATCGCGATCGCCGCCATCGCCGTCATCACCATCTTCGGCCAGAACCTGCGCGCCCTCTTCGCCGCGTCCTCGAACGCCCTCGGCGGCGAGGAAGCCAACGCCAACGTCAGCAACGCTGGCAGCGCCGGCTCGTCCTTCTCGTCCAAGCGCAAGGCCATCCAGAACTTCGGCAGCAACGGCTCGGGCGAAGAGTAGTCAGGTTAGGCGGGCTCAAAGACCTGCCGCTCCCAGCCAGGAATTCAAAGTGCGGCGCCCTCCCGGGGCGCCGCTCTTTTTTTGTCCGCTGCGCTAGGATTTGCGGACTTCATGGCCGCCCTCCCATCCATCCCGCTCCTCCTCGCGCTCCTGTGCGCAGCCCCGCCTCCGCTGGCCGACGCGCCGCCGGGGGAGGCGACTCCCGAGCGCGCCGCCTCCCCCTCCACCGACGCCGAGCTGGGCTTCTTCCACGCACGCCGGTTGCGGTTCTCGCTGGGCTTGAGCTGGGCCCACCTCGCGCTCAACGCCCCGGGCGGCAACTCGCTGGGCGGCGGAGCGTCCGTCGCGCACGAGTGGAGGTACGCCGAGGTCGCCTTGTCCCTCTTCGGCCACGGCGGCTTCGGCTCGCAGGATTCGCGTGCGCGCCACACCGGCCCGGCGACGAGCTACGCCCGCGCCAGCCTCCGCGTGGCGCCGTTCCCGGCCTGGCTTCGGGTCATGGTCGAAGCCGGCGCGCAGGCCGGCTACGAGCCGGCCTGGTCCTGGTGCGTGTCGGCCGGCGGGCTCGATCAGTGCGGCACCGTACCCGCGCGCGCCACGTTCGCCGGGGTGGCCGGGGTGGTCATCGTGCTGCGCGCCTCGCGGGCGCACGTGACCCTGGGCCTGGACGCAATCCTGCGCGGCCCCAACCCGCCTCCGGTCTGCGGCTCGTTGATCGGAGAGTGCCGCGCGGCCGCCATCGGCGAGGGGCTCTTGGGCGCGCAGGCTTGGCTCGAGGCGGGCTGGGGAGGGCTGTCGTGGTGAGGCTCCCTCGCTCGCTCGCCTTCGCGTCGATGCTCTTGCTGGCCGCCTGCGGGCAGGCCTCGGACGGGGCGGCGCTGGTGCACGGCAAGCTTTTCTCCGGCCGCCAGCCGTGGGAGACCTCGCTGGAGTTCACCGGCAGGGCCATCGTCCACGGCGCTCTTCCCTTCCGGGTCGCCCTCGAGCGCCAGCCGGTGCAGGACCGCCGGACCGGGAGGAAGGGCCTGCCCTCCGGGCTTTCGATCGAGCTCCGCAGCAACCTGCTGCCCCCCGCCGGCATGTCCAGCCTCGTCGGCGAAGTCGAGGGGCCGCAGGCGGTGGTGCGCTTCATCCCGCCCGGCGAGGCCGACCCGACCTCGGAGAACGACGGCAACGACCTGCGCTTCTCGGACGGCGGGTTCGAGGTCCACGCCACGGGCGGCTTCGTGGCGATCGACTACGGCGGCAAGGCCCCCGGGGACGGCGTGCGCGGCCATTTCGAGCTGACCTTCCAGACCGGCGAGACCGTCACCGGCACCTTCGCCTCGACATTCGCGGACTAGCGTTCCAGGTCGATCTAGGCGACCCGGCGGGCCGCTCCTATAATGTCGAGCTTCGCTTGAGCCTTCTGGCTGGAGACGGCATGCCCTCCGAGGAAAACCGCGGCAAGGAAGCGCACCGGTTCGGCAAATACACGCTCATCGACCGCATCGCGGTGGGCGGGATGGCCGAGATCTTCCTAGCGCGCCAGGCGGGGCTCGAGGGCTTCGAGAAGACGATCGTCATCAAGCGGATCCGCCCGCACCTGTCGAACCAGAAGAGCTTCGTGAAGATGTTCCTCAACGAGGCCAAGCTGGCGGCGCAGCTGAACCACCCGAACATCGTCCAGATCTACGACCTAGGGAAGATCGCCGACACGTACTTCATCGCCATGGAGTACATCTTCGGCCGCGACATGCGCCGAATCATCCCCAAGGCAGACGCCATGGGGATTCCGTTCCCGATGGTGTACGCGCTCAAGATCGCCAGCTCGGTCTGCGAGGGCCTCTTCTACGCGCACCAGAAGACGGACATCTACGGCAACCCGCTGAACATCGTCCACCGCGACATCACGCCCGAGAACATCTTCGTGTCCTTCGACGGCACGGTGAAGGTCCTCGACTTCGGCATCGCCAAGGCCGCCAACCAGATCGAGCAGACGCGCGCCGGCGAGATCAAGGGCAAGCTCAGCTACATGTCGCCCGAGCAGTGCATGGGCAAGCCGCTCGACCACCGCTCGGACATCTTCAGCCTGGGCGTGGTGCTCTACGAGTGGGTCACCGGGTTCAAGCTCTTCACCGGCGACAGCGAGGTGGCGATCCTCAAGTCGATCACCGAGTCGAAGATCTACGCGCCCAGCTACTTCAAGGCCGACATCCCCGAGGCGGTCGAGCGCATCCTGATGAAGGCGCTCGAGAAGGACCGCGAGCTGCGCTACCAGACCGCCTGGGACATGCAGTACGACATCGACCAGTTCTTGTCCCAGTACGAGTTCACGCCCTCGAACATCCACCTGTCGAACTTCCTCAAGCAGCTCTTCACCGACGAGCTCGAGGAGGAGAAGAAGCGCCTCACCGCCGGTGGCCGGCCTCCTCCATCGGGAGTGCAGGAAGTGTTCGAGGAGATCGAGGACGAGGTCGCAGCCCAGGCCGCCAAGCCCGAGCCCATCCCGCTGCGCCCGAAGGTCCAGGAGCGCACCGAGATCGCCCAGCACCTGCCCGTGCCCGGCGGCGAGGGCTCGGAGAAGGTCCTCACCGTCAGCGTCAACGAGGACATCTACGACGTCCTCAAGGGCATCGCCGAGCGCAACCGCATCCCGGTGGGGACGCTGGTTCGCGACGTGCTGGCCAGCTACGCCAAGTACAAGTAGTCGCGCGCTTCGCATCTCCACGCGTTCCGGGACGGGCCAGGATCGTTCCGGCGGTGGACGGCTGCGCCTTTGGGCGCGCGGGGCACTCTTAAATCATTTCGCGCACTTAGACGGCGTCCGGCCCTTGGCATCGGGGTTGTACTGAGGGGCTGCATCTCACGCAGCAATCAACAAACCCCCAAGCCCCCGGAGATGCCATGAAGACCTCGACCCTCGCCACCCTGACCAAGTCCGCTCTCGTCCTCGCCGTCGTTGCCCTGTCCGCTTGCGGCGGCGACCCTGCCGAGGAGTTCGTCGGCGTCTGGAGCGAGTCGGGCACCATGACCATGAACGTCGGTGGCCAGACGCTCACAGGGCCGCAGCAGATGACCACGCACATCGACCTCGGATTGACGGCCGGCGAGATCTTCATCAGCGGCGGTTGCAGCGTCACCGCGAAGGTCAAGGGCGATACGGCGAGCATCCCGAACGGCGCCTCTTGCACCCAAAACGGCAACGGCGCCTCGCTCACCACGACCTTCCGCAGCGCTACCTACACCCTGAACGGCGACTCCATCACGGTCTACGCTTCGGGCGACGTCCTCTACGTCATCAACGGCCAGTCGGTTCCGGGCACCTTCAACTACAACGCGATGCTGGTGAAGGTCGCCAAGTAGCCGAACGCGCAAGCTACCTTCCAATCAGATTTCGAAGGCCCGGCGAACAATCGCCGGGCCTTCCGCTTTTCCCCTGCCTACTTGCACGCCCCGAGAGCGGCGAGGTAAGCCGATGGCTCCTCGCTTCGCTGCTTTCGGAGGTCGCATTGACCGGTCTGCTCTGCGCCTTGCTCCTCGCCGCCGCGCCCGCCGCTCCCGCCGCGACGCCAGCCAAGGCCGCGCCCACCGCGGCGTTGCTCGTGGTCCCCCTCCTGCCTTCCGCGCAGCAGACCGCCGACGAAGACCTCGCCCTCGCCATCCAGATGCGCGCCACCGCGCTGCTGATCCAGACCGGGCGCTACGCCGACGTGAGCGTGAAGCAGATCCTGCGCATGGCCGAGCGCGAGGGAATCGCTCCCGCGTCCTTCAAGGATCCCGCGGTGCTCTCGACTCTCGCAGCTCGTCTGGGCTCTTCCCGCGCGCTGTCCGCGCATGTCGCCTCCGCGCCCAAGGGCTGGGCCCTCGAGCTGCGCGACGAGAAGACGAAGTCCCCGACCTCCATCGCCCTCCCCGCCGGCTTCGCCGAGGCCGTTGCCAATGGCGGCGCCGCGCTTGCCGCCGCCGTCGCCAAGCCGGACGCCGTCGCGCTGCCTGCGAAGATCGCTCCCGAGACCGCCCACGACGACGCCGCGCGACTGCTCGCCGGCTGCCAGGCGAGCCTGATGCGCCAGCCCATCGGCATCGAGACCCCGTCGATCCTCGGCGAGAGCCTGGACACTGCGCTCGAGTCCTGCACCACCGCCGCCAAGCTCGACCCGAACCTCGCCGCCGCGCACGCGGGCCTGGCGCTCGCGTTGGCGCTCAAGGGCGACGACGCCAAAGCCGTCAGGGCACTGGTCAACGCCAAGCCGGAGTCCGGCTACCTGCCCACCTGGTGGATCGCCCGCTACTGGCTCGTCACCCGCTACCAGTCGAACGAGGCCGGCACGAGGGTTCTCGAGGACGCCATCGGCATGTGTCCAGGGTTCCTCCTGGCACGGGGGTACCTCGCCGAACACCTCAACGCCATCGGCAAGCACGAGGAGGCGCTGGCGGCCTGGAAGAAGTACGCCGACGTCAGCCCCAAGAGCCCGTTCGTCCAGGCGCGCCTCGGCTACACGCTGGCGAGGCTGGGCAAGCACGCCGAGGCCATCGAGGCCACCCGCGCCGCGGTGAAGCTCGACCCGGCCAGCCGCGACCTGACGCTGGAGCTGGCGAGCCGCCTGCTCGACTCCGGGGACCTCGACGGCGCCCGCGCGGCGCTCGAGCCCCTGGCGAAGGATCCGCAGGCCTCGGGCGAGGTGCTCCTGCGCCTGGGCTACGTCCACCTGCTCAAGAGCGAATACGACAAGGCCGAGCCGCTGCTGCGCTCGGCCATCGAGAAGGCCTCGCGCCCGTCCGAGTGGCGCACGCGCGGCCGCGCCAAGCTCGATCTGGCCAAGCTGATGGTCCGCCGCGGGCAGAAGGAGCAGGCGCGCGCCGTGATGCTGGAGGCCATCCGCGAGGGCTACCGCCCGCTGGCGCTCGCCCGGCCCGATCCGGACCTCGAGGAGCTGGCCAAGGCCGCCGCGGCCGAGGCGGACAAGCCCGAGAAGAAGGACGTGAAGGTGGACCTCGAGCCGCGCTTCGCGATGCCCAAGGAGACGAGCCCCTTCGCCATCACCGCCGGCGGCGACATCGACCCCAAGGGCAAGCGCGCCGCCCCGCCGCCCGGCCTCGAGCTGGTCCGCTTCTAGAAGGAGGAACTTCGTGCGCGCTCTCGTCATGGTCCTCCCGGTCCTCCTGGCCGTCCTCGCGCTGCCCGCGACCGCTGCCGCCGAGCCCTCGCTCGAGTCGCTCTTCGAGAAGGTCTCGCCCGCGGTGGTCACCATCCGCACCGCGGTGAAGAAGGTGCAGTCCGGTTCCGAGTACGTGCGCATGGAGGCCGGCATCAACATCGGCTCCGGCGTCGTCCTGCACGCCGACTGCTACGTCGCCACCGCGGCCCACGTCGTGGAGGAAGCGGTCGGCATCAACGTGGTCTTCAAGGACGGCACGCAGGAGGCGGCCGAGATCGTCACCTTGTCGCGCACCGAGGACCTGGCGCTGCTCAAGGTCGCCTCGTTGCCCAAGGGCCTCGTCCTCCCGCCCATCGGCGACTCGGACCAGCTGAGGGTGGGCCAGCCGGTCTTCTGCATCGGCGCGCCGCTGGGCCTCAAGCACACCCTGACCGCCGGCGTGGTCAGCGCGCTGCGCGACGACCCGCGCGCGCTCGTCCCGCGACAGATCGTCCAGACCGACGCCGCGCTCAACTCCGGCAACTCCGGCGGCGCGCTCTTCAACTACAAGGGCGAGGTGGTGGGCATCGCCAGCTACATCGCCACGCTCTCCGGCGGCAGCATGGGCCTGGGCTTCGCCGTGCCCAGCAACGTCGTGCGCAGCCGGCTCTTCGACCACGCCCTGCCCTACCTGGGCACGAGCCTGCGCTACATCCCCAAGAAGTACTCCGACGTCTTCAACTGGCCCGTGGACGGCCTGCTCGTCGAGCGCGTCGAGGAGGGCTCACCCGCGGCCGAGGCCGGGCTGCGCGGCGGCCTGGTGGACGCGATCGTCGACGACACCCCCGTGCGCCTGGGCGGCGACTACATCCTCAAGGTGGGCGAGCTGGACTCGAACAAGCGCGCCGAGGTCGCCGCCTTCCTGCACGCCCTGAAGGAAGGCGACACCATCCACTACACCGTGATGCGCGAGGGCCGGGTGGGGACCGTCGACGTCAAGGTGGGCAAGTTCCCGCCGCTGCCGCCGCTGCCCAAGGTCGCCAAGCCGCCGGCGCCCGCGGCGAAGCGTTGATCGCGCGCTGGCCTCTCTGGAGACTCTCCGGCGGGTGGGCCTACCTGCTCCTCTTCGGCAGCTGGCTCAGCCTCGCCTGGATCCTGAGCCGCGCCTCCGACACGGCCTACGGGATGTCGATCCACGTCTCGTGGGCCGGGCCGACGCTCCTCTTCGCCTTCCTCTTCGCCCGGCACTGGGCCCTTCGCGCCAGCTACTCTCGGCGAGAGCTCTTCGCCCGCCTGATCGGATGCCTTGTCGCGTGTGGGCTCGCGGCCTGGTCGGCAGTCGAGACCGACCTGGCCTACCAAGCCATGGACGATGCGCCGCGCGGCTTGCTCTGGGACTTCAACATCGTCGTCGCGCCCCTGGTCGGGATGGTCGCGACGCTGCTCACCCGGCTCGTGGTGAACCCGTCGGGCCTGCGCGGAGGGAAGAAGCCCGCCGACGCGGCTCCTTGAGCTACCGCTTCGGCGGGAAGAGCGGACCGGGCGTCGGCGATGCCGTGAGCGAGGGAGCCGGAGCCGAATCTTCGGGGACCGTCACCGGCGAGAACACGCGCATCGGGGGCGCAGCCATCTTGAACGGCGCCGCCGGTGGCGGGCGGGCGGGCATCGCAGGTGTCGGCGCTCCCGCGGTCGTTGCCGGCGCCGACCCGGTCGCCGGCGCCTGCCCCTTGAGCTGCGCGCGCAGGCCGGCGAAGAACGTCTGGCCTTCCTCCTTCGGGTTGCCTGCCGCCGGCGCCATCTGGTCGAAGGTCTCGGTGACGTCCTTGGGGATGTCCTCCAGGAACCGCGAGGGGACGCGCGTGATGCGCTGGCCGCGCTTGGCGCGCGAGGCGGCGCGGGTGAGATAGAGCCGCTCACGGGCGCGGGTGATGCCCACATAGGCCAGCCGGCGCTCCTCGGGCAGGTTCTGCGCCTCGCCCTGCATCCCGCCGTGCGGCAGCAGGTCCTCCTCGACGCCGCACAGGAAGACCACCGGCCACTCGAGGCCCTTGGCCGCGTGCAGCGTCATCAGCGTCACCGACGAAGGCGGGGCCCCGCCGTCCTCCTCGCGCTCCGAGAGCGCGATGCGCTTGAGGTAGGACTCGAGCGACGGCTTGGACTCGTACTGCTGGTAGGCGCGCACGCCGTTGATGAACTCGTCCACCGCCTGGACCTTGCGCTGCCCGGCCGCCGCGCTCTGCACGCTCATCCGCGCCGACTCGCGCATGCCGGTCTCGGTGACGAGGTCGTGCACCACCTGGTCGATCCCCTCGGCGGCGAAGCGGCGGCGGTAGCGCTCGAGCAGGCCGTGGAACTCCTTGAGCCGCGTCGCCGCGCCCGCCGGCAGGTCCTCGAACTCGTCCGCCCGGCGCATCGCCTCTTCGATCGGCAGCTTCCGGGAGCGCGCGTGGGCGCCGAGGCGCTCGAGGGTGGTGTCGCCGATGCCGCGCGCCGGGACGTTCACGATGCGCAGCAGCGAGACCTCGTCCATCCGGTTCTGGCAGGCCTTGAGGTAGGAGACGATGTCCTTGATCTCCTTCTTGTCGAAGTACTCCTGGCCGCCGACCACGTCGTAGGGGATCTCCTCGCCGCGCAGGCTCTCCTCCAGCGGCCGGCTCTGGCCGTTGGTCCGGTAGAGGATGGCGACGTCCTTGGGCCGACGGCCCTTCTCGATCAGCCGGCTGATCTCCCGGCCGATCCAGCGGCCCTCCTCGTCCTCGTCGGCGCAGATGACGATCTGGATGGGGTCGCCGGGGCCGGCGGTGGTGAAGAGCTTCTTGGGCTTGCGCGCCTCGTTCTTGGCGATGACCGCGTTGGCGGCGTCCAGCACCGAGGAGGTCGAGCGGTAGTTCTGCTCGAGGCGGATCTCCTGGCAGCCGGGGAAGTGCTTGTCGTAGCTGAGGATGTTCTCCACCTCGGCGCCGCGCCAGCTGTAGATGGACTGGTCGTCGTCGCCGACCGCGCAGACGTTCTTGCGCTCGCCTGCCAGCAGGATGAGCAGGTCCAGCTGGCTCTTGTTGGTGTCCTGGTACTCGTCGACCAGCAGGTACTGGTAGCGCTCCCGCAGCGCGTCGCGGACGTCCGGGAACTCCTTGAGCAGCCGCATGGGCAGGAGGATGAGGTCGTCGAAGTCCACCGAGCCCTGGGCGCGCAGGGCCAGGTCGTACTTCGGGTAGATCATCGCGGTGATCAGGTCGTAGTCGTCGCCTTGGCCCTCGGCCTTGGGCTGCGGGACGACGCCGGCGCACTTGGCCTTGCTGATGGCGGCCAGGACCTTGCGCGGGTCGAACTTGCGGTCGTCGATCTTCACCTCGCGCATGGCGCGCTTGACCAGCGAGGCCTGGTCCGAGGCGTCGGTGATGCCGAAGCGGCGCGGGTAGCCCAGCCGCTCGATGTGCTGGCGCAGCACCTCGACCCCGAAGGCGTGGAAGGTGCTGACGGTCAGCTCCTTGCCCACCGCCTTGCCGACCAGCTCCGCCACGCGCTCCTTCATCTCCGCCGCCGCCTTGTTGGTGAAGGTGACCGCGAGGATGTTCGAGGGCTTGATGCCCTGCTGGACCATGTAGGCGATCCGGTGGACGATGACGCGCGTCTTCCCGCTGCCGGCGCCCGCCAGGACCAGCAGCGGGCCCTGGAGCGTCTTGACGGCTTTTCGCTGCGGCGGGTTGAGTCGGGAGAGATCGAGCATGCCGGCCACCATTTACCAAGAATCCGCGAACCTGGCGCGCCGCTCGAAGAGACCCGCATGGGGCCTTGCGGCGGTCCTCGCCGCCCTGTTCGCAGCCGGCTGCAGGGACGCGCCCACGCCGGCCCAGGCCCCGGCGCCCGCTCCGGCGGCAGCTCCGGCGCCCGCCGCGGCCCCCGCCTCCAAGGACACCGGCACGGCCGCCCCGAAGTCCCTCGACGGCAAGGCGCTCCACTTCACTCACCTGCAGCAGTTCGCCCCCGACACGCTGCTGGAGTTCGTGGGCGGCAAGTTCGCCGCCTCCACCGCGCAGATCGGCGAGGTGGCGGTCTCCGAGGTCGAACGCACCTACACCTCCGGCGCGCGGTCTTTGAAGCTGCGCCTGGTCGACACCAGCCTCAACCGCGGCGCGCGCGCCCCCCAGCCCGGCCCGGCGTTCGAGGACGAGCAGAAGGTCGGCCGGCCGGTGCAGACCGCCGGCGCCAGCGGCTTCGCGGAGTTCGAGAAGGAGCCGCACCGCGCCCAGGCCAACCTCATCGTCGCCGACCGGGTGCTGGTCAGCCTGACCCTGGAGAACGCCCGCGGCCCCGAGGACGTCGAGCGGCTCGCCGCGGCCCTCGACCTGCGGAGGCTCGAGACCCTGCTCTCCAGCCAACCCCCGGAGCCGGCGGCCCCGCGGTAGGATGTCGTCCAGACTTTGGTGGAGGTCCAAGGAGGACCCGTGGCGAAGGAAGGCACCGTCGAGAGCTCCAGCGAAGGCCCGCCGCAGTCCAAGCGGGCTTTTCTCGAGGAGTACAACAAGCTGCTGCGCGAGTTCTCGAGCGACCCGGGCAACCCGGGCAGCTACGCCTGCAAGGACTGCGAGCGCTGCACCTCGTGCATGTTCTCCGAGGCGTGCGAGGCCTGCTACGGCTGCACCCACTGCCGGCTGTGCTCGCTGTGCAACCACTGCACGCACTGCACCGACTGCAAGTCGTGCAACGCCTGCGCGTACTGCCTGCAGAGCGAGGCCTGCTCGGGCAGCAACTACCTCGTGATGTGCCGCAACCTCTCCGACTGCAACTACTGCTTCGGCTGCGTGGGGCTCTCGAAGAAGGACTTCCACATCCTCAACCGGGCCTACTCGAGGACCGAGTACTTCAAGGCCCTGGAGAAGCTGCGCCGCGAGCTGGGCGTCTGACCTAGCCGCGCCCCGGCCCGAAGCGTCGCAGCGCCCCCAGCGACAGCGCCGGGACGAGGAAGAGCGTCGCCGCGGTGGAGAAGGCCAGCCCGCCGACGACCAGCACGGCCAGCGGCTGGTGGAGCGCAGAGCCTTCTCCCAGCCCGAGCACGAGCGGGATCAGCGCCACCAGGGTCGCCAGGGTGGTCATGAGGATGGGCCGCAGCCGCGAGCGGGCCGCCTCGAGCACGGCCTCGCGCGGGGCGAGGCCCTCGGCCGCCCTGAGGACGGCGAAGTCGAGCAACAGGATGCCGTTCTTGACCACCAGCCCGACCAGCACGATGGCCCCCATCATCGAGGACACGTTGAGGGAGATCCCCGCGACGGTCAGGACGATCATCCCGGCGGCTAGCGCCACCGGCGTCGCCGCCAGGATCGCCGCGGCCAGCCGGGCGGAGCGCAGCTGGAAGAGCAGCACGGCCGTGACCGCGATCAGCGCGACGGCCAGCGCCTCCAGGAGCGCGCGGAAGCTCTCGCGCTGCTGGCCGTAGAGGCCGCCCAGGGTCCACGAATAGCCGACCGGGAGTTCCCAACCCTCCAGGCGCGCGCGGATGGCCTTGAGCGCGTCGCCCAGGCTGGTGCGGGAGAGGCGCGCGGTCACGTGCACGAGGTTGCGCTGGTTCTCGCGCAGCAGCTGCGCGGTCGGGCAGCTTCGCTCGAGCTGACCGAGCGAGAGCGCCGGCACGCGCGCCCCCGCCGGGTTGAGCACCGCCGACTGCTGAAAGCTCGCGGCCGGCGCCGCGCCCGCCTCGAGCGAAGCCCGGACGCGCACGCCCTCGAGGTGGTCCGGACGGCGCAGCTGCGTCGCCACCTCGCCCAGGCTCGAGCCGGCGAGCTGGCGGGCGACCTCCGAGGCCGACAGGCCCTGGCGCCCGGCCTGCAGCGCGTCCACCCGCAGCTGAAGCTCCGGCGTGCAACCCTCGTCGCCGTCGAAGAAGTCCACCAGGCCCTCCACGTCCCGGATGCGGCGGGACGCCTCGCGGGCCAGCGTGCGCAGCACCTCCGGGTCGGGGCCGAAGAGCTTGACCTCCACCGGCTGCGGCGCGCCCTCGAGGTCGCCGAGGAGGTCCGCCAGCACCTGGATGAACTCCACCCGGAGGCCGGGCACCAGCGCCGCGATGCGCCCGCGCTGCTCTTCCATGATCTCCGCGCCGCCGCGGCTGCGCTTCGGCGTGAGCGACACCGCGATGTCGCCGCGCGAAGGCAGGGTCGCGGTCGCCGGCCCGAGCTCGGTGCCCAGCCGCCGCGAGAAGCTCGCCACCTCGGGGGTGGTGCGCAGCACGTCCTCGATCTGGGCGGCGAGGGCGTCCACCTCCTCGAGCGACGCCCCGACCGGCGCGAAGTAGTCGACGACGTAGGAGCCCTCGTCCGCCTCGGGCAGGAAGTCGGTCGGGACGTTGAGGAACGCCACGACGCCGCCCGCGACGAGGAAGAGCGCCAGCGACGGCGCGAGCCAGCGGCGGTCCAGCGACCAGGCCAGCGCCCGCGCATAGCCGGAGACGATGCCCTGCCCGGCCGAGGCCCGCCGCACCGGGCGCAGGAAGCCCGCCGCCAAGGAGGGCAGGACCGCCAGGGCCATCGGCAGCGAGAGCACCACCGCGGACGCCAGCGAGAGCGAGAGGGCGACGAAGAACTGCCCCACCACTCCGCCCAGGAGCCCCAGCGGCAGGAACACGACCACCGTGGTCGCGGTGGTGCCGATCACCGGCCAGAAGAGCTCCTCGGTCCCGCGCCGGGCGGCCTCCCGCGGCGGCAGCCCGGCCTCGAGGTGCTTGTGGACCGCCTCGATGATCACCACCGCGTCGTCGATGACCAGGCCCACCGAGATGGCGAGGCCGCCGAGGGTCATCAGGTTGAGGGTCTGCCCGAAGCCCTTGAGGACCAGCAGCGACTCGGCCAGGGTCAACGGCAGCGACAGCGCGGCGAGCAGCGTCGCGCGCCAGTCGCGCAGGAACAGGGCGAGCACGAGGATCGCGAAGAGGGCGCCGAAGAGCACCGCGTCGCGCACGCCCTTGACCGCCGCTTCCACGAAGGTGGCCTGCTGGTAGACGGGGACAAAGCGCACGCCGGGAGGCAACGAGCCCTGCACCTCGGCGAGCGCCTTCGCCACCGCCTGATCGAGCTCGAGGATGTCGCCGCCGATGCGCCGGGTGACGTTGAGGATGACCCCGGGCTTGCCGTCGACGCGGATGAGGGTCGTGCGCGGCGCGACCGACTCCTCGATCCGCCCGAGATCCCGCAGGCGCACCGGCTGCTCCGCGGTTCCCGCGACGACCACCGCGCCGATCTCCTCGACGCTGCGAAGCTCGCCGCTGACCAGCCCGAGGACGAGCTCGTGCGCCTGCTCCAGGCGGGAGACCGTCTGCACGCCGTTGGCCTCGCGCAGGCGGGAGGCGACCTGCGAGACGGTGAGGTGCGCGGACTCGAGGCGCGCGGGCTCGAGCAGCACCTGGACCTCGGGGACGTCGGAGGACTGCACGACCACCTGGCCCACCCCGGGCAGGCCCGCGAGCGCCGGGCGCACGGTGTACTGCGTCAGCTCGTAGAGCTGCGAGGCGGGATAGGGCCCTTCGACGTTGATGGAGAGGATCGGGAAGTTCGACGGCAGCACGCGCTCGGCGGTCACCTCGGCCTCCGGCGGCAGGGCCTGCCGGGCCTCGGCGACGCGCGCCAGGGTCAGCGCGTGCGCCTGGTCCATGTCGGTGCCGGAGACGAAGTAGAGCGAGAGCTCCACGCCCCCGCGGATGGTCCGGCTGCGCAGCGTGGCGAGCCCGGGGACGGACGCCAGCTCCTCCTCGAGCCGGCGGGTGAGGCCGGCCTGCACCGCCGCGACCGAGGCCCCGGGGAGCGAGGCCACCACCTGCTCGCGCTCGTAGACGATCTCGGGGTAGACGCCCTTGGGGACGGTGGCGGCCACCGCGAGGCCGGCCCCCGCCGCGGCGATGGCGAGGAACAGGATGGCGCGGCCCTGGCGCAGGGCCAGCTCGGCGGCGGTCACGGGCTCTCCCGCGGTGCGGCCTGCCGCTTCCCGGCCGCCTCCTCGCCCAGGACCCGCACCCGCGTCCCGTCCGGCAGGGCGTAGGCGCCCTGGACGACGACCACCTCGCCGGCGGCGACCCCGCTGCGCAGCTCCACGAACCCGCGGTCGACGACGCCGACCTCCACGTCCTGGCGCCGGGCCACCTCGCCCTCCACGCGCTCCACCGCGAAGCCCGCGCCCGCACCTCCCGCCTCCGCGCCGCCCTGCTCGCGCGGGACCAGCGCCGCCCGCGGGACCGCGACGACCTGGGGCCGGAGCTCGAGGACGACTCGGGCCTTGGCGAGCGCGCCGCCCTTGAGGGCGCCGTCCTTGTTCTCGAGGCGGATGCGCACCGTGCCCACGCCGGTGGCGGAGTCGACCACCGGCGCGACGGCGGCGACCTCGCCGTCGAAGAGCCGGTCGCCCAGGCCGTCGACGCGGACCTCGGCGCGCTGCCCGGGCTCGAGGCGCACGAGCTGGGCGGGGGCGGCTCCGGCGCGCAGCTCGAGGAAGCGGGTGTCGGCCACCTCGATGACCGGCTTGCCACTGCCGTCGACGGGCTCCCCGACCGCGGCGAAGAGGTGGGCCACGGTGCCGGCGAACGGCGCGCGCAGCTCGCTGCGGGCGAGCTGGTTGCGCGCGGTGGACTGCGCGGCCTCGGCGTTGCGCACGGCGCTCCCGGCGGCGATCTCCACCGACCGGGCGTCGTCGACCTCCTGGCGCGCGGCCACGCCGGCGGCGAAGAGCTTCTCGGCGCGCTCGCGGTGGCCGGCGGCGTTGGCGAGCTGGGCCTGCGCCTGCGTGAGCGCCGCGTCGGCTTGGGCGAGCGCGTCGCGTAGCGGCGTCGACTCCAGCCGGACCAGCACCCGGCCGGCGGCGACGCGATCGCCCTCCGCCGCGGTGATCTCGGCGATTCGTCCGGAGATCAGGGCCCCCAGCTTCACGGCGCGCCCCGGCGGCGGCTCCAGCGTCCCGGTCAGCTCCACCGCGTCGGCGAGATCGCGCAGCTCCGCCCGCGCCACCCGGACGAGGACCGCTCCGGAGTCGGCCGGCCCCGAGCCCTTCTCTCCCGGGCAGCCGAGGAGGCCGAGTGCCAGGACGCAGAGCGTGACCGGGATCTCGCTAGGGAATCGCACCGACCGCCTCCTCCAGGTCCGCCAGGGCCGACCATGCCTCCGCGGCCGCCTCGATGGCCCGCGAGCGGGTCGCGGCCACCTCCGACTCGGCGAGCACCACGTTGGCCAGCGGCGTGCGCCCGACGTCGTACCCCACCCGCGCCAGCTGCGCGACCTTCTGCGCCGAGGGGACGAGCTGGTCCGCGGCGAAGCGCACGCGCCGCACCGCGGCCTCCCACCGGCTCCAGGACTCGCGCGCCGCAGCCGCCAGGCGTCGCCGCGCCGCCATCCCCCTGGCGACGGCTCGGTCCGCCTGGAGCTCCTCGCTGCGGATGGCGCCCCCGTTCCAGGAGAGGAGCGGCAAGTCGAAGGCCAGCCCGCCGCGCACACCGACCCCCGGCGGGTTGCCGAGGTGCTCCACTTCCAGCGACAGGCTCGGAGCAGGGACGAGCGAGAGCTTCTCGCGCCGGGCCCGCGCCAGGGCCGCCTCGCGCTCCCGCTCCGCGACCTGGACCTCGGGGTGCTGCCCGGCGCGGCCCAGCAAGTCGGAGAGCGAGGCGACCTGCGGCAGCGGGACGAGCGGATCGCTCGCCTCCAGCTCGGCCTCCGGGTCCTCGCCCAGCGACGCGGCGAGGCGGATGCGCGCCGAGGAAAGCGCCGCCTTGCGGTCCTCCAGATCCTGCACCGCCCGCTTCCGCGCGAGGTCGGCCTGCTCCACGTCGAGCTGCGGAGCGCTGCCCACCTCGAACTTCTTGGCGGTCATGTCCGCGATCTCTCCGGAGAGCCGCGCGGTCTCCTCGGCGAGCCCGAGCTGGGCCTGCGCGGCGGCGAGGGCGTGGTAGGACCGGCGCACCTCCGCCCGCAGCTGCAGCTTGCGCGCGGCCAGCTCGCCCTCCGCGATGGGCACCTGCGCCCGCCCGGCGGCGATGGCCGAGGACCGCTGTCCGAAGATCGGGAGCTTCTGGTCGACGGCCCCGAAGACGGTGGGCTCGTCCGGCCCCACGCTGAAGGAGAAGGTCGGGTTGGGCATGGCGCCCGCGGCCTGCGCGTCGGCCTCGGCCTGCGGCACCGCGAGCTGCAGGGGGACGAGCTCGGGGTTGCGCTGCTCGGCGCGCGCCAGGGCGTCGGCGAAGGTGAGGGGCTGCGCCGCCAGGCTCAGTGCGACCAGCGCGAGGGGGATGGCGGGAAGCACGGGTGCTCTCCATACCTCCGCCGCGGCGATTGGTCACCCGCGGCGAGGCCGCTCACGGCGGCGAGGCCACTCTCAGGACGCGGCCCTGCGCGGGATCGACCAGGTAGCTCGCTCCGCTCGCGTCGACGACCACGGTCCGCGCGCCCGCGCTGGTGGGCACCGAGACCACCGGGCGGAGGGAACCGTCGTCGCCGACCTGGGCCACGGTGAGCCGGGCCGCCTTGCCCGCGGCGACGTAGAGCAGCCGGCGCGACTCGAGGTAGTCGATGTTGTCGACGCCGGCGCCGGTGTCGAGGCGGGAGAGGCGCGTCCCCGCGTGCGCCAGGTCGAGGACTTCGACCGCGTCGGTGCAGGCCACGAACGCCCAGCCGCGAGCCCTCTCCAGCGCGATCCCCCGCGGCCCCTCGGCGCCGCACCCGGCCGGCCAGTCGCTGAGCACCTTCCTCGTCTTCACGTCGATGACCAGCGTGCGGTCCTTGTCCTCGAGGTTGGTGAAGAACAGGCCCTTCGCCTCGTCGACCGCGTAGCCCTCCGGCTCGCCGTCCAGCGGCACCTCGGCCTTGGCGACGAGCTTCGCGGGGTCGCTGGCGTCGAGCACGGTGATCGACTTCGCCCGGGGCGTGGTCGCCCACACCTCCTTGGTGGCTGCGACGTACTGCAACCCATCGGGAGACGACGCGAGGGTCACGCAGGCCCCGCGCTGGAGAGTGGCGACGTCGATGGCGCAGACCGAGGAGTCGGCGCGGTTGCCGGCGTAGACGAAGCCCGCGCCGAGGGTCGCGGAGCTGGGTCCCATCCGCCGCGTCGCCCCGTGGATCTCCCGTTCCTGCGTCGCGAAGCCCTCGATCCTCTTCAGCGCACCCGTGGCCGTCTCGAGCACGTCGACGCTGCCGGTGCCCGCGGCGGGGATCCAGAGGCGACCGGAGGCGCGGTCGCAGGCGAGGTAGTCGAGCGAGAGAGGGCCGTTCGCGCCGGGGAGCGCGATGGGCCGGACCTCCAACGCGGGGTCGCCTTGGACCGCGGGCACTGGCTGCTGCGCCCGGCAGCCGGCGGTCGCTCCGACGACGAGGAAGAGGATGAGCCGGCGCATGGAGAAGAACCCTCCCTGGATCCGGTCAGGGCTTGGTGAAGGTCATCTGCTTGACCGGGGTGGTGTTGCCCTGCTCGAAGAAGCTGACGCTGAAGCTGCGCCCGTCGACCTCGACCAGGAGGAAGCCGTTCTGCTGGTCCTGGCAGTAGTCGGTTCGCCCGGACCTGCAGGTCGCCGGCTCCGCGCCGGCGCGCGCGGCGACGAGCTCCTCGAACTCGTGCGTCAGGTTCGAGTACCGGGCCTGGTTCATGTGCACCCAGGCGTGGACGTGCTCGTGCCCGTGGAAGGTCGCGGAGACGCTCGGGTGCTTGTTGAAGACGTCGATGACCTGCGGCTTGGTCGCCGTGCAGCAGTGCTCGGCGATGGTCCAGAGCGGGCCGTGCCACATCAGGAAGCTGTGCGTGACGCCGCGGGCCTCGGCCGCCGTGAGGTCCTGGTCGATCCAGGTCACCTCCGCCGCCGTCATCAAGGTGACGTCGCCGGGGACGTCCACACCGACGAAGTGGGCGTTGCCGTAGTCGAAGGACCAGGTCCGCTCGGCGGTCTGCTCCGAGTAGTGGGTCGCGCCCACCGACGTGGCGTGGCTGCGCAGGTCCCAGTAGGCCTGCCAGCCGCTGGCGTTGCTGCTGTCGTGGTTGCCGCGGACGGGGAACACGGTGTCGAACAGCCCGTTGCTGGTGGCGCCGGACGTGTCGCCGTCGATGGCGTTCTTCCACGCGTTCATCCCGGCCTGGGTGAAGCCCGCCGTCTCCAGGTCTCCGCCGAAGAGCGTGAAAGGAACGTTGAGCACCTTGACCTGCTTGGAGAGCGCCGCGAGCGTGTTGGTGCCGGTCTTGGTGTCGCCCCAGACGACGAACTGGAAGCTGGCCGCCGGAGTGCCCGCGTCGGCCGCCGGCGTTCCCGCGTCGGGCGCGGGCGTGGCGGCGTCAGGACGGGCTCCCGCGTCCTTCGCAGGCTGCGCGGCGTCCGCGCGGCCGGCCGGTCCCGTGTCTCGTCCTGCGCCGGAGTCTTCAGCGTCGACCGAGCCATCGACTACCTGATCGGCGTCCGGGCCCTCGTGCTGGGCCGCGTCTCCAGGGCAGCCTCCGAGGAGTGCGGCGGCGGCGAGGAGAACCAGCGTGAGGGAAGACCCGAGAACCAAGCGGCTCGACATTCGGCCTCCAGTCCCCCCTTCGAAGGAAGAGGAACAATGCTGTCCTCGGACCTGGGCGGCAATCTATTTCGCCCCGCGGGCCCGTCTTGGCTCCAGGCCGGCCGTCCGAACGACCAGGCACGCGCCGCGGGTCGGGGGCGCGATTCGAATCAAGGAGGCGGGGGAAGAAAGGCAGCATTGCCTGCCAGTGGATGGAGCGAGCGTTCCACCTTCCGCAACTAGGGCATCCCACATTTCCCGGCGTTACACCCGTGCCGTCCCCCGGATGCGTCGCTGCGCACGCCGGGGCGCGCGCCAGAATTTCCGCGTCCGGGAGCAAAAGAGGATGTCCACCCCCACAGGCTTGCCGAGCCCCCGCGGTCTCTACGACCCGCGTCACGAGCACGATGCGTGCGGCGTCGGCTTCGTCGCCAACCTGAACGCCCAGGCCTCGCACGAGGTGATCGTCAAGGGCGTGCAGATCCTCGAGAACCTCGCCCACCGCGGGGCCTGCGGCTGCGACCCGGAGACGGGAGACGGCGCCGGCGTCCTCATCCAGCTGCCTCACGCGCTCTTCAAGCGGACGTGCCAGGGCTTGGGCTTCAGCCTACCGGCGCCCGGCGAATACGGCGTGGGCATGGTCTTCCTGCCGGTCGAGCGCCAGGCCCGCCTGCTGTGCGAGGGAGTGCTCGAGCGCATCGCCCGCGAGGAGGGGCTCACCGTCCTCGGCTGGCGCGAGCCGCCGGTCCACTCCGAGGCCATCGGGCCGCTGGCGCGAGCGAGCCAGCCGTTCATCGAGCAGCTCTTCGTGCAGGCCGCGCCGGGCACCGACCCGCTGGCGCTGGAGCGCAAGCTCTACCTGGTGCGCCGCCGGGCGGAGAACGAGATCGCCGCGCTCGACCTGCGCGACAAGGGCGTCTTCTACCTGCCGTCGTTCTCCTCGCGGACCATCGTCTACAAGGGCCTGCTGCTCGCCCCGCAGATCACCAAGTTCTACGAGGACCTCTCCGCCCCGGACGCCGCCAGCGCGCTGTGCATGGTCCACCAGCGCTTCTCCACCAACACCTTCCCCACCTGGCACCTGGCGCACCCGTATCGGATGCTCTGCCACAACGGCGAGATCAACACGCTCAAGGGCAACCTCTCCTGGATGAACGCCCGCCACTCGGTGCTCGCCTCGCCGGCGTTCGGGGCGGACTTCAAGAAGCTGCTCCCGGTGGTCGTCCCCGGCGGCAGCGACTCGGCCGCGCTCGACAACGCCGCCGAGCTGCTCACGCTCTCCGGCCGCAGCCTGCCGCACGTGCTGGCGATGCTCATCCCCGAGGTCTGGGAGGGCGACCCGTCGATGTCGCCTTCCAAGAAGGCCTTCTACGAGTTCCACGCCGGGCTGATGGAGCCCTGGGACGGGCCGGCGGCGGTAGCCTTCACCGACGGCCGCTACGTCGGCGCCACGCTGGACCGCAACGGGCTGCGCCCGGCGCGCTGGCTGGTCACCCGCGACGACGTGGTCATCCTCGCCTCCGAGGCGGGCGCGCTGCAGGTCAAGCCCGAGGACATCCGGCACAAGGGCCGGCTGCAGCCGGGGCACATGCTGATCGTCGACCTGGCGGAGAAGCGCATCGTCCCCGACGAGGAGTTCAAGGAGCGCCTCGCCGCGCGCAAGCCCTACGCGCAGTGGATCAAGGAGAAGCAGGTTGCGATCGACCAGCTGCCCGACCCGCCCCGCGTCCAGCAGTCCGAGCCCGCGACGCTACCCGCGCGGCAGCGGGCCTTCGGCTACACCGACGAGGACCTGCGGCTGATCCTCTCGCCCATGGCCGAGAAGGGCGAGGAGCCGGTGGGCTCGATGGGCGCCGACACCCCGCTCGCCTGCCTCTCGGAGAAGCCGCAGCCGCTCTTCCACTACTTCCGCCAGCTCTTCGCGCAGGTGACCAACCCGCCGATCGACCCGATCCGCGAAGAGCTGGTGATGACCCTCACCAGCTACATCGGCAACGAGCGCAACATCCTCGACGAGACGGCCGAGCAGTGCCACATGCTCAAGCTGCCGCACCCGATCCTCACCAACCGCGACCTCGAGAAGCTGCGGCGGGTGAGCTGGGGCGACTTCCTGGCCACCACCCTGCCGATGCTCTACCGCGTCGAGGAGGGTGAGCGAGGCATCGAGCGCGCGCTGACCGAGCTGTGCCGCCGCGCCTCGCTCGCCATCAAGGCCGGGTACTCGCTCTTGATCCTCTCGGACCGCGGGCACGACGAGCTGTACGCGCCCATCCCCAGCCTGCTGGCCCTCTCCGCGGTGCACCACCACCTCGTCCGCGAGGCGCTGCGCACCCAGGCGGCGCTGGTCGTGGAGACCGGCGAGCCGCGCGAGGTGATGCACTTCGCGATGCTCATCGGCTACGGCGCCAGCGCGCTCAACCCCTACCTGGCGCTGGAGACGATCGAGGACCTCGTCGGTCGCGGGCTCCTCCAGGGTCCCTCGACTCCGCCCGGGTTGACCGTGGCCGAGGCGCAGGCCAAGTACGTCAAGGCGGTGAACAAGGGCCTGCTCAAGGTCTTCTCGCGGATGGGAATCTCCACGCTGCAGAGCTACCGCGGAGCCCAGGTCTTCGAGGCGGTGGGGCTCTCCAAGGACCTGGTCGACAAGTACTTCACCGGCACCTCCTCGCGGCTGGGCGGCATCGGGCTCGACGTCATCGCCCGCGAGGTCGCCCTCAACCACGCCTGGGCGCAGCGCCCGGCGCGCGACTTCGAGCCGGAGCTGGCCGTCGGCGGCGTCTACCAGCTGCGCGTCGCCGGCGAGCACCACCTCTACAACCCGCAGACCATCGCCGCGGTCCGCAACGCCGTGCGCGACGGCAAGTTCGAGTCCTACCGGCAGTACGCCGACCTGCTCGACGGCGACGCGCGCAAGCTGTGCACCCTGCGCGGGCTGATGCAGCTCAAGCCGGCCGCGAAGCCGATCCCGCTCGAGGAGGTCGAGCCCGCCAAGGACATCGTCAAGCGCTTCGCCACCGGGGCCATGTCCTTCGGGTCCATTAGCCGCGAGGCGCACGAGACGCTGGCGCTGGCGATGAACCGCATCGGCGCGCGGTCGAACACCGGCGAGGGCGGCGAGGAGTCCGAGCGGTTCGTGCCCGGCCCCAACGGCGAGTCGCGGCGCAGCGCCATCAAGCAGGTCGCCTCGGCGCGCTTCGGCGTGACCGCCAACTACCTGGTCAACGCCGACGAGCTGCAGATCAAGATCGCCCAGGGCGCCAAGCCCGGCGAGGGCGGCCAGCTGCCGGGGCACAAGGTCGACGCGGTCATCGCCAAGGTCCGCCACGCGGTGCCCGGGGTGCAGCTCATCTCGCCGCCGCCGCACCACGACATCTACTCCATCGAGGACCTCTCCCAGCTCATCTACGACCTCAAGAACGTCAATCCGCGGGCCCGCGTGTCGGTGAAGCTCGTCTCCGAGGTCGGCGTGGGGACCGTGGCGGCGGGGGTGGCCAAGGCGCGCGCCGACGTCATCCTCATCTCCGGCGACAGCGGCGGGACCGGCGCCTCGCCGCTCTCCTCCATCCGGCACGTCGGCGTCCCCTGGGAGCTGGGCCTGGCCGAGGCGCAGCAGGTGCTGGTCCTCAACGACCTGCGCAGCCGCGTGCGCCTGCAGACCGACGGCAAGCTGATGACCGGCCGCGACGTGGTCATCGCCGCGCTCTTGGGCGCCGAGGAGTTCGGCTTCGCCACGCTGCCGCTGGTGGCGATGGGCTGCGTGATGATGCGCAAGTGCCACCTCAACACCTGCCCGGTGGGCATCGCCACGCAGGACCCGGTGCTGCGGGCCCGCTTCGAGGGCACGCCCGACCACGTCATCAACCTCTTCTTCTTCATCGCCGAGGACGTGCGGCAGCGCATGGCGCAGCTGGGCTTCCGCACCGTGGACGAGATGATCGGCCGGGTGGACCGCCTGGAGATGCGCCCGGCCGTCGACCACTGGAAGGCCCAGGGGCTCGACTTCAGCCAGGTGCTCTTCGACCCGCCGGTCCCGCGGCGCGTCGGACGCCTGTGCCGGATCTCCCAGGACCACGACCTCAAGTCGGCGCTCGACAACGAGCTGATCGCGAAGTGCCGGCCTTCGCTGGAGAAGGGCGAGAGGACCGAGGCCGGCTTCGCCATCCGCAACGTCCACCGCTCCGTCGGGGCGATGCTCGGCGGCGAGGTCGCCCGCCGCTACGGCGAGGCCGGGCTGCCCGACGACACCATCTCGCTGCGCTTCACCGGATCGGCCGGGCAGAGTTTCGGCGCCTTCGTGCCGCGCGGCGTGACGCTGGTCCTCGAGGGCGAGGCCAACGACTACGTCGGCAAGGGCCTCTCCGGCGGCAAGCTCGCGGTCTTCCCGCCCAAGGGCTCGACCTTCGCGCCCGAGGAGAACGTGCTGGTCGGCAACGTCGTGCTCTACGGCGCGACGAGCGGCGAGGCGTACTTCAACGGCATGGCCGGCGAGCGCTTCGCCGTGCGCAACTCGGGCGCCCGCGTCGTGGTCGAGGGCGTGGGCGACCACGGCTGCGAGTACATGACCAACGGCCTGGTGGTGGTCCTCGGCCGCACCGGGCGCAACTTCGCCGCGGGGATGACCGGCGGCCTCGCCTACGTCCTGGACGAGTCCGGCAGCTTCGCCTCGCGCTGGTGCAACAAGGCGACGGTGGACCTCTTCCCGGTGCAGGAGGCGCAGGACGTCGCGACCCTCGAGGAGATGCTCCGGGCGCACCTCGCCGCCACCTCCAGCCCCAGGGCGCGGTCGCTGCTCGAGCGGTGGCCGGAGTGCGCGGCGAGCTTCGTGAAGGTCTTCCCCAAGGAGCTGCAGCGGGTGCTGGCGCCGCCGCCCCCGGCCGTCCGCGCGGAGGTGGCCCATGGGTAAGCCCAGCGGATTTTTGGAGTTCCCGCGCGAGGCCACCCCGCTGCGCGACGTCGGCGAGCGGGTCCACGACTGGCGCGAGGTCGGCGCGCCGATGCCGACCGACCGCGTGCAGCGCCAGGGCGCGCGCTGCATGGACTGCGCGGTGCCCTTCTGCCACCCGGCCTGCCCGGTCACCAACGTCATCCCCGAGTTCAACGACCTGGCCTACCGGGGCCGCTGGCGCGACGCCTTCCACGTCCTGCACACCACCAACAACTTCCCGGAGTTCACCGGCCGGCTCTGCCCGGCCCCGTGCGAGGCGGCGTGCGTGCTGGGCATCAACCAGCCGCCGGTCTCGATCAAGCTGCTGGAGAAGTCGATCGTCGACCGCGCCTGGGCCGAGGGGTGGATCAAGCCCGAGCCGCCCGCGCGCCGCACCGGCAAGCGCGTGGCGGTGGTCGGCTCCGGCCCCGCGGGGCTCGCCGCCGCCCAACAGCTGGCGCGCGCCGGGCACACGGTCACCGTCTACGAGAAGAGCGACCAGCCCGGCGGCCTGCTGCGCTACGGCATCCCCGACTTCAAGATGGACAAGCGGCTGATCGACCGCCGCATCGAGCAGATGGTGGCCGAGGGCGTGACCTTCGAGTGCAACCGGCGCATCGGCGGCGGGCCGCTGCCGGTCTCGGGGCTGCAGCAGACGCAGGACGTCATCCTCTTCGCCTGCGGCGCCGAGGCCCCGCGCGACCTGAGCGTGCCGGGAAGGGAGCTGGGCGGAGTCCACTTCGCGCTCGACTTCCTCGTCCAGCAGAACCGCCGCGACTCGGACCTGCCCGAGGCTGCCTCACCGATCCTCGCGACCGGCAAGCGCGTGGTGATCATCGGCGGCGGCGACACCGGCGCGGACTGCCTCGGGACCTCGCTGCGGCAGGGCGCGGCCTCGGTCCACCAGATCGAGATCCTGCCCAAGCCTCCGGCCGAGCGGTCCCCGACGACGCCCTGGCCGGCCTGGCCGCTCAAGCTCCGGACCGAGAGCTCCCACGACGAAGGCGGCGTCCGCGAGTGGGGCGTCCTGACCACGCGGCTCGAGGGCGACGCCCGCGGCCGCCTCACCAAGCTGCATGCCGTCCGCGTCGGCCCGCCGCCCAAGTTCGAGCCCATCCCCGGGACCGAGTTCGAGATTCCCTGCGACCTCGTCCTGCTGGCGATGGGCTTCAGCGGACCCACGCGCGGTGGGCCCATCGAGGAGCTGGGGCTCCGGCTTGACGCGCGCGGCAACATCGCCACCGAGCGCTTCGCCACCTCCATCACCGGCATCTACGCGGCCGGGGACGCCAGGCGCGGCCAGTCGCTGATCGTCTGGGCCATCGCCGAGGGCCGGCAGGCGGCCGAGGAGATCAACCGGTTCCTGGCGTGACCCGTCCGGCATCCCCGGGCTGAATCGGAGCCCCGGTGGAACCTCCCGCCCCCCGGCGGTGTCCGTTCCGCCATGCGCCTCGCCGCCCTGCTCGCTGCTTCCCTCGCCGGCTGCTCCCACGTCCCCGCCGCGCCCGCCCGCGCCTCCTTCGTGGACCACGTGTCGGGCCAGGGCCGGCCGGTGATCTTCATCCCCGACCTCGGCGCTCCCGCGGACGTCTGGCAAGGCACGGTGGAGCACCTCTCCGGTCGCGTGGAAGCGCATGTGCTGGACGTGGCGGGGTTCGCGGGGAACGCGCCGGTCGCGGGTCCACTCCTGCCCAGGCTCAAGACCGAGCTGGCGGCCTACGTGAAGGAGCGCCGGCTGGATCGGCCGGTGGTGGTGGGGCACCTGTTCGGCGCCGCGGTGGCGTACTGGCTGGCGATGACCGAGCCGGATCTGTTGGGCGGGGTGATCGCCATCGACGCGCCGCCGTCACGCTCCACCGGCGACGCGGAGGAAGCTGCGGAGGCCCGCGCCGGCGCCAAGGCGCTGGCCGAGGCCGCGCCGGAGCGCTTCGCCCAGATGCTCGCTCGCCGGCTGGCGACCTCGATGGCCGACCCCGCGCGAGCCGCGGAGATCGGACGCAAGCTCACCCGCTCCGACCAGGCGGTGATCTCCGAGGCCTTCCTGGACATGATGACCAGGGACCTGCGGGAGGCGACCCCGTCGATTCGCGTGCCGGTGCTGGTGGTGCTGACGACCGGGAACCTCCCGGCGGACGCCGCGCCGGAGGTCGAGCGCGCCTTTCGCGAGCAGCTGGCCCCGCTCGCGTCGCAGGAAGTGGTCGTCGTGCCGGGGTCCCGCCACTACGTGATGTTCGACGCGCCGCAGGCGTTCTTCGAGAACCTGGACCGGTTCCTGGCGAAGACCGCGCGGTGAGGCCTCACCTCGCCAGGAAGGTCGAGTCGTAGGAGAAGTCGAGCACGCGCCCGACGTTCAGGACCCGGCAGGTCCCCAGCCCCTGCTGCCCGACGATGAGCACGAAGCCCTGCTTCAGGTAGCCGTCCCCGAGCAGCGTGACGAGCTGCTGGACCGCGGCCCCGCGCAGCTGCCCGCGGCCGTTGCCCCAGGCGATGCCCGAGTTGTCGATCTCGCCGAGGTCGGTGGCCTGCGCCCCCACGCCGGCGGCGGCCGCCTTCACCGCGATCCGGCGCATCAGCTATCTCCGCGCGAAGCCGCCTTGATCGCCTTGCGCACGTCCTCGATGGGCTCGCCTTCGACCCCCATGGAGCAGACCGTGGCGTTGGGCCGCAGAAGGTCGTTGAAGGCCAGCACGAGGTTGCCGACGGTATCGGGCGTCGCCCAATCCTTCTCGGCCACCTGGCAGAGCCAGTCCAGCATCTCGGCGGAGGTGGTGCAGCGCTCCAGATCCACCTCGTAGCCTTTGGCCTCGGCCGCCTCACAGGCGAGCACCAGCGTCTCCGGCTTGAAACTCCACGAACCCCAGTGCTTCTGCACGCTACGGCCTCCCAGGCTAGGCTGAACTTAGCTGGGGCGCACTGTCTGCGCCTTAGCCCGGGCCGTCAAGGGTCGTCAAAGGGGCGCCCTCGCCCGGCAGGCCGCTCGAACCTGGGCTGCGCCCCGCCGTTTTCGAGCTCGGAGGCCCTTCCCCAAGCTCGTCCCCCAGCCGATCGCGGCGAGCGGCACGCCGCTTTTCGAGACGATTCCGGGCTTCGGCTCCAGGCGGATGGGCGGCCGCCGAACCTGCCCTCGGGGGACCGCAAGCCGGGGCAGCGCTCCGGCTGACGGCTGGCTCACCGAGAGGCAGGGGTCGGCCAAGGCCTCGGTCAGTGGCAAGAGCTCCGAGAAGCGCGGGCGCTCACGCCGTCTTCTCCACCTCGGGAGCCGGGTGCGGCAGCTCGCGCTGCTCGACCGTCAGCGGGCTCGTGCGGCGGTCCTTGAAGCCTGCCGCGTGCAGGAACGGGCTGTCCGTCGTGTAGGCCGCGTGGCCCGCCTCGGGCGCCGCGGCGCGGGCGGGCTCGCTCCTCCAGAAGTTCGTGCGGCGCAGGTGGTCCTTCAGGTAGCGGTGCTTGTTCACCGAGACCAGCCGCTCGTAGAGCCAGTTGAGCGAGGGCACCATGCGGTAGTGCCACTGGTAGACCTGGTACATGCACAGGAAGGCCAGCGCCGGCTTGCGCAGCACCCCCGGCCCGATGCTGATGAGCCCCTGGTTGGCGATGGCGCGCTGCGTGCGCTGGTAGGCGCGCCGCGGCGAGTAGTACTGCTTCACCAGCCAGCGGATGCCCTGCCAGAGCTGCTCCACGGTCATGTTCTTGGGGCGCACGACCACGTGGCCCTTGCCGATGTACTGGTCGTAGTCGAACGTGACGATCCGCCCTTCCTTCTCGTAGCGCCTGAAGCTCGGCGTGCCCGGGAAGGGGATCTCGGTGGTGAAGGTGCTGTGCAGGAGCGCCGAGCTGTCGAGGAACTCGAGCGTCTCCCGGAACGTGTCCGGCGTGTCGCCGTCGAAGCCGAACATCCAGTTGCCGCTGCCCATGATCCCGGCGTCGTAGATGTTCGCGATGGCCTGCCGGTAGTCCGCGGCCAGCGCGCGCTTGCCGTTCTGGTCGAGGGTGCGCTGGCTCACCGACTCGTAGCCCGAGGAGATGAAGGCGCAGCCCGCGTCGTGCGCCTGCTCGAGACGGTCGCGGTCGAACGAGAACTCGTTGCGGGCCTGCATGCCGAAGGGCACCTTCAGCTTGGCGAGCTCGCGGAACAGCTCCCGCGAGTGGTCGGGGTCGGCGGGGAGGTTGTCGTCGACGAAGTACATGCTGCGCACGAAGGCCGGGCGCCGGCGGACCTGCTCGATGACGTGCGCGATGGGGTACGACCGGAAGCCGTGGGTCATCCGCTTGGCGAAGCAGAAGCTGCACACCTCCGGGCAGCCACGGCTGGCGATGACCGGGTAGTAGAAGCTGCCGTAGCGCTCGATCTTCATGAGATCGATGCGCGGCTGCGGCAGCTTGGAGAGGTCCGGCGGTGGGTCGCGGTAGATGCCCTTCACCCGCGACGGGTTGCCGAGGAAGTCGTCGCAGATGCGCACCCAGGAGGACTCGCCTTCGCCGCAGACCACGGCGTCGGCGTGCAGCAGGCCCTCCTCGGGGAGCGCGGTCACGTGGTGGCCGCCAATGACGACCTTGACGCCCCGCGCCCGGTAGAGGTCGGCGAGCGCGTAGGCCGCGTTGATGCGCGCCGTCGAGGCGGTGATCCCGACCAGGTCCACGTCCTCGTCGAGGAAGAGCCGCTCGCGCAACAGGTCGACGATCGCCACCTCGAAGCGCGGGGGAGTCACCGCCGCGAGCGAGGCGAACGTGAGGGTCGGGACTTCGAGCTCCCAGGGGATGGCGATCAGCTTGAGGCGGGGGTTCAGCCGGGTCATAGAGCCGCACTTTCGATGGTCGTATGAGGCGTCGTTCAGGCCCGCGTCGCTTCGCGGGCGCCCTCGCAGCGGAGGTGCGCGAAGTCTACGTGAAGGGATGCCTTGGTCGCGTGCCTGCCCGCCAGCTCGCTCGGGAAGCTCGGACCAAGCCACGCGCAGCCCGCGGCCGAGCAGGCGTTTGGCAAAGCCGTCGGACAACTGAAGCCCGAGGCTGCGCCAGCGCGCCCTGCCGCCACGCGCTCAGCTCTGCTTGGCTCGGCTCGCGGACTCTCGACTGGGTTGGGCCGGCCGGCGACGGAGACTCGAGTGCGGGAGCCCTTTCGCGAACCTCGCCTCGGTCGGGCGGGCCGTCGCTCTCGCTCAATTCGGCGAGGAGGGCTCGCCCAGGAAGACGGCCTGGAGGGCCGCCTTCTCCTCGGGGGTGAGGACCTCCCCGAGCCAGCTCTGAAGCTCGGCTGGCTCGTGGAACGCCTTGCGGGTCGGGCTCTGGGCCTCCTTGACGATCCGCACCATCTGCATCACCGCGAGGGCGCTCGTCGCCGAAGAGAGGATGGCGCTGCGCTCGATGCCCGCGTTGTGCCCCTTGAACATGGCGAGCAAGGCCCCGGCCTCGGCCTGGCCGAGCAGCGTCATCGCCCGATAGTCGGCGCTGATCACCACCTTCGCCCCCGCCTTCTCCCGCGCCTGGGCCATCTTCAGGTCCGCCGCCGCGATCTCCTCCAGAGTCAGGGGCGAGCTCAGGACCACCGTGACCAACCGTCCGCACTGGTGCTGGCACTCGAGCATTTGCGCTCCTCGAGAGCCGGCGAGACGCCCGGCTCTCTCGATGTCGT
>DASXVQ010000209.1:0-62699 GCA_036504155.1 Myxococcales bacterium
GTCGGCTCGCGGTTTCGCTCCCCGCTTCTTTCAACGCCAATCTCGCGGTCGGCGCCTTGCGGGATCGCTCGGGGTCCCTACGACCAGGTTCCCCAGAGGACTTTCACCTCCTAGTCACGCCCATGCTGGGCACACCAAACACCGCGCCCCCGTCCGCTCTCGCGGTCCGGGGGCGCAGCCGTTTCGTCGCCTTCTCGAGCGGCTACTGCGCCGCCGCCTGGCTGGCCATCGGCTTCATGATGACCTGGTCGCCCTCGCCCAGCTCGAGCAGCGAGCGGACGATGAGCGCCTCGGAGGCGTGCTCCTTGACGTCGACGACCAGCAGCGTGCCCGCGATCTCGGCCGGCAGCTTGGCGGGATCGACGTCCTCGGTGAGGAGGGGGTCGCCGCGCTTGTAGACCGTGAAGGTGTTTCCCTCCTCCACGCCGTCCTTGCTGCCCTTGTCGATGAAGGCCCAGTGCTGCTCGCCCAGCGCCGGGATGTTCCGGTTGAGCGAGAGCAGGATCACGCCCTTGACCTCACGGGTGTTCTCCTTGCGGATGATCTGCTTGTCGAAGTTGCCCAGCGGGCCCACGAAGTCGCCGCGCATGATGGGCTCGAAGGTCTGGTCGATGAGGCCGGTCACGTAGTTCTTGTCGGTGGCGATGACGCGCAGGGTGCCGGTGATCTTGGTCAGGTAGCCGTAGTTCGACCCGTTGACGGGGTGCGCGACGGCGTCGATGGTGCGGAAGATGCTGTAGCGCTCGCCGATGCGCACCGCGCTCTGGTTGCGGAACTTGAGGTAGACGCGCTCGTAGTTGTCGAGCATCTCCTTGGTCGTGTAGGCGTTCTCGATGACGCCGGCGTCGTCCAGTTCGCGCTGCGTCACCAGGCCGTCCTGGCGCATGATGGACTTCTTGGGCGACTTGTAGCCCAAGAGCTGCCCGCCGGAGATGGCGACCGGGTCCTCGTCCTCGCCGAACTGCTCGGGCGCGTTGAGGTTGCCCTCGGAGACGTCTGCGATCTCCTGCGGAGCCTTGACGCCCTCGCCCTCGACCTGGGCGGGTCCCTCTTCGCCGCTCGGGTAGAAGCGAATCTGGTTGCCCGGGTAGATCCAGTGCGGGTTCTCGATCTCCGGGTTGTAGGACCAGACCTTCGGCCAGTACCAGGGGTTGCCCAGGAACCGGGACGAGAGGTCCCACAGGGTGTCGCCGGGCTTGACGGTGTAGGACTCGTACACCGACTCCTGACCGCCCGCTTTCGGCCCGGCCTTCCCGGGCGCGACCTCGGCGCTCTGCTGCTCCGGCTCGGTCACGGCCGGGCCCGCCTCAGCCTTCTCGGCTTTCTCCGCCTCCTGCGCCCAGCTTGCGCCGGGGAGGAGCAGGATGGCCAGAACCGCCGCCGTCAATGACCGCACCATGGTTCCTCCTGCGTTCTACCGCATCCTTCAAAAGCTCACTGCGCCGCCGCCTTCGCCTCGGCCAGGTTCTTCAGCCCCACCTCGGCCGCCTTCGCCGCCGGGGTGCCCGGGTAGCGGCTCATCACCCGCGCGTAGACGTCCTTGGCCCGGTCATCCCGCTTGAGCTTCAGCTGGCAGTCAGCCAGGCGCATCATCGCTTCCGGCGCCTCCTTGGCCAACGGGTAGTCCTGGGCGACTCGATCGAAAGCGAGCACCGCCGACTGCGGGTCGCCGAAGGTGAGCAGGCCCACGCCCGCCTGCAAGAGGGCGGTGGGTGCGCGCTCGTCGCGCGGGTGCTTGTCGGCGAAGGCCTGCAGCCCGAACGCGCCCCGCTGGACCTCGCCGGTGCTGATGGCCTTGAGCGCGGTTGCGTATTCGTCGCCGCTGGTGTCGGGCCCCGGGTCGGAGAGCATCTGCTCCACCGCGGCCTCGTCGGGCTCCCGCAGCGCCACTTCCGTCGAGAGGGAGGGCGCCCGGGCCGAGGAGTTGGGGGACAGGCGCACGGTCGCGAGGTTTCCAGGCACCAGGGAGGCCGGAGCCTTCGCGGAGACCTCGGTCCTGCCGCGCGGGGCGCGTATCGCCTCGAGCTGACCTTCCAGCCGGTCCACCTTGCGCTCCAACTCCGCCTGCCGACTCGCCATTGCCCGGAACTGGGCCGCCAGCTCGGGGTCGACCGAGCCGGGACCTTTGGAAACCGGTGCCGCTGCGCACGAAGCCAGGGCCAGGCACGTCGCCATCCAGGCGGTGCCGAGGCGCAGCGGACGAGAGCCGTGTCTCACCAAACGAGGCGTGGCGGACTCCGCAAGGGACGAAAAACAAAGGCAAATCAACGAGCGATGATAGGAGCCGCAAAAAAGGGGTGTCAAGAAAACGGCCGGCGCGCCGCTTGTCCGCCGCTCGGCGGAACTCGCCAAGGCTTGGGCATTGCTATTGAAATCAGCCGATCGCGATGACCGACAGGTGCCGGCCGCTGCGTCCCTGGTCCCGGCGGTGGCTGAAGAACCGCTTTGGGTCGCAGCAGGTGCATTCCGGCAAGGCTTCGAGGTTTTCCGCCAGGATCCCTGCTTCGGTCAGGGCCCGCCGGTTGGCCTCCTCCAGATCCAGCCGTGACGCTTCCCTCCCCTGCCCGCTCGGCCTGGCCACGCCAACTCCGAAGCGCGCTTCAAAGCGGCTGGCGACGTCGGGGCCGACCTCGTAGCAGCAGGAGCGGATGTGGGGCCCGATGACCGCGACCATCTTCCCCGGGTCGGCCCCGTAGAGTTCGGTGAGGCGGGCGACGGCCTTGCCCGCGATCCCCACCACCGCCCCGCGCCACCCGGCGTGGACCGCGGCGATCGCCTGGACGTCGGGCGCGTGCAGGAGCACCGGGACGCAGTCCGCGGTGCGGATGCCCAGCGCGACGCCGCGGGCGCGGGTCACCAGGCCGTCCGCATCCCCCAGGGCCGGCGGGATCAGCGGACCCGGCTCGGCGCCCGCGACCTCCAGGATCGTCTCGCCGTGGACCTGGTTGGCCGAGACGATCTGGCCGGGGGTGATTCCCAGCCTCTCCGCGAAACGCCGGGCGTTCTCGGCGACGCGCTCCGGGTCGTCCCCCACCGAGCGACCGAGGTTCAGGCTGGCGAAGGGGCCCTCGCTCACCCCTCCTTCTCTCGTCGAGAAGGCGTGCACGACCGTCAGGCGCTTCGAGCGGATCAGCATGCGCTACCTCAACAATTGCCCGTACGAGCCCGGGGAGAAGCCGACGACGATCTTCCCGCGGGCGTCCAGGACCGGAACTCCGCGCGGCCGGGTCCTCGCCTTCTTGCACTTCTCGGCCAGCTCCTCCGAGGCGCCCAGGTCGTTCTCGACGTCCCGCTCGACGTAGGAGATGCGCTTCTGGTCGAGCCAGGCCTTGGCCTTCTTGCAGACCCCGCACCAGGTGGTCGTGTAGAGGTAGACGCCGCTGGGAGAGCTTGGGCCGCCCCCGCCGCCGCCGCCGTCGTCCAGCGCCCGCGCCGCGGCGATGGCCTTCTTGAGCCGGTCCTCCAGCGCCTTCTGCTCCGAGGCCGCGGCCTTCTCGTCCTGCACCTGCTGCTCGGCCCGATCCATCAGCGGCGCCACCTGGGCGGACTTCGGGCCCTTGGCGTGAGGCTTGAGGATTTCGATGGCGCGCTTCCAGTCGCCCTCGTTGACGGCGGCGTGGCCGCGCAGGAGCGCGACGTCCGCATCCTTGGGGGCGAGCCTGGCCAGCGCCTCGCCCCAGATGGCGACGTCCTCCCAGCGCTCCTCCTCGAACGCGATCTTCAGGCACAGGTCGAGCGGCGCGCGCTCGCCCGGGGCCCGCTTGATGGCCATCTCGCAATAGAGCGAGGCCATCGCCCGGTCCTTCTTCCCGAGCGCCACCTGCCCGGCACCGGTCAGCACCACGGCGGCCTCGGCGGGAGCGGCTCCCCTGGCGGCGTTGACCTCGTCGAGGACCTTCTCGTAGTCGCCGGCCTCCAGGGCCTTCCTGGCGGCGGCGAGCGCGTCGTCCTTGGCGGCGGCGGCGGGGGCGGGCGGCGCGGGGGCGGCGGCCCCCAGGGCGAGGCAGACGAGGCAGGCGGCGAGGCTCATGGTCCCTCCGAAGCCGGGGATAATAGCCCGAAACGCCTGGGGAAAAGCAGGCGCGAACTCTCCCGTCCCCTCGCGTTGACGTCCGCAGGGCCCACGGCGAGAATGGCGGCCTTCGGCAGCCTGCCTACGTCGCTCGTGGGCGTCAGTCCGACCCGCGCTCACGATGTTTGGCCTGCTCTACAAGACCGTCGGCCGCAAGATCGCCTTGGCGATCGGCCTTCCGCTCGTGGTGGCTCTGCTCGCCGCCGTGGAGATCTCCTACGGCCGTGCCCAGGAGGTCATCCGCCGCAACGCCGTGGAGGAGGCGGCCGCCCTGGCCGACTTGGTGGCCACCAGCTTCACCCTGCTCGAGACGGCGCCGGCGTCCAAGCCCACCCCGCCCGCGGTCGTCCACATCCAGGCCGCGGCGGTGATGAAGGCCGACTTCCGCCTCTACGACGACGTCAGCGTCCTGCGCGTCATCGACCGCGAGGGCCGCATCCGCTGGTCGCGGCGCATCGAGGAGGTGGGCACGGCGCTGCCCGACGCCAAGCGCATCCTCTCCGCCCCGCCCCAGGGAGCCACCGACACCGGCAAGGGCGAATACGTGCGTCCCTTGGGCGGCATGGTCTGCGCCCGCTGCCACGGCGGCGACGCCTTCAAGGTGGGAGCAGTGCAGGCCGTCATCGCCCGGCCGCGCATCGAGGACGACCTCACCGGCTTCTACCGCGGCGTGCTGATCTTCGTCGGCGCGGTGCTGGCGCTGCTCCTGCTCTCCAGCTTCGGCCTGCTGCACCTGTTCATCACCCGCCCGCTGGGGCGCCTGATGGAGGCCATGCAGCGCGCCGAGAAGGGCGACTTCCTGGTGCGCGCCAAGGTCGAGTCCAAGGACGAGATCGGCCGGCTCGCCGGGGCCTTCAACAAGATGGTCTCGCGCATCACCGAGATGAAGGTCGCGGAGATCGAGGCCTCGCGCGAGATGGAGTCGATGCAGCGCGAGCTGACCCTCAAGGCCGAGCTCGAGCGGCAGCACAAGGTCATCGAGGACGCCAACCACGCGCTCAGCCGCCGCGTGCGCGAGATGACGCTCCTGCTCGACGTGGCCCGCTCGCTCAACTCCAGCCTCTCGCTGCAAGAGATCCTCTCGATGGTCACCGAGATGGTCGGCGTCACCTTCGGGGTGGAGCAGTTCGCGGTGATGCTGCTGGACGAGACCGGCACCGAGCTGGTGGTCTCGGCGTCCTTCGGCTACCCGCCCCTCTCGCTGGCCGACTTCCGCCTGCCGCTGGGCAGCGGCGCCTCGGGCCTCTCCGGAAGGACCCGCGAGGCGGTCTACGTCGCCGACATCCAAAAGGACCCGCGCTACTTCAAGGGCCCGCACGACCCGGCCGAGGGCGGCTCGATGCTGGCCGTGCCGATGATCTGCAAGGAGAAGCTGGTCGGGGTCCTCAACTTCGTGCGCTTCCGCAAGGAGGGCTTCAGCGAGAACGACATCGTGCTCCTGCAGCTCATCGCCAGCCAGGCGGCGATGGCCATCGTCAACGCGCGCCTCTACACCGAGACGCTGGAGATGGCCCACGTCGATCCGCTCACCGGCCTGTCCAACCGGCGCAAGCTCTTCACGCACCTGGAGATGGAGGTCGCCCGCTCGCAGCGCTTCGGCAACATCCTGACCGCGGTGATGATCGACATCGACCACTTCAAGAGCCTCAACGACCGCTGCGGCCACCCCGCGGGAGACAAGGCCCTGCGCAAGGTGGGCGAGCTGCTGCGCCACGCGGTGCGCAAGGTCGACACGGTGGCCCGCTACGGCGGCGAGGAGTTCTTCCTCCTCCTGCCGCGCAACGACAAGCCCGAGGGCCTGGAGGTGGCCGAGAAGCTGCGCAAGCTCATCGAGCAGACCACCTTCGAGGGCGGCGACGGGCAGCCCGGCGGGCGCGTCACCATCTCGCTGGGAGTGGCGACCTTCCCCGCCGACGCCGAGACGATGGAGCGGCTGGTGGACGCGGTCGACTCCGCGCTCTACGCCAGCAAGCGCGGCGGCCGGAACAAGGTCACGGCCTACTCGGCGGGCATGGAGCTGGCCGACGGCCGCGAGCGCGGGCCGCTGGCGGAGATGATCGACGACACCAAGAAGAAGGTGTCGTGAACGGTGGTCCGGTGGCCGGAGGTCGAGGCCTCGGACGCGCGACCCATCAGATCGGTGCGGGCTCTCTCGCGATCCGGCTCACACCTCGGCCGTAACCTGGGTCCCCACCTCGAGAATCTGCCCGCCTTCGCCCGAGAAGGCCGCCTGGGGCGCTCGAGAGCGGAAACACCGAGGCCGGAACCAAGCTCTTCGCTCGGCTCCGGCCTCGATTGATTCAACTGGCTTGCGGACTACCGGCTTCGCTCAACCACCCGGAACGATCTGCGTGATCCGCAGCAGGTCGAGTCCACCGGTGTAGCCGTAGCTGACGAAGTAGTCATAGCCGTAGACGGTCACGCCCACCTTGGCCTTCGAGGTGATGGAGTGGGCGCCACCGGCCACCGGCACCTTGAACACCGCGAAGCCGCCGGTGATGAACTCCTGCGCCGGGCCAAAGGTGGAGATGTCCTTGCCGTCGATCTTGATGCCCGGCGAGGCCGACTGGGTCACCAGCGAAAGGTAGTTGTGCAAGAGCGTCGGCGAGGTGAGCACGTTGTAGTTGGTGCGCCACTGCTCGATCGGCGGGGTCAGGATGATCGACGGGTCGCCTTCGACCGAGCCGGCGCTGGCCTCCTCGCCCGTGAAGAACTGCGAGAGCATCACCGGCTGGTCTGCCGTGATCGTGAAGTTGGAGGCGTGCGTGAACTCCAGCCACGCCGCGGTCGGCACCGGGCTCGCCGGGTCGATGGGCGGCAGAGTGCAGATGCTGCCTTGGCAGGTGATCTTCGTCGGGTAGTCCGGGAGGATCAGCTGGCCTGGCGGCGGCTTGATGGTGACCTTGGTGCCGTTGGGGCAGTCCTTCTTGCCGCAGCCGGAGACGACGCGCCAATAGTCCGGGAACGGCGCCTTGACGGGCGAGCCGTTGCCATCCTTGTAGGGCACCGACTTTACGCCGGCGTAGTTCTTCCCCCACGTGGAGAAGGGCAGCATCATCTCCTCGAGGTGGTCGCAGGCGAACTTGTTGTAGGGCTTGAACGAGCAGTCCGCGCCCGAGAAGACCGCCACCGGCTTGTCCTTGCTGTTGTCGGTGGCGTCGGACGCCAGGACGATGGTGCCGGTCGGGTCCGAGTTGTAACGGCAGACCTTCGACCAGCCGGAGCCCGCCGGGAAGTTGAAGCACTCGGCCGGCTTCGAGGGATCATCCACGCCCGACCAGAACTGGAGCAGGTCGTACTTGTTCAGCACGTAGCTGGCGGTGGAGTTCTTGTCCTGCTTCGCGATGGTCGTGCCGTTCTTGGAGGCCACCGTCGCCGCCGAGAACTTGATGGTCACCTTGGTGTTGTCCTCCGGCGCCACCACCGTGAAGAGCGCCGGCACGTCGTAGACCGGCGGCAGCTTGCACTGCTTTCCGAGGAAGCTGCTGGTGCAGCTGTTGCCGATGCCCGGGCAGTCGTCGTTGGTGGTGCAGGAGTACGGCATCGCGGAGTCACCGGCGATGGTGATGTGCTCCTGGCCGAGGACGACGTAGCTGGCGCCGAAGATGTGCGCCGGGATCAGCAGCGAGCCGTCGTTGGTGTAGCTGCAGTTGGTGCAACCGTAGAGCGGGTCGTTCTGAGGGCTGCCGCCGGTGTAAGCCACCACCGGGTTGAACTGGTAGGCGCTGATGGGCAGCGTCGAGGTCAGGTGGTAGCCGAAGGTGGCGACGCCCGTGCCGGGGATGGACTGCCACGGGAGCTTGATGGTCTTCACGGTGTTCGCCGGGACGTTGATGAGGCCGCCGACCGCCGCGGGATCCGACGGGGAGACGTCCTCCACCCCGCCCTTCTTGCGCGTCACCCTGATGTCCACCGCCTCGGCGTTGGGGTTGGAGACGACGACCGCGAACTCGCTCGGCGCGTCGGGCTGGGTCCCGTCGACGGCGCCGCCCTTGAAGATCGGGTCGAGCTGGATGTTGCTGGTCACCGCCGCCCAGTACTCGCAGCCCAGGTACGACGACTCGCGGGCCGCGGTGGCGCAGGGCTCGTAGCAGTCGCCGGTGGTGCCGGTGGTCCGGCAGATGCCCTTGGCGGTCGCGTACTTGTCGTAGCTGGTGCAGTTGCGCTCCTCCCACCCCAGGCCGTCCGGCGTGCAGATCTCGAGGGTGGTGGCGTCCTTGCAGCGGCGGTCGGCGCCCGGCGAGCACACCGGCTGGACGCACTGGGCCTGGAAGTCGCCGGCGTCGGAGCCGGCCACCGCGCCGATGAGGCACGTGCCGGTCACGGCGCAGTAGACGCTGTTCCAGCCGCTGCCGTCCGGCGCGCAGGTCTCGAGCGACTTGTGGAGGACGGTGCCGTCGGGCTGGGTGTCGGTCGAGCAGCGCACCGTGCCGGGAACGCACGCCTGGCACTCACCGTTCTCGCACTTGCTGGGCTTGTTGGTGATCGGGTCGTTGGGGCACTCGGTGGCCTCCCACTGGTCGCCCTTCTCGCTGCAGACCTCGACGACGTTGGTGTCCTTGCAGCGGGTGGCGCCGTTGGCGCAGACCGCGCAGTAGTAGCCGGAGGCGGAGGCGGCGCAGTAGCCCTCGGCCGGGCAGGTCTCCACGTCGGTCCACTGGCCGTCCTTGCACTCCTGGACCACGCCGGAGAACTTGCCGCCGTCGGGCAGCCCGGTGGGGGTGGGCGCGCAGCGCCGCGCGCCGCTGGTGCAGACCGCGGTGCTGGCGTCGGGAGGCGGCTTGTCGGTCTTCGGGCGGCACACGCCGGTGATGGCGTCGCAGTACTGCTCCGCGAGGCAGCCCGTGTCGTTGATGCAGATGCAGACACCGGCCCGGGCCTTCTGCCCCAGCAGGCACTCGATGCCACCGGTGTCCGGTTCGTCGACCTGGACGAGCGGGGGCTCGGAGCAGCTCCCAAGGACGAAGGCGGCGGGAAGGACGGCGGCGAGGGCGCGCAGTCGCGAAGCCATGGAACCTCCAGCAAGGACGGCCTAAAAGGCGTTCTTTATACCGGAAAGGCGGCCGGACAAGAAACCGTCCGCACCGCCGTCTCCGGGCACCCCACTCGGCGCCGGCCTCCGCCAAGAGGCCGGGCGCCCAAGATCCCTGATCAGCCGTCGAGCTTGTCGATGGCGTCCACCACGTCGTCCCACTCGGCCTCGGGCTGCGCCGGCTTCTTCTTCGGCTGCTCGACCAACGCCTTGGCGACGTTGACCGACATCACCACCGTGCGCTCCTGGGGCTCGTCGACCTCGTTGTCGGGGAACGGGTCGACCGGGGCCGGGTGCACCGGTGCCGCATGGGCCGGGGCCGGAGCCGGCGTGGTCCTGGGCGCGGCCTGCGGCATCATCGGCACGGTGGTGGCCGGCTTGGCGGCGGCGGGCCGCGCACCGGCGGCCGGAGCCGCGGCGCCCTTGGCCTTGAACCGCTGCAGCTCGAGCTCGGCGACCTTGAGGGCCTTGGCCTTCTCCTGCACCGAGGCCTGCAGCCGGCTGATCTCCTGGGTGCGCTGCTGCTCCTTGCGCTCCAGCTCGGCCTTGTGCTTCTCGCCCAGCTCGGCCATCTCCTTGGCGTGGCGGCCCTCGAGCTCCTTCTTCTCTCGGACCGAGGCCTGCAGCCGCTGCAGCAGCTCGACGGCCTTCGCCTCCAGCTGCCCGACCTTGGAGTTGCCCTCGCGCTCGGCGCGCGACTGGGCGCCCTTGGCCGCCTCGACCGCCTGCTCGAGCTCGGCGACGCGCTTGGTGCGCGCCGAGAGCTTCTCGTTGGCCTCGGCGACGAGCTTGGCGCGCTCGGCCTTGGCCGTCTCCAGCGCGGCGCTGAACTCCTTGAGGCGCCCCAGCTCCTTGGCGTGCTTGGCCTGCCAGTCCTCGCCCTCGCGCCGCCGCTCGGCCTTCTCGGTGGAGACCGCCGCGGACAGCTCGTTGATCTTCGCGTCGCGGGCGGCCAGGGCGTGCGCCATCTCCTTGCGAAGGGCGTCGCGCTCGCCCTGGGCCTGGTCCACCCGCTGCGACAGCTCGGCGGCGGACTGGGCGCGCTTGTCGGACTCGGCGCGCACCTTTTCGATTTCGCCCTGCAGCGCAGCCTGGGCACCGGCGGCGGCCGCGGCGGCCTTCTTGGCCGCGTCGCGCTCGGCGGCGAGCGTCTTCTCCAACGTCTTGACCTGCTCGCCGCGGGCCGCCAGGTCGCGCTGGGCGGCGTCGTGGGTCCGGCGGGTCTCGGCGGTGATCTGCTCGCGCTTGCGCTTCTCGTCCGCCAGCTCCTGGGTCTTGGCCGCCAGGTCCGTCTTGAGCATCTCCTCGGCGCGCTGGGCGTCGAGGGTCTGCCCCTGCAGCTTCTCCTCCAGGGCGCTGAGCTGGCCCTCGGTGTCGGCCAGGTTCGCGCGCAGCTCGTTGAGCTCGGCCTCGCGGGTGCCCAGGGCGTTCTTGGTCTCGGAGAGCTCGGCGTCCAGCTCGTCGCCGCGCTCCTTGGCGAGGTCGCGCTCGCCGGTCATCGCCTCGAACTTGCCCTCGAGTTCGCCGATCCGCGTGGCGTTGGCGGTGTTGTCGTCGCCGTGCGCCTTCTGCTCGGCGGCGAGGTTGGCCTCGAGCTGCGCGACGTCTCCGCGCAGCGTCTGCTCCATCGCCTCGGCGTCTTCGAGCTTCTGGGCCAGCTCCTTGCCCAGCCGCTCGATCTCGGCCCGGGCCGCGCCGAGGTCGGCCTCGCGCTCGGCCTTCTCCTGGCGGGTGGAGGCCAGCTCGGCGCTGGTGGCCTGCAGCTCGCCGGTGCGCCTGGCCAGCTCGGCCTCGGTCTGCTGCAGCGTCGCGCCGGTGGACTGCAGGTTCTCGGTGAGCGAGGCGATCTGCGCGCGGGCGTCGGTCAGCTCCGCGGTCAGCTCGGTCTCGCGCTCGGTGGCGGCCTGCTTGGTCGACTCCAGCTCGCCTTCCAGCTCGCCGATCTTCTCGAGATGGGTGGCGATCTGCCCCTGCAGGTCGGCCTCGGAGGCGGCCTTGGCCTGGTCCAGCGCCGCCAGCGACTGCTCCAGGCGCTGCACGTTGCCGGTGAGCTCGGCCACGCGGGACTCGTAGGACGCGTCGGAATCGGCCTTGGCCTGCTCCAGCGCGGCGTACTTCTGGTCGCGCGCCTGCTCGCTCTCGGCCTTGGCCTGGTCGAGGTCGGCGTACATCTGGTCGCGCCGCTGCTCGCTCTGGGCCTTGGCGGCCTCGAGGTCGGCGTACTTCTGATCGCGCTCCTGCTCGCTCTGCGCCTTGGCCTGCTCCAGGGCCGCGTACTTGTCGTCGCGCTCCTGCTCGCTCTGGGCCTTGGCCAGCTCCAGGGAGGCGTACTTCTCGTCGCGCGCCCGCTCGCTGTCGAGCTTGGCCTGCTCGAGGGCCGCGTGGCGCTCGTCGCGCTCGCGCTCGCTGTCGGCCTTGGCCTGCTCCAGGGCAGCCAGGTCGGCCTGCAGCGTGCGCACCGCGCCGTCGCGCTCGGCGATGGTGTCGGAGAGCGACTGCTCCTTGAGCGCCGCCGCCGCGCGGGTGTCGTTGAGCTCGAGGTTGAGGCCATCGAGCTTGTTCGACAGCTCGGCCTCGGACGCCGCCTTGGCGTCGGTGAGCTGCTGGTACTGCTGGTCGCGCTGCCGCTCGCTCTCGGCCTTGGCGGCCTCGAGGTCGGCGTACTTCTGGTCGCGCGCCTGTTCGCTCTCCAGCTTGGCCTGCTCCAGCGCGGCGTGCTTCTGGTCGCGCTCCTGCTCGCTCTGGGCCTTGGCCTGCTCCAGGGCCGCGTAGCGCTGGTCGCGCTCCTGCTCCGACTGGGCCTTGGCGGCCTCCAGCTCGGCGTGGAGCTTCTTGCGCTGCTCGAGCTCCTCCTGGGTCTGGGCCAGGCTGTCGCGGGTGGTGTTCAGCTCGCCGGTGAGCGCCTCGATCTGGCCGTTGAGCTCGGCCTCCACCTGCTCGCCGTGCGTCTTGGTGGCGTCGAGCTCGCCCTCGAGCTCGCCGATCTTGAAGAGGTGGTCGCTGATCTGGTGCGACAGCTCGGCTTCCTTGGCCTGCCCCCGCTCCTGCTCTTCCTTGAGGGTCGCCTCGAGCTTGGCGATGCGCTCGTCGCGGGTGGTGACCCGCTCGGTGAACGACTGGAACATGCCGTCGCGCTGGACGCGCAGCGAGTCCCGGTCCTGCACCACCGCGGCGATCTCGCCTTCCAGCTCCTCCACCCGCGCCGCCAGGTCGGCCTTCTGGGCCTCGGCGTCGGTGGCGCGCAGCTCGACCTCGGACACGTCCAGGCGGGCCTTGGCCTCCACCTCGGACAGCGTCTGCTGCACGGAGTGCAGCTCGAAGTTCAGCGCGTTGATGCCCTGCGCCAGCTCGGCCTCGGCCGCCTTGCGCTCGCGGGCGGCCTCGGCCAGGCGCGCGTCGCGCTCGGCGGCGACCATCACGGCCTTGGCCTGCGCGGCGCCCAGGTCGGTCCACAGCCCCTCGATCTCGTGCTCGCGCACGGAGAGGACGTGGAGCAGCTCCTTCTCGCGCATCTCCGCCTTGAGCACGTCCACCTGGTTCTGCTTGGACAGCTCGTCGTACTCGCGGTGCGCGTTCTCGATCTCCACCGAGCGAGCGCTGAGCTCGTCGTCGCGGTGGCGGATCTCCTTCTTGAGGACGTTGATTTCCTTCTCTTTGCCGGCGACGACCTCGATGAGCTCCTTCTCCTGCGAGAACTTCTGCAGGAGCAGGTCGTCGATGGCGGCGCCGTGCTCGTGCTCCTTCTGCACGAAGGCGCTCTGCGCCTCGTTGAAGCGCCGCAGGAGGTCGTCGACCTGGTTCTTCAGCGCCTGGATCTCGACGTCCTTCTCGTGCAGCCGGTCGTCGGCAGCCTGCAGCTCGCGGTCGCGGCTGGCCCACGCCTCGCTGATGCGGGCGATCTGCGACTCGCGCAGCTTCACCTCCTCGCGCAGCAGCTGCAGCTTGCCCTCGGGCGTCGAGAGCATCTCGCGCTTGGGCTGGCGGCGGACCTGGTTCTTGGACTCGGCCAAGAGCTCGGCCTTGCGGTCGGCGATGGACCCGAAGGTGCGCTCGAGGAAGACGCGGTCCTCGTCGGTGATGGCGCTCTTGCGCTCGCGCTTGGGCACCGGCGGCGGGCGCGAGGGGATGGGCGGCGGGGCGGCGGCCCCGCCGGCGGCTTGCTCGGCGGCCGGCGTGGACAGCTGTCCGAAGGCGGCGTCGATGTCGCTGTCGCCTCCCTCCACCGCCACCGCGTTCTCGTCCAGCTCGGTCGGCTGCGCGAGCAGGCCCTCGGCCATCGTCGCCAGGTTGTCCATGGCGAACGGGATGGAGAGGTAGGCGTCGGCGGCGCCGGGGCTCGCGCGGTGCGCGGCCAGGGCCTCGGGGCCGGCCTCGGAGGAGATGAGCACCACCGGGAAGCGGCCGAACCGGCCCTTCTTCATGGTGCCGCAGAGGGAAAAACCGCTCTGGTCCGGCAACTCGGCGCGCAGCACGACGAGGTCGGGACGGCGGCTCTCGAGCTCGCGGGTCGCCTCAGCGGCATCGGCGGCCAGAGCAGTCTGGCATCCGAGGTTCCGCAGCGCGGCGGCCATCGACAGCGCGAACTCTTGCTGGTGCTCGACGATAAGGATTCGGCGTGCGTCCATGACCCCTGGTTCCGTGAGGGTCCCGCGGCGAGCTCGAAAAGGGTCGCCGCGGAGACGGTGGGAAGCCTTCGAGAACGCGCCATCCTAGCACGCGGTTTCGGCCGCGCGTGAAGCCATTTCCCGGCCGGCAAGTACGCTTTATCTCTTGAGGTTTGCGGAAGCCTTCGAGGGGTCGAGCAGCGGGATCTCGCCGCTGACCGTGCGCGGGACAATCGCCACGTTGAACGGGGCGTAGCCCAGGAGCACGTGACCGAGCCACTCGTCGGATGGCGGCAGGCCGCTGGGGGGCGTCTGCACCCCGAGAGAGGTGGGGACGGTGACGACCTCCGCGGCGTCGAGCTCGATGAGCTGCTCGCCCGGCCGCGACGGCTTGCTCGCCGGGCGGGCGGGCGTGGTCCTGGCGGCAGAGGCCGCGGGTCCGGGCTTGGCGGGGGGATCTGATCGATACAGGACCGGCGGAGCAGAGCGCGGGGCCACCTGCGGGCGCACGGCTGGATTGGCCGCGGGTCGGGTTCCGCTCTGGCGCGTCGAGGCCCCGAGCACAGGCGGGGCGACGACCGGAGGCTTGACCCCGAGCTGAGGAGCCTGGCCCGGCGCCGGGCGGACGGTGACCGGCAGCGAAGGCGAGGCCGCCACCGGGACAGGCTTGGCAGGCTGCGCCGCGACGACGGGCTTGGTCTCCCAGGGCGGAGGCATCCCCGGACGCGCCGCGCTCGGCGGCACCGGAGCCGTGACCGCCGCAGCGGCCTTGGGCTGGACGGCGGCCGGCATGGGCGCACTCGCGGCGGGCCTGGAAGCGATCGCGGGCGTCGCCACCGGGGGACCGACCGTGGGTGGAGCTCCGACCGCCGGCCTCGTGCCGGTCGGCATGGCTCCAGGGCCTACCGGCGCGGGCTGGACCGGCCTGCCTGCAACGGGTGCCGGCGCCACCGGGACAGGCGTGGGCCTCGCGACTGAAGCCGGCGCGGCGCTCCTGGCGGAAGCCACGGGCGAGGGGGCTGCGGCGGCGGGCTTGGTCGCAGAGCCCGAAGCAGGCGCAAGCTGAGGCGCCGGCGGCTGTCCGGTCGGCTGCCGGGCCATGGGCGTCGTGGGCAGAGACGGACCGAGGGCCGGCTTGGCTGCTGCCAGTACGGGTGCCTGGACAGGCGCGGAGATCACGACCGGAGGCTTGGCCGCGGGTGCCACGGGCGGCTTGGCGGCCGGCGCGATCGCGGCCGCGGGGGCGGAAGCGGGGACCCCTGGTGCGGTCGCGGGGGCCGGAGTCTGGGGGGCGGAAGCGGCAACCAAGGCAGCGGACCGGAAGGAAGGCATCCGCAGCGTCACGGCGTTCTGGCTGGACCGCGACGGGGCGGTCCCGGGCTTATCGATCTTTAGGAAGTCCGCGACGATGTTGGACGGGGCGGGCTTGGGCGGAGGCTCCGGCTCCACCGTCGCCGGCGCTTCGGGAATGACCTCCTCGACCTCGAAGACCTCCTCGGGCGTCGCTTCGGCCGCCACCTGGACCGCCGCCTCGACAGGCGTCTCGGCCGCGACTTCCACGACCTCCAGGTCCTGATCGCCGACGACCACCTCTTCCGTGGTGCTGACGGAAGGCGGGGGCATCGGCTCGGGCGGAGGCATCGTCGCGGCGGCCCTCTCGATGGCGGCCTGCCGCTCGGCCTCGCCCTGTGGTTCGACCTCCCAGGGCACGTCCGCGAAGGGCGCCGCCGCCTTGTGGTGCTCGGCCGCCGGCCCGTCCAACTCGGCTTCGACGACCTCGATCTCCTCGGAGGAGACGGTGGTGGGCCCGGCCGGCATCGGCTCGGGCATCACCGTGGTCTCTTCGTCGGGCTCGAGCTGCTCCACCAGGGTTTCGGCGGCGATGGGGCTCTCGGACGGGCTGTCGGAGATGACCTCGAAGGCTGCCTCGGCCACTTCCTCGAGGGCTGGCTCGGACTTGGCCGCCACGGGCGGCAGGTCGGCCTTCGCCTCCACCACGACCAGATCGGGCTCGCTCGGCTGCTCTTCGACCACCCCGGCAGGAACTTCCTCTTCGACGACTGCCAGCGTGACGGTGAGCGACTCCTCGGCGACGACCGCCGCCGGCTCGGCCAGGACGGCGGGCGCCTCGACCTCCACCGGCAACACGGGCTCCTCGGCGGGCTCCTCGATGGGCGCGACTGCCGGGGCAGGCTCGCCCGGGGGATCGTCCCAGCGGACCGTCTCCGACTCGGACTTGAAGAGGGGCTCTTCCTCGTCCTCCCCTTGCTCGGCCGCTTCCGCCGCGACGGGCTCCGGCTCTTCCACCCGGAACGCCTCCATCGCGTCGGGCGGCTTCTGCGCTTCCTCGGAGACGGCGGGCTCGGCAGCGGCCTCGGCGTCTCCCTCCATGCCCTTGAACTCGAGCTGCGCCGGCTCGCCGCCCCACTCCAGGTTCGCCTCGGCGGGCAAAGCCACCGGAGTCGGCGCGGACGGCTCCTCGGGCGGCGGCGGGTTCTGGTCCTCGGCCTGCAGCCCGAAGCCGTCCCCCAGGATGGGCAGCTGGATGGCAGGGGCGGTGATGCCGCGCGAGGAGGCCGCGGGGCCCGGGTCCGGAGAGTTGAAGTCGTACTCGAGCGGATCGACGTCGTCGATGCGCAGGTCGTCCGTCCCCGCGCTCTCGGCCGTGGCCGTGGCCGCGGGCGCCTCCGCCGGGGGCGTGGGCGAGGCCGGCTCCGCGGTCGAGGTCGGCTCGGCCTCGGCCGAGGCCACGGCGATGCCGCGCGGCGTGGGCGGGCCGTCGCTGCCCGGGCCGGGGGGCGCGAGGCTGTCCGGGACCGGCTCCGACATCTGCGCCGCGGTCTGCGCGATGAGCTTGCGGAACGGATCGCTGATGGAGTCGCGCTTGGTGGAGCTGTCGTAGGTCAGCGTGTTCACGTCGCGGTTCTGCGTCGACTCGTCCGGGAGCGCCTTCTCGCCCACCGAGGTCGGGGCGTAGGAAGACTGCTCCTCGCGCGGGGCCTCGGGCGCGGCGACCGTCTGCCCGCCCAGCATCCCCGAGAAGAGCTTGAGGAGCTTGGTGCGGCCGTGGTCGGCGTGCAGCTTCTCCTTGGCGAACAGGTGGGCCTGCTCGCCCATCGAGACGCGCCGCGCCGGGTCGCGGGCGAGCGCGACGATCTTCTCGGCGAGGTCGTTCTCGTCGCCCGGCTCGTAGTAGAGCGCGCAGGAGTCGTTGGTGATCTCGCGGACCAGCGGCAGGTTGGCGGCGATGACCGGCCGGCCGGCCGCCAGGTAATGCGCGATCTTGTTGACCGGCGCGCCCTGGACCGTGTTGCGGTCGTTCTTCTCCAGCGGCGCGACGCCCACGTCCGCGGCGCCCAGCACCTTGGGCAGCTCCTCGGCGACCACCGGATCCAGGAACTCCACCAGCCCGGCGAGCTTGCGGTACTTGACCATCTCCTCCAGCTGGAGGCGCCAGGTGGGGTGCTGCGGCCCGACGATGGCCAGGCGCACCTCGGCCAGCTGGGACGCGATGGACATGGCGAACAGCAGCGTCGAGAGCCCCTGCCAGGCGTTCTGGTTTCCCAGGTACAGAAGCCGCATCGGCACTCGGTCGGGCAGCGGCATCTCGCTGATGGGCAAGTAGAGCGAGCAGTCGGCACCGGAGCGGATGACCGTGGTCTTTTCCGGCGAGACGCCCAGGCTCTGCACCATCGCCGCGGTCTGGTCCGAGCCCACCAGGACCGCGTCGGCGTTCATCAGGCAGAACAGCTCCTGGCGGCGCAGCTTGGACATGAAGCGCCGGTCGCCCTCGAGGTGTGGGTGGGTGTACTTCACCTCCACCGAGGGGAAACCGGTGACCTCGTAGACCAGCTTGAAGTTGTACTGGGTGCGCGTCTCGCACAGCGCATACCCACCATAGGGATCGGTGAAGTGCACCAGCTGGTACTCGTCGCTCTCCAGCTGGCGGCGGACGGCGCGCTCGAAAGTCTGCGCCCGGACGGGCAGGTCTCCGGCTCCCACCGGCACGCGCATCAGGCGCATGCCGAAATAGCGCTCAATGTGGGAGTGGTCGGCCGACTTGACCGTCAGGCCGTCGACATTGAAGAGCGGCGTGAGCCCCCGGATGAAGTCCGTGGCGCGCGCGCTCGTCCCGGTGGGCTCCGGGATGACGTCAAAGCTGCAGTAGAGGACCTTCAGGAGGTCGCCGCTCACGCTGACTCCGTCGCGGATGTGAGACTAGCGGACTCGAAGGACGATAGCCACCGGTCAGGTGGCCGCGGGCCGAGATACCTGTCTCGGGCCGATCCGCACCTTGACCACCTCCTCGCCGTGCCGTAGAAGGCGACGCTTCATCCCACGCGGTCAGTCCCTGTTCAATAGGAGATAAGGGACGAGCATGGCGGATCTGGAAAGGCTGTCGGTCCGGGCGCTTCGCGACCTCGCGCGCAAGCACGTGGGCTCTGGCTACTCCAGGCTCAAGACCCGCGGCCAACTCTTGGACGCCCTGGCCAAGGCCCTTCCAGTTTCTGCCCCCGGCCCCGCCCCCCAGCGGCCCGCGGCCCCCGCTCCAACGGCCGCCCCAGCTCTGGTCGCCGCCCGAGCCAACGGCAAGAGGCTCCCGAGTCCGGCCCCGGCCCCAATCCCGGCCCCGGTCCCGGCCGCGCCCAAGCGCACCCCACGGGCGAAGAAGAAGGTGGAGGCGACTGTCCGCGCCGCCGACGCCCGCCGCGCGCCCCCCACTCCGCCGCCAGCGGCCCCGCCTGCGCCGCCTCTGCCGGCCAACTTCGACGAGCACCTCGGCGAGCTTCCCGAGAGCTACGGCGACGACAGCGTGGTCCTGCTGCCCAAGGACCCGCATTCGCTCTACCTCTATTGGGACCTCTCCCCGGTGACGCTCGACCGCTCCTTCGCCTGGATGCCCGGCCTGCGCACCCGCATGCGCCTGCTCGAGGGCGACCGGATCGTGCGCGACGAAGACTTCTCGGTGAGCACGCGCGGCTATTACTTCTTCAACCTCCCCTCCGGCCACATCTTCCGGGCGGAGATGCTGGCCCTGGCCGAAGACGGCCAAGTCCGGCGGATCGGCCCGCGGTCGAACCCGGTGCGCCTGCCGGGGGTGGGGCCCTCGGGGGTGCGCGACGACCGGTTCGTGCGCATTCCGCTCGACTTGGCCCCTTCGCGGGTCGCCGAGGCCCTACGCATCGAGTTCCGGCACAAGCAGCCGCCATCGCAGCCGCAGGCCCAGGCGCAGACCCAGGCGCAAGCGCAATGGCAGGGGCAGGGGCCACGAGCTCCCGGCGGCCCGTCGGCGCCGGCGCGCAGTGGCGCCCCTGGCCTGCCAGGCTCGCCCAGCCGACCTGCAGCCGGGCCGTCGCTCAGGCCGCGCCACGCCGTGCCGGTGGGCGTCTCCGGGCCGAGCCCTCGCGCGGCGTCGCCGGGCCTGGAGGCGCTGGTCGCCGCGGTCGAGCCTCCCCCCTTCTCCGAGGCCCGACGCGAGCGCATCTACCAGGCATCGGGCGGCGCAGCGCGCCCGGTAGGGTCTTCCGAGGCCTTCGGCGCACCGCGCGTGGATTGAGAGACCGATGCAAGGCTACCTCTCGCTCGTCCTGCACGCTCACCTGCCCTTCGTGCGCCACCCCGAGCACGAGGAGTTCCTCGAGGAGGACTGGCTCTACGAGGCCATCACCGAGACGTACCTGCCGCTGCTCGACGTCTTCGAGCGGCTGTGCCACGACGGGGTGCCCTTCCGGCTGACGATGAGCCTGACCCCGCCGCTGGCGGCGATGCTGCGCGACGAGCTCCTGATGGCGCGCTACGCCAAGCGGCTCGACAAGCTGGTGGAGCTGGCCGAGAAGGAAGTGCAGCGCACGAGCAAGGACGCCTCCTTCGGGCCGGTGGCGCGCTTCTACCGGGACCGCTTCGCCGGCGCCCGGCACGCCTTCCACGACGTCTACAAGCGCGACCTCATCTCCGCCTTCCGCCGCCTGCAGGACCACGGCGCGCTGGAGATCATCACCTGCGGCGCGACGCACGCCTTCCTGCCGCTGCTGCAAGTCTTCCCCGAGGCGGTGCGGGCGCAGATCTCGGTGGCCGCCTCGCAGTACCGGCAGGCCTTCGGGCGCGACTCGCTGGGCATCTGGCTGCCGGAGTGCGGCTACTACCCCGGGGTCGAGCGCTTCCTGGCCGCCGAGGGCATCCGCTACTTCTTCGTGGACGGCCACGGCCTGCTCGACGCCACCCCGCGGCCGCGCTACGGCGTGTTCGCGCCCGTCTACACCGCCACCGGCACCGCGGCCTTCGGGCGCGACGCCGAGTCCAGCCAGCAGGTGTGGAGCAGCGAAGCCGGCTACCCCGGCGACTTCTGGTACCGCGAGTTCTACCGGGACATCGGCTACGACCTCGACCTGGACTACGTGCGCCCCTACGTGCAGCCCACCGGCGCGCGCAAGAACACCGGCATCAAGTACTACCGGATCACCGGCAAGAGCCCGCAGAAGGAGCCCTACGACCGGCGCATGGCGCTCGAGCGCGCGGCCTCGCACGCGTCCCACTTCATGCACAGCCGGCAGAAGCAGATCGACTACCTCGCCGGCCAGATGCAGGGCCGCCGGCCCATCGTGGTCGCGCCCTACGACGCCGAGCTGTACGGCCACTGGTGGTTCGAGGGGCCGGAGTTCCTGGACTTCCTCATCCGCAAGAGCGCCTACGACCAGAAGACCTACCGGCTGGCGACGCCGTCCGATTACCTGAGGGAGAACCCGGACAACCAGCTGGCGAACCCGCCGATGTGCTCCTGGGGCGCCGGTGGCTACAACTCGGTGTGGCTCGACGGCTCCAACGACTGGATCTACCGGCACCTGCACAAGGCGACCGAGCGGATGATCTCGCTGGCGCGCGACTTCCCCGACGCGCGGCCGCTCTTGCGCCGCGGGCTCAACCAGGCGGCGCGCGAGCTCCTGCTGGCGCAGGCCTCGGACTGGGCCTTCATCATGAAGACCGGGACGATGGTGGAGTACGCCATCAAGCGCACCAAGGAGCACCTGCTGCGCTTCAACCGGCTGCACGACCAGATCCGCTCGGACTCCCTGGACGAGCGCTGGCTGGCCTTCGTGGAGTCGCGCGACAACCTCTTCCCCGAGCTCGACTACCGCGTGTACCGGCCGGCGTGAGGCCTCATCCGTGAGCAAGAAAGACAAACCCTCGGGCTTCAAGCTCAAGAACGACCTGGAGCGCCTGCTGGCGCTGGTGCAGGCGGGCAAGTTCGAGGACGCGCTGCCCATCGCCGAGCGCCTGGCCCCGGAGCTGCGGACCTCCGACGGCTACCGCATCTGGCTGCACTGCCTCGAGCAGCTGGGCCGCGGCGAGCAGCTGCCCAAGGTGGTGGCCCAGGCGGTCGAGTCGTTCCCGGAGGACGCCGAGCTGGCCGCCCGGCTCGCCCTCTCGCTCTACGAGCGCGACGACTACGCCGGCGCCGCCGAGAAGTTTCGCGGCATCGACCCGCGCGCGCTGGAGCAGGAGCCCGAGATCCTCGCGCGCTACGCCCACTCGCTGCTCGCCACCGGCAAGAGCGACCAGGCGCTCGAGCCCGCGCGCCGCGCCTACTCCCACAAGTCCAATGGCGTCCCCGCGCTCATCCTGGGCCTGGCCTTGCTCGACGCCGGCGACGTCGAAGGCGCCCAGGAGCCGCTCGGACGCTCGGCGCACAGCCTGGACGGGCCCGAGCGCGCCTTCGCCGAGAGCGTCCTGGGGCTCGCGGCGTTCTGGCACGGCGACACCGAGCGCGCCCTGGAGCTCTGGCAGCACCTGGACGACCGCGCCGCGCTCGCGCCCCGCTTCCTGCCGTACCTGGCCATCGCCGAGGCGAACCAGGGCCAGTCCGACGCCGCCCGCGCGGTGCTGGCCCGCGCCCCGGGCGCCGACGAGCCTTCGGGCCTGCTCGCGTTGGGGCGCGTCGAGCTGGCCAGCGGCCGCCCGGAGGCAGCCCTGGAGGCCCTCGCGCGCATGAAGGACCCGGGGGACGTCGGGCCCGAGCTGGTGGCCGCCGCGCGGGGGCGCGCCCTGCGCATGCTGGGCCGCAACGACGAGGCGAAGGCCGTCCTGTCTCCCCTGCTCGACTCGCTGCAGGGCGCCGCCGGCGCCATGGCCCGGGTCGACCTCGCCCGCATCGCCAGCGACCAGGGCGCCCACGAGGAGGCGGCCGCGCTCTTCGGCAAGGCCCTCGCGCTCGACGCGCGCTCGTCCGAGGCGGAGCAGGGCCTGGCCCGCGCCCGCGAGCGCATGGCCTGGCGCGAGTCGCTCGAGGGCGACGCCCGCAGCCGGATCCAGGCGGCCCGCGACGAGGCCGAGGCGATGCGCCGGGCCTTCGCCCAGCGCGAGCGCGAGATCGAGATGCTGCGCGCCCGCCTCGCCCAGACCGAGCGCGAGGCCACCGAGGCCGAGCAGGACGCCGCCCGCGCCCGCGCCGACGCCGACCGCGCCCGCCGCGACGCGCTGCGCGAGGAGCTGGCCAAGCGCGAGGCCGAGGCCGCCGACCGCGCCGCCGAGACGCTGCGCGAGGCGTTCGGCGACGCCAGCGACGACTGCCCGGCCGGCCTGCTCGAGGCGCTGCGCGTCGCCGAGACCACCTACCAGAAGGCGCTCTACACCGAGCTGCACCCTGCCGCGGTCGCGGTGCTCTTCGCCGGCGCGCTGGAGCGCGGGCTCTACCTGCTCTTGGTGCGGCCGTTCGACCAGTCGCTCACGCCGGAGGAGCGCGCGAAGTTCCTCAAGGGCGCGACCCGCGAGCTGCGGCCGGGGCGGACCGAGTACATCGAGCGCTTCGTCGAGGCCTTCGACCCGGAGCGCAAGGCCAAGGCCCCGTCCTTGGGCGAGATCTCCCGGGCGCTCTCGCGCCGCAAGGAGGCGCACCTGGCCGCCTTCGACGCGTTCCTGGGCCCGGGCAACGACGAGCTCTACGCGCGCCTGGCGACCTTCGTGGAGCGCGCCAAGGAGCAGCTGCGCGACCCGGTCGCCCACGGCCGGGCGCTGGAGCTGCCCCAGGGCGAGCTGAACCGGTTCCGCCAGGAGCTGCTGATCGACCTGGGCGGCACCCGGCGCGGCGCCCTCCCGGCGCTGCTCGACGCCCGGCGCAAGCGATGAGCCGGCTGATTCCCCGGCTGCAGCTGTTCGAGTTCTGCGACGCGTCCTGGGCCCCGGCGCCCCTGCGCGACTCGCTGGTCGAGGCGCTGGGCGGCGCGCTGGAGCGGGGGCACATCCTCGACGGGCTGGTCGAACCGTTCCTGACGCTGACCGACCGCGCCGGCACTCGCGAGATCCTCGATCTGGGCTCGGGTTCGGGCGCTCCGGCGCGCATCCTGGCCGAGGCCTTCCGCGCCGCGGGGCACCTGCCGCCCCACATCCTGCTCAGCGACCTGCACCCGCGCGTCGCGGCCTGGGAGAAGGCGAAGGCGGCGTTGCCCGAGGCGCTCGATTTCGTGCGCACCCCGGTCGACGCCACGAAGCTGTCGGGCTACCACGCCGAGGGGCGGATCTGCTCGGTCATCAACGTGCTGCACCACCTGCCGCCCGAGGCCGCGCAGGCGGTGCTCCAGGAGATCACCCGGGTGGCCCGCGGGCTCTTCGTCGCCGAGTGCTTCGAGCGCAACCCGCTGCGCTTCGTGCCCTTCGTCCGGCCGGGGATCGCCTCGCTGGCTCGCACTCCCCTCGCCTCCCGAGAGCAGCGAACGGCTCGCGCCCTGCTCACCTGGGCGTCGCCGGTGTCGGTCCTGGCCTCGGCCTGGGACGGGGTCGTCTCTGCCCTGCGCATCCACGAGATCGCCGACCTGGTGCGGATGACCTCGGCCGTCTCGGGCTGGCGGTTCGGCTCGGGCTACTTCCGCCACGGGGCGTTCGGCCGCGGGTTCTACTTCTGGGGGCTCCCGGAGCGGCACGGCTAGGGCCCTTGGACTGTCGCCACGTGGCGACAGTGGCCGTCAGCGCCCGAGCGCGGCGGAGGCGCGCTGGATGACGCGGCCGTCGCCGGAGACGAGCCGGATCCGCCCCGCCGTGACCAGCTCCTTGAGGCTCGTGCCGGCCATCCACGCCGCCAGGTCCGCGTCCGACATGTGCAGCGTGAGGTCCGCGTCCGCCGCGATCCCCGGCCGCACGGCGCCGGCGCCCGCCTTGAGGTCGAGCACCCAGTCCGAGGCAGGTTCCTGGACCCGCAGCTGCACGACCGCACCGACCCTCGCTACCAAGCCCTCGTCCACCGCCAGGCGCTGCACCGCTGCGGCGCCAGGGGCTTCGGGCCTCGCCGGCTTGGGCTCCGCCGCCGCGGGCCGCACCACTGGGTTGAACAGCTCCACCGCGGCGTTCGACAGCACCACCTTGCCCCGCTCCTTGGCAGTGGTCTGGAAGACGATTCGCGCCGGAGCCTCCTGCCACATCTCCGTCACCAGGGTCTCGCCCGGGAACACCGGCGAGGCGAACTTGACGCGGATGCTCTTGAAGTTGCGCGCGTCGTCGCCGGCCATCGCCCTGAGCACGTGGCGCGCGGCGAAGCCGTAGGTGCACAGCCCGTGGAGGATCGGCTTGGGCAGGCCGAAGTCGTGCGCGAACACCGGGTCCACGTGCAGCGGGTTGCGATCGCCGGTGAGCCGGTACAGCAAAGCCTGGTCCTCGCGGGTCTGCTGCTCGATCACCGCATCCGGCGGCCGCGACGGCGGCACGTTCACGTCTCCGCTCGGCGCGGGCTCCCCGCCGAAGCTCCCTGCCCCGCGCACTGTCAGGGTGAACTCGTTGACCGCCAGCTCCTCGCCGGCCTCGTCGCAGGTGCGCACCTGCGTCACCACGATGGCGTACTTGCGGCTGTCGTAGACGGCCTTCACCTTCGCCTGGTGCCGCAGCGTCGCCGCGCGCGGCAGCGGCTTGCGCAGCTCCGTCGACTGCACCGCGTGGAGGATCCGATCGAAGCCGTAGTTCAGCCCCGGCGAGCGCTCGCCCTTGAACTCGTTGGCCAGCGCCACGCTCAGCGCCGGAGCCACCACGAAGGTCGGCAGCGCCGCGAACTCCGGGTGCTTCTCGAACACGAAGCGCAGGTCGCGCTCGTCCCCACCGGCCCCCACCCCCAGCGCGTAGACGAGCAGGTCCTGATCGCAATAGCGGGTGCGCACCTCGGGATAGACGTGCGCCAGCGCCGCCTCGACGTCGATGAACTCGTTCGCCAGCCGCTTGGTTGTCCCGGGGTCCATCACGCCTCCGCCTTCCGCGTCAGGGCAGCGGCGCGAGGGTGCCTTGCAGCAGCGCCCCGCTCTCGCCGCCGACCCACAGCCGGCCATCCGCGAGCCCGGTGATGCTCCCGAGCGCCCCGTCCATCCCGGCGTCCACCGGCTGCCAGAACGCGCCGTTGAAGTGGATGAGGAAGCTCGTGCCGCCGGTCATCACGCCGCCGGCCCACACGTTGCCGAAGGAGGTGCCCCAGATGGCCCGCGTGCTCTTGATGGGCACGTTGGCCGGCTGGTCCATGGCCTCGAACTTCTCGCCGGTCCAGTGCACCAGGTAGCGCGCGTCGCCGCCGATGAACGCGTGGCCGTCCTGCGTCGCCCAGACCGCGCGCCACGGCGCCTCGTAGATTCCGTCGTCCTCGGTCGAGAGCTGCACGGCCTGCCCGCCCTCGGTCCGCGCGATGTAGTAGTCGCCGACCACGAACATGCCCGCGCCCCAGCACGCCGCGCCCTTCAGGGCCGAGCCCCAGGCCCGGTCGACCGCCCAAACCCCAGAGGTCTCCTTCAGGATGGAAGTGGTGCCGACGACGTACAGGTCGTTGCCACAGGCGAAGGCGTTGCCGCCCACCCCGTCGCTGAAGGGCTTCACCCCCCAGGCCCCGGACTCGAGGTGGTAGGCCTGCCCTCCCATGCCGAGCGCCCAGACGTCGCTGGCGCTCCGCCCAGCGATGGCCCTCAGCTCGGTCGCGAAATCGCCCTGCATCGCGGTCCACCGCGCGTCGAGGCCCCGCTTCCAGACCTTGCCGATCTTCTTGGTGCACTTCTCGTCGCTGCACTCGTTGATCGCCGCGTACACGGTCGGGCCGTCGAACGCGGCCATGCCCACCACGTCGCCGACCGGCCCTTCGCGCAGGCCCGTCCAGCTGTCTCCGTTGAGCCGGCCCACCCACCCCTGGGGCCCCACGGCGCAGACCTCCGCCGAACTCGATCCGCCCAGCCCGTACACCGCGCTGCCCGGAGCGGTCGCCCGGAACCCGGTCCCGTCGTCCACCAGGACCGTCGTCTTCCCGGTCGAGTCCTTGCCCGAGACCGCCAGCGTCGTGCCCATCGCGCCCACCGTCTCGAGCGTGAGCGCCGGGGTCTCGGGCAGCGCCGCGACGATCCAGGCCCCGGAGACGAAGTGCCTGAGCGTCTTGGCGCTGACGGCCCAGATGTCCTCGCCGCTCGCGACCGCGGCCACCTGGTACTCGGGCAGCGGGTCGGCGGAGACGGCCTCCCAGACGCCGGCGACCTGCCGGTAGACCGCTCCCCGCGCCCCGACGACGAGGGGATTGCCCTGCGCATCCACGCTCGCCGCCAGCAGCGGCTCGGACACCGGGCTCGAGGCCACCTTCCAGCCGTTGGCGTCGCGCACGGCGAGGTTCGGGCCGTCGCCCACCGCCATGCCGCCCTGCCCGCTCATCCAGACCGAGCCCAGGTCGGTGTCCGGAACGATCAGCTGCGTCACGGTCTTGCCGTCGTAGCCGACGAGCAGCCCCTGCGTCAGGTAGCTGCCCACCGCCACGACCTGCGGGTCGGCGAAGGCCATGCCGCGGAAGCGAGTCAGCGGCGCGGAGAAGAGGCGCTTCCAGGCGTCTCCCGCCCGAACCGCGACGGCGCCGTGGCTGCCGGCGACGGCCAGCCCCAGGAGGCCGCCCTGCACCGCCCAGAGATCGGTCGAGCCCGGCAGCGGGCTCTCCCACGCGAAGGACTGAGCGAACGCCGCCGACGAGGCGACCTGGAGCCTGGCCTTGCCCGAGACGCTTCCGACGCGCGCGACGATCTCCGAGGTCCCCGCCCCCGCCGCCGTGGCCTTGCCGGTCGCGTCGACGGTCGCCACCAGCGCGTTCGAGGAGGACCACTGGATCGTCTGGCCGGCCATCTTCCGGCCGTTCTGGTCGCGCACGTCGGCCTCGAAGGACACCTCGTCGCCGACGTAGACGATCTTCGAATCCGGGCTCACCGTCAGGCTCACCGGCCGCGCACCTTCGGGCGCCGTCGCCCAGAACGTCCCCAGCCCGTTGGTCTCGCCGCTGACCGTCTGCGCGCCGGAGTCGACGTTGATCGACGCGAGCCGCTCGGGAGTGGGCTTGGAGAAGTCGGTGTGGCGGACGTCCACCTGCGAGGCGTTGATGCTCGGCGGCACGAGCGCTTCGTCGTAGCGCAGGGTCACGGTCGCCGGAGTGAGGAAGCGGACCGTGTCCGGGGTGATCTGGAAGACCTTGCTGACGCGCACGCGGCCGGGGACCTCGGTCCCGCCGGCGTCGAGCACGGTGATCTTCAGCGAGACGAGGTCGTTGAGCGCGCCCTCGGGGACCGACAGCGTGATGCCGTCGGTGGTGAAGGAGCCGCCCTCCGGGCCGATCTTGCCGGCCACGCCGGGGTCGCTGCCGGGTCCGCTACAGGAGAGCGCGCCCGCGAGGAGCACGACCATCGCCTGGCGTCCAAAGCGCATCCGTCAGTTCCTCCGCCGACTAGGAGGTAAGAGTCTAGGGGCCCGTGCGCCAACAGTAAAAGCGAGAGACGAGCCGTACCGCGCCCTAGCGCGTGCCCGAGAAGCGCATGGGATCGATGACGGCGCCGTTCTGCGAGCCCTCGACGGCATCGACGTAGGCCTTGGCGACGTCTGCCGCTGCCAAGCCGCTGGCGACGTCCAGCCCCATCGCCGCCAGCGTCTCCTTCACCCAGGGCGGGCTGACGACGTTGACCCGGATGCGCCGGGGCGCCTCGAGGGCGGCCGCGCGCACGAAGCCTTCCAGGCCGGCGTTCACCAGGGAGATCGCCGCGCTGCCGGGCATGGGCCGGATCGCCAAAACGCCGCTGGTCAGGGTGATCGACCCGCCGTCGCGCAGCCGGGCGAGCGCGGCGCGAGCCAGGTTCACCTGCCCCATCAGCTTGTCCGCCAAGCTCGCCGCGAAGTCCTCGTCCGTGAGCGCGGCCAGCGGCTTGAACCTCGCCGACCCGGCGCAGCAGACGACCGCATCCACGCCCGCGATGCGCTCGAGCAGCGCTCTCGCGCTCGCCGCGTCCAGCAGGTCCACGGCGGGGTCCGAGTGCCGCGTCACGCCCACCACCTCGTGGCGCGCCGACAGCGCCTTGACCACGGCCGACCCGACGGTGCCCGTGGCCCCGACCACGACGATCTTCATGGGTTCCCCTCGTGAGCCGGCATGGGGCCGGCCGCCAGCTAGCCCAGCGCCTTCTTGAGCTCGGAGACGATCTCGTCGGCGAGACCCTCGTTCACCTTGCGGTCCACGCCCTCGATGAGCACGCGCACCTTCAGCTCGGTGCCCGAGAAGCGGACCAGCACGCGGCCGTCCCTGCCCAGGCGCAGCTCGGCCTTCTTGATGGCCTTCATCACCCCGGGAAGCTCGCCCAGCTCGCGCTTCTGCTTGATGGGGATGTTCACCTGCGTCTGCGGCAGCGGCGTGAGCAGCGTCTTGAGCGCCGACAGCGGCTGCCCGGTCTTCTGCATCACGCTCAAGAGCTCGAGCGCCGCGACCACGCCGTCGCCGGTGGTCGCGTTGTCCAGGAAGATGAGGTGCCCGCTCTGCTCGCCGCCGAAGTTGTAGCCGTGCTTGCGCATCTCCTCGACGACGTAGCGGTCGCCCACCCGCGTGCGCACCAGGTGGGCGCCCATCCCCTCGAGGGCGATCTCCAGGCCCTTGTTGCTCATCACGGTCGCCACCACGGTCTTCTTGGCCAGCCGCTTCTGCGAGAGCAGCTCGCGGGCGCAGATGGCCATGATGGCGTCGCCGTCGACCACCTCGCCGTGCTCGTCCACGACGATCACCCGGTCGGCGTCGCCGTCGAGCGCGATGCCCAGGTGGGCGCCGTGCTTGACCACCGCCTTGGCCAGGTTCTCGGGGTAGAGCGCTCCGCACTTGGCGTTGATGTTCTTGCCGTCGGGCGAGACCCCGAGCGCGATGACCTTGGCCCCCAGCTCCTCGAAGACCGCCGGGGCGACCTTGTAGGCGGCGCCGTTGGCGCAGTCGACCACGACGGTCAGCCCGTCGAGCGTCAGCTCCTTGGGGAAGGTGTTCTTGAGGTAGACGATGTAGCGGCCGGCGGCGTCGTCGATGCGGAAGGCCTTGCCGACCTTGGTGGCGGTGGGCCGCAGGTGGTCGATGGAGTTGCTCGACATCAGGGCCTCGAGCTTGGCCTCGGTCTCGTCGGGCAGCTTGAAGCCGTCCTTGGCGAAGAACTTGATGCCGTTGTCCTGGTAGGGGTTGTGCGAGGCGCTGATCACGGCGCCGGCGTCGGCGCGCATCGACTGGGTGATGAAGGCGATGCCCGGGGTGGAGAGCGGCCCGACGAGCAGCACGTCGACGCCCATCGAGCACAGGCCCGAGGCGAGCGCGGTCTCCAGCATGTAGCCGGAGAGCCGGGTGTCCTTGCCGATGACGACGCGGTGCCGGTGCGGCCCGTTGCGCAGCAGGTAGGCCACCGCGCGGCCCACCTGCATCGCCACCTCGGCGGTCATGGGGTAGACGTTGGCGACGCCGCGGATGCCATCGGTTCCGAACAGCTTGCGGGGCGCATCGACGGAGGCTGGGCGGTACATTGGGGCTCGGGTTTCTCTCGTGAAGCCGGAGTGTTTCCGGCAGGTTGCGTGGCAGCTGGGCTCCGGCCCAATCTGGCCATCCTCGGGCGTGCAGCCAACCGACCCCGAGGGAGGCTTCGGCGTGGTCAGCGCCGCGGCGAATGAACCAGTTTTCGCGGACCTGCGCAACGACCGGGCGCTCTCTTGGCCCGGAAAGCGGCCTGCGCCCGCCCGGTCCAGGTGCTCAGGTCGTCACGGCCCGTAGGCCACCCCGCCTTCCCGGGCGCGGGCGATGGCGTCGACGACCTGCGCGGCGACCTTCGACTCGGCGACGTCGTGGACGCGGATCAGGTCGGCCCCGCCCAGGACCGCCGCGGCCAGCACGGCGAGCGAGCCCGGCAGCCGCTCGCCCACCGCGCGGCCGGTGACCTTGCCGATGAAGGACTTGCGCGAAGCCCCCACCAGGATGGGCCGGCCGAGCGCGCGCAGCTGTCCCAGGTTGCGCAGCAAGAAGAGGTTGTGCTCGGCGGTCTTGCCGAAGCCGAGGCCGGGGTCGACGACGATCTGCTCGGCGGGCAGGCCGCTGCGCGCGGCGAGGTCGAGCGAGGCCTGCAGCCCTTCGATGACCTCGCCGACGAGATCGAAGTAGGTCGGCGCTTCCTGCATCGTCCGCGGCCTGCCGCGCAGGTGCATCGCGCAGACCGGCAGGCCCAGCCGGGCGCAGGTCGGAGCCATGTCCGGGTCGAAGGTCAGGCCCGAGATGTCGTTGGCGAAGCCGGCGCCGGCCCTGGCCGCCTCCTCGACGACCTTGGCCTTGGTCGTGTCCACCGAGAGGGGCACGTCAACGAGCTTGGAGAGCCGCTCGACGACCGGCACGACCCGGGAGAGCTCCTTCTCGACCGGGACCGGCTCGGAGCCGGGCCGCGTCGACTCGCCGCCGATGTCGATGAGGTCCACGCCCTCGGCCGCCAGGCGCTCGCCCGCGGCCACCGCGGTGTCGGCCGTGGCGTGCTTGCCGCCGTCGGAGAAGGAGTCGGGCGTGACGTTGACGACGCCCATCAGGTAGGTGCGGCTGCCCCACTCGAAGGTGCGCCGGCCGATTCTCATCGGCGCCGGGGGAGCCGCGGTGCGCTCGATCGCCTGGAGCAGGTGACGGCCCATCTCGGCCAGCGGCCCGGTCATCTTGCGCGCCAGGTCCTTGAGCTGCTCGCGCTGCGAGTAGACGAGCGCCGACCCGCGCGCGCGCTCGGCATCCCCGAAGAGCGTCGGCGGCAACCCCTGGACGGCCTCGAGCGCCCTCAGCTCGTGCTCGGCGAACCCGGTGAGCAGCACGTGGACGCCGCAGACGATCGGAGCGAGCTGGCTCGCGACCGGCGGGTCGAAGCCCAGGCGGCGCAGGTGGAGCGCGAGCAGCTCCTGGCTGTCGTTGGAGATGACGCGGGCGGCGGGCATGGGCCGGACTCCTTGGGAAAGGAAAGGCGCGGCGACCCTGGAGGGTGCCGCGCCTTGTACCGCGAAACGGAGCGCCGCGCTTTCGGGTTAGCCCGTGGCCTTGTTCGGCTCCGGCGTGGGCGGCTTGCCGAGCCCCTCGAGCGCGTCGAGGATCTTCTTCTTTTCCTTCTTCTCGGCGCTCTTGGGCGGCATCGCCATGTTCGAGCGCTGGGTGGGCTTGGGCTTGACCAGCTCGCCGCCGGCGATGAGCACGTTGATGTCCTCGCCCTCGAGGGTCTCGTACTCGAGCAGCGCGTTGGCGATCTTCTCCAGCGCCGCCCGGTTCTCGGTGAGGAGGGTCTTGGCCTTCTCGTAGCCCTCCATCACCAGCCGCCGCACCTCGGCGTCGATCTGGATGGCGGTCTCGGGGCTGTAGTCGGCGGTCCGCTGGATCTCGCGGCCCAGGAAGATGGCCTCTTCCTTGCGTCCGAAGGCGAGCGGGCCCAGCTTCTCGCTCATGCCCCACTCGCAGACCATCTTGTGCGCCAGCTCGGTGGCCTGCTCGATGTCGTTGGAGGCGCCGCTGGTCATCTCGTTGAAGACCAGCTCCTCGGCGAGGCGGCCGCCCAGCGCGATGGCGATGCGCTTCTTGGCGTAGTCGCGGCTGGCGTTGTAGCGGTCCTCCGCCGGAAGCTGCTGCATCAGGCCCAGGGTCGGGCCGCGCGGGATGATGGTCACCTTGTGCACCGGGTCGGTCTCCGGGAGCATCTTGGCGACCAGCGCGTGGCCGGCCTCGTGGTAGGCGGTGTTCTTCTTCTCCTTGTCGGAGATGATCATCGACTTGCGCTCGACGCCCATCAGGACCTTGTCCTTGGCGGACTCGAAGTCGGCCGGGAAGACCTTGTCCTTGTTCAGGCGCGCCGCGAGCAGCGCCGCCTCGTTCACCAGATTCTCCAGGTCGGCGCCGGCGAAGCCCGGGGTCCCGCGGGCGATGATCTCCAGGTCGACGTCGGCGGCCAGCGGCACGCGCTTGGTGTGGACCTGCAGGATGCCCAGGCGGCCCTTCACGTCGGGGCGCGGCACCATGATGCGGCGGTCGAAGCGGCCGGGCCGCAAGAGCGCGGGGTCGAGCACGTCGGGCCGGTTGGTCGCGGCGATGAGGATGACGCCCTCGTTGGCCTCGAAGCCGTCCATCTCCACCAGCAGCTGGTTCAGGGTCTGCTCGCGCTCGTCGTGACCGCCGCCCAGGCCGGCGCCGCGGTGGCGGCCGACGGCGTCGATCTCGTCGATGAAGATGATGCAGGGGGCGTTCTTCTTGCCCTGCTCGAACAGGTCGCGCACGCGGCTGGCGCCGACGCCGACGAACATCTCGACGAAGTCCGAGCCGGAGATGGAGAAGAACGGGACGCCCGCCTCGCCGGCGATGGCGCGGGCCAGCAAGGTCTTGCCGGTGCCGGGCGAGCCCATCAGCAGCACGCCCTTGGGGATGCGGCCGCCGAGCTTGGTGAACTTCTTGGGGTCCTTCAGGAACGCGATGATCTCCTCGAGCTCCTCCTTGGCCTCGTCGATGCCGGCCACGTCGGAGAAGGTGACCTTGTTGTGGTGCTCGCTGAGCAGCTTCGCCTTGCTCTTGCCGAAGCTCATCGCCTTGCCGCCGCCGGCCTGCAGCTGGCGCATGAAGAAGATGAAGAACAGGAAGAGGAAGACCATCGGCATCCACGTCAGGAGCGCCTGGACCCAGACGGAGTTCTGCTCGTCCTTGTCGTACTTGTACTTGACCCCGTCCTTCTCCAGCCGGGTCAAGAGCGAGCTGTCGATGAGCGTCGGGCCGCGGGCCACGAACTCGGAGCCGTCCTTGAAGCGGCCCTTGTACTCCATCGTGGTGGAGGCGCCCGAGCCCTTGATGGCGACGGATGTGACCTCCTTGCTGTCGGCCTTCTGGAGGAACTCCGAGAAGTCGACCTCGCGGACGTCACTGCTGGTGCGCTGGACGAACTGATACAGGCTCACGAAGAGCACGATCAGCATCACCCACAGGAGGATGCTCTTGTAGTTCGAACGCATTCGTTCCCTTTTCCTGTCCCCGACCCACTCGCCCTGGGTCCGAAACTCGGCCTCGGACCCGCCCTCGACCTCTGGTCATTTGCTCGCCACCCTGAGTGCTGTCCGGGAGGGTGGCTTCTACCAGCAACGTCTTGACGCAACAACTTATTTTGCCCTTCTTCGGCCCTCGCTTGGAAGCCACCGCGAGCCCTTTTCGGCCGGGGTGGGTTTGCCTGCGACCCTTTCTAACGCGCGAGCCCCCCGACCGCTTGCATCGACACGCACCAGCCACGATTTTCGAGCTTTTTCCGGCCTGTCCTGGACAAGGTCCGAAGGGCCGACTCCGACCACCCACAGGACCCGCCCGGAGTCGTCGGCCAGCAGCGCCAGCCCGTCCCGCTCGGCGACCGGGATCTTGCGGTCGATGAGCCAGGACTTGAGCTTCTTCTCGTGTCCGCCGCGGGGCCGGAAGCGATCGCCCGGGCGCCGGCTGCGAACCCAGAGCGGCAGCGTCGCCCGGACCGGGTCGACCCAGACCGCCCTCTCGTCCAGCGTCTCGCGCGTAGCGGATCGGGTCTCGGTCACGGTCACTCGCAGCTCTCCCGCCTGGTAGAGCCCAGGGCCATCGATCCGGTGCTCGAACGCCTTGCGATCGTTCGACACCGGCCGCCCCAGCCGCAGCTCGCCATAGGCGACGCGGCACTCGTAGCCCCGCACCAGGCCGACCCGTGCAGGCCCCGGGCGCTCCAGCGCCTCTACCATCTGCGCCACGTGCCGAGCCGTGAGCGCGACCTTCAGCGCGGCGGCAAAGCGGCGGAGCACGCGGCGGCGCAGGGCCGAGGCGAGCGTTCGCAGCCCCTTCGCGTCCGCCAGGATCTCGCCCGCCTTGCCGGGTCGGCGCAGGAGGCGGGCGTGACGCCGGGCCTCTCCTTCGAGGTAGCGCTCGTCCTCCACGGCGACGTCGGCCGCGCGAGCCAGGGAGCGAAGCGCGGAGGCCCCCAGTGCGCGCTCGAGTGCGGGCAGGACCTCGGCGCGCACGCGGTTGCGGTCGAACGCGACGGAGCTGTTGGTGGGGTCCTCGCGCACCGCGACCCGCCTGGAGCGCAAGTAACCGGCAATGGCGGAGCGGGAGACGTCGAGCATCGGCCTGACAACCCTGCCTCTTCTCCGAAGAATCCCGCGAAGGCCGCGCGTCCCAGTGCCTCGGGCGAGCCTGAGGATGACCGTCTCCACCTGGTCCTCGAGCGTATGAGCGGTCGCCACCGCGTCACAGCGGTGCTCGCGCGCCACGGTCTCGAGCGCCCGGTAGCGGGCCCGGCGCGCTGCGGCCTCGAGCCCACCCGAGCGACCGACCTCCACCTTCTTGGTCTCGCAGGCAATACCGAGCCTCTTCGCGAGGCGGCCGACGAACCGGCAGTCCAGAGCGCTCCCTTGGCGGAGGCCGTGGTCCACCGTCGCGACCACCAGCTCCAGCGAGAGCAGCGGCGCGAAGCGGTGGAAGGCGAGCAGCATGGCGACCGAGTCCGCGCCGCCGGAAACCGCGAGCAGGATCCTCTTCCCTCGCAGTCCCTGCGACTGGATCTCGGAGGCGACCTGCGCCTCGACTGGATGGAGCTCGACCATGCAGAGTTTGGAACCCGACCGAGTGGCGCAAGCCTTTGAACTAACTTGACTTATCAGCCGGGAATAGCCTTGCCGACCTGGGGGTTCCAGAGGCGACTGATATTCACGCTCACTGAAAAGTTTTGCTATCGAGCGAATTCCTGGTTAATCTTTTGGACAGCTTTTGGGCGTGTTGGATGGTTGGAATGGCGGAAAACCGAACTCGGTTTTAGCAAATCTCTGAGGTAGTTGGGCCCAGGGGTCCCCCCCCTCCCCCTCTGGGTCCACGGGGCCGCCAAGGCAACTTGGCGGCTCCTTTTATTTGCGGGCCAGGAGCCTGCCGGCAACCGTGCCGACCTTCCCCTACGGCCCCAGAATCCGAGCCCAGAGCACGTCCAGGTTCAGGCCTTCGGTGGAAGAGAAGCCGATCGCCTCGCCCTTGCCCATTTCCAGCTTCTTCTCGATCTCCTGGAGGCGCGGGATGCGCTTGTGCTTGGGCAGGCGGTCGACCTTGGTGGCCACGACGATGACCGGGCGGCCGGCCTTGATCAGCCAAGGGATGACGTCCACGTCGTCCGGGGTCGGGCCCACCTCCGCGTCGACGATGCAGACCATCGCGCGCAGGCCCTCGCGGCCCTTGACGTAGGACTCGATCATCTTGCCCCAGTCCGCGCGGTCGGCCTTGCTGGCCTTGGCGAAGCCGTAGCCTGGCAGGTCGCAGAAGCGCACCTCGTGGCGCTTGCCCGACTTGTCCTCGACCGTCACGTCGAAGAAGTTGAGCGTGCGGGTGCGCCCTGGCGTGTTCGAGACGCGCACCAGCTTCTTGCGCTTGCACAGCGCGTTGATCATCGAGCTCTTGCCGACGTTCGAGCGGCCCGCGAACGCTATCTCCGGGCGGTCTGGCTTGGGCCAGCCCTTCATCTCGACCGCGGTGGTCTTGAACTCTGCGGAGATGGCGTTGAAGAGGTTCCCGCTCATGGCGGGCACGATACCTCAGCCGCCGAGCCGCCGGCGCCGCAATCTCAGCGAGTTGCCCACCACGCTCACGCTGGAGAACGCCATGGCCGCCGAACCGATCATCGGCGAGAGCAGCCCCGCGATGGCCAGGGGGATGGCGACGACGTTGTAGCCGAAGGCCCAGAAGAGGTTCTGGCGGATGGTCTTCAAGCCCTCCCGCGCCAGGGCGACCGCTTCGGGGACGAGCAGAGGGTCCGGCCGCATCAGCGCCATCGGCGCAGCCTCGAGCGCCACGTCCGCGCCGCCGCCCACCGCGATCCCCACGTCCGCCGCGGCGAGCGCGGGCGCGTCGTTCACGCCGTCGCCCACCATCGCCACGACCTGGCCCTTCGCCTTTCGCTGCGCGACCTCGGCCGCCTTGCGGTCCGGCAGGACCTCGGCGTGCACGAACTGCGGCTCGATGCCCAGCCTGCGCCCGACGGCCTGCGCGGTCCGCTCGCGATCGCCGGTGAGCATGTGGACCTCGACGCCCAGGCGCTTCAGGCGCGCGACCGCCTCGGCCGCCCCTTCCCGCGGAGCGTCGAGCAGGCCCAACGCGCCGAGCGCCTTGCCGTCCGCCGCCACCAGGACCGGGGTCTGCCCGCCCTCGGCCAGCTCGTCCGCGATCGGCTCGAGCGCCTTCACGTCCACGCCCAGCTCGACCAGCAGCGACGACGTTCCGGCGACGACCTGCCTGCCCGCGACCGTTCCAGAGATGCCTCGCCCGGGGAAGGACTTGAAGCCGGAGGGCGCGCTCGTGGCGATGGACTTCGCCTGGGCGTGCGCGGCGATCCCTTGCGCCAGCGGGTGCGGCGACTCGGCCTCGAGCGAAGCGGCGAGCCGGAGCATGTCTTCGGGATCCACGCCGGAAAGCACCCGGACGTCGACCACCTGCGGCTTGCCGGTCGTCAGCGTCCCCGTCTTGTCGAAGAGCACGCAGTCGATGTGCGCCGCCCGCTCCAGGCTCGCCGCGTCCTTGACCAGGATGCCGGAGCGCGCCGCGCGGCCGGTGGCGACCATGACCGCCGTCGGCGTCGCCAGTCCCATCGCGCAGGGGCAGGCGATGACGAGCACGGCGATGGCCGCGAAGACCGCCTTGGGGATCGAGTGCTCGGGCCCCAGCGCCCACCAGCCGAGCCCCGTCAGCGCCGAGACCGCCAGCACCACGGGCACGAACACCGAGGCCACCTTGTCCGCCAGCCGCTGGATGGGCGCCTTCGAGCCCTGCGCCTCCTCGACCAGCCGGACGATGCGGGCCAGGAACGTCCCCGCCCCCACCTCGGTCGCGCGGATGCGCAGCGAGCCGTCGCGGTTGACCGTCGCGCCGACCACCTTGTCGCCCGCGCCCTTGTGCACCGGGATGGACTCGCCGGTGAGCATCGACTCGTCCACCGCGCTCTCGCCCTCGACGACCTCCCCGTCCACGGGGATCTGGTCGCCGGCGCGCACGAGCAACAGGTCGCCCGGCGCGACCGCGTCCACGCCGACCTCGACGGCCTTCCCGTCGGCGCCGACCTTCAACGCCGTGCGCGGGCGCAGCGCGGCGAGCTTCTCGATGGCCTCCGAGGCCCCGCCTTTCGCCCGCGCCTCCAGCAGCTTGCCGAGCAGGATGAGCACGACGATCGAGACCGCGACCTCGAAGTACAGCTCGCCCTTCCCGAAGAGAGCCGGGAGGCTGAAGAAGAACGCGGCGCCGCTGCCCAGGGAGACGAGCGTGTCCATGTTCGCCGCGCCGTGCCGCAGGTTCTTGGCCGCGGCGACGAAGAAGCGGCTGCCCGCCCCGAAGACCACGACCGTCGCGAGGACCAGCTGAGCGATCGCCCAGCCGAGGCCGTGCAGGTGCACGAACATCACCGCCATCACCGGCAGGCCCGCGGCGGCCGCCACGAGCAGCCGCAGCTTCGCCTCGCGCAGCTCCTTGCGCCGCTCCCCGGCCACGTCCAGGCTCCGGCTGGCGCGATAGCCCGCGTCGGCGACGGCCTTCTCGATGGCCTCCGGGGTGAATCCTGGACCGGGGATCACCCGCGCGGTCCCGCGGGCGAAGTTGACGACGACGTTGCTGACGCCCGCCGTCTTGCGGACGGCATCCTCGATTCGCATCGCACAGCTCGCGCAGGACATGCCGCCCAGCGCGAAGAGCACCGAGCCTTCCGCCGGCGGGCCGCTCTTCGGCACCGCCACCGCCGGCGCGGGTGCCGCAGCGGCCGCGGGCGCGGGGCCAGGCGGGGGCTCGACCACGGATTCCCCGTCCAGCGACGCGTGGTAGAGGCCGAACCCGCCTTCCTCGACCGCCGCCACCAGCTTCTCGGCGGAGGCTTGGGGCCCGTGCCTCACGCGAGCGCGCTGCCCCTCGTGGCTGACCTCGAGGACCTCCTCGACTCCGGGGACCTCGGCCAGCGCCTGGCGCACCCGGGCCTCGCAGTGGCCGCAGGTCATCCCGGTGACGTGGAGGAGCGTTTCCATGGCCTCGGACGTTTAGAGCCGCGCGGGGCCGAAAAGGTGCGTCATTTCGAGGCGGTCTGGCCGGAGCCGACCTCGGAGAGCAGCTTGCGGAAGTAGAGCTCGAAGGCGCGGTCGGACCAGTCGCGGGAGCCGACGAACTTGGCGCGCAGCCGGCCGTCGGGGCCGATGACGTAGGTCTCCGGGAACTTGGAGGTCCCGTAGCTGCCGGCCCACTTCTGCTCGGGGTCGCGCAGGACCTGGTAGGGCAAGGGCTGCTTTCCCAGGTATGTGTCCACCGGCTCCCAGCTCTCGTCGACCGTCGCCGCGATGGCCACCAGGTTCGGGTCGCGCAGGGTGTGGAGCATCGCGGTCATCGACGGCATCTCGGTCTTGCAGGTCGGACACCAGGTCGCCCAGAAGTTGAGGAAGACGACCTTGCCGCGGAAGTCCGAGAGCTTGACCTGCTTGCCGTCGCGGGCCTGCAGGACGAACTCGGGCGCAAGTCCCTCCACCGGCTCGATGCCCAGGTAGCGGGCCTCGGCCTGGCTTGGCTCGACGAAGACCTGCCAGGCCTTGAAGCCCAGGATCCCCACCAGGGACGCCGCCGCCGCCACGACGAAGACGATCTTGCCGCGCCGCGAGACGCCCCCCCGCTCCGCGGCAGACTTGAGCGAGCGCTCGAGCGCCTCGGGGCTGCCCTCGCCCGAGGCGATCTCCCGGCCGTCGGCGACGACCACCGGCACCCGAGCCTCGTAGCGTGAGTCGCCCGTGGCGTCGCAGGTCGACAGCTCGAACGCCAGCTTGCCCTTGGCGTCCTCGAGCGCCTTCAGCGCCCGGGCGCAGCGCTCGTCGTCGGGCTTGGTGTAGAGCACCACTTTCATCGTTTCGGTGGCTCCGTGCGAGGGCGGCGATCGGCCGGGCGGGACCCCGCCTACACTGCAACCTGCGGCCCTCAAGTCTCTTTCACAGCGTAACGACCGAGACCCGGTCGAACCCGTCGACCACCACCTCGCCCGACTCGAGGAAGCGGGCGCTGCCTCGCAGGTCGAGCGCCTGGGCCACGCGCACCGGCTTGCCGCCGCCCGTGGGCAGCAGCTCGAGCGCCATCTCGTCCGCGCCGCCTGCGGTGCTGGCGAAACCGATGACTGCCAGCTTCTTGCCGTCCGCAGAGAAGGCCGGCCGCTGCGAGGGCAGCGCGGCGCGGGCAAACATCAGGTCGCGCGCCGGCCCCAGCCGCATCAGGCCCAGCGAACCGGGAGCCATCGGCCGCACGTAGACGCGCGAGGTCGAGGACGCCCCCATCCGGATCTCGAGGACGGCCAGCTGCGTCTTCCCCAGGGAAAAGGCGAGGGCCGAGGGAGCTGCCACCTGGGGCACCAGCTCCTGCGGGTCGCCGCCCGCGGCCGGGAAGGACCAGAGAGAGGGCGCGCGCTCCTGCGCGTGGCGCACCACCACGACGAAGGCGCCGTCGCGCGTGACGTCGAGCGCGACCTGGGCCGTGGGCACCGCCTCCTCGAGCTCGCCGATGGCCTTGGGAGCCTCGTGGAACGGGGAGTTGCCCGCCGTCGCCGCCGCCACCTTGAGCGCACCGGCCGCCGGATCGGCGACGGCGAGGACGCGGCCGTCGGCGCTGACGGCGATGCCCGTCCCGGAATACTCGACGGGAGAGCCGCGCCCGAAGGCCGGCACGACGCCGACCGAAGGCCCCGGGGGCGAGTCGACGTGGAAGAGCAGGTCGCCCCAGGCCGACCAGGCAGGCGAGTGGTAGCGGTGGCCGCTCTCGTCCAGCTTGAGCGGCCGGCCGACCCCGCCGACGTCGAACGCCCACAGGCCGGCCTTGGGGCCCTCGACCCGGCAGGCGACCGTCCGCCCGTCGATGGACAGCACCTTGGTGGGGGCTTGGGCCAGCTCGGGTGGACTGGCGATGGTGCGCAGCGTTGGCATGGTCCGAAAAACGGTATCCCGGTCCGCAGCCGGGTTCCAGTCCATCGTGGATCGGCCTCGGCCCTCCCACCGGCGTTCTCCAGCGGACGGAAGGTTGCCTGACCACGAAGCACAAGCCACAATCGGGCCCATGGAAGGACTGGCCGGCGACCTGGGGACGATGAGCATCAGCGATCTGGTGCTCTACCTGGGGAACAAGAACATCACGGGCACGCTCGTCTGCGAGTTCGGCAACGCCAAGAAGAGCGTGTCCATCCGCTCGGGCAACATCATCAACGCCGCCTCCAACGACCCGCGCGAGTACCTGGGCCAGTTCCTCATCAACTTCGGGCACATCACCGAAGACCAGCTCATCAAGGCGTTCCAGACCCAGACCGAGACCAAGATCTTCCTGGGCCGGATCCTGGTGATGATCGGCGTGCTCAACGAGGACATCCTCAAGCAGGTCCTCACCATCAAGTTCCGCGAGTCGCTGCTGGGCCTGTTCCGCTGGAAGGACGGCTACTTCAAGTTCGCGCGCAACGTGCTGCCGCCGGAGGAGGACGCGGTCCAGGTCGAGGTGCCGCTGCTCGACGTGCACCGCGAGGGCGAGTTCCGCGAGACCGCCTGGGAGTCGATGCTGCAGACCTTCCCGAAGGGCAACCTGGCGCTCCGGGTCGACGAGCAGAAGGCGCCCAAGGACCTCGCGCCCTCCTCGCTCGACGCCCAGCTGTTCGGGCTCATGCGCGAAGGGCTGACCATCGACGAGATCAGCCTGCGGCTGCACGCCACCGACTTCCACCTCTACAAGCGGCTCTACGCGCTCTACCGCCAGGGCCTGATCCTCCCCTACGACCCGAAGACGACCATCGTCCCCAAGGCCGCGGACGCGCCGGTGGGCGAGGAGATGCCGCCGGAGCAGATCCTCCAGGCCGCCAAGCAGCTGCTCGCGGCGCAGCAGTTCTCCGACGCCGAGAAGCTGGCGGCGCGGGCCAACGAGCTCAAGCCCACTCCCGAGGCGCAGGCGGTGCTCAAGGAGGCCGAGAACGGCCTGCTGGCGCAGATGCGCGCCCAGATGGTGGACCTGCCCCGCGTGCCGCACCTGGCCGTGCCGCTGGCCAAGCTCAAGGAACTCGAGCTGACCCCGCAGGAGCGCTACCTGCTCTCGCGCATCGACGGCACCCGGGACATCAAGGCCATCATCCGCGTCTCGCCCATCCGCGAGTTCGACGCCCTCAAGTGCTTCATGACGTTCATCGGCCAGGGGCTGGTCAACGTGAGCTGAGTCGCGAGCTCTGTATCGAGAGCCCTGGAGCGACTCACCGTCTCGCCTCGGTCCCCGAGACCAACTCCTTCCAGATCCACAGCTCCGCCGCCGCCTCGCCCAGCCTTCCCGCGAGGCGTTGGCGCAGGCCCGCGACGTCGCGGGTCTCGACCCAGTCGGCCGCGGCCTCGTAGAAGGCCGCAAGGCTCGGGGCGGCCTGGAAGAACAGGTGCCGCCCCTCGCCGCGGTGCGAGAGCCAGACTGGCCCGTCCTGCTCGTCCACCCGCAGCGCCACCGGATCGCCGCCGTCCTCGGCGAAGACGACGTACCGCTCGTCCCACTCGCGCATCCGCTTGCCGTTGAAGCCGTGCCAGCGGTAACCGACCTGCAGCTCGATCAGCTCCTGCGGAGCCCAGAGCGTCAGCCGGTGCGAGCCCAGGTCGATCGGCAGGTTCTCGGCGGGCGCCAGGTGCGCGAAGGCGCGGATCAGCGGCGAGGGCAGCGGAAGCTCGGCGCGCTGCAGGCGGCGCACGCGTCCATCGGCGGCGCGGACCTCGAAGTCGCCCTCCAGGCGCCCTCCCCTGGCCGCCAGGAAGGGCTTCATGCGCACGTGGCCTCCCGCCTGCGCCTGCAGCGCGCGGCTCAGGCGGGAGAGCGACTGCGACAGCGGGTCCAACGGCGCCTTCACCCCAAGAGCTTGTCGGGGGCTAGCGGCCCAGGAAGCGCCGCACGCGCTTCTCGATGCCCGCGGCGTCCAGGTCGTACTTCTGGTACAGCGCCTCGGGGGTGCCCGACTCGCCGAAGCCGTCCAGGCCCACGCGGTGCAGCTTGGCGCCCACGCCCGCGTCGGCGAGCGACTCGGCGATGCAGGAGCCCAGGCCGCCCACGATCATGTGGTCCTCGACCGAGACAATGCCCGCCTTGCACTCGCGGCCGGCCTTCACCGCCGCCGCGGCGTCGAAGGGCCGCAGGGTGTGGCAGTTGACGACGCGCGCGGCGACGCCGGAGGCCTTGAGCGCGTCGGAGGCCTTCACCGCGCCCTGCACCGTGCCGCCCGAGGCGAAGATCGCCACGTCGTTGCCCTCGCGCAGCGTCACCGCCTTGCCGACCTCGAACTTGTAGTCGTCCTTGTTCACCCGATCGAGCTTCTGGCGCGTGGTGCGCAGGAACGCCGGGCCCTGGAACTTGACCAGGAACTCGACGGCCTGGGCGCACTCGAGGTCGTCGCCGGGCTGGATGACCGTCATGTTCGGCAGCGCGCGCATCAGGGCGATGTCCTCCAGCCCCTGCTGGCTCATGCCGTCCTCGCCGATGCCCACGCCGGCGTGGCTGCCGACGATGCGCACGTTGGCCTCGCTGTAGGCGACGCTGATGCGGATCTGGTCGTAGCGGCCGGTGACGAAGCACGCGAACGAGCAGATGAAGGGCACCTTGCCGCACAGGGCCATGCCGGCGGCGATGCCGATCATGTTGGCTTCCTGGATGCCCATCTCGAAGAAGCGCGCGGGGTACTTCTTGGCGAACAGGTCGCTCTTGGTGGACTTGGACAGGTCGGCGTCCAGGACGACGATCTCGGGGTGCTTCTCGCCGAGGGCGGCCAGGGTCTCGCCGAAGACTTCGCGGGTGGCTTTCGCGGGCATGGTTCTCTCGAATTCCAAAAAAGGAAGAAGGTGCGGAAGGTTTAGGACTTGCGGATCTCGGCGAGCGCCTTGGCGGCCTGGTCCTTGTTCGGCGTCGCGCCGTGCCACTCGCAGCGGTCCTCCATGAAGGAGACGCCCTTGCCCTTGACGGTGTTGGCGATGATGAAGGTCGGCTTGCCCTTGACCTTCCGGGCTTCGGCGAAGGCGTCGAGGATCTGGCCGAAGTCGTGGCCGTCGATGCTGAGGACGTGCCAGTTGAAGGCGCGCCACTTGTCGGCCACGGGCTCCTCGGGCATCACGTCCTTGATGTGCCCGTCGATCTGCCCCTTGTTGTAGTCGAGGATGCAGGTCAGGTTGTCGAGGCCGAACTTGGCGCAGCTCATCGCCGCCTCCCAGATCTGGCCCTCCTGCATCTCGCCGTCGCCGATGATGCTCCAGACGTGGAACTTGCCGCCGTCCAGCCGGGACGACATCGCCATGCCCTGCGCCACCGAGAGGCCCTGGCCGAGCGAGCCGGTGCAGGCCTCGACGCCCGGGCACATCGAGTTGACCGGGTGGCCCTGCAGCCGCGAGCCGAGCGCGCGCAGGGTGGCGAGCTCGCTCTTGGGGAAGTAGCCCGCGCCGGCGAGCGCCGCGTACTGCGCCGGCACCGCGTGGCCCTTGGAGAGGACGAAGCGGTCGCGCTCCGGCCACTTGGGGTTCTGCGGGTCGTGGCGCATCTCGTGGAAGTAGAGCGCGGTCACCAGGTCGATGACGGAAAGGCTGCCGCCCGGATGGCCGCTGCCGGCCTTCTCGAGCATCTCGATGATGTCGACGCGGAAGCCCTTGGCGAGCTCCTTGAGCCTTGCGACGAGCTGGTCTCGCGTCTCGTTCTTGGGGGAGGCGGCGTTCATGGTCTCTCCTAACAGGGAAGTGCGCAGAGACTTATCCCAAGGTTTGCGGGCGAACAAGGAACGCCTCGGCCCCCCTGCGCAGCCGCTTGCGCCCCCATCGCCCGGTGAGCACCCCAGGGATCGAGGGCATGCAAAGATGGCTCGGATAGCGACCTTGGTCGTCGCCGTGTGGCTGTTCCTGACCGGCGTCGAGCTGCAGGCGCTCGCCCGGAGCGCCGTGCCCCAATACCTGGTGGCCCTGGCAATCCTCGTCGCCGAGGTCGTGGCGCTGCGCTGGGACCCGGCGCGCTGGGTGAGCTTCGCCGCGGGCGCCTGGCTGGTCGTCGCCCCGCTGGCCCTGGGCTACCCCTCGCCGCTGGCGGCCCTCAACAGCTTCGCCTGCGGCCTGGTGGTGTCCCTGCTGGCCAGCCGCGCGAACCAGACGGCCACCTACTCCGAGCCGCCGACGATGCAGCGCGAGCTCTTCCGCCACCAGGGCGGCGGCAAGGCCATCCGCTGAGGCTGGCCGGCTTGATGGAGCCTTGCCCGGTCCCACCGCTCAGGCTAATGTGTGGGCTCTTCAGCTCCCCCACCCACCGCGACGGCGCCGCCAAGCCTACGAAATCATGACCGTTTTCAAGAAAGCCGTCACCGGGTTCAACCACAACATCAAGCACAAGGGGAAGCTGTACCACATCCAGACCGAGGACTCGGGAGTCAACAACCCGCACATCATCACCCACCTGTTCGTGGGCGGGAACATCCTCGCGTCGAAGAAGACCGCCTACGCGGACATCGTCAACGCCGAGAACCTCCCTCAGGTCGTGCGCGAGCTGATGGAGGAACAGCACAAGGAGATGCTGCGCAATCTCCTCAACGGCGTGTACGACGAGGCCGAGCAGTCCCGCTCCTACGCTCCCGGGCAGCTGGCCACCGACGCGCCCCGGCCGCCGAGCGGCCCGCCCCTGCCCATCCCCTTGAACAACGTGGTGCAGCAGCCGCAGGCGCCCCGGCCCCCGGCGCTGCCGCCCGAGGTCATCGCGGCCCGCCAGCTGACCAGCGCCCCCAAGCCGCTCGAGGGCGGCGAGACGCTCTTCGGCGAGGACCTCATCAGCGAGAAGAGCCTCGACGAGGTCATCCTCGCGTACCTGGCCGGCGAGGGCGACGCGAAGTAGCTGTGGGAGGAACGAAGGGCCGCCGCCCCGCTCTTCGCGGTGGCAGCGGCCCTTTCGATTTGCGGGCGTCCAGCCTTGCGGATCAGGACCCGCTGGGCTTGGCAGCGGCGGCCGCGGGGGCCTCGACGCTCAGGCTGTCGAGCGCCTTCTTGCAGTCCGCGCCGGTCGTGTCCTTGCGGCTGATGCCGGTGGAGCACTGGACGCTGACCAGGGCGCCGGCGCGGCAGACCACTCGGCCGACCACGTAGCGATCGCCCGGGCCCGGAGGCGAGGCCGGCACGGTCTCGGTGAACCCGACGATCTCGGGCGCGCCGACGGCGGCGATCTCCGGCTTGACGTCGCCCTTGCCGGCGGCGGCGGCCGCGGCCAGGTCGGTGGCGGCGCGCGTGGCGAGCTCGGCGCAGGCCTCGGGGGCGACCAGCACCGGGGCCATGGTCATCGTCAGCCGGGAGAAGTTGTCCGGGGCGCCGGCCTCGATGCGGTCGGCCTTTCTGCTGGTGATCGTCCACTCGCCGGGCAGCTCGAGCTTGGCGACCGTCTCGTTGCCGCCGATGAGGCGGGCGTCGCCCTTGAGGACGAGCGACTTGGAGCCGCTCGCGCAGGAGGTCAGGAGGGCGGCAGTGGCCAGAATCGTCAGGGTGCGGTTCATGCGTTGGTCCTCGGTTGCGCTGCGCTCACTTCACCTTGGCGCAGTCGATGTCGTTGGTGTCCCCCGACCCGGAGAAGCGGGACTTCCCGTAGGCCTGCCCGTCCCAGATCTGCTCGATGGAGATCGAGCGCAGCTTGCAGTTGCCGTCGGGCAGCTTGTAGGCGACCCAGCCGCCCAGCCAGCGGCGGATGATGGCGCTGGTGAGCTCGTTCTTGACGATGTTCCAGTCCTTGTCGGTGATGACCGGCTTGAGCGCCGTGCCGTCCCACTTCTGCGAGGCGAAGGCGTCCTGAAAGTCCTTCTCGAGCGCGGCGTCGGTCATCCCCGCGACCGGCAGCTCGCGGTTCGCCTTCTCAGCCGCCTTGTCCGCGGCGTAGGCGGCTTCGGCGCGCTCGCGCATCGTGGCCAGGGTCGCCTCGGTGCACTCGAGATCGAAGGTCGCTTCCACCGCGCGGCCGGCCGGGTAGCGCACGCGGACCTTGTGGTTGCCCGGCTGCAGCGCCTTGGCCAGCTCCTTGGCGCAGGAGGTCCAGGCCCGGTGGCTGGTCGCGCCCGGCTCGGGGGCCACGAAGATGGCGACCGACGCGTCCTTCAGGAGCTCCTTGGGCCCGCGCTCGCTGAACTCGCAGATCTCCTTGTCGCCGTCGAGCAGGATGCGCCGCTTGAGCGGGCTGCCGTCCAGGTACTTCTCGACCTCGGTGGAGAGGAACATCCGCCCGTAGATCGGCTCGGCGCAGGTGAAGCTCGTGCGCAGGCCGGTGGCCTTGGCGGGGTCGGCGTCGATGGGCGCGGCGGCGAAGACGATGAGGTCCTTGCCGGCCGGCACGCCGACCGTGCCCGACGCGGCAGGGGCAGCCGCAGGCGCGGGAGCAGCAGCGGGAGCGGGAGCGGGAGCGGCAGGAACGGGAGCCACGGCGGGGGTCGAGTCGTTGCCGGCGACGGCGGCGACCGGGATGGTGACCGAGGTCGGCGCCGGCGCCGGCGCGGCCGCGCCGCCGATGGCGAGGCTCGCCAGGACCTTGGCGCAGGTGGCGCCGGTGCTGTCCTTGCGGGCGATGCCGGTGGAGCAGGAGACCACGGCCAGCGCGCCGTTGCGGCACATCGCCCGGCCCTGGACGTAGCGGTCGCTGGGACCCGGGGGGCTGGCTGGCAGGGTGATGCTCCAGTCGGTGACGTCCTCGGAGGGAGCGAGGAACTGGGCGATGGCGAGCGGGCTCTTGGCGGCCTCCGTCGCGGCGCTCTTGGCGAACTCGGGGCAGCGCGTGGCGTCCCCGCGCACCGCCTGCAGCGACAGGGTCAGCGACGAGAAGTTGTCCGGCGCCGAGAAGACCAGTCGATCCGCGCGCTTGCTGGACTGGTACCAGCCCTCGGGGACCTCCATCGACGCGGCGGCATCGACCCCGCCCATGGCGCGAGCGTCGGCGCGCAGCTGGACCGTCTTCGCGCCGGTGGCGCATCCGAACAGGGCGAGGCCGGCAGTGGCCAGCACGAGGGTCCGAATCGCAGTCATCAGGGGCTCCGGTCGAGGTCGAGGCGAGGTGAACAGCGGTCGCCCCGTATAAGCCGCCCCGACCGAAGGGTCAAGGAATGTCCGGACCTGGACGCCGGGGCTACCAGCGCGACATGGACCCCAGGTTGCGCACGGTCTGCCACCCGTTGGCCTTGAGCAGCCGGGCGGCCATGGCGCTGCGGGCGCCCGAGGCGCAGTAGACGACGACCGGCTTCTCCTTGGGGCCCACCTTCTTCAGGCTCGCGGAGAGGTCCTGGACCGGGATGTTGAGCGCCCCGTCGAGGTGCCCGGAGGCAAACTCGCCCGGCGTGCGCACGTCGAGCAGCCGCGCTCCGCCCTCCGAGACCAGCTTGCGGGCCTCCGCCGACGAGATGTCGCCGCGGCGCTTGAAGATCGTCCACGCGAAGAAGAGCGCCGCCAGGGCGTAGAGGATGTAGGTGGGTTCGAAGTGCAGGTTCAAGGTTGGGACCTCCCTTTGGGAGCGTGAGAGCCGGGTGGCCGAGGGAAGGATTCGCCGGCCTCACGCGCGGTCGTAGCCGAAGCGCTCGCGCACCTTGCGCTCCAGCGAGCTGAAGACGAGCCGGTCGTTGAGCAGCCCGATGGCGACGATGAGGACCATCACCGCCACCACCTCGCCGATGTCGTTGAACTCCCGGCCCATCATCAGCAGCTGCCCCAGCCCGCCGGAAACGTAGAGCAGCTCGGCGGCCATCAGCGAGCGCCAGGCGAAGGCCCAGCCGAGCTTCATGCCGGTGATGATCGACGGGAGCGCCGCCGGCAGCACGACCCGCAGGTAGAGGCCCAGCCCCTTGGCCCCCATGGTGCGGGCCGCGCGGACGTAGATGGGCGGCACGTTGCGGATGCCCTGCTCGGTCGCGACGGTGATGGAGAGCAGCGCCCCCATCACCACCACGAAGATGATGGCCGCCTGCGAGAGCCCGAACCACAAGAGCGCGATGGGCAGCCAGCAGACCGACGGCAGGGCCTGCAACCCGACGATGAGCGCGCCGACCGTGCGATCGAGCAGCGGCAGGTGGCGGATGGCCACTCCGAGGCCGACCCCCGCCACCGCGCTGATGAGGTAGCCCTCGACCAGCCGCAGCAGCGTGATGCCCGTCCCCTTCAGGTAAGCCCCGGTCGCGAAGCCGTGGACGATCTTCTGCGCCACCTCGAGAGGCGAAGGGAACAGGTAGGTCCGCCACAGTCCCAGCTGGGCCCCCAGCTGCCAGAGCAGGAGCGTCACGGCGAAGAAGACCAGCTGCGCCCGCCGCGACGAGCGCGGAGCGGCCGCGCGGCGCCGGGCGGCCACTCCCGGCGGCCTGGGCATCAGGCCCTCGGCGGTCCTAGACTCCACCGCGGCGCTCCTCCTCGCGCTCCTGGCGCACCGTGGCGCCGAAGCGCTCGGTGATCGCCTCGGAGAGGGCGACGAGCCCGCGGTCGGTCTCGCGGCGCGGGCGGGGCAGCTCGACGCGGTACTCGCCGATGATCCGCCCGGGGTGCGAGCCGAAGACGATGACCCGCTCCCCCAGCTGCACCCCGCTGGGCACCTGGTGGGTGACGAAGACCACCGTCATCTCCATCTTCTGCCACAGCCCCTCGAGCTCCCGCGTGAGCGAGCCGCGCGACTCGGCGTCGAGCGCCGCGAACGGCTCGTCCATGAGCAGCACCTCGGGCTCGAGCACCAGCGCCCGGGCGAGCGCGGCCCGCTGGCGCATGCCCCCGGACAGCTCGTGCACGTAGCTGTCGGCGAAGGCCGAGAGGTTGACGAGCTTCAGCCCGTCGAGCGCCTTGCGCCGGCGCTCCCGGCGGGACAGCCCCTTGAGCCCCAGCCCGAACTCGACGTTGGCCCGGACGGTGAGCCAGGGGAAGAGCGCCGACTCCTGGAACATGACGATGCGGTCGGGCCCGGGGCCGTGGACCACCCGCCCGTCCACGCGGACCTCGCCCTCGTCGGGCTGCTCGAGGCCGGCGATGATGTTGAGCAGCGTCGTCTTGCCGCACCCCGAAGGGCCGACCAGGGCGACGAACTCGCCGCGCCGCATCGTGAGCCAGACGTCGCGCAGGGCCTCCACCTGCCCGGTCTTGGAGGCGAAGACCTTGCTCACGCCCACCAACTCCAGCTTGGCGGGGGACGGTGGTGGGGGCGCGCCGGCGCGCGGTGGCTCCGATGGCTTCACGTCGGCCTCGCGGACGCCTGCGCAGACTCCGCCGGGACGAGCGTCCGGCCGCCCGCCTGGCGGCCTCCTTCTGGAAATCCTTTCGCAAAGCTCGCCACTGCCCGCGTCGCGCGCACGGGACCCGCTCCTCTCCGTTGGGAGGGACGGTCGGTCAGCCGCCGTGAGCGAGCGCCTCGAAGTCCGGGTCACCCTTGAGCGAGTCGAACATCGGGTCGCTGCCGAGCCAGCCGCGCACCTTGGTGGGGTCCGCGGCGATGGCCTGGCCGAGCAGGCGCTTGGCCTCCGCGGCCCGGCCCCACTGGGCGTAGAGCGCGGCCTGGTCGTAGGTCAGCAGCGGGTCGCTCGGGTTGAGCGTGCGGGCCCGCTCGTAGGCGCTCTCGGCCTCGGAGTAGATGCCCTTCTGGGCGTAGCAGACGCCCAGGTCGAGCCAGCCCTCGTAGTCGTCCGGAGAGAGGCGGACGACCTCCTTGAGGTGGGCGATGGCGCTCCTGAAGTCGCCCTCCTCCATGGCCAGGGAGGCCAGCTCGTGCCGGGGCAGCGAATCCTCGGGCGCCAGGCCGACCGCCAGCTCGAGCTCCTTCTTGGCCTCCGCCAGCTCGCCCTGGTCCACCAGCACCAGCGCGAGGTTGACGTGGGCGTCCGGGTAGTCGGGTTCTTCCTCGATCGCTTCGCGGTACTCGGCGATGGCCATCTCGGTCGCGTTCGTCGCCAGGAAGCAGGCCAGGTTGTAGTGCGCGGTGGCGCTGTCGGGCTCGAGCTCGATGGCCCTCAGGTACTCGGAGAGCGACTCGCGGAAGTGCTTCTTCTCCGCCAGCACGGTCGCCAAGTTGTCGTGGGCGTGGGCGCTCTCCGGGTCGAGCTCGATCGCCTTGCGGAACTCGCTCACCGCCTCGTCGAGCCAGCCGCGATCTGCCAGCTCTATTCCCCGCGAGTTGTGGGTATCCGAGAGGCCGATGTGATCCTTCTTGTCAGCCATGGAGCCCGACCCGCCCTCGACCCGCCCTCGACGACGACGCCGCCTGGAAAACCTAACCACCGGCCTCTCAGGGGGTCAAGGCGGCCGTCCGGCCAAGCGGCGTGCCCGGGTCCGGCCTCTCCCACCCGGCCCCACCGCTTCCCAAGCGCGCTCCGCCGTGGCAACCTCACCCCTCGACCCGTTGCCGTGGAGGCCCACGTCATGCTGCTGCTCATCGCCGGTGCGCCGGGCGTCGGAAAGTCGGTGGTGGCTCACGAGGTGGCGCGCGAGCTGGGGCTGCTCCGGCTGGTCGACGTGGACGTCATCCGCGACCTGTTGCGCATCCAGAGCCGCGAGCAGGACGACCCGATGCTGTTCCGCAACGCGCTCAACGCCTACGAGATGCACGGCGCGCTCAACCCGGCGACCGTCGTCGCCGGCTTCCAGGCCCACGTGCGGCCGCTGGCCGCCGCGGCGGCGCGCATCATCGACAGCTACCTGGTGACCGGCAAGAGCGCCATCTTCCACGGCGTGCCGCTGGTGCCCAGCCAGTTCTCCCGCTACCGCTCGCGCGGCGCGCAGATCATCCTGCTCGCGGCCGCCAGCGAAGAGGAGTACCGCAAGCGCCTGTCCGATCGCGGCCGGGTGCGCGCCGGCCGGCCGCCCGCCAAGGATCGCCTCGACGCCGGCTGGCTCATCCACCAGCACCTGGTCTCCGACGCCGCCTCCTGCGGGGCGGCGGTCGTCGCCGAGGAGAGCTCGGCCAAGGCCGTGCAGGCGGTGCTGAAGCGGATCAGCTCGTAGCCCGCCCGCCTACTTCATCGGCCCCAGCTTGAAGGCCACGTCCCCGAGCTTCGTGCGGTCCTTGGGGATGGTGAGCTTGCCGTAGCCGACGAGCGCCGCGCCCTCGTTGCGGCACTCCACGTCGTAGGTCCCCTCGAAGTAGTCCAGCGACGGGCCGTTGGCCTTGGCCACGCGCTTGCCCGCGATGAAGACCTCGCAGTCCTTGTCGGACCGGAAGCGAGCGCGCCCGACCGCGAAGGTCTCCTTGTGCCGGACCGTCGACCCCTTGCCCTGGACCGTGATCTCCTTCTCCACGCCCAGGTTGCCGTTGACCAGCCGTAGCTTGAGCGTGCCCTCGGGCACCAGCACCCCGTTCAGCGGCGTCGCCCCCAGCCGTTCCTTGCCCAGGAACACGTCGACCGGGAAGTTGGTCTCCAGGAACAGCGAGGCCTTGTTGGACACGTCGGCGAAGTCGTCGACGGGGCCGGCCGCCTTGAGCATCCCCAGCACCTTGGCCCGCACGCTCGGCACCAGGCCGACGGCCAGGAACGCCACGACCAGGACGACGCCCAGGATCCACTTCGGGAAGCCGCTGCGCTCGCGGTACGCAGGCTTGGCGACCGTGGCCTCGTCGTCGTCGTCGTCGTCGAGGAACGAGGTGGTGGGCTTGACCGCCTCGGCGCGCGCGCGGTTCTGCTTCTCGAGCTCCAGCTCGTCCATGTACAGGACGCTGCGGCGCTTCTTCTCGGCGGTGGGGGTGCGCTTGACGCCGCTGGAGGTCGACTTCCGGGTCTCCTTCGTCGACGACTTGGCGGGGGCGGGCGGCGGGTCAGGCGGCACGGCCTGGAGGGCCTGCGTCGCGCCGTCTGCCTCGTCGGGGTCCTCGGGCTCCACCGGCGGCGGGAGCGGGTCGACCCGGGCGGCCATCTGCGAGCGGCTGGAGCGCCGCCGCTCGGCCGGCGCCGGCGGCCCCATGGTCGTGGCGGGCTCGGGCTCGTCGTCGGAGACGACCCGGATGCCGACGCCGCTGCGCCGCGACCCGCTGGGGATGAGCCCTGGCCTGTCGGTGGAGGTCGCGCGCCGCTTGGGCTGCGTCCCGGCGTTGGTCGGGGCCTTGATGCTGCCGTTGTTGGTGGCCGGGCGGATGCCCGACTGCGACTGCCACGCTTGCTTCGCGGGCTCGACCTCGGGCGCCGGCGGAGTTGGAGGAGAGGACGGAGGGGCGCCGTCGGTGAGCGCCGCCGGGTTGATCGGCGGGGCGGCCACCGGCTGCTGGAGGAGGAACTCCGGGCGGGTCGGCACCTTCTTCGGCATCGGGAAGCTGCCGCTGGCGGGAGTGCCCTGCGAGTCCGTGCCGACGATGGGCTCGCCCAGCTCGGCCTCTTTGGCGAGGCGGTCCTTGAAGAGCGCCCGCATGAACTCGGCGACGTGGGCGCTGGCGACCGTCCAGCCCTGCTGCACGATGAAGTTGTCGAGCGCCAGCTGGAAGCCACCGGTGTCGGGGTAGCGGTCGTCGGCGACCCGGGAGAGCGCCCGCATGACGATCGGGTCGAGCGCCTTGGGGACCTCGGCCACCAGCGACGGCGCCGGGATGTCGCAGTCGACCGCGGCCTTCAGGGTCAGGATGTCGGCGTCGCGCTTGAAGGGGCGCACGCCGGTCAGCAGCTCGTAGAGCACCAGGCCGATGGCGAACTGGTCGCTGCGGTGGTCCACCGCCGTGCCGCTGGCCTGCTCCGGCGACATGTACGCGAACTTGCCCTTGATGGCCCCGGAGCGCGTGGTGGAGACCTGGTCGGCGGCGCGGGCGATGCCGAAGTCGACGATCTTGGCGCTGCCCTCGAAGCTGACCAGCACGTTCTGCGGGGAGACGTCGCGGTGCACGACCTTGAGCGGCACGCCGCGCTCGTCGGTCTTGGCGTGCGCGTAGTTCAGGCCCTCGCACGACTGCGCGATGATCCGCAGGGTGATGGGCAGGGGCAGCCAGGTCCCGGCGGCCCAGGCCTGGCGCATGATGCGGCCCAGGTCCTCGCCGTGGACGTACTCCATGGCGATGTAATAGGTCCCCTCCTCCATCCCCAGGTCGAAGATCTGGGCGATGTTGGGGTGTCCGAAACGAGCCGCGATACGCGCCTCGTTCAGGAACATCGTAACGAACTCCTGGTCGTCGGCGAGGTGCGGAAGGATGCGCTTGATGACGCACAGCTTCTCGAACCCTTCCAGGCCCTTCTGGCGCGCCAGGAACACCTCGGCCATCCCGCCGGTGGCGAGTTTCTTGAGGAGCGAATACCTACCGTAGTCTTTGGCTGGCACGCCGACACGAATCGTAGGTCAAGAAGCGGGCGGGAGCGAGTTTCGCGATGAGTCACGGGAGGCGACGGCGATGACCCTGGCGATCGGCAAGAAGGCCCCGAAGTTCAAGCTGGTTTCCGACGATGAAACGGAGGTCCGGCTCTCGGACTTCGCCGGCAAGAAGGTGGTCCTGTACTTCTACCCGAAGGACAACACGCCCGGATGCACCCGCGAGGCGTGCGACTTCCGGGACAAGCTGGCGGATTTCAAGAAGAAAGGAGTGGCGGTCCTCGGGGTCTCGCGCGACTCGGCGGCCTCGCACCAGAAGTTCAAGACCAAGTTCGCCCTGCCCTTCCCGTTGCTCTCCGACCCGGAGGCCAGGATGCTGGAGGCCTACGGCGCCTGGGGCGAGAAGGTGATGTACGGCAAGAAGGTCACCGGGGTCATCCGCTCGACCGTGCTCATCGACGAGGAGGGCAAGGTCGCCAAGGTCTGGCCGAAGGTGAAGGTCGACGGGCATGCCGACGAGGTGCTGAGCGAGGTCTGAAACGAGCGCGGCGCGCTTGCCGTCCTCGAGGGTGAGACAATCGCGTCACCCGGTCGGAGGTCGTCATGCGCCTTTTCGCCGCCCTCGCAGTCCTGACCCTCGGCTCGTCGGTCGCCCTGGCCGGGGAAGCCGCGCTCAAGCCCCTTCCCCTGCCCTCCGTGGACGGCAAGGCCCTGGCGATATCGCCGGGCCAGAAGGTGTTCCGGGTCCCGCTGCGCTTCGCGAAGGTCGAGGCCTTCTACCGCGAGCAGTTCAAGGGGCAGGAGAAGGTGACGCTCAAGGCCGCGAGCGAGGGCGGCCGGCGCACGCTCAGCATCGTCTCGAGGCGCGGCGACGACACCTGGGCGAAGGCCGTGGTGAGGGAGGGCGAGGTCGAGACGGCGATCGAGGTCACGCCCGTCACCCGAATCGAGGAGACGAAGGTCGAGGGCAAGGCCATGCCGCTGGTGATCGTCATCCCGAGGTCGTCGGAGGTGGAGAAGACCGCCAGCTCGATCGAGCACCTCCAGAGGGCTCGCTAGCCCCTTCGCTCGCGCTCGGCGCGGTCCAAGAATCGGCGCGGCTCCAGCGTTCTCTCAGACAGCTATGAGAGCGCAGCCCATGGAGCAATTCAGCCTCATCCCGCAGCCCCAGGAAGCGGGCCACTGCGGGCCCACCAGCCTCTCCTCCTGCCTGGCGATCCTCGGCATCCAGGCCGACCAGCGCGAGATCGCGCGCGTCCTGGGCAAGCCCTACCGCGTCTACACCGAGGGCGTGGACGAGTTCGAGATCCGCAAGGCCGCCCGCCGGTTCGGCGTGCGCACCGAGTTCCTGCGCCAGGAGGACAAGCACAAGGGCCCGTCCTTCGCCCGCCGCCTGCGCACCCACCTGCGCGAGGGCCTGCCCGCCATCCTGCTGGTCCAGGGCTTCTCGCACTGGGTCGCGGTCATCGGCCGGCTGGAGGAGCGCGAGCAGTTCATCGTCATGGACCCGGACGACCGCCACCACGCCTTCAACCGCTGGAGCGAGCACACGCTGCTGCGCGAGGCCTGGAACCTCCACCCGCGCGAGCTGGAGCCCGCCCAGCACTTCGCCATCCTCACCCGCCGCCGCGACGGCAAGCCGGCCCGCTGGCGCGTCACCGAGTCGTTCCTGCGCCTGGTCGACGCCGGCTCCGAGCAGACGAGCGACGAGATGCTCAACGACCTCATCGAGATGGCGCGCCGCGCCCGCTCGGAGGAGAGCGAGGCGGACCCGGGCCCGTTCCTGCACGAGGTGCTCGAGGAGCACGAGCGGATCATCCTGGGCTCGGTGAAGCACTGGGCCGACTTCAACCGCCGCTCGGTGAAGCCGGCGGCGCTGCACTCGCTCTTCCGCGACTACACCGTCATCGCCTCCTCGGCGGGCCTGCGCCTGTCCCGCGGCGCGGACACGGCCGCGATCGTGGCCCAGATGACCACGGTGCTGACGACCTACGCCTGGCTCGGGAAGCTCTGACCCTGATCCCCATGCCCCGTCGCCCTCCCGAGCTCTTCGCCATCGGCCACTCGACGCGGGCGCTCGAGGAGCTCGTCGAAGTCCTCCGCCTCCACGAGATCGCCACGGTGGCCGACATCCGCACCGTCCCGCGCTCGCTGCGCAACCCGCAGTTCAACCGCGAGTCCCTGCCAGGTGCCCTCGGCCGGGCGAGCATCGGCTATGTCCATCTGCCGCGCCTCGGCGGGCTGCGCCACCTGCAGAAGGGCGACCACCCGGCGTCGGCCGGCTGGCGCAACCCCTCGTTCCGCGCCTTCGCCGAGTACATGCAGACCGCCGAGTTCGAGGACAGCCTGCGCGAGCTCCTCGCCCTGGACGGCCCGGTCGCCTTCATGTGCGCCGAGGCGCTGCCCTGGCGCTGCCATCGCTCGCTGGTGGCCGACGCGCTCGTGGCCCGCGGCCTCGAGGTCGAGCAGATCATCGGCCGGCGCGCGGTGCCGCACGGCCTGACCCCGTTCGCAAGGGTCGTCCGGAAGAGGGTGCTCTACCCGGCGGCCGAGGCGCCTCAGGGAGCGGGTTCGTAGAGCGGCTGGGAGGAGCTGCGCGCGAGCGTCCGGGCAGCGACCGCGTAGTTCACCGCGTAGTAGAGGTCGGTTCGGGCTCCGGCGAGGTCCCCGTTGACGAGCCGGTCCTCGACCGAGTCCAGCGAGTTGAGCGCCGCGCGGCCGTTCGAGGCCTCGCGCGCATACCCGTAACCAGCCGCGTCCCCGCTCGCCCGAGCGAGGAGCGAGCGTGCGGCCTCGATCTGCCCGCCGACGTCGGCGAAGCCTCCCATCATCGAGACGTCCGCGTCGGCCAAGACCTCCCCCGCCTGGTTCCACCACTGGATGCGGAGCCGCCGGTTCTCCTCGATCGCGCGGCCTCGCGCGGCCACTGCCTCGGCCTGCTGGCGCAAGGCTTCGATCTGCTGCTGCTGGCGCTGCTGCGCCGCGGCCTGCTCCGCCCGTTGCTGGTCGAGTTGGGCCTGCAGGTCGGCCACCTGCTTGCGCAGGCGAAGAAGCTCCTGATCAGCCGCCGAGGGTTTCTGCTCCCCGGCGGACTGATCAGGAGGATGAGCCCGTGGCTGCTCCTCCTGCGCGCGCGCCGTCGCGGTCGAAAACGCCGCAAGGAAGATTGCCATGCCGCGCAGCCACGGTCCCATCGCTTGAAACCTTCAGACGATCCCGGGCGCCGGCAAGGGGTCCCGGCGGGTGACCTCGCGAGACGCTTTTGCGATACTCCGCCCGCCGCCGCACCGGCGCCGAAAGGACCCCACTTGGCAGACGTCGAGACACCTCCCGGCCCCGCCGCCGAGCAACCCTCGGAACCCGCGGCTCCCGCCGCCCCGATCGCCGCCGCACCCGGTCCCACCCCACCCGCCCCGCTCGCCCCCGGCCCGAGTCCCACCCCACCCGCCGCAGCCGAGCCTCCCGCACCCGAGCCTGCCCCCGCCGCCGCCGAAGCCGAAGCCGACGAGGAGATGCTGGCCGCGCCCGGCGCCAAGGTCTGCGGGAACTGCCGCCTCTTCAAGGCCGTGACGAAAGAGGACGGCACCTGGAAGGGCGACTGCCGGGTCATGCTCGACCGCGGGATGTTCCCGGCCAGCGCCCCCGTCTGCAACAAGTTCCTTCCCCGCGCCGCACCGCTTCCTCGCGCCCTCCCCAAGGATCAAGAGCGCGAGCGCGCCACCCGGCGCCCCCAAATCGCCCCGGTCGTCCGCAAGGCGGACGTCCCCCTCCCGGAGTTCGAGAACATGACCCGAGACGAGCTGAAGGCCGTCCTGCGCGAAGCCATGGAAGAGACGAGCGACGTCCGCCTGGCCCCGAAGTGGGAGGGCGGGATGATCCTCATGAAGCCGGGGGCCGAGGGCCTGCAGCCCAAGGAACTGCCCATCGACGCGCTCTTCCACAAGGTGGTCATGCTGCGCGACCGGCTGCGCGTGCTGGAGGCCAAGCTCAACGGCCACGCCAAGCTCAGCGACGCCGAGAAGGTCGAGTTCCAGCAGTACATCACCCGCTGCTACGGCTCGCTGACGACCTTCAACCTGCTCTTCGCCGACAAGGACGAGGGCTTCACCGGGGAGAAGGGCAAGGGCGAGGTCTAGCGGGCGAGCCGCGAGTCGCAGGTCGGCTCACGCCACCGAGCTCTCGGCGTCGGCCGCCGGCGCGCGCGGCTCGTGCACCAGCGGCGGCAGGCGCAGCGCGACCTTGCGGTCCGGGAAGAAGTCGGCGAACTGCGGGCGGTCCGCGCGCTCGAGCTGCTCCGCCACCGCCTCGGCCTTTGCCGTGTCCAGCCTCAGCCCGTGGTGCTTCAGGTCGCCCGCGATGCGGTGCTTGAGCCTGGTGAGCCGGCCCAGCGTCGACAGGTAGGCCCCGCGCCAGATCTCGAGGTAGGGCCGGTGGTCCATCGGGTTGACCGCCATCAGGCGCCGCAGGCGGTTGGCCGGCAGGAACGTGTAGGCGCTCACCTCGGGGTAGCGGCGCAGCACCACGTCGCGGGTCGTCTCGTAGCGGGTGAAGGAGATGGTCCGCACGTTCTGGTCGATGTTGTAGAGCAGCCCGCGCTGCCCGGCGAAGCCCGCCTCGCGCGCCACGTAGGGCACGAAGGGGTCGACGACCAGGATGAGCGTGGCGCCGCGCTTGATGGCCTCCCCGAAGTTCGAGGTCCGCGTCACCGCGCCGTCCTCGTAGTAGCGGCCACCGATGTAGGTGGGCGAGAAGGCCGGGTTGATGCTCATCGAGGCCTGCACGGCGAGGCTGATGGGCACCTCGTCGAACCCCGCGGTGCCGAAGATGACGTGCGAGCGCGCGTCCTGGTCGGTGGCGCCGACGAAGAGCGGCTTGGGCAGGCGGGTGAAGTCGTTGCAGGCGCCCGGCGCCGTGAGGATGGTGCGCAGCATCCGCTCGAACCCATCGCTGCTGAACGGCGGGGTCAGCAGGTCGGCCAGCTCGAACAGCGAGGTCTCCCGGCGTGAGAGGCCCCGCCCCAGCCGGCCGACGAGGCCCGACCACGCCAGCCGCGCCGCCCGCCCCACCCGCTCGAGCAGATCCTGGTAGTTGACGTGCGCCAGCCGCATCACCCGCAGGTCCAGCGGGGCGATGCGCCCGCCGGGAACGCCCACGATGGCGGCCATGAACTCGTCCACCGAGTAGCCGCAGGCGACCAGGGAGTTGACCACCGCCCCGGCGCTGATGCCGAAGAACATGTCGAAGGCGTTGACGCCGCCGCCGGGGAGGCAGTCGTCGATGCACTTGAGCGCGCCGAGCTCGAAGAAGATCCCGGTCAGCCCGCCGCCGGCGGCGCACAGGGCCGTCTTGCCCTGCTTGCGCTCGCCCATCATGGCGCACGCCGCCGCCGAGACCCGCTCGGCGAAGGCGACCTCGCTGGCGTCGCTGGCCGGGAACTCCGCCTCGCGCAGCACCTGGCGCACGCCGTGGGCGCCCAGCTTGAGCACCACCTCGTCCACCGGGGCCTCGCTGCCGGAGACCAGCACCAGGATGCGGTGGAACGCGTAGCGCTCCTCGATCTCCCCGACCTGGTCGAGCGACTCGAGGATGCGGAAGGCGAACGCGGCGCGGTCCCTGAGCTGCTCCACCGGCCCGCGCAGGTCGAGCACCACCAGGTTGACGTAGCGGGTGTGCAGCTCGTCGAGCAGCGACTCGACGTCGAGCCGCGGCACCCACTCGCAGCACAGCTCGCCGTGGCGGATCACCGAGCCTTCGTTGGGCAGCTTCTCGCACCCGGGCACGTCGCCGAAGCTCTTCACCAGGCGCTCGAACTGCGCCGCGGAGGAGCCGAAGTAGATGGCCCGCTTCCGGTGGACCTCGCGGGGCTCGGGCCGGACGCCGTGCAGGGAGGTGACGCTCGCCAAGGTGGACCTCACGGGATGAGGGCAGGCTTCGGCCCAGTCGAGGACGAGCCCCCGGTAGGGTCATGTAATGGCGCCCCCGCTCGAGTCGCACGGAAAGCGACTGGTGCTAGGCTGCGCGCGCGATGACACGCTGGCTCTTCGCATTCCTGCTGACCTTGGCCATCGAGCTCCCGCTGGCCGCGACGCTCTTGCGCCGGCACGAGGCGTCGCGGGCGCGGCTCGTGGGCAAGCTCTTCTTCGCGAACCTGGCGACCCACCCGCTGGTCTGGTTCGCCTTCCCGCTCTTGCCCTTGCCGTGGTCGGGCACGACGGCCATCTCCGAGACCTTCGCCTGGCTCGCCGAGGCGGCGTTCTTCGTGGTGGTCTTCGCGGACCTGAAGCCAGCGCGGGCGGCGCTCGTCTCGCTGGCCGCGAACGCCACCTCGTTCGGCCTGGGGCTCGCCTTCTACCTGCTCGCGGCCAAGCTGACCTGACGGGGCGCAGCGAGGCTGCTACCATTCGGGCCCATGCCTCCCGTCGACAAGAAGCCGAAGTCCGCACCGGCCCCCGCCCCGGAGCCCGAGGAAGAAGAGCAGGAGTTCCCGGAGTCCGCCCAGGCGACCGTCCTCGGAATGAGCCTCGAGGACCTGGCGTCGTCCACGGCCAAGGGGCTCACTCCTCCCGGCGGCGAAGACGACGAGGGCGAGATCGATCCGTCGCTCGATGGCCAGGCGACGATGATGCTGGATCGGGCGCCGCCGCCCCCGCCGCCGCCGAAGCGGCCGTCGATGAAGCTGAAGCGGCCGTCGAAGGCGCTCCCGGTCCCCGCCGTGGATCCCGGCGCCACCGCGCCCTCGACCGCGCCCTTCAGCGCCCAGGAAGAGCCTGAAGAGGAAGAAGCCGTCGACCCGAACGCCACCATGATGCTCGGGGCCGACTCGCTCGCTCCCGAAGAGACGGCCAAGGCCCCCAAGCCTGTCACCGCGGGCGCGTTCACCCGCCAGCACGCCAAGGAGGCGAAAGAGAAGGAGCTGGAAACACGCAGGCCGTCCAAGCCGTCCACCGCGGCGATCGCCGACCCGAGCGCGACCGCCAACGTCAGCGCGCCGGCCAAGGGCAAGTGGGTCGTGCCGGCCGTCGCTTTCGCCCTGATCGCCGTCGTCGTGCTGATCGCCGGCGCCATGACCCGCGAGAGGCTCCCCGTCGAGCAGCTCAAGGCGCTCTACCCCTACGGCTTCGAGGGTGCGCGTGGGCCGTACGGGCAACTCGCGCCCGGGGCCGACGAGGTGACCTACACCTTCGCCGGCGCCGTCGACTGCAGCTCCCACGCCGAGTGCCTGAGATTCAGGTTCGAGGGGGGCAACTTCTCGGGGACCATGATCGTCGGCAAGGAGGAGGACGGCACCTGGAGCCGCGCCACCGACGACGGACTGCCCTTCCCCGCCACCGCCCCCAAGCAGCCGTAGCTCCCCAGCCCGAGCCAGAAGTCCCCGTGCGCGTCTAGACCCTTCAGGCACGCTCGCGGGGATTCTCCATTTGCCCGCGCCGCGGGCCGGCCTGCCCATCCGCGAGCGCCACGCGCGCTCGGGCGATCGTCACGACGACCAGAGCCAGCGCGCGCCGCTGGGCTCGGACGCCACTGCTCGAGCATCTTCAGTTCGGCCTGTATCGGGTTGCGTGGTGTCCGAGCGGAGCTCCTGCTTGGCCTGGTGGAGGCGCTGCAGATCGTGGTCCGGCTGCGGGCGGCGCGGTGGTGGCGCCAAAAGAAGAGGGCCCGCCGGAGCGGGCCCTCGAGTGTTACGCAGCGCGGCTCTGGAGCCGGCTTACTTCTTCTTCAGCAGCTCGCCGAGCTTGTCGCCGAGCTTCGACTTGGCGCCTTCGCTCTGGCGGCGGAGGTACTCGCGGTAGTCGTCGTCGCCGTCGTGGGTGAGCGCCTTGATGGACAGGGCGATCTTCCGGTCGGTGGTGTTGATGTCGATGATCTTGACGTCGATCTCGTCGGCTTCCTTGACCACGTCGCGAGGGTTCTCGACGCGCTCCTCGCGCATCTCGGAGACGTGCACCAGGCCCTCGATGCCGGCCTCGATCTCCACGAAGGCGCCGAAGTCGGTGACCTTGGTGACCTTGCCCTTGGCGCGGCTGCCCACGGGCATACGCTCGGACAGCGTCTCCCAGGGGTCCTGCTGCAGCTGCTTGATGCCGAGGCTGAAGCGCTCGTTCTCGACGTCGATGTTGAGCACCACCGCTTCGACTTCGTCGGCCTTCTTGAAGAGCTCGCCCGGGTGCTTGATGTGCTTGACCCAGGACAGGTCGGAGACGTGCACCAGGCCGTCGATGCCTTCCTCGACGCCCACGAAGATGCCGAAGTCGGTGACGTTCTTGACCTGGCCCTTGATGACCGAGCCGATCGGGTACTTGTCCTCGAGCAGGGTCCAGGGGTTCGGCTCGATCTGCTTCATGCCCAGCGCGATGCGCTTGGCCTTGGGATCGATGTCGAGGACCATCGCCTCGACCTGGTCGCCGACGTTGAGGAGCTTGGACGGGTGCTTGACGCGCTTGGTCCAGCTCATCTCGGACACGTGGACCAGGCCCTCGACGCCGGGCTCGATCTCCACGAAGGCGCCGTAGTCGATGACGCTGACCACGCGGCCCTTGACGCGGGTGCCGACCGGGTACTTCTCGTCGGCGCGGTGCCAGGGGTCCTCCTGGATCTGCTTGAGGCCCAGGCTGACGCGCTCGGTCTGCGGGTCGAACTTGAGGACGACGACGCGGACCTCGTCACCGACGTTGAACACCTCGCTGGGGTGCCGGATGTGGCCCCAGCTCATGTCGGTGATGTGCAGCAGGCCGTCGATGCCGCCCAGGTCGATGAAGGCGCCGTAGTCGGTGAGGTTCTTGACGACGCCGGTGAGGATCGCGCCCTCCTTGAGCTTCTTGAGGGTCTCCTTCTTCAGCTCCTCACGCTGCTTCTCCAAGAGCACGCGGCGGCTGAGGACGATGTTGCCGCGCTTCTTGTTGAACTTGATGACCTTGAACTCGAATTCCTTGGCGATGTACTGGTCCAGGTTCCGCACGGGGCGGATGTCGACCTGGGAACCGGGCAGGAACGCCTTGACGCCGATGTCGACCGAGAGGCCGCCCTTGACGCGTCCGACGATGGTGCCCTTGACGATCTCGTCGCGCTCGCAAGCCGCGCTGATCTCGTCCCAGATGCGCATCTTGTCGGCCTTCTCCTTGGAGAGGACGACCATGCCCGAGTCGTTCTCGCGGGCCTCGAGGAGGACGTCGACCGGATCGCCGACCTTGATGGTCACCTCGCCCTTGGCGTTGGTGAACTCAGAGATCGGGACCTGGCCCTCGGACTTGTAGCCGACGTCGATGACGGCGTAGTCCTTGGTGAGCTGCACGATCGTGCCCTTGACGATCTCGCCTTCCTGCAGCACTGCTTCGCCACCGCGGTCCTTGATGGACTGCTCGAACATTGCGGCGAAATCTTCTTCCGGCGGCACGACGGGCTTGCTCTCTGCGTTCTCCATGTGAAAGGAACCTTCCAGACTGCGGACAGAAAACTGACCGCTATTTGG